>CAYSQM010000001.1:0-158419 GCA_964433415.1 uncultured Pseudomonadota bacterium
GAAGTAAAATTTTATCAGTGTGATACATGTCTAATGGAATTTGCAGATCCTTCTAATTGTAGAAGGCATATGAAAACTCATGCTGAAGTAAAATCTTATCAGTGTGATGAATGTCCAATGCAGTTTGCAGATCATTCTAGTCGGAAAAGGCATATGAGGGTTATTCATAAGCCTGAAGTGGAAGTTCAAATAATGCCAGATATAGCTATAGGTTTAAATAAAACCTTTGATCAACAAGTTAATAAAATATTGAAATGTTCTGAGTGTGATTATCAAACAATCGATTATCGTAACTTCGTTAGACATAAGCGTATACATACAGGAGAAAAACGTTTTAAGTGTAATCAGTGCGCAAGAGCATTTACAGATTCTACTAGTTGTAAAAGGCATATGAAGCTTGTACATAATCTTGAATATGAAAAACCTCAAAAATGCTTAAGCCATGAAGTTTTTGAGCAAGAAGAAGAAAGCCAAAAAGAAGATTCAGATTATTTGGAAAAAGAAGAAAAAGATTAAAAATAAATAGATATTAAAACCACAGAGCAATAAATATTTTAATGAATGAATTTTTGTGTGGGTTTATTTTAAAATTTTTGATGATCTTGATTATTCTGGATAAGGCTGTTTAGTTCAATAAGTTCTTTTAATGTATTCTTTGAGTTAAAAATTGCTGAAGTAATGGCAATCTCATTAACATCAAGGTTTTGTAGTGTAATAAGATTGCTTTTTTCAACGCCTCCATCAAGCGCAATAATTACACTCATTTCTTGAGCTACTGTATAAGCTCGTAATAAGTTTATTTTTTCACTAACGTTTTGAATAAAAAGTTGGCCAGATTTTCCTGGGTGTACTCCCATCATTAAAATATGTTCAAATAAAAAGAGGACATCAAGCATGCTTTTTACAGGAGTTTCTGGATTTACAGCAAGGCTTGGCATAATATTTTTATGCTCTAAGAGCTCAACAATTTCTTCAAAAAGTGTAAAATCTTTCACAAAGAACTCTTTGGAGCTAGTTGATTTTTTTTGAGCGAGTGTATGAAGCGCTTCATAATGAAAAGAAATAATATCGCCAGGTTTTAAAGTGCTATTTTTTATATATTCAATTGGATTAGCTACCATGAAATGAAGCCAAAATTGGCTTTTTTTTAAGACCGTTTCTTTGCGTAATTTATTAATATCTTCTAGTGTAAATCGTGTTTCTTGCACAAAAAAACCGTCCATAATATCAAAATGAAACCCTGCGCAATGAGGCGCAAGCTCAATACATGTTTTCAGTAGTTCTTGATAGTCTAAAAGTGGAGGTGCTACAAATAGTTTCATGGTCACCTTTTGGTATTTTTCACCTATTTTATTATTTTGGAATCTAATGGCACTAACTTAAGAAAAAATATTTACATTTATCTTAGAAAAATGTACTTCGATTCGTCATCCAGAGCCAAACAGAGTGCAGGCGTGTGATTTAGGGTTTTTAATTAAAGTCCAAATTATTTTTATTATCTTACTCTAATCTTATAAAAATAGGCAACAAAAAAGCCCCACCGTTAAGTAGGGCTTTTGATAGAGATCTTATATATTATTCAACAGGTTCGACTGAACTGCTTTGGTCGGCGCTTGTTGTAGAACTTTCTGGAGCGCTTTGTGCTTTAGTTTCAGCAGTTGCAGTAACTTGAGTAGGAGTTACAGTCGGACTCTTCTTTAGTAAATTATTAAAATACTTAACTATTAACCATTTTCTTGAATTATCATAATAGCTTACTTTGGTTTTACTTAAATGGCCATAAGTAGCAGTAAGAGCTAACACTCCAAAATTGTAGCTAATATTGGTTTTATCTCGATTGCAAGCAATATCAGCTGCTAATAGTGCACCAGCATTTAAGAGGTCCATTTTATTTTTAGCTCTTAAAACATCATTTACAAGAAAATTAACAGCTTTTTTTTGAGCGTTGTTTATTGTTTTAATGCCGTTCGTTGTTTTTTCAATTGATTTAACGCATACATTTGAAACAGTGCTTTTTAATGATTTACATGATGCAACAGTACAAGCAGCAGTACGTGAACCAATAGCTTTTAAGGTTTCACGATTTTGAGTAATAACTATAGGAAGTAGCACTGTGCTAATAACTTCTGCTGAAGTTGGTTTTCTTGGAAAAGCGTTTATTGCTCCAGTTAATATTAAAAGTGTTGCTATTAAAAGTTTTTTATTCATGAATAAACCCTTTCTGAGGTTCTATTAATATAAGAAATTAGTCTACATAGAATTATAAAATTTAATTTTATTCTAGGTGGTTGTCAAATAAATTTAAGTATTCAATTTGTAGAAATTTTATAAAAATGATTTATTTATTAGTTCATAAAGAGAAATTATTTGATAAATAATTTTTATTTGCTCCGATCTTTTTTAAAGAGGCTTTTTAAGCTTATAAAATTAATAAACTTATTAATTTTATTTGTTGTTTTTTTTATTATTAGCATTGATATCTTTATTGTTGTGCAATAAGAAAATATGAGTCTGTTAGTATAAAATAATTGCACTCTTTCCTGGTTGAGATATACTAAACATCGTATGATGATTAATCAGTTTTAAGGAGCAATTATGAAAAAATTACGCCCACTTTATGATCGCTTATATATAGAACGTATTGAATCTGGAGCAAAAACGGCAGGTGGTTTATATATCCCTGAAGGTTCAAAAGAAAAAGGTCAAACAGGAAAAGTTGTTGCAATCGGCATGGGTAAGCTTGACAATCAGGGTAAAATAATACCTTTACAAGTGCAAGTTGGCGATATCGTTTTTTTTGGAAAATATGCTGGAACAGAGATTGATGAAAATTTTGTAATCATCAAAGAAGAAGAAGTTCTTGCAATTATAGAAAGTTAAAGGAATAAAATGGCTGGAAAAAGAATAATTTTTGGTTCAGAAGCTAGAGAAAAAATTCGTCGCGGTGTTGATACCTTAGCAGATGCAGTTAAAGTAACCCTTGGGCCTCTTGGTCGTAATGTTGCTTTTGAAAAACCTTTTGGTTCTCCAGTTATCACTAAAGATGGTGTAACTGTAGCAAAAGAAATTAACTTAGCTGATAAATTAGAAAATATGGGCGCTCAATTGGTTAAAGAAGTTGCAAGTAAAACAGCAGATGTTGCTGGTGATGGAACAACCACAGCAACCGTTCTTGCGCAGGCAATATTCCGTGAAGGTAACAAATATGTTACTGCTGGAGCAAATCCTATGGAATTAAAGCGTGGTATTGATAAAGCTGTTGAGGCATGTGTTGAAGCGATTAAAAAATCAGCAAAAAAAGTAAGTGATAAAAAAGAGATTGAACAGGTTGCAACTATTTCTGCAAACTCTGACACGGTAATTGGTCAACAAATTGCAGAAGCAATGGACCGCGTTGGTCGTGATGGGGTAATTACTGTTGAAGAAGCAAAAGGCATGTACAACGAATTAGAAGTTGTAGAAGGTATGCAGTTTGATCGTGGGTACTTATCTCCTTATTTTGTTAATGATTCAGAAAAAATGGAAGCGCATCTGCAAAATCCAGTAATTTTATTATATGATAAAAAAATTACTTCTATGAAGTCTTTGTTGCATGTATTAGAACAGGTAGCAAAAGCAGGTAGACAACTTTTGATAGTTGCTGAAGATATTGAAGGGGAAGCGCTTGCAACTTTGGTAGTTAACAAGATTCGTGGAACTTTACAAGTTGTTGCAGTTAAAGCTCCTGGTTTTGGCGATCGTCGCAAAGAAATGCTTAAAGATATTGCTTTGTTAACTGGTGGCTGCGTAATTGAAGAAGAGTGCGGTATTACACTTGAAACAATTTTGCTTACAGATCTTGGTACTGCTAAAAAAGTGATTGTTACTAAAGAAGCGACCACTATTGTTGATGGTGCTGGTAACGAAGCTGATATTAAGGGCCGTATCACTCAAATTAAGTTACTTATTGAAAACAGTAGTTCTGATTATGATAAAGAAAAACTTCAAGAGCGCCTTGCAAAACTTGCAGGTGGCGTAGCTCTTATTAAAGTTGGCGCTGCAACTGAAGTTGAAATGAAAGAAAAAAAAGACAGAATTGATGATGCGTTACGTGCAACGCGTGCAGCAGTAGAAGAAGGTATTGTTGCAGGTGGCGGTATGGCATTATTACGTGCTCAAAAAGCAGTTGATGCTTTAGGTCTTACGGGCGATCAAGCCTTTGGCCTTGCAATTGTGCGCCGTGCACTTGAAGAGCCGTTACGTATTATTTCATCAAATGCTGGCTATGAAGGTTCAGTAATTGTTGAAAAAGTTCGTGGTCAAGCTGATGAAATTGGTTTTGATGCTAAAAAAGGTGAACTGGTTAATATGATGGAAGCAGGAATTGTTGACCCTGCTAAAGTAACACGTACTGCATTGCAAAATGCAGCATCTATTGCTGGCCTTATGTTAACTACCGAAACTATCATGTGTGACTTGCCAGAAGAAAAGAAAGAATCTGCGCCTATGGCTGGTGGTATGGGTGGTATGGGCGGAATGTATTAAGGTTCCATTTCTTTTAAGTAAAAGCTTAAACTTAGAACCCGGGCTAAAACTCGGGTTTTTTGTTGTCAAAAATTATCTTATGTCATTCTGATATAAAACCTTATAAATTCTTAACTTAGATTTTTTAGATAGAAAATAGGAAAACTAAGAGATTTATCTTTAACAAAGCGTTTTATCAGTAAAAATTAATTGACATTATTATTAATAATAGTAATTTTAATTATAATAGGATTAATGATACTTTTCGTTTTAATGGAGGTTTTGATGTTGAAAAATAATTTAAACTTATTTTTTTTAATTCTTTCTTACTTGGTTTCTTTTTCAAATTTAATGGCGAGTGATTTTTTATTGGAAAACAATCAAGATATGTTTTTTTATATTCGTAGTTTAGATCATTATGAAGAAGTAAAAGATTTATTTAATAAGCAAGATAGAAAGACAGTGAAAGATAATGTTTTTACTCATTTAAAGTGTCTAAGTCCTGATTTTGAAGTGATAAAAAAAACTAATCCATTTCAAAAAATGTTTGAAGAGTCTATAAAAAAAAGAATAATTGAATATTCAACATCATCTTCTTTTATAAGCGATTTAAATATTAATTTTACTAATAAAGCTGAAAAACATGAACTTATTTATGGGCTATTGAATACTTTAGCGTTATTTAAGTTGTCTTTTAATATGAAAAAGATTGCGGCAGATTTTCCTTGCGACCGAAATGGCTGTTTTAATATTAGGTTAAATGTTATAGATAAAATTTTAAATGATCTTTTTTTAAAAGAGATTAATTTGACTAACGAGGAAATTTCTTGTTTTTTAGAGTTAAGAAAAATATTATTAAAAATTGTTTCTTTAGAAACAGTTAAAGACCGCCTTCAATTTGTTATTGGAGAGTATTCTGAATATTTTTCTTTTATTTATTCAATTAAAGATTGGATTAATAAGCTTCCCCAAGCTAAAAGAAGTAGTTATGAAATAAAAGCCCTTGAAAATTCGCTTTTAGCCGTTGTTAATCTTTTATTAAGTAATTATAACTCTACAAAAGAAGATATTTTTGAAAAATACGATGCTTTTTTATTGGAATTTTTAGCAAAAAAGAAATACGAAAAAGTTTCATTTGAATTAAAAAAGGCTATAGCTTATTTTACCTATTTACACATAGGGTGTGAATCTATAGTTGATCCTTTTTTATATGCAAAATATATGGTAGACGTTCCCTTAGTCTACAACCATATAGTCCATGAAATAAATACTCTTGGTGTTAGTCCTAGGCGTTATCTTTCTAAAGAAAATTTATCAATAGAGTTATACCCTAATTTTGATTCATTGCCATCAGCATCGCCTTTTTTTGCAGCTGAACATTTTATTGAAAAGTCTGTTGCTGATATTTTGCAAGAATTAGGTGAAAGTGATGTTTCTACAAAAATAAATAAAAAAGGTAAAAAGAAGAAAGTTGTTAAAGCAGAAGCTAGCTCTTCAATCTTGGCAGCAGAGATTGATTTTGAAGATCGGGATGATGTTTTTTTAGAAAATTTTAGTCTTAGAAAAGATCAATTTGCTACTCATAGAACAAAAAAAATAACCTATCATGATAGAATCAAAGATTGGTTTACTGATCCTAAAAAGGCACTTTTTATGCAAGGCTATACAGAAGAAAAGGGTGATGATCTGTATAAACAAAGATTATTAAAAATTTATGGAAAAGAACTGGTGGCATTTCATCATAGATTTCCTAAAGTAATTGATTCTTTAATAATGGACAATCAAAAATTAACACCAATTGTTGAAAGCGCTCAATCTTTTTCTTTTGCAGTTCCTGGTTATTATAATGATGAAAAAGGGAAACGTAATTTTGGATTTTTTGAAATAGGTTATGAACTTAAAGAGTCGAGTCTTGGAAAAAGTAAAAAAAAGACACCGTTAGAGAGATTTATTTTTCATAGGTTTTTTAGACCCGTAGCACAATTTTCTGATCTTTTTAAAGAAAATGCTCAACCGTCATTACCGGAAGATTCTCTTTCTGAATATGAGGTTTTGACTGCAGTAGATGAAGAACCAAAATGGACAACAGTAAGAGAAGAAGATGGTTGGGAAGTCCAATTAAAAAAAGAGTCTGATGGTTTTATTATAGTAAGTCATCCTGAAAAAATATCTAATTATGTATTATTGTCTAAATAATACGTTTATTTATATTTTATTGATATTTAAAATTTAAATTAACTATTATTGAATTAATAAAGGTTTAATTTAAATAAAATTAGGATAATTATGAAAAAATATATGACGCTTTCTTTTTTATGTATGTTTTTTTTTATTGAGTCTATTTTTTCAAGTCAGAAGCTTAAAAGCGAAGATTGCTTTTCTGTTATTACATCAAATGAACAAATAGATTCTATTCCTGTTTCTGATTCGGATAAAATTGCTTTAAAAAGACGGCTCCTTTTTCTTCAAAAAAAAGAAGTAGATATTGAAGAGTTTTTATTAACATCAATTGATGAGAAGGAAAAAGAAATCAAAAAAGTAGCTGACTTTTTTCTTGAAAAACCTCTGCTAGAAAAAACTTTTAATCAATATTTTAAAAAAAAAACGACCAAGCATAGGCTAGAAAATTATATTAAAGCGAAAATGTCTTTTATTTATACTGTTAATATATACAATAAAGAAATGATTTATTTAAGAAATCTTTTTTCTATTCCAGTCTCTATATGCATTTCTAATAAAAATTATTTAATTCGATATATTGATTCTTTAGTTAGAGAAAATATTGATACTGATTTAAATAAAAAAATTTTAATTTTACTTAAAATAAATAAAGTTAAAGAAGAAATATCGCTTATAAATAATGAAACTTTTGTTTTTTTTAAATTCGATCAATTTCGTGATGAATTTATTGCAATTAAAAATGTTTATGCATCTATTCATCCGCACAAAATAGATCTTAAAAAAGATACAGATATATATACATTGTCTATTCTTGATCTTTGTGCAACTTTAATGAGTAAAATAAATGCTTCAATTCATCTTCTTAAAGATCATTGGAAAACAGAAGATTCTCAACTTTTATTTCAAGAAAATGATGCTAACTTTTTTTATTTAGGTACACATGTATTTTATTATGAATATCTATCAAAAGGATACGCAGATTTTCTTGAAGTGTTTTATGAAAATCTTTATGAATATGCTAAAAAAAATAATATTATACCCACAATAAAACTTGAAAATGGTGATTTTGAGTTTCCATCAAAATGGGATGCGCCATTAATAAATCTTAAAGAAAAAGAAGCTATAGCAAAAAAAGCTGAAAAAGAGTTGTTAGAGCAAGAAGAATTAGAGAGAGAAAAGATTCAAAAAAAATTAATAAGTAAAAAAAATAAAAATAAAAAAAATGTTGAATCAGCATCATCATCTTCTTCTGAGGATTTAGATGACCGGCCAAGTTCATCTGTTGTTGTTTCATCATTAAAAGACGAGAGTCCGTTAAGTGATTTTTCTATAAAAACACCGCTAATAGATAAAGACTTTATTGCAAAGCATAGATCGGAAATAATCTATGACGATAGGGTTCAAGATTGGTTTTCTAATCATAAAAAAGCGCTTTCTCTTCAAGGCTATAAAGGATTGCGTCAAGATCTTTTTAAGCAAAAATTATTGAAGATGCATGGTGAAGAAAAAATTATTTTTAATCATAGATTTCCTAAAATAATTGATCATTACCTCTTATATAATCCCAAAGTAGTTCCTTTTAATGAAAATGAAAGGTTTACGGTAAAAGTTCCAGGGTATTATAATGATAAAAAAGGTAATCGTAATTTTGGTTTTTTTGAAATAAGTTATGAACTAAGAGAATCTAGTCTTGAAAAAAGTAAAAAAAATCCAACAGTGCAAAGATTAGTGTTTCATAGGTTTTTTAGGCCAGTCAAAAATTTTTCTGATCTTTTTAAAGAAAATGGTCAACTTTCATTCTCTCAAGAGTCTCTTGATGAATTAGAGATTTTAGCAGTGGTAGCTGAAGATGAAAAATGGACTATAGAAAGAGAAGATGAAGGGTGGCAAGCGTTTGAAAATAATGGCGTTGTTGTAGTGAGTCATCCTGAAAAATTATTTAATTATGTTTTGTTAATTTAATTATACGCAATTTACTCTGTTTTTTAGGGCAAATGTTGCTAGAAAAAGATTAACAATATTTACCCTAAAAATAGATGATGTTTATTTGTAAAAATAAATTATTAACAATACTTAGTACTTAATGCTCTGTTTGAGTAATTGCAATTTATATCGGTTTCAGTAAGTTTAAATTCTTGATTGCTATAAAAATTAATTAACTCTTCTGTATTTATAATAGGTTGCGATAAAGCATGTGCTTTAGTGGTGAGTTTTAATATAGAATATGCAGCTCCACATAAAGCAAGCCCAAGGATACATTTTTCTTGGTATTCTTTAGTTAAAGCATATTTACTCTTTAGAGGAATTTTTTTGTGTGCAAACTCTAAGATAGCTGGAGTAGCTTTAATAACAAAAGGTATAAGTGCTGTAGAGATTCCTAATGTAGTGCAAAAGGTGACCCAAGGGAGAGCTTTTTTTGTAAGATGAAGTTTACTTAAAACTTTTAAGATCATCTGTTTTTTACATTGTTCATCAAAAGGCCATCTTTTAAAAGTTTCAAGTGCTTGATGTGGAGTATCGCTTTGTATCATTTCATTTGCCCAGCAAGTTGTTCTATTATTAGCGGTTTGACGAGCATTATAATCTGTTTCAAGTTGGTCTAGTCGTTTTGATTGATTAATAAAAACGCTGTTAATCTGTTGGGTTATTTCTCGTAAATCACAATCATTAGTTTGACGTGCAAGTGTAATAAGTGGACAGTCTATATCATCTAATGATTTATCTAAAGATTTAAGATCAATACTTGTCGTCTGTATATAATACCAGTTTTTTATAATTTTTTCGGCAATTGCCATATACTGATCCATGGTTAAAGTAGGAATATTTAACTTCTTCCAAATATTATTTTTAAGTTTTAAGGCAATCGTTTTTTGAACATAAAAATGTATATAGTCCGCGCGCTCTGCAATGGAAGGCTTTTCAAAAGTAATCATACCGTAGTTTAAACGGCTTAAGATTGCAGGGTCAATAAACTGTTTATTTTTAAGATTAGTTGTGCCAATAATTAAAATACCTTCATTTAATTGGCAAGCATTAAATTCATCCATAAATGATACTGTTGTTGCGTTATGATCGCGCATAATTGGTCCATTGTGGCTAGAAAGACTCTCAGGGTCATCAGTACGTTTTAAAAGCAAATTTTCAATTTCATCTAAAAGCATAATAACTTTTATAGGATTTTTACTTTTAGATTTTTTTGCCATAGTGCGTGCTTCTATAAAAAAATCTTTAACTTTTTGAGATCCTTTTCCTACAAATGAAGTAGCAAAAATATCAGAAACTTTGTTGAAAACAAAAGGAACTCCAAGTTTTTTTGCTAAAGCGCGTGCAGTTTCTGTTTTACCAGTACCGGGTACGCCGTTAAAAATTACCCCTTTGATATTGTTATTTGTGCTTTGAGTAATTGCGTTTATAAAAGTCAGCCCTGTTTTAGGGATTATTTTTTCTGTGTTTTCATGAATAATTTGCTGTAAAATTTTATTTAATGTTAGGTAGGGTGATTCAAAAGAAAGATTTTCTTCATTGTAAGGATCATTAAAGTCTTCTGTTCCATTTGTTAAAAAAGGAAATGTAGTACTACATTGTTTTTTGAATAATTCATAGTGAGTTGCAAGAATTTTTTGAACAGGTTGTGGCAACATAAATTTATAAATATAGTCTAAAGTTCGAAGTTTTTTGGCATGCATATCGGCAATTAGTGAAGTTTTATTTTCTATTTTAGATAACCATTCTAATGCATTAATAAATGGACCCTGAATCGGTGAACTTGTATTATCACTGTTGTCAGTAGTAGATGGTCTTGATTGTAGTCTATTTGGTGAAATTTCTTCTATCTTTTGTGCAATACCTCTAAACACCTTAGAAAGATTGATAAAAGACACTGATCCGGCTTTCAAGAGCATTGTTAAAAAGCGAAGATGTTCTTGACTTATAATTTCACTATTAGGTCGTTCGGATATCTCTTCACTTTCAGAGTCAGAATCACTATCATCACTTGAATGCACAAGGGGAGTGCTCAGTAATAAACCTAATAATAATAATAAATAATTTTTTTTCATAATAACCTCCATTTATCTTTGCTCTTAAGCAAACTCTAATGTAATTTAACCACCCTGTAATTTTTCTTGTTATACATAACTTGTTACTTGACTAAAATTTTGAAGTACAAGATATGCCACATGTGAATACAGGGGCGTCCATTTATAATAAGTATTACTGTAAATTATTTATTTATAATATGCAAACCGACCAAATATAAAGCTATTGTTGGTTTCAAATTGAAATAATTAAGGCGTGCAGCCTAAAGTAATTAACAAATCTTTTTTATAAAATTTAACTTCTGAATTCATTTTATTAATCCCTAAGCTTATTTTTGAGATTTGATTTTGTTGCAACAACAGGCTATGCTTATTTGCAATTAGCAATAATTGAAATAATGAATAAAGGATAAGATTGTGAATAGAGATAAATTTACTTTAATAAGTAAGGTAAGGCTCATAGCCTGGACAAGTTTTTTTGTTGTGGGGTTTGTTTTTAGCGCTGAAAAAGATAATTCATTTCTTGAGGAAATTTCTCAAGAAGAAATTCAAGCAATTGTATCTGGTAAAAAGCCCTGTAATCTTGCAGAGGAAATTAAATTATTTCAATCTACTAATGCTGTAGTTGTTTCTCCAGATACATTAAGAGATCCTGAGTATGTTTCTATTAAAATAATGAATGAGCTGCTTGTTTTTTGTAAATTGTCAAAAGTATCATTTGAATCGGAAATGAATAAGTTTAAAAAACAAAATAAGGAAGAACATGCTATTCTTTTGAAAGAAACTTTTTTATTTTTATATAGTACTTTTATTAAAATAAGAACTATAAAAATGATGAAAGATTTTAATTTATCGTATGCTCCTTTAAATCTAAAAATTAATAAAATGACTTCTTTTATTGATTTATTTATTAAGAAACAACACAGTTGTTCAACTCTTGAAGTTGTCTTATTTGGGAAACTAGAAAAGATTGTGAGTGAATTGTTACCTTTAATTGATAACGACAAACTAAAAGAATATTTTGCATTAACATCGCCAAATAACTATTTAAGTTCTTTGTATAGACTAAAAGATAGTTGTAAGTTATTAAGGCCTGGTCAAGGAACGCAATTGGCCTCTTTATTGCCAGAACTATTAGATACAATAGCCTATTTAGTAGTAAATTATAGCACTGTTTTTTTAACTGAAGTTGAATCATTTTGTGTGATAGAAAAAAAACCTAAAAAAGTTAATTTTTCTTCATCTATGATCAAATTATTACAATATGTTTTACTTTGTCAGGCATATGCATTTACTAATCAAGACGCTTTAGAAGAGCATGAAAATGCTTTAATTGCAATTTACCAATTATTTTATGAGTATGCAGAGAAAAATAATTTAATTCCAACTATTACGCTATTGGAAGATCAAGTTTTTAAATTTCCATCTCAATGGAATATGCCTTTAGTTGCAGTCAAGAGTATTGATACATTTAAAGATAGGTCAATTTCAGAATTATTAGCAGATATTGGTGAGCTTGAAGCTCAAGGAATTTTTGTAAAAAAGCAACCTATTAAAACTAAAAAAAAGAAAAAACAAGCACAAGATGTTGTAGAAAAAGTTGAAGCTTTAGTTGATTTAGAAGAGTCGTCGCCTGCCGCTTATCTTGAAGTGGATACTAATATTTATAGTGCTCATAAAAAGATGCCTATTGCATATAATGCACGAGTAAATGATTGGTTTGTTGATCAAGAAAGGGCTTTGACTGTGCAAGGTTATAAGCAAGGTGAAGACTTTTTTAAACAAGGATTATTAAGCAAGTTTGGTGAAAGAGTAATTGTTTTTAATCATAGATTTCCAAGAATTATCGATCAGATTATTTTAAGAGATGTAAAAATTATTCCTATTGTACAAGATGATGGCTCATATTTAGTAAAAATTCCTGGTTATTATACTGATGGAAATGAATTACGCCATTTCGGATTTTTTGAAGTAGCGTATTCAATTAAAGAATCTAGTGTGATATCTACTAAAAAGAAAAAAAATGGATCATTGGCTACTAATATTGAAATTTTTCATAGATTTTTTAGACCAGTAGATGAATTCTCTGATTTATTTTCTAATGCGGGTAATGAACCACCCCATTTTTTAGTTGAAAATGAGCTTGAAAAGTATGAAATTGAAGCTGTAGAAGCAGTAAATTCAGCGTGGACTGTTGATGAAGAACAAGAAGGGTGGAAGGCTCAATTAGAAAACGAAGAAAATGGATTTATATTAATCAATCATCCTGAAAAATTACTTAATTATGTTTTGTTGATTTAATATTTAACTAATTAAAATGCGCCACCTAACGTAAGCCATAATCCCCATTGTTCAAAGCTTTTAGTTGGGTTATGAGGAATTTCAATAAATGCGCCAATGCCTAAAAATCCATCAGCTTTTTTGCCACGAATATGAGTGCCTAAAGAAGTATGTACTCTATAATTAACCGTTGGTACTGTTTCTCCAGAATTTAAATTAATATCATTTTGAAGGATCGGGGTAAAGGTAGCATCATTAGTAGCTTGTTCACGAATGGTACTAGTGCTTGCAGTCGTATTAATGGCTGTTCCTGCAATGCCATAAATTTCTTGCCACTGAGCAATAAGTTTTGCTCGTTCTCCGCCATGACCCCATACGCCAAATCCAATTTCTGCCATTACTTTATTAACATCCAAGCGCAGGCCAGTAGAAAATTCAACAATACTATAAGGTGATAAGCGTACTTTTTGAGTTAATATATTAATGGCAGGGATAGTTTGATCAATTATTTGATTTTTTTTCCTTAATAATAAGTATCTGCTCCATTCTTTGTTTTTGAGATCAAAAGTACGGTACTGATGATTACGTATAAGCCAGGTATTTTCTAGATCAAGAAAAAATGTGCAGGAAGTAAAGCTTTCTTTGCTCGTTAAAGGTGCTTGTAGGTGGGCTCCCCATAAAAATCCAATATGACCATTATTTCCAATTTGTGGTGTAAAAATATATTCATTTTTTTGTGGCCCAGTCATTGGCAGAGAAATACCAGAATAAGAAACTAGTAATGCTCGTTCATTAGAAATAAAAGTTTTTCCAAGTTCTAAGCGTAATTCGCCAGGACGTACTGTTGTTTTGTTGCTGGTTGATATTTTTTGATAGTTCCAGGTAGGGTTTGTAAATGCACTGACAATATCAAAAACGGTGTTTGTGGTTGGCCCAGCATTGGTAATACGTGATTGGCTAAAATTAAGATTATTTTTAACAAGTAGAATTGGCATACTGGCAGCAACATACATTGAACTTAAAAAACCTGTTTTAAAGAATGATTTTAATGAATGACGTGCTTGAATTTCAAAACATCCTTGGCTTTGTTCAGGTGTTATATTTAAGGTTCCCCCAAAATTGTTAGGTAGACCAAGCCATTCTGGTCGAATATCGCGATTTGCATCAGTGTTACTTATTACGATTGAATCATGATTTTGCATTAAAAAATATTGCTTTAAAAGTGGAGAAGTTGTGGTGCTTTGAAAACTACCAGTAACTCTAAAGCCAGTATTTTTTGTTTCATCAAATCCAGCATCATGCCATAAAGTAGTTCGAGTCGCAATGTTTTGGAACAGAGGCCGAGTGAATAAAAAAGTTTGACTGCTTATTTGAGTTAAGCCTGAATAAAGAGTTGTATCAGCATAAAGAGTTATTTTTACAAAACTTAAAGTTAAGCTTGTAAGTATGAAAGGCAATAATGGGCGACTTATATGTTTTTTCATGACAATCCTTAAAGGCCTAGTAACAATAAATAATGATCATGAGCTTAAAAAAGCTTAGCAATAAATACAAGAACTTAATAAAGTTTTTCAGAAAGGAATTAATTTGGCGTTCTCGTTGATCTATTTTTTAAAGTGGCTATCCTTATCCATAAATGATTGCGCTTGAGTCTTAATTCAATTAGTACTTTATTAAAAAAGGTTTAAAGATTATATGAAAAAAGTAGTATTAATGATATTAACAATTTTTTTATCAATAAATTTATCAGTATCCTGTTCTGAGAAAAATTTAATAGAACCTTTTTATATGCAAACTATTTCTACTCCGTTAGGATCTAAAGAATTTAATTTTATACGCCCTATGAGTTCTTTAATGGGAGGGGCTGTTTCTGCAGTTGATCTTTATACTTCGGCTCAAAATAGTCAAGGAGCTGTAATTATTGCTGCAGCTAAAGCAAGAAAAGAAATTCCTGAAATAATATTGGTACCACTTGCTTTTTTGCTTCCTCATAATCTAGAAAATATTTTTGATTCTTCATCTACTTATTACTATCAAGTTGTTGGAGATGAGCGATCATTGCAATTAATAGATGTTACCTTGCCGGTTATTCATTTTTTAAAAATGAATTCATTCTATTTATCTAATGGTATAGGGCATGACCTTTTAATAGGTCATAAGCAAGCATTGGAATCATATAATTTATGTCTAAACTTATATCGTCAGCACTATGGCACTATAGAGGGGCAGTATAAAGAGGAAGAATTGCCTGAAAACATCGCTTTTCAAGGAGTTCCTAATGATGTTGAGGAGGAAGCTAAGAAATTTAAAGAAGATCGTGCGGTATTAAAAAAAATAAGAATAAATTTAGTAGATCAGATTATTTCTGAATATATTGATGGTGAAGCAAAAGAAATACTTGAAGAAGTTTGTGAAGAAGAAAGAGCTGCAAAAAAAGAATTTTTTTTAGAGCAAAATTTAGAAGCAAGAAAAAATCAGTCTTTAGAAGTCGATAGTTCTTTAGAAATCGATAGTCCTTTTGCGGTGGGCAACCAGAGTAATAAAAAGAAAAAGCGCAAGTATAAAAAAAGTTTAGGTGCATCTAGCCAAAATTATGACGAAGATGATTTAGATTCTTTATTGGAAGAAGCTAAAAAAAGTGGTCAAGGGGCGTTTAATCAAAATGCAAAACCAGAAATAGTTAGACCAAGAGTTTCATTAAGATTTTTGAAGTCTCTTTTGAGTCGTTCTTTGCAAGAAGATAAAAGCGAAAATCAATTTAATTGTTTATATCTTACCGATGAACAGATGCAAGATATTTTGAAAGCCTATGAAATTATACAATTAGCGTCAGGTATCGATTCAAGGCTTAGAGAAATTGAAGAAGATGTAAAATTGTCCGAAATAAATGAAAAAGAAAAAGTAAGTTTTTGTGATGATATTACTTTTAAAAGGGCATTTTTTAATGTTTATAAGGAATATTCTTTGTATGTTATTAAGTTTAATTATTATATTGAATCTAAAAAAATATTACATTTAATGCCACAAAATCTTAATGTTCTTATTAATAAGACTACTGATTGCTTTACAAATCTTTCTGATAAAATGCTTTTAAAAAAGAAAGATAAAGCTTTTGATTTAAACTTAGAAATTATAAATTTTTTTATGAATATTGAGTCAATAAGAAAAGAATTATATAGCTTTCCGCTCTTTGATAAAGAGTCTTTAGGCTTAGAAGATACAGTAGAAACATTTAATTCAATAAGAAAAATGATGTCTTTGATATTAAACTTGTCTTTTGATTTAAGGTCGTTGATTCTATAAGAAACTATTTTAAGCTTGATTGTGTGGTTATTCCTATCTGATTGATTATTTGTGTGGTTCCTGTATTGTAAAAAGTATGGAATTTAATGGACTAATATTTAATAAAATAATAAGAAGTTACTATATGAAATATATAAAATTTTTAATTATAGCTATATTTGGTTTTTGTTTTGGGTTAGACCTTAAAGCAAGTCAGCAGCATCCTAAAAAACAAACTTTTACTTCCTCTTTGGCGCAGTGTGAGAAAGCTTATAAAGCTAGAGTAAAGACAGAAGAAGAAAGAAGAGAAAAAAAATCAAAAAAAAAGCTGGAAAAGAAAGCTAAAGCTAAGGAAAAAAAATATCAAGAAACAGCAGAAGTAGAAGAGTTTTTTTATGCATTAGACATTCAATATGAAGAAAGTGGAAGTTCTCTTAAAGTTTCTCAAGAATTATCTCAAGAAAAAGTCCTTAATAATATGCAAATTGTCCCTTCCCATCAAGATTATAATTTTTCTGGTGCATTAGATGGTGCCAATAATATGCAAATTCTTCCTTATTATCGTCATGATCAATCTATAATTGATCATATTTCTAAATATGTTCATGATTCATTGAGAAATGAAACTTCTTCACAATCTGCTGAAAGTGTCCATTCTGTTGCAGCCATTGATGAAGCGGCTGTGTCTTGCGATGTTCAATTAAGTGGCTCAAAAAAAACAAGTAAATATTCTTCTCAAAGTTCTTCGGGAGCAAGACCATCATTGCCATTATTCGCTTTACCACACAGCGCATCAAGATCCTCAGGCCAACCTTCATATTCTAATGATTCCAAAATAGCCTCTAGTAGTTTTCTAAGTAGAAATAAAGTTGCAATAGTAGCGGTAAGTGCTTTAGTTGGTGGTGTTGCGTATTACGCAGCTACTCGTGGATTAAGGCCAGAAACTATTGTTAAAGATTTGAAAGCAGCTAAAAATTTTTGTGTGGACAATGCTGGTAAGGCTAAAGAAAAGACTATTGAGTTGGTTGGTGCTGTAAAAGAAAAAACTCCTGAATTAAAATCTAAATTTAATTTTGGATTAGCTGCTATTGGGAGTTATGCAATAAGTGGTCTTAATAATTTAAAATGGATTTTAGAAAATCCAGAATTAGAATAAAAAATTATTTTTTTAATAACATCTTTAACTTATAAATGGAGTTTATATGAAAAAGAAATTAATAACGCTTGGCTTGTTGGTCGGCATTTGCGGAGTTGTTTTTGCAAGTGAATTTGAAAGCGATGATGATGGTTTATCATCTGAATTTAAATTATCAAAGGCATCTCTGAAATCAGAAATAATGGACCTTTGTGAAAAGAAGAAAATAGAACGTTCTTTGTTTCTTAAATTGGTGAATGAGCCAGCAGAAGTTGATAAAGCAAGAAAAATGTTATTGCGTGCGGCACCTTTATTGCTTAAGACTCTTCCAATATTTTCTAAGGGTGTATTTATAACAAAACTTTCTGAATCAAAAATTAAAAATTTTTCTGGTTTATTTTTTCAAGAAAGCGATTCTCTTTCTGGAGATGCTACCCAAGTAGAAAGAGACAAAAAATATCTTTCTCAACAAGATCAAGTAAAAAAAACTTTATTGTTATTGTTTCTTTTGACTAAAGATAATCCTTCTATAAAGGTAACTATTAAAAATTCTGCAAGGGATGTATATGAGTCATTGCCGGCAGAAGCAAAAGAATTAGTGAGTTATGAAGGTGATTCTTTTTATCAAAATCATAAGAAGAAAATACAGTTTATTGCCCTGTGTTCATTGGCTTTTTTTCTTTTTAAATATAAAGATTTATTTTTTAAAGATGGCCTTTTGAAAACTCAACTTTTTGCTTTAATAGAAAAAATAATTTCTGCTTTTAAAACTTATACTATTTCTAAAATGGTTATAGCTTCTGTTGTCTTGCAAAACGCGGGTCTTTATCTTTATCAGACAAGATTTATTTCAGCATTAATGAAGGAATAAATCTTAGATAAAAATCAATGGTTTTTATTTCTATAATTTGACGGTTTAAGCGTAAGAGAGTATTATTTCAAACAGTATGTTTTATTAAAAAATAAAATATAAGTAATCTATTTTTAACCAATTATTATGGGGATTTTATTATGAAGAAAAATCTATTTTTTGCTGTTCTTTTGGTATCAGCTTTTGGTTCAGTTTGTGCTAATGAAGTTGTAGATTCTGTAGAAACAACTGAACAAGTAGTACCCGTTGTTGTTATTAAAAAAGAAATAACTCCTGCTGTAGAAGTAACTGAAGAAGTTGCAGTAGCAGCAGAAGAAGCTGTTGTAGTTGCAGAAGAAGCACAAGCAGCTGCTTAAGCTAAATTTAAATGGGGGTTATTCTTTTTTTCTTTCTTTTCTATTTTGCATTTTTATTTCATCTAGTGGTATTCTTATTCTCTAGCTTATCTTTATTTTATTTATGATATAAAGATTTTATGTGGACTTTAAGGGGAACGTTATGATGAAGAATTGTTATCAACAGGTTTTAAGTTTGCTTGTTGAACAGTATGATACTAATATTTTGACTGGTTTATCTTATGCGCAAGTTAAAAAAAGGCTTGCACAGCAAGGATTAAATAAAACACCAAAGATAGCCAGTAGTTCACTCCTTTCTATTTTTATTGATCAATATAAAAATTACTTAAGTTATATTTTGTTTGGAGCAGCTGGAATAATTTTTGTATCAGGTGCTTATTATGACGCCTTTATTATTATTGGCATTCTTCTTTTAAATGGAATAGTAGGAACCATTCAAGAAGAAAGAATTAGTGCTATTTTTAAAAGGATGGAATCTCTTAAAAAAAATGATTCGATTGTTTTGCGAGCGGGTAAAAAACAGGTTGTTTTAGATGAACAATTAGTTGAAGGAGATATTGTCTTTTTAAGTGAAGGCAATCAGGTTCCTGCGGATGCTCGAATTATTGAAGCCTATGATTTTTGCGTAGATGAATCTATTCTTACTGGCGAATCTCATCCTATTCAAAAAATTGCTGTTGAACTTTATCAAGAGTTGCCCTTGTATCAACAAGTGAATATGGTTTTTGCTGAATCAGTGGTAACTTCTGGTATTGCAAAAGTATTAATTGTTGCTACAGGTAAGAGAACAGAACGCGGTCTTACTTATGCAATGATAGAAACTTTATCAGTAGAAGTTCCATTGCAAAAAGATATTGAACGTGTTCTTAAAATATTATTAATAATTATTGCAATTATTTGTTTTGGGTTGCTTGGTGTTGGGTTATTGACCGGCAAGCCATTTGGACAATTATTAGCTTCCATTACAGCTCTTTTTATTTGTATTGTTCCTCAAGGTCTTCCTGTTATTATGACAGTAGTATTGGTTTCTGGAGCTTATACTGTTTCACGTCGAAATATTTTTATAAAAAAATTACAATCATTAGAAACTTTTGGCCGCACAGAAGTTATTATTTTTGATAAAACAGGGACTTTAACTCTTAATGAGTTAATGGTTACTTCTTTTTTAGCAGGTTCTGTAGAATATAGAGTTACTGGTTCTGGTTATTTTCCTGAAGGAGATATTTTAGATTCTTCTACAGAAAAAAAAGTAACTATTATTTCAGATGATTTAGAATTAATGGCAGGGGCTTCTTTATTATTAAATGGTGCTGATATTTATTTTAATAAAGAAAAAGGAATATATACGGTTAAAGGAAGTTCTATTGAAGCAGCATTACAAGTGTGTGCTCAGAAATTAGGAATTGATGAAGCTAAGTTAATAAGCACTTATACGCAACATTATGAGATTCCTTTTCATGCCGATACCCAGTTCCATTCTGGCTTTTATGAAAAAGATGGAAAAGGAATTGGGTTTACTATAGGGTCTCCAGAAAAATTATTTGAGTATGCTCGTCCAAGTAAAATTCAACAAGATTTTTTTGAAAAATTGGTACATTCAGGGTTACGTGCAGTTGCCGTTATTAAGACCGAGTATGAGGTAACAGCTATTCCTCAAGAATTAGAAAAACAAAAAGAGTTTTTCTTAAATACACTAAATTTTAATACAACAGCGCTTGGTGTATTTGGTATTACCGATTCACTGCGTAAAGAGTCTGCCTCTATTATTGATCAATTACATGCTGCTGGTATTAAAGTAGTGATGGCGACAGGTGATCATGCAACCACTGCATTTTATTTAGCTAAAACAGCTCATATTGCATCAGAAGAAAATGAACTTATGGAAGGTCCTTTTTTGCGTAGTTTATCAGATGAGGAATTACTACCTTATTTAGAAAAAATTACAGTTTTTTCCCGCACTGTGCCAACTGATAAGTTACGCTTAGTCAAATTGTTTCAGAAAAAAGGGTTTATTGTTACCATGATTGGTGATGGGGTTAATGATGCTCCTGCTTTAAAAGCTGCTCATATTGGAATTGCTATGGGTGATACTGGTAGCGAAATTACCAAGCAGGTTTCTAGTATTATTTTATTGGATAACTCCTTTGGAAATATTTTGATGGGCATAAGAGAAGGAAGGCATAGTTTTTTATCTTTTAAACGAGTTATTTTGTATTATTTTACTATTAATTTTGCTGAATTATTAGTTATGTCGTTTATGATTGCATGCGCTTTTCCATTACCATTAATTGCAGCACAGATTTTATGGTTAAATCTTATGACAGATGGCTTTCTTGATTATGCATTGGCATTAGAAAAAGAAGAGCCACATTTGCTTGATAAATCATGGTTTTCTTATAATGCTGCATTAATCACCAAAGAACTTATTTATAGAATTTTTTATCAAGCTATTGTTACGACCAGCGCTGTTTTATTGGTTTTCTTTTTTTATTATAAAATTAATCTTATTCTTGCGCGTACCATGGCAATGGCAACATTTACCGTATGTCATGCAATTACTGCATTAAATTGTCGTTCATTGCATCTTTCATTATTTTCACTTTCCTTATGGTCTAATAAGTGGCTAGTAGCTTCTTTTGTGGCAATTATTATTATTTTTTTAGCAATCATTTATTCACCATTTGGACAACGATTGTTTGAGGTGGTTCCTCTTACTGGTGAACATTGGCTCTTATTGGGGATGATTGGCGGTGGATTGATGTGCCTTGAAGAATTACGTAAATTTTTAGTAAGACGCTTAACTTTTTTCGTTGACGACTTTTTTAAATCAGAGTAGATTCAACGGAGAAAAAGAGTAAAGGGTTTAACTATTTAGATAAAAGGTTATTTATGAAAGCTAAGAAAGTTTTTAGTTTATTGTTATTAGTTCTTAATGTTTCAGCATTTGTTAATGCATCAGAAATCGGTAAAAAAGTAGGCGCTTCTGCTCCTGTAACTACAGAAGCAAAACAAGCAGTTGTAGTATCTGTTGATGTTGACAAAATTGTTGAAAAAGCTGAAGAGTTCATTTCTAAAAGAAAAGAAGTAGAAGAAAAGCTTAAAGTGCATGCAAAACCTTTAGAAGATCTTCAAAAAAAGGTGCAAGAAAAACAGGCTGCTATAGAAAAAAATAATACAAAATTAGCAACTGGCGCTAAAGATATGAATGAAGCAGCTAAAAAAGCAGTTCAAGATGAAAACAATGGGCATCAAACTGAAATCATGAAGGCTTCTCAAGAACATCAAGTAAAAGCTCAAGAATTTCAAGGTAAAGCAGAAACTGCACGTCAAGAGTTCATCAAATTTGTTCAAGACCGTATCAAGCAAGTAGCAAGAAAATTGGGTATTGATATTGTTGTGTTTCCAGGAGTTTCATTAGTAGTTAATGAATCATTTGATCATACTCATAAGATTCTTGAAGCATTGAATGCTGAACATGAAAAAAAGCATGAAGCTAAGAAATCAGCTATGGCTTCAGCAGCAAAACCTGCTCAACCAACAAAGCCTGCAGGCAAATAAATAACCTGATAATATTACAGAATAGTAAGTTTTGAGGCTGGATTATTCCAGCCTCATTTTTTTTTAAGGGTATTATGAATACAACAGTAGAAAAGCCAATTATCAAAGTTATTATTGGGCTTGGTAATCCAGGATCACAGTATAAATTTACACGTCATAATATAGGGTTCCAGGTAGTTGATGCTTTAGTTGAAACGCAGAGCGGTGCGTGGCAAAAAAAGGATCAGATGCTTATTGCTTCAATAACTATTAATGATAAACAAGTTTTGGTTATTAAGCCTCAAACTTTTATGAACTCTTCTGGTGACATTGTTCCCGGTTTGCTTAAAAAAGGGATAAAGCCAGAAGCTATTTTAGTGGTGCATGATGAGCTAGAAAAACCATTTGGTTCTCTAATAGTTAAGCAAGGTGGTAGTCATAAGGGTCACAATGGGCTTCGTTCAATTATTGCAGCTTGTGGTTCTGAATTTTGGCGATTGAAATTTGGTATTGGGCGCCCTGAAAATAAAGATGAAGTACCGTATTATGTCTTGGCTAATTTTAAAGAATCAGGGTCTGAAATTTCATTGCTTATTTCTCAATCATTGAGCCTAATAGAAAATCTTATTTAGTAAACTATTGAAAGCAAGCCTCTTTTAATACTAAACTTATTTTTAATAGAAATTTATTTTAAGAGCTGTATTCTGGAGGTTGTGCTTGTGAAGAAATTTTATAGTATTTTTTTAATGATAATTGTGAGTGCTTTAAATGCTTCTCAGCCATCAGTCACTTTGCGTCCTTCTGGTGGTCCTTTAACTCAAATTCAAGAAAATCAAGGTGGGGTAGCAAAAGGAATTAATGACCTTGTGAGTTTAGCAGCTGTTCCCAATTTATCATTGTTATGGCAAAATAATTTATCAAGTTTAAATCCTTCTAATATAAAATATTACAGAACATTTTTGACTGAGGTTTTTTCTGCAAAATTAAGTCTTTTGATGGGGTCTGCAGTATGTGTTGCAGATCAAAGTGCTCCACTTGCTTTATCTTTAGTTCAAAATTTACAGTTGTCTCGTTATATTAGATCTTTTAGTCAAGGATTTAATCCAACTACTTCAGCACCAGCGTCTGGACAGTATGCAGGTCAAGCGCTCTCTCCAGCAGATACGTTTGCCGGTGTTATTGTTATAAATAATTTTTCATCTCAGTATAAAAATATTGGATTTCAGGCCGCTTTTGTAGATCAAGGCTCAGATGTTAATGGAAATACTTTATATTCTCCAAATACAATTACTCTTTTGCCAGATTATCAACAAAATTCAGCTTATGATGGAGCGGTTTTTTCTCAAAGTACAGAAACAAACAACGGCTTTGTTTTTCCTGGAGATGTTAAATTTATTCCGGCATTAGATTTTACAGATTCTTGGTATGATCATGACAATGAGTTATGGCAAGACACTACTCCTATTCGATCTGTATGGTATAGAACTGCAGATCTTAATCAGGATAATGCAGATTATCAGGCTTTAACTTTAAATGGTACCGCACAAACGCCAGTTTATGGTGCATGGACAGGTGTTCTTATTTCTCAAAAAAATGGTGTTCCTTTTGTTCAACTTTTTCAAAATGATTATAGTGGAATTATTTATAAAGGAACAGATACTACTAATGCAGATGTTCAGAATTTTTTTAATAATGACCCTGGTGTTCAATGGGCGCCTGTTTTATTAATAAGTGATAATGGATTGGGTAATGGAACAGGAACAATTGATATTATTGGGTTAGTAAAATTGAATCCTTATTATTTTCCATTATATTACAGTGGTTTTATAGTGCCTGAATCAACAAAGTTTACTTATGATGCAAATAATAATCCAAATGCAATAACCTCTTATGTTAATCCAGCAACTAATTTAACTTATTTCTCAGAAAGAAAAATTTTTGATTCTATTGTTACTATTTTTAATAATGCTTCTGCGTTGGGTGAAATGCCTCAAGCAAATTATGCAGTTAATCCAAGCTTACTCTATATGCCAACTTTACTCACTACTAAAAACGTTCCAATTACAGAAGATAGTAGTAAGAATTTTCTTCCCACTTCATGGGTAGCTATTGCTCCAAAGTTTTTGCCATCAGGTGTTGGAGTTTCTCTTGTTTTATCTCAGCCTCTTGTTAATCCAAAAACTCCTTATCTATGGGATGCAGGGACAGTATATGCTAACGGACAGCAACTTTCAGCTTATGGGCACTTGCAAAATTTTGCACTTGCAAAAATGGTAGGATTGTTGCAAATGGATACAATTCCTGGTGATTCTTCAAATGCTACGTATGAATCTCTCTTTAAGCAATCGATTGCTGAGCTTAAAAAATATTATATATTGCCAGGCTTTTTAACCAATATAAAAGATGGTACTGGGTTATCTGCAATAGAAAGATTGCTTAATGCCCCTAGCTCTAGTCAATCAATTGTATGGGCTGGGCAGACTGATACTTTTATGCCAGCTAATGGTAGTTATGTTCCTGCAGTAAAAGTATCAACAATTATTCAACAATAAAATGAAGGATTTTCTTATGAATAAAAAAAATATATTTATTGTTTTAACTATGATTAATGGATTATTTTTAATAAATCATATTAATGGTGCAACAAAGTTTTTCACTAATACAGCCCTTAATTATAGCATTAATCAAGAACAGGTAAATTACTATTGGAACGATAGATTATGGGGTGTTCGTATTAATGTCTCTTCAGATCTTACTAAAGATCCAATAACAGAGCTTCCTAAGATGGTGAGCTCTGGCAGCACTCTTACTGTAACTCCTTCTTCAACTATTACTATAGTAAAAACAAATGCTTACAATTTAACCCCTGTTGCAGCTGATTATGCAAATATTGTTAATTTTGTTATTCCGTCTCAATATAAAATAGAAGTTCTTAAAGGGCAGACTTCTTATATTTCATTATGTCCTACTAATATGACTAATTTTGTAAATAATAATGAGCAGAATGATGATTTTAATATGGGTCTTCCTAGTTTTTCAATGACTCTTTTAAATGGTCTTACTGCTTGGGAATCAAAAACTAAATTTAATAATAAAGAAGATTTTAATGTTGCAGAATCAAAGGTCTATAATGTGTTAAATTATTGTTCACTTTTTAAACCAATTTCTGGGGTAAGTCTTGATGCATTAATTGATCAATTATACACACCATTAGCAGTTGATGTGACTCAATATTATAAGAACAATCAATCAAATTTTCCTTTTAATATGACACTTAATTTAAATAGTCAGACGTACCCAACTTATCAATTGGGTTCTCTTTAGATTTTTATTTTAAGCATCCAGCCTTGAATTTCTTTTTCAAGATCTTTTGGAATTTTTCCGCCACTACCTTGTAAGGTGCCAGGTTTTCCACCACCTTTAAGCCCAGCATTTTGATGAAGCCATGAGCTAAAAACTTTAAGATCTATTTGTTGAGCGTATTCAGAAGAAAGAGCTGCATAGAATGATGATTTTTCTATGATGTCTTGGTTTATAAAAATATAAAATCCAGGGATTTTATTTTGTAAATAGTTAACAGCATCACGCAATTCATCAAGGATATAATTAGTTGTTGTCATGTATAAAAATGGTATACCATTTACTTGCGTAATAAGTGATAGCCATTGGACTAATTGAGCATGCAGAGCCTGCTTTTTTATTGATTTCAGACTGAGTTCTGTAATATGTAGTAGTTCTTCTTGTTTATCAATAGCATTACCAACTTCTTCTGGTTTAACAGAAAATTTTTGGCTTAATGTTTTGATTGTATTAAAATTTTCTTGCATTAATTCAAGGGCTCTAATACCTGTTAAAGCGACTATTCGTCTATTGCCAGCAGATAAGGCACTCATTTCAGTGATTTTAAATATGCCAATTGCGCCTGTTGCAGAGACATGAGTTCCTCCACAAAGTTCTGCAGAAAAATTTGGAATATCTACAACACGAACATTTTCTGGATTATATTTTTCTCCAAAAATTGCAATAACACCACGTTCAAGAGCATTTTTATAGGTTGTTTCAAAAATTTCTAAGGCTATATTTTCACGAATTTTTTCATTAACTTTCTCTTCTATTTGTTTTATCTCGTGAGTAGTTAAATTTTGATGATAGGTAAAATCAAAGCGTAAATAATCAGCATTGACTACAGAACCAGATTGTTTAATTTGTTTGCCAAAAAGTTCAATTAACGCAGCTTGTAACATATGGGTTGCAGTGTGATTGTTCATTGTCATTGTGCGGAGGTTGGTTTCTACTTTTTGGTCAACTATTTCTCCTATTTCAAAGTCAATTGGTGCAGTAATTTCAATGCCAATAGCATTTTTATTATTGAGTTTTTGAAGTGCTTTAACAGGTACTGTATGTCCTTTAATAATTATTACACCTGCATCATCAACTTGGCCGCCAGTTGCAACAAAAAACGGACAAACTTTAGTAATTATCCAGCATTTTTGACCAGATTTAACTGTAGTTGTTGGTTTGTTGTCTACTAAAATAAACACAATTTCAGATTGAATATGAGTAGTTGTATAGCCAACAAAATCAGTTTTTAAATGATCTGGAAGTGCTAGTTCTTGTTGTGCACTTTTCATTTTTTTTCCAGAAAGGCGTCGTTGTTCTTCCATATAGTGTTCAAAGCCTTGACTGTCAACAGAGTAGCCACGTTCTTGTGCTGCAAGAATAGTAACTTCTAATGGAAATCCATAGGTATCATATAATTTAAATGCATGTTGCCCTGTTATAATCTTTGTAGTACTTACTTCTTTAAAATAAGCTTCAAGAATCTGTTGGCCCCTAATTAAATTATTAGAGAATTGGTCGATTTCATTAGTTAATAAATTTACAATCATAGTTTGATTAACAGCTAGTTCAGGATAAATAGTACTCATTTCTTCAATGAATTTTTTTGCTAAATCAGGAAAAATATTTTGAGTGGTTAATTTTTGAGTGAATAATGCTGCTCGTCTAATAATTTTGCGTAATACGTAGCCACGACCTTCATTTGAAGGAGAACCGCCGTCTGCAATAATTAATGAAGAAGAACGAATATGATCAGCAAGTACATGAAAAGCAGCTTTAATTTCTGATGTTGATTTTTGGTAGCTTATTCCAGTTAAATTTTCTGTTTCTTTAATTAAATATGTAAAAAGGTCTGTTTCATACACAGAGTCAACATTTTGTATAACGCATGCCAAACGTTCTAATCCCATACCGGTATCAACACCAGTTTGTTTTAGAGGAACTAAGGTTCCATCATCTTGACGATCAAATTGCATAAAAACATTATTCCATATTTCTAAAATAATACCGCTATCAAAATCTTCTTGGGTTGCCAGAGTAGCCCGTTCATTTATTGGGCGCAGGTCTAAAAATATTTCGGTGCAAGGGCCGCAAGGGCCAGTATCACCCATTTGCCAGAAATTATCTTTTTTACCAAATCGGTAAATTCGTTGGGCAGGCACACCCATTTCTTTTTCCCAAATATCAAATGATTCATTGTCTTCTTCATAGACAGAAACAAACATATTTTGAGGGTCTAAGCCCATATCTTTAGTTAAAAATTCCCATGCGTAGGCGATAGCTTCTTTTTTAAAGTAATCGCCAAATGAAAAATTTCCCATCATTTCAAAAAAAGTAAGATGTCTTTTGGTAAAACCAACATTATCAAGATCGTTATGTTTTCCGCCAGCGCGAACACATTTTTGAATAGTAGTAGCTCTCTTGTAGCTTCTTGTTTCATTTCCTAAAAAAAGATCCTTAAATTGGTTCATTCCTGCATTAGTGAAAAGTAATGTGGGATCTTGTGCAGGAATAAGTGAAGAGCTTTCTATTTTTTCATGATTTTTTTTCATAAAAAAATCAAAGAATTTTTTGCGAATTTCAAGGGAATTCATATATATGCCTATCTTTATTTTTAATAATTAATCCATCGGATTTAGTTATAGGATATCTCAAAATAAATATACTTTAAATGCTTTATTTAGTTTCTTGCCAATTTTTTCCAAGAGCAGTATTTGCTTTAAGGGCAATATTCCATCGAACAACGGACTCGAGCTCATCTTTTACTAATTGTTGTACTATTTCAGCCTGATCTTGTGCAACTGTTATTAAAAGTTCATCATGAATTTGCAAAAGAAGTTTGGCTTGATAGTTATTTTTTTTGAGAGCAGCTTCAACGCGTAGCATGCCAATTTTCATAATTTCGGCAGCAGTGCCTTGAACAACAGTATTAATAGCTATTCTACAGGCAAGTTCATAAAGGTTTTTATTTTTTTCATAGATTCCAGGTACTGCACGTCTTCTTCCATGGACTGTGGTTACGTAGCCATTCTTTTTTGCTTCTTCGATAATTTTATCCATCCAAATACGTACTTTTGGATATTGTTCAAAGTAAGTATCAATATAAAGTTTTGCATCTTTAAGTGATATATTTAAATCTTTTGAAAGGCCGTAAGGTGTAAGGCCATATAAAATACTAAAATTAATTCGTTTGCCAATTGAGCGTTGATGTTTAGTTACTTCAGAAAGTGGTACATTGAAAATTTTTGAAGCTGATTCTGAATGAATATCATGACCAGCTAAAAAAGCATTTACTAAATGAGTATCTTTAGAAAGATGTGCAAGTACACGTAGTTCAATTTGTGAGTAATCGGCTGATAAAAATAGTTGTCCAGATGTTGGTTTAAATGCAGCACGGATATTACTACCAAATCCTTCTACGGGGATATTTTGTAAATTTGGTTCTGAGCTAGAAAGTCGACCAGTAGCTGTTCTAATTTGACTAAAGCTTGTATGTATTTTGCCACTTTTTTGATTGATGTATTCAGGAAGTGAATCAATATAAGTACTTTTTAATTTGAATAACTCACGATATTGGGCAATATATCCAGGTATTGGATGAATTTTTGCAAGTTCAATGAGTACTTCATTGTCAGTTGAATAACTACCACTTTTTGAACTTTTTCTTTGAACAGGAAGTTTTAAATGGGTAAATAATAAATCTTCAATTTGCTTTGGTGAATTCAAATTAATTTCTGCAAAATCTGGTCCTAGTAAGTCTAGGATTGGCTTTTTTATATCTTCAAGTTGTTTACTAACAATCAGGCCAAGTTCTTTTAGATTATTTATATCGCAATAGATTCCACGTTTTTCCATTGAGTAGAGTACCTGTATAAGTGGTAGCTCAATATCATAATAGATGCGTGTCATAGATTTTTCTTCTAATAATCTTTCTAGGATAGGGTAAAGTCTAAAGGTCTGATGAGCATCTGCAGCAGCATATTCAGTTGCTTCGTAAAGAGGTACTTGTGCAATTGATTTATATTTTTTTTGGGTAACTACTTCATCAAAAGTAAGCATAGGTTCTTGTAAATAATGAGTTGAAAGTTCTTTTAACGAAGCTCGTTGCCATTCATCTTTTACTAAACTTGCTGCTATCATGGTATCAAAAACAAGTCCTGTTGTTTCTACGCCTTCTTGAGCAATAACGTGTTGATCAAATTTTGCATGATGGGCAATTTTTTTGATTGAAGAATCTTCAAATAATGGTTTTAACATTTTTATTACAAAAGCTTTTTCAAGTTGTTCATGTTTTTCATGGGGGTTTATATTTGTGTGGCCAATTGGTATATAAAAGGCCTGTTTTTCTTGTACGCAGATCGAAATTCCCATGATATTCATGGTAAGGGGGTCAAGGCCATCACCTTCTGTGTCGTAAGCAAATATTTTTTTTTCTTTGAGCAACGCGCAAAGTTCGTCAAGTTGTTTTTCTGTAGTGACTGTAATAAATGTGTAATTTTTTTCATGTGACGATAAAACATTACGTGTTTTTTCTGTTGGGATAATTGTTCCCTGGGTTATGTTAATTTCTTTCAAAAAGCTTTTAAATAAAAGTTTTTCAAATAATGGCTTGGCATATGCCCAATTATTTTTATTAAATGCTAATTGGTTGTTGGTTAAGTGGGTTTTGTAATAATAAAATAAAAAAAGTTTTTCACTTAAAAAAGCATCTGATTTATATTGTTGTAATGCAGCAATTGCACGATTTGAACCTATTTTGTCAAGATTTTTATAAGCATCTTCTAATGAGCTAAATTGGTTACAAAGATCTTGAGCACCTTTTTTGCCAATTCCTTTAACGCCAGGAATATTGTCTGATGCATCACCAAGAAGTGCAAAATAAAAAGGAATACGTTCAACAGGAAAACCCATTTTTTCTTCAAAGCTTTTTTTGGTTATCATTTCTTCTTTGAATGCATCATACATTTGTACTTGGTCAGACAGCATCTGCCCCATGTCTTTATCAGATGATATTACAATTACATTATTTCCAGCGATAGAGGTCCAGTCTTTTGAAAGGGAATAAATTAAATCATCAGCCTCTATGCCAATTTGAGCAATTTGTTTGAGTTTAATAAGGTCTGCAAATTCAATAATTAACTCTTTTTGTTCAAAGATATCGCTTGGCGGTGCTTGGCGTGTAGCTTTATAGGCTTCAAATATTTCATGACGAGTCGTTTTTCCTTTACTGTCCCAGACTAAAATAAAATGCTCTGGATTAAAAAGATCAATTAATTTTTTAATCATACGACAGAATCCGTATACAGCTTGAACTGGTTTTCCATCGGCGGTGTGCAATGGTTTTAAACCATAATAAGCACGATAAAGAAATGAAGATCCATCAATAATAAATAATGTTTTTGTTGTATCGTTATGCATTCTATGGTCCTTGTTTTTTCTTCTTGAGTATTCATGGTACACTGATAAAAAAATTATCAAGTAAAGTAAATGCATAATAGTATAAGCATAATAATATAAGAATATAGGGTATCATGTTTGTAAGGGTAAAACTTCTTAATGGTTTTCCAGAACCGCTTTTGTATAAAATTCCTGATTCATGGGAAATAAAACCTACGCAAGGTTCATTACTTTCTGTGCCATTACGTGATGTATTAGTCCCAGGATTTGTTTTAGATTGGACAGAGACTGCGCCATTTACTACCTTTGATATTCGTCCAGCTCACTCATTAGAGGCATTTCCTCGTGATCCTTATTATTTTGAATTTGTTAAATTAATTAGCGCTTATTATCGTACCGATTGTGTCTATACTATTAAGCGATTACAAAATTTTTTATCAAAAAAAACTGAACAATTAGTTATTGAACCGCATGTACCGTTGGGTGATCAACAAGAAGTTAATTTAACTGAAGAACAGCAAGCAGTAGTTGATTTTTTGACTCCATGCATAAGTGTACCAGTTTATCAACCTACAGTGCTTCATGGAGTTACTGGTTCTGGGAAAACAGAGGTTTATAAAAAATTAATTTTACATGCTTTGACTCAAAAAAAATCGGTTTTATTATTGTTGCCAGAAGTTACTTTAGCAGTACAATTTGAAAAACTTTTAAAGCGTCAATTGCCCTTAAATATGCCAATTTTTAGTTTTCATTGTGCAACAAGCGCTAGGGATCGTAAGCAGCTTTGGGCAAATCTATTGCAAGAAAAACCGCAATTAATTATTGGGGTTCATTTGCCTATTTTATTGCCACTGCCAAATCTTGGATTAATTATTATTGACGAAGAACATGAAGTTGGATTTCAGGAAAAAAAACATCCTAAATTTAATACAAAAGATATAGCGCTAATGTGTGCATCTAGTCATAAGATTCCTATTTTATTAGGTTCAGCAACGCCATCATTGCAAACATTACATAATGTGCAAACGCGTCAATGGAAATTTTTTCAATTAAAAAAACGATTTGCAGGCGCTTTTCCTTTGATAGAATTTGTGCAGTTAGCTGATAAAAAACAGCGTAAAAGTTTTTGGATAAGTACTCAATTGCACGCAGCATTAAAAGAGAATATACAAAAAAAAGAGCAATCTATTATTTTTTTAAATAGGCGTGGAATGGGTTTTTTTGTGCAATGTAAAGCATGTTCATTTGTTTTTATGTGTCGATCTTGTTCAGTTAGTTTGACGCCTCATAAAGATAATTTACTCAAATGTCATTATTGTTCTTATCAACAAAAGAAACCAGAAACTTGCACTAAATGTTTAAGTGCTGAATTGATTTCTAAAGGTATTGGCACGCAACAGGTAGTGACTATTCTTGAACGGATGTTTCCTAATGCATCTATTGCACGAGCAGATATGGATTCAACGGTGGATCGAAAATTGTGGACTCATGTGATGGATGGGTTTGAGCGTGGAGATATTGATATTTTAGTGGGTACTCAGACAATTACTAAGGGTTATCATTTTCCCAATGTCACTTTAGTAGGCGTTTTGTGGGCGGATGTTAATTTGAATTTTCCATTATATAATGCTCAAGAAACAACTTTGCAGCAAATTATTCAAGTAGCAGGTAGGGCAGGAAGACAGCATTTAGGAAGTAAGGTTATTGTTCAGTCGCTTGCAGATCATACACTTTTTAAATTTGTAAACGAAACCGATTATCCGGCTTATTATAAGTACGAAATTGAAAAGCGCAAAGAGCTTGGTTATCCTCCAACAAAGCGCCTTGCTGAAATTGAAGTTAAACATAAAAATGAACAAATTTTAGAAAAAGATGCAGCACGTTTAGCATTTGAATTAATGAGTTGTTCTGATATTAAGGTTCTAGGACCCGCGCAACCACCAGTTGCAAAAATTAAAGAATTATTTAGTAGAAAAATTTATATAAAATCAGATAATTTTACAGCGATAAATAATGCACTTAATAAAATTAATATAAAATATTACAAAGTAAAAATTTATTTTACACCTAATCCACAAGTTTGAAAATATGTATATTTTTACTTATTTTTTTATTCTTTATTCTCTTCTTGATCAAAAGCTTCGCTTGCTAAACGTTTTTGAGAACTTTGATCATTATGAATAAATTTTCCATGGGCTTTTAATTCAGATAGAATTTTGTATCCATGAGCGCAACCAGGATAAGTGCATTTATATGGTTTTGTGTCGCCATGTAATGCAAGAGAGTGTGATTTCAAGGTGGAACTGCAGTTAAATGTCTTATTACAATGAAAACATTCAAAAGGTTTTATGCCAGTATGAGAACATAAGTGTATCGTCAAATTAGACTGGCTAGTGTATGATTTATTACAATCAGGATAAGTGCATTTATACGGGGTTTCTTTAGTATGGACAGGCATATGACATTTAATGTGCTGTCTATAATCACTTGAATAGTCACATTCATTACATTTAAATTTTTCACCCTCATCTTTTTGTGCTCTTTCAATAGAATTAAAAGCTAAAGAAGCGATATGTGATTTAAACATTCCTCCTGTTTGCGGATTAAAGACTGGATTGGTTAATGGACCAGTCTTTTTATGCGCGTAATTTTTAAGAAAGTTGTTAACTGAACCTTTTGTATCATCTTCATTTTTGCAAGTTCTTAAATGAACTTGTAGCTCAGAAGCTTCAGCATAAGTGAATTCACACTCAGCGTTATGGCATTTTTTAACATCTTTTAAATTAGTTCTATTGACAGAGGCATCATCTTGTTGACTGCTATATAAACAACTTGTAAATAAAAAGGTAGTTAATAATATTTTTTTCATTTGTTCTCTGTTTTTAATAAATATAAATAATCTCAATGTTTTTAGTATGCGCTAATTGAAATTAACTTCAATTATAATGTTTGAAATTATTTATATTTATTAAAACAATTATTTTTGAATGAAAAATTTTAAAAATAAAATGAATTAAAAATTAGTCTATTCTGAATCATTGACTTGTTTTTTTACCATTTTTTCTGTTTCAATTTTTTTCTTAGGTTCTTTTATTGAGATGATTTTAATTGATTTAAGTGCCTGGAAATGAATCTCTTTTTCTTCTAGGGTTTCTCCTTGAATTTTTCCGCAAGTAATAGTTCTGTTTGCTTCAATTAAGTATGTATCAGATTCGCCTTTAGTGGGGGTAAAAGTAACAGCGATATAATCACGGCCTTTGAAGGTTTCTAATTTTCCTGGATTTTTCACTTCGATAGAATTTTTAAAATCATCTTTTAAGTGCATTAATTCAATTAAATCGATGTATGTTTTATTAATAGTTGGATCGATATCGGGAGCTGTAGGACGAGAGTACACAGAAATTTTATTATATTTTCTTGATATGCAAATATTGTGAGCTTCAAATTCATTTCCTGATGTATCAAGAACTATTCCATAAAAATTAACATCTGGTTCGCTACCTGTACCATCAATATTAGTATTATTTGTGGTGTCTCCCATATTTATACAAAAAATAATGGCAATTAATGTTGAAGCAAGTCTTAACGAATTATTTTTTAAAAATGTTTTTTTCATAAAAATGCCCTCAATCAAGGTTTTTAAAAATTTATTAATTTTCTTAAAAAGATTCTACTCTTAATTGGCACTTTACTATAAATTTTTTTTAAAAGACAAGCTTAGCTTTGGTTCTGTTTGCCCAAAAAATCTAAAAAGAGTAAACTAAGATTAAATTACATTCGTTTTCATTCTACTATGACGTAATCTTTTGTGGATTATGGGGTATACATTTACTAAAGAAAGGGACTTGTTATGTTGAATAGAGAATCTAGTGGGGTGCAAGCATCTCAAGGATTTATGTCTAAAGTATATGGGTTAATGGGAATTGCTCTTGCAATTACTGCAGCGGTTGCATTTTTTGTGGCATCAACTCCAGAAGTTTTTAAAGTTGTGGTTAATTCGCCTTTAGTGTTTGTGCTTATGTTAGCGCAAGTTGGTCTTGTTTTATTTTTATCATGGAAAATTAAAGAGTTAAGTTATGCTTCAGCGGTGACCGCTTTTTTAGCATATTCAGCGCTTTCTGGTATTACTTTTTCTGTCTTTTTTCATATTTATACCATTGAATCAATTTATTTAGTTTTTGCAGTTACTGCAGGAATGTTTGTTTCCATGGCTCTTTATGGTTATTTTACTAAATCTGATTTAACGGCAATGGGTAGTTTTTTAGTAATGGGTCTTTTTGGAATTATTATTGCAATGTTTGCAAATATGTTTTTTAAAAGCCCAGTTGTTGATTACTACATTTCATTAATTGGTGTTGGTCTTTTTACTTTATTGACTGCTTATGATGTTCAAAAAATTAAAAATATGGGCCAATATGGTATCTTGAGCCAGGAAGATAAAAATAAGGTAGCAATACTCGGAGCTTTAACCTTATATCTAGATTTTATTAATTTGTTTATTTATTTATTACGTCTTTTAGGTAAAAAGAAAGACTAACTAAATTTTATTTTACAAAAAGTATTAAGAGCCTTGATTAGTTTTAATTGAACTAAAAAAGGCTCTTTTTTTATGTCTGTTTGACCTTTTTTCTCACTATGGTACTCTTAACTTACACTAAGTTACTTATCTTAATCTGCCACAAAAGGCATCTTTTTATTCTTACTTTAAGTAGAGAATAATCTTATTATTGTGAAGTTTTTAACAAGATATTGAGTAAATTTTATAAAGGTAAAGCATGATACAGTTACAGGATATACAACTTTTTTTTGGAACGCAGGCAGTTTTTGATGATATTTCTGCAATTATACAAAATTATGACCGTATAGGGTTAGTGGGCAGAAATGGTTCAGGAAAAACCACACTACTTAAAGCAATTGTTGGAATACAAAAACTTGATGGTGGCGTTGTTACTATTAGTGGTGGTTGTAAAGTCGCTTATCTTCCACAGGAAGTGGTAATGAGTAGTACTCGTTCTATTATAGAAGAAGTTCTTGCTGGTCATGAAGAGATTGGGAAATTGCGTGATAGCATGTTTGTTCTCGAGCCATTGGTTGAAGCTGGCGATGCTGAAGCAGTAAATGAGTATGGTTCAGTTATTCAACGTCTTGCTGAATTAGAAGTTGATTCAGTTATTTTACAAGTTAAAGATATGTTGCGTGGACTTGGGTTTAAAGAAGAGCAGTTTAATGATGGCGTAATGACGTTTAGTGTTGGTTGGCAGATGCGTGTTGTTCTTGCAAAAATGTTGCTTTCTAATGCAGATTTTTATCTTTTTGATGAACCTACTAACCATTTAGATATTGTTGCTAAAGATTGGTTTTTAAATTTTGTTAAACATTCTTCGTTTGGCTTCTTGTTAGTATGTCATGAAAAATATTTTATGAATCAGTTATGCACCGAAATTTATGACCTTGAGCGTGGAAAAGCCACTATTTATAGCGGGAATTATGATGCTTTTGAAGAACAAAAAGAACATAATTTAAATACATTGCTACAAGCATATACTTTGCAACAAAAAGAGATTAAGAAAAAAGAAGAATTGATTGCTAAATTTAAAGCAAAAGCAAGTAAAGCAACCATGGCAAAGAGCATGGAAAAGGCTTTAGATAGGATGGATGTTATTGAAATTCCTCCAAAACCTCGTAATGTTAATTTTAACTTTGGTGATGTGCAACGAGCTGGAAAAATTGTTTTTACCGCAGAAAATATTGGATATTCATTTGAAGAAAAACAGATTTTTAATAATGTTAGTTTCCAAATTGAGCGTGGTGAAAAAGTAGCTTTAATTGCAGCAAATGGTGTTGGTAAAACAACATTATTTAATGTTTTGTCTGGTAAGTATAAGTTGCAAACTGGGACTATGGAATTAGGGTACAATGTTATAACAGCAGTTTTTGAGCAAGAACAACATAAGGTTCTTGATCCTAATAAAACAGTTCTTGAGGAAGTATTTAAGAATGTAACTAAAAAATCTGAAGAAATGATTAGATCCTTCTTAGGAGCATTTTTATTTGGTCGCCAAGAGATTGTAAAAAAAACAAAAGTATTAAGTGGTGGTGAGAAAAATCGTTTAAGTATGGTTAAAGTTTTGTTGCAAGATGCTAACTTCTTGTTGCTTGATGAACCTACTAACCATTTGGATATTCCTTCAAAAGAAATTTTATTACGAGCATTAGATCAGTTTCAGGGAACTGTGCTTTTTGTGTCGCATGATCAGGACTTTGTAAATACATTGGCAACGCGTGTTTTTGAGCTGACGCCACATGGTATTAATAGTTATCATGGTAACTATGAATCATATTTGCAACAAAAAGCAGAAGCAGAACAGTATGAAAAACGCCAAGCTAAAGCAGCTGCACTTGTTGGTCCTAAAGGTGCTCCTGTTGTCTCTAAGGTCCGTTCAACTGAACTTGATATCTTATTAAATAATGCTAATGAATATGACATTAGAAAAGCATTACAAAAAATTGAACGTAAAGTTGCCAATTTAGAACGTGATTTAACCAAGATTCAAGCAAGCTTTGCAGATATTGAATATGGTACGTCAGAATTTACCACTCAACAAGCAAAATTAAGTCAGGTTGAAGCAGATCTTAAAGAGTGTAATCTTGATTGGGAGCAACTGTTTGCTCAATTAAAGAGTTAAATTAACGGGCATCCATTCTTTGGTATCTAGTAAATAAATAGTTTAAAATTTAAAGGGTGTGAAAACACCCTTTTTTAGTCTTTATAATTTAAATGATATTTCATGTCGTAATTTAAAAATGCCATACATATTAATAATTAATAAAGCAGCACCAATTACAGACATAATAGTTAAGATATGTGATTCATTTCCAACAAATGAAAAAAATAAAAAAGAAAAAATTCCATAGATAATATAAAGTTTCTCGCCATAACGAGGACTTAAATAAAGGGCTGATTTTTTGCCAGCTGCAAAGAAAGCAATCAATGATGAATAGCCAAGGAGCGCTATAAAAAATGGCCAAATGATATTCATGTAAGGTACATGGTTGCCAAGAGCAACTGCAACAATTTCAGCTTCATGAATCGGTTGATTCCAAAGATCTGTTGAAATGATTAACAAAACGCTTAACGATGAAACTACAAATGTATCTAAAAATACACCAAAAATTCCTAAGGATGCTTGTTTTTCTGCATTTTGCTCTTGAGATTCAGCATGAATAATTGATGCATAGCCAACACCAATGTCTCCTGAATAACAGGCCCGTTTTACTCCTTGAGAAATAGTTAAAAGCAATCCACTTCCTGCAAAGGCTCCCCAAGCAGCTTGACCAGTAAATGCTGAACTGAAAATTAGATTGAGTGCATTAATAAAAGCAGTAGTATTTTGAGTGAATGACCAGAAACTAATTAATAGGTAACCGGTAATAAATAATGGTACAATATAAAGACTTATTTTTCCAACAGTATCAAGACCGCCTTTTTCAGCTATTAAGATTGCAGCAAGTAGAAAAAAAACAGAAAAAGAATAGTTCATTCCCCAACCAACAGTAACGCTATGGGTGACAATTCTGAACATATAAATTTCGATACCATAGACACATAATAAAATACAAAATAATGTTGAAAGAATGCCTGATTGATCAACCTTTTTAAGGTAGTACATGGGGCCGCCATCATAGCTATTATCTTTATTGGGAACTCGGTAAAGCATGCCTAAATAGATTTCTGAATATTTTACAATCATACCAATGAGTGCGGTAAGCCACATCCAAAAAACTGCTCCTGGGCCACCAATTTGAACCGCTGTGCAGACACCAACAACATTTCCAATACCAATACATCCGCCAATAGAAGCAAAAAATGCGCGCAATCTTCCAATGCCTCGATATTCTTCAGGTTCTTTTTTTTCAAGAAATGATAAAAACAGTGTGCTTACTCTTTTAAATTTAAAGATTTGCACCCATCCAGATTTAAAAGAAAGGTAAACTCCCACAAGAACAACTATTGGAACGCTTAAATAGCTCCAGGTGATATTGTCTGCAAAATCAAGAAGGCTAAAAAATCGTTCAATCATTACACTTACTCCTTGTAATTATTCGTTGTCCTCATCATCAAACTCTATTTCGCTTAAATCAAAATCTTCTTCGCCTTCAATGGCTTCTGGATATTTATCAGGGTTAGCTTCGCAATACGCATACATATCACAGGTTTCAGGAATTTCAGCATATTCAACATAGAGACGTTTTTCAAAACCACCGCGTTCACTATTTTTTTGTTTCTTAGCCGCTGCTATTTCTTCTGGGCTTACTTTAATCAGTTTTTTGAATACATCAAATATATCTTCTAAATCGGCAAGCTCTGATATAAGTTCTTCTTTGGTTTCTGACTGGAAAACTTCATCTAATTCTTCAACTATTTTTTGACTTACTGCTTCAAGAAAGTCTTTATCTTTTTTGAGACTCTTTAAGTGAACGATTGCTCCTTGATCTTCCAGTTTTTTTATACTTTTATCGCGTACTAATTTGTCGAACAAAAAAGATTTCATTTTCATAAAGTTCCTTGCAAGAGACCAGTAATATTTACTTAGAAAGTGTACCATGGAAAACTAAAGGACCGAAACAATTTTTTAATAGAGCTTTATTTTAACGATCGGCTACGTTATATTTAAACTTTACTACAATGTGGCTTCTTTTTGGAATATTAATCAATTAATGGAATTGTAGCTTTCTAAAGCTGCATAGAAATGGAGGAGAGAGTGGGATTCGAACCCACGATCCGCTATTAACGGATAACGGTTTTCAAGACCGTCGCTATCGACCACTCAGCCATCTCTCCAGCAATAATTAACACTTTTAAATTCAGAACAAATTCAAAAGTGTTAATTATTATAGTAGATAATTATAAAACACGCAACTCCATTATGCCAAATTATTGATTTAATATTAATCATTATGGCATTTTATTACTGTGTTTTTAAAAAATAGGGCGAATTTTTATTTTTAATAAAAGGGAAATTAATGAATAGAAAAATTTCTATAGGGGCGTTATCTTTTGGACTGATTGTTTTTTCTAGTTATGCTACGAATATTTTTACTGATATATGTGCAGAATTAAGGCGTGATGCTTTGATGATGGGTATTGCACCAGACTTAGTTGATAATGTTATTAGTTCATTGAAATTTAAAAAAGATATTGTAAAGAAAGATTCTAATCAGCCAGCAATAATAGAAACAACTGAATCTTATGTAGCCCAACGTGTAAGGCCTAGTCGTATTGAATTTGGTAAAAATTTTTTATATCAAGAAAAACATAAATTTAATGAAATTTGTAAGAAATTTGGAGTTGATTTTGAACTACTTATTAGTTTGTGGGCAGTAGAAACAGACTTTGGTACTAATATGGGTAAGTTTGAAAGCTTTTCTGCCATGGCTACTTTAATGACAACTCGTCGTTCTTCATTTTTTAAAAAAGAATTTTTAAGCTTATTGCAATTAGTACACCAAGGATTAGTAAATATTGGTAATTTAGTAGGTGAATGGGCAGGGGCTCATGGGCATTTTCAATTCATGCCAACGACTATTGCAAAATACGGAGTAGATTATGATGGCGATGGAGTGATTGATTTAAAAGGGTCTTTACAAGATGCATTTGCTTCTGCAGCAAATTATATGAAAGTGCTTGGTTGGAAATATGGACAACCATGGGGTTACAAAGTGAGTATTTTAGAGCCATTGTCTGACAATTTGGTGTCAGTAAGTAGCAGACAATTAAAAGCAAAAATGCCATTAAAGGATTGGTTAGCTTTAGGGATTATTCCTTATAATACTGAATATGTAAATTATCAAGAATTACCAGCATGGTTAATGGTAGTAGATGGTGAAGTTAATAAATATTATCTAATATTTGATAACTTTAAATCGGTCTTGCGTTGGAATAATTCATTTAAATATGGCTTAATGGTATGTTCTTTAATGGATATGATTAAAAATTAAGTTAAAAGTAGGAGATTATTATTTTATTATTAATCTCCTACTGAATTTTAATAATAAAATAATAATTTATTAATAACAAAATAATGGTTTATTACCAAATTTATCGTAATAATAATCAATAAGGTTTTCACAAATAAAATTATTAAGCATTCCATTTTTCATGCCGACAATTTGTTGAGTAGTCAATCCCATATTGAATTTTTCCATGAGAATTTTAAGGATTAGAAACGCGCTATTTATACTATTATTTTCAATGTTTCTTGCAACTGCTAAAATTAAATTTCGACCTAAAGATTGTCCATTTTCTTTTTTAGCTTCAATGGGATCAATTCTTTCTAAAGTTTTTTCTATAAATTTATTATCACCAGGTTTTTCAATTAAAAGTTTAAGAGCTTTTGTAAGTTTATTCCCTAATAATGCACGAATTTTTTCCTGATCATTAATGTCATCTATTTTTAGAGATTCTATAATTTTTTTATGTGCTGAAATAGCATGAGTTAACCCTAAAGAAATGCTTGATTTGTTTTTTAGAATAAAAAGAATAATATATGTTAAAATTTCCTCTTTTGTTGAAGATTCTTCTTCTGAATTTTCTTCATTAAATTTAATATTTTCCCAATTAATTATTTTTTCTAATTCTTCATTAGATAGTTTATCTAGCACATGGCGAAGGTAACCATTAAAATCAAACCTTACTTTTTCAAGAGAACCACTTAAAGCAATCATTTCAATTTTTTCTTCAAAAGATAATAATTCTATGGCTTCTATAGGAGGGTATTCTTCTTTAATGTCCTCTTTGAAACTAAAAATAATAATACTTACCATGTTTATTTTATTAAAATCATAAAAGAACGTAGACTCAGCTACTACTTTTGAAGATTCCCAATAAGCTTTTACTAGATCTTCTATTGTATCTACAGATATTTCTCCAGAATTATTATTTGGATCATAAAAATAAATTTTATTATTAATTATACTTTTGTAAGCAGCCATTATGTGTCCGGTTGAGAAATTTCGGTTTGCAGCACCAAGAAATATCATAGCCCCTGGTTTAATAATTTTTTTTAATCGATTAATTAAAAGGGGTCCAGTTAACGGAATATTATTTAATCTGAAATTACAAATAGGGCTCCCTCTTTTTGTGTCTTCTAGGGTGAGTGATAAATCAAAGTGACGATCTTTTGATTCAATAAAAAAAGATTCTGATGGCATTTGGTAGTATCTGATATTATTAATAAATCGATCAAGGTCTTTTTTTTCAGCACTGCTAAATTTACTTTTTTCATCCCAAGAGGCTAATTTTTGTATCATTTTTTTGAAAAAACTTAAATCATCTCTTTCGCTAGAATTTTCATTTTCGGCATCTTGTAGTCTGTGGCCGTATGCCCATAAAATACTGTACCCAATGCATTCTCCAGCAGATTTTTCAAACCAGTGAATTGCGCTTTTTATATTTGCAATTTCTGGCTGTGTTGTAGAGCTTGCAAGTTCACTTTTTAAGTATGCAATTATTGCGTGGCTAATATTTTTTTGAGATAGATTTAGATAATTTAATTTTGAATCATCATTTTCGTTTTTTCCATGCATTGCTTTAAGTGGTTGATTGCATAGTAAGCTTAAAAGAGTTGAAAATAAAAATAATTTAAACATAACTTCTCCATTTATTTATAAATATAATATATTATAATTGAATTAATTGGAGATAATCAATAGATTAGAAGAGTTGAATAAAGTATTTTTAATAATTGGTGCGCCCGAGAGGAGTCGAACCTCTAACCTTCAGATCCGTAGTCTGACGCTCTGTCCAGTTGAGCTACGGGCGCATTCTAAGAGAAATTTCAATTTAAAATCAAAATTAAGATTTAAACTTATTTTAAGTATACTGGAAAGTGTGAATCTATCAAGTAGTATGACGCAAATTACATCATTTATAATTAGCCATACGAAGCTCATTAAAGCAAAGTATGGTGGAGAGGAAGGGATTCGAACCCTTGGTCCAGGTTTCCCTAGACACTCACTTAGCAGGCAAGCGCTTTCGACCACTCAGCCACCTCTCCATGAACGATCTATCTTTCAATGATATAGTATAAGATACAAGAGCGTGTGTTTAATGCAAGTTTTTAGGTCAATTTTTTACAGAAAGAAAGTTTACAATGGCTTTAGTAGTAACTCTTAAAGTAATGCCTTCTTCGGGAAAATCAGGATGCCAGCTTGATAAAAATGGTTCATTAAAATTTTTTTTAAAAAGTGCTGCTGAAAATGGAAAAGCTAATTCTGAGCTTATTAAAATTATTTCTCATGTGTTAAAAGTGCCAATTGCTAGTGTGGAAATTATTTCAGGAGCAACTACGCGGAAAAAATTGGTTAAAATTCATACCGCTTTAACTTTTGATAAGTTTCTAAATATGTTTGGTATAGAATCTGTTCAACAAAAAATAGGTTAATCTTTAGTTGACGATAATTTTAGTTTCTTTATTCTTACTATTAATTACCCAATTGACAAGCCGGGATGGCGAAATTGGTAGACGCACGGGACTCAAAATCCCGCGGTAGCAATACTATGCCGGTTCGAGTCCGGCTCCCGGCACCATATTTCGTTTTTTAAAACTTTGTTTAGTTTTTCCATAGTATAAAAAATGAGAAGAAATGATAATCGATCAGTCTTGTATATTTTGTAAAATTCTCAGCAAACAGATTCCAGCTCAAATTATTTTAGAAAATGAGCATGTATTTGTTATTAAAGATATTGCTCCAAAAGCTCCTGTTCATTATCTTATAATTCCAAAAAAACATATTCAAGATGTTATTTCATTATCTCAGGAAGATAGTCAAAGCGCTGCTGAAATACTCTTGACAGCAAAAAAACTTTCTGAAATAACTGAAGGAGCAGGTTCATTTAAATTAGTAAGTAATAATGGCGCTGCTGTCGGTCAGTCTGTGTTGCATTTACACTTCCATTTTTTAGCAGGATCGCGTTTTAGTTCATTTGATGTCTAAGTCAATTTTTAATAAATAAATAAGCTGTTTTGAGAAAAATAATTATTTCTGGTATCTTGCATTAAAATATTATTCTAGAGAAGTATGCATTGTGTATACATAAGAATAAAGGAGATGATTGATGAAGAGTACACCGTTTCTAATGGGGTTATTACTGAGTGTTACTAGCGTTTTTTGTTTAGAGATTCAAAAGGAGGTAAATCATGGATTTTCTCTTGAATCTAAAGGGAAAACAATTCTGTATTTGCTAAATGGTACGTTAGTGTTTGAAGAACCGATTCATCTTGATGATGAACCAGATACGCAGTTTGCTTTTGATGAAGATTTAGAGAGACAAAATTTTCAAATTGATACTATCGAACTTTCTCAAGTAATCCCTAAAGGGAGTGGTATTTTTGATTTATATATTGCTATAAAAGATACAAACAATGTAGTAAAATGTGGGTCTAAAAGGGTCTCATTTAATGATAGATGGGATTTGAGTCATCCCTTTGTGTTAACGTCAGAAATGAGGTTTTTAAAACAAGATGATTATTTGCTAATAGATCGAGCAATGTATGCTAGTTCAGTGTGTGTAGATGGTAGTTCTTCTTCTTCTACTATGAGTAGAGATTCATCTGCACAGCCTTCTCCAGCTACAGAAAGACGCTTGAAAAATGTAAAGTCTTTACCTTATCATGTTGGTGTAGTTCTTGGAGGCAACAAAGAAGTTGTAGTAAGGGATGGAAAAGTTTATATTTCGTCATCAGTTCCGCTTCATGGGAGTCCTAACATTCAACGAATGACTTTGATACCTCTTCCTGAAAGTTCTTTTTTAAGAACAAATTCACCTGTAAAAAAATAAATTACAGAGTAAAATTTTACTCTGTTTATAAAATGAAAATATAAGGCTATTTTTTCCTTACTTTTTTTTCTATACTTTTTAAAAATTTTTAGTTTAAGGGAGATTCTATATGAAAAAGAGAGTGTTACTAGTTATAATATCAGTTCTTAGTAGGCATATTTTTTCAGCTGAAAAAATCGCAGAATTGGAGTTTAAACCAGTAAAGAAATTTGTTATTGAGCAACCAGGGACTACAACATTAACCTTTGAAACTTTTAAGAATTTTACTGACTGGCAAGAAAATAGGCCGTTGAATGGCGGGTATTGCTTTAAAAGTGGGCAATTGAATTCGACTTTGTTCAGAGTTGTTCCGAATGCTCATGATTGCCATGAAGTATCATTGCAACTTGCGGTCAAGAGTGCTCATAGTATTCATTTTGCGACTCAATTACTTAAGTGGAATGGTGAGCAATGGTTGTGGGAAGAGCCTATTTTTAATGGATATGCGTATGAATTTGATTGTGAAGTTCCTTCATCTCCTGTAATACATTTAAGGAAACCTTTTGAAGCTGAAGAACAAGCTGTTTTCTTTGGTAGGGAATATGAAACTCAACAAATAGGGTTTGTTACAGGGGGAAGTATCCAAGATGCTTGGATCGAGTTTAATAAAATAAATAAGACGTGTCATTTAGTTATGCCTTATCAATATAATATAGACAGATCTGGCCGCATATGTTCTGGCAAAAAAAAAGTTATTTTACCAGAGGAAGCAATAAAACCTATGGCTCAAATAAATTTAGCTCGTCATAATTCAGTAAATAGTTCAGTTGACATGAGTTCTAGTGTCGAAAGCCGTCAAGAGCATGATGATGAATAATTAAATTTCTTTAGAGAAAGTTAAAAATTATTTGAGTCCAAGTTTCCATTAATGGGTAATGAGTAGCACATTCTTTAAGTGTTAATAGTTGCCCATTTTTTAATTCAGATTTTATACTAATTTTGTTTGTTGTACCTTTAACTAAAATAATAATACCTAAGTGTACTTTTCCGACTTCATTTGAGTCGTCATTAAGTATTCCTAGTAGTTCAATAGTAAATGGGTCTTGGTAATTAATTTCTTCATTGAATTCTCGTCTTGCCCAATCAAATACGTGAGAGCTTGTTAAGTCTTCTTTGCGTAAATGGCCGCCTATTCCTAAAGAGTAATTATTTGCTAAGCGTGATTCTGAAGCGGTTGTTTTACGTTGCATCAAAAAATATTTACTTTCACCAGTTGCTTCTTGAAAATTAAAAATTACATAAGGAATAATCTGTTTATATTCAAAATTAGTTTCTGCGTCTCCACGAGCTAAAAATTCTGTTTTATTTTCTATAATTTTTAAATAATCATCAAGATTGATTGTGTTGAGTCCTTGCCAAGTTCCATTAATAAATAAATTTTTATTACTTACTACTACAATTGGTTCTGCCCATTTGCCGCTTAAATTATTTGAAATGGGGGTAGAAGTTTGTTGCGTTTTCATAATAAAGTCCCAATTTTTATAGAATTTAATAATTGGTTGATATTCTATAAAATATAAACTAAGTCAGCAATTTTTTTACTTAATTTAATAGCCTCTTCATAGGGATGTTGAAAGATATTTCTACCAACTGCAATACCAGAAACGGTGCCAAGGGTAAGTTGAGCTATTATCTTTTCTAGAAATATTTGCGGCTCGATGGCAGCACCGCCAGAAACAATTACTTGGGTGTTGCCGGCAGCTTGTACTGCTTGGCGTAAGTCTAAAGCATGACCAGATTCTGGAGCATGTATTTTAACAAAATCAGCGCCTAAACTTACGGCAATACCAGCTGCTCCTGCAAGCATTGCAGCGCTTTTTTCATGAGTTACATTTTTGCCGCGTGGGTAGATCCATAAAATTGCAAGTAGCCCATGTGCATGTGCCTGATTAATAATTTGAGCTGCTTCATAAAGCATTTCTCGTTCATATTCACTGCCTAAATAAATCGTATAGCCAATACCACAAATATTGATCCCTGCATCGCGCAATGTAATGACTTGTTGTAGTGACCAGAGCTGTTTGCTGTAAGGGTCTCCAGGAGATTTATCTGTTTTTCCATTAAGTTTTGCAATATAGTTGATACCAGAATAGTTTCTGGCATAACGATCAATAAGCCCTAAGTGAGTTGCAAAGGCACCAGCATTTCCTTCTTGAGCAATTGTAAAAACATGATTTGGATTATTGATTTCTTCAGGGAGGTGTGGGCCATAAAAATCTTCATTTAAATGTTCCATTTTTTGATCAGCAGCAAAAAGAAAAAGTCGCCCAGTTTTTTTGGTAATAAGTTCATAGTTTTTTATAAAAACTTTAAGATAGCTTTTTGGCACGCTTGCCGGAACAGTAGGATGAATAAGCATAGGTACCCCGTGAATTAATCTTTTTAATCTGTTAATAATACTTTATCATGTAATAAGAGTTTTTCAGCAATTTTTTGAAATAGTGGTGCCGCAACAGTTCCCGCATAGATATTATGCTGAGGGGATTCTTTTAAGTAACAGCCAATAACTCGTTTATAGCAATTGTGTGTTTTATTATTCTCTGTATTTTTTGAGTCATAAGTATCAAGTTCTTCGATGCTCCCAATAAAACCATAAAAATTTTTGTTTTGATTGTAAACACCATTTTCTAATAAATTTGCAGTGCTTGTTTTTCCTAAAGTTCTATACCCTTTTATAGCAGCTTTTTTACCAGTTCCTGCAAGTGTAGTGGTAGATTTTTCTAAGATATCTCGCATGGTAGTAATAGTAGAATCGGAATAAACTTTAATTGGTTCTTTGTGTGGTTGTTCTGGGCTTATAACCAAACGAGGTTGAATCAAGTATCCATTATTAGTGAATAAACAAAATGAAGTTGCAAGACGCAGTAGCGTGGTAGTTATTTCGTAACCATAAGAAAGTGATATTATAGATTGTTTTGACCAGTTTTTTGGATGGTTTACAAAGCCAGATTGTTCCCCAGGGAAAGGGATGCCTGTTTTAGAGCCAAAACCCATCCTTTTATAATGATCATAGAGTTTAGGGCCAAGGCGTTTTGCTATTTTAGCAATGCCAATATTGTTAGAACGTTGCATTACCATTGAAAAAGGAATAATGCCATCTGCATACACGGTGTTTATTTTTCTACCATCAACAATTGCAGTTTTAGTGTTTAGGCAGTTGATCTCTTCATCATCAGTTACTACACCTTCTTCAAGTGCTGCAAGAGCGCAAAAAGTTTTAAGAGCAGAGCCAAATTCATAACTTTCAGTGACGGCCGTATTCTTAGTAGTCGCTTGTTCAAGATTGGTCATTTCGTTTGGATTAAAAGTTGGATAGCTTGCCATTGCAATAATATCACCATTTGAAGGGTCAATCACAATAGCCGCCGCTTCTTTCACTTTGTATTTTATTGCTTGAGCATTAAGTTCTTCTTGAACTAAAAATTGAATATTTGCATCGATGGTGAGTAGAACTGGAGTGCCAAGAGATCCAGTTTCTGTAGTTTGTTGAGAAAAATAAAAATATCCTGACCGTGCATCTTTTTCAAGAACAGTAGTTGTGGGAGTACCTGCAAGTTGTTTATTAAAATAAAGTTCAAAACCAAAAAGTCCATTATTATCTGTGTCAGTAGTGCCAATAAGTGATCCTGTTGATTCTATTGGATAAAAACGACGTGGTTCTGTTAGAAAATGAATGTCAACAATGCCAGATTCTATAATGAGGTTGTGCTCGGCAGTGGTTAAATTTCGCTTTATATAAATAAAATTTGTATGCCTTTTTTTATGAAATCGATCAACTGATTCAGGGAAATGTTTTTTTAAAAATAGTTCAAGTTTGGCAGGCTCTTTTAAGGTTTTTGGTAAAATAAAAGCTGCAATACTGTCACGGTTAAGTGCTAATGGTAGACCATTTCTATCAAGAATCTTAGCTCGTGGAGGATAAGTAACGAGAGTAGTTAAATATTGTTTTGTAGCAATATCTTTATAAAATTCATGCTGTTTTATTTGTAATGAAAAAAGGTTTAATAAGATAGCGCAATATACTGAACAAAAAAAGAAAAAAATATAACTTGTTCTTATTTTGTATATTTTATTCATAGTAAAATCTTTTTTGTTTGAGATAATGTTAATGGTTCAAGGCCTTTAGCCAGAGCATCTTGTTTGAGTAGGTTTTTATTATGTAAAGATGATAGTTGGTTGATGAGGTTTTGTTTTTTTGTGAGTAAAGCAGTCTGTTCTTTTTCAAGAAGTTGTTGAGTATACATTGTTTTTACCCATCGACTTTGCTTGTTAATAGAAAGTCCAATAAATCCTAGTTGAGTAACAAGCAAAATTATAATAAATCCTGAACGTTTAATCATTTAAATACCTTTCTTAGAATCAAAAGATACAGATGTTTTTTATAAGAAAGCAAAGATTTTTTTAAAATAGGCTTATTGAAGTTATTGCATTACTGAAAAAAATTATGATAGAAGTACAGAAACTATTAAAGTGTAGTTTTTGGATTAAAAGGGTTGATTTTATAAAGTTATTAAAGTTACAGTTTTCAATAACTTTATATTTTTAAAAGAAATTTAAGTAACGCAAAGAAGGAGAAGTTTATGAAGAAGCAGTTGCTCATAATGGTGATATGTGTATCGGGATTAGGTGATATAAGTGCCTCTCGTATAAAAATATTTTCTGAACAAAAAGAGGACAATCATCAAAATGGGGATCATCATAAAAATTTAGTACCTCTTTATGAAAATCCAGCAAAAAAAGAACGTTTAAATAAAAAAAGAGTAATGAAATCTCAATTATTGCTAAAAAAGCATGTTGAAACACAGCAGGCTCCACATGATATTCCAGCTTTAGTATTGCACAGAAATCAATTGATGTCAGAAATTGATGAAACAAAATCTGATATACATAATCAATTAAAAGATGCAAAAAAAATTAATAAAGAAGCTAATTTAGTTGCAAGAAAAGAGTATCGGTCTGATAAAAAAAGCGTTAATGTTGAATTAAATAAGTTACGTCTTGAAGCACGTATAGCAGGCTCTCAACAGAGAAGTGAAGATGCGAAAAATCTTCATACTCAGATTGAAAATTTGCAAGGTTTTGGAGTGACGCCAGAAGCGCAAGTTAAGTATGATGATATAGTAAGTTTAAGGGATCAATTAAGTACTTTGAAAAAAGACCAAAGAGATACCATTAGTGCATTAAGAGAAAAATGTGCTAAGGCTCATGTTAAATATCAACCAGCAATGCGTGTAAAAAAATGCAAAGAAAAAGTAGTCAAAGAAAAAAAAGTTAAAGAAGTAATTGTTAAAAAGCCAAAAATTAAAAAGCCAAAAATTAAAAAGCCAAAAATTAAAAAGCCAAAAATTAAAAAGTCAAAAGTTAAAATGGCTAAAGTTAAAAAAGAAAAAGTAATCAAAGAAAAAGTAGTTAAACCTGCAAAAATAAAAAAAGAAAAATTACCTAAAAAAGAACAACAAAAGAAAGCTCCAAAAGTTAAAAAAGAGTTGAATGAAAAATCTTATTCACCTAAAAGCATGCATCAAGAAGAAAATGGTCAAACTCCTATGAAAAGAAAAAGAATGTCTAGCGCAAAAGAAGAAGATGGTTCTATGAGTTCAAAAAGATCATTAAAAAGAGCAACAGTGGTTCAAAAAGAATCAGTAAAAATGAAAAAAGAAAAAGTAGCTAAAACATCAAAAATAGCTTCTTAGAAAAAATAAGCATTATCGCATAGATAAAATTCTTAGATTTTAATAAATAAAAAAGACCTTGTAAGATAAAAGCTACAAGGTCTTTTTTATTTATAGGATTTAGTATCGATTTTTAAAAATCAAAATATGAAGAGAAGCTGACTTCTCCAGCTTTTTCGCCAGTTTGTTTATCCAACTTAAAGCCCCAATCTATACGGATTGGTTGAGGATTTAACATGCGTAATCCAATACCAATAGAGTGACGGTATTTAAATGAGTTATTCTTTAAATGAGCAGGGTCTATTGTTGATGCGTGTGGAGTATTCCATCCTGTTCCACCATCGTAAAACACTACTCCTTTGAAGCTTAAATCTTGCGTGAGAGGAAAGACTAATTCTGCATTAAAGAATAATCCACGTTTTGCGCCAATAGAATCACCTTGCCATCCTTCATCTTCTAAAAGATCTGGGTGAAACCACATTGGTCCAATTTGGCCAAATGTCCAGCCACGTACGCTTGCTTGTCCGCCAATATGATAAAGTTCACGGTAAGGGATTGAATGATCCCCTAAGGCATTTACTGACCCAAGGTGTCCACGCAAATGAAGTACTAAAGTTTTTTCATCAATAATAGGAGTGTACCAGTGGCCATCAAATTGTATTTTGAAAAAGCTAAAATTATCACCAAACATAGGAAGTCCAAGTTTAGACGTAATTGACCATTGGTGACCACGACTAATATGAACATTATGATTTCTGGTATCTTGGCCACAATCAAGTTGTAAGAAGGTGAATTTGCCAGTTTCAAAGCGTTGATCGAAAATTGCTTGAAGCTCATTTTTTGCATTAACATCACCAACAATTGAAGCAGTCACTTTTGTTTTTTGCCCATTTGTTGAACTATATAATGCTAATGAATTAATACCTGTTTGAAAAATAAATGAGGTATCAGAAAGTTTACGTGAAATAAAACCGATATGGCCGGATCCTCCAAAACGTTCTTCTTGTACAGAATCAACTACTTTGCGAACTTCATCATAAGAAGAGCGTGAAAAGTAACCATCAAAACCAACACGAATAGGTTTGTCAAAAAGCCATGGTTGAGCAACGCCAATATTTAATCCTCTATCTTCTTGACCAAGACGAGCCATAAAATTACCGGTAAGTCCTTTTCCTGCAATGTTACGATCAGATAAATGAAATTCTGCAGCAATCCCAGAATGCATAGAAAGTTCTCCAGGCGCACCACCATAGGTTAATTTTAGTTCTCCACGACCAGTAGGGACTTCTTTAACAATAAGATCAAGATCTGCTAAATCTTCGCTTAATCTATTGAGTTTCCAGTTGACACCATCGCGAGGATCAAAATAACTTAAAGCTCCCACGCGATCTTTTGAAGCATCCATTCGAGTACTGGTGAGTGTATCGCCTTCATTAAATAATAGTTGGCGACGAATAATTTTATCACGTGTTTTTTCGTTTCCAAAAATACTAATTCTATTAAGGCGTACTTTACTTCCTAATTCAATATGAAAACCAATAGAAACTTTTTTAGTTTTGTCATCAGGTTGAATCATTGGTTCAATGTCTGCATAAATATATCCAAAGTCACCACATATTGTACGTAATTGATCCATAGAGATACGTATTAATTCTCGTGAATAAAGTTGGCCTTTTCTAATAGGAATCAAGCTCAGTAATTGTTCTTCTGTAAAAAGATCATTTCCTGGGGCAGTTACTTCATCAATAACGTACTTATCTCCTTCGTGAATAACAAAAGTGATAGTCATTTCTTTTTTGTTATTGCTAAATTTAAGATTAGCATCAATAACACGCGCATTCATGTAGCCATTACTTTGATAAAAACCTTCTAGGGTAAATTTATCCGACTCAACAGCTTGTGGATGATAGGTTCCAGATTTATCCATTGGCCCTAAAATCCAATCTTCACGAGTAAATAAAAGACTGCGTAATTTTTTTTCATTAAAAACTGTGTTTCCTTTAAAACGAACACGTTTTACTAATGATTGCGGTCCTTCTTTGATAGTGAAAATTACTTTATTGCTATCTTTTTCAGTAACCATTTTTACGGTTACTTCAGCAAAATGATAATTTTTTTCTGCGTATGCTTTTTTAATTACTCGTACTAATTTTTTTAGTTCTTGTAATTCAGCTGCAGGTATTTTGGTAAAATCTAACTTTTTACTAATATCTTTTTCTGGAAGATGAGTGTTTCCTTTAAAAATAATTTCTTTAATTAGTGGTTTTTCTGTGACGTTAATATGTAAATTTATTTTATTTTCCGGTAGTTTTTCGGTGCTGATTTCTACTTGTTTAAAATAACCTAATTTATGGATGTTTTTAATTGTGCTATTAGTTTTCTCATTAGAAAATTCTTCATCTTCATGATAAGGAATTTTACTTCTAATAGTATCAATAGGAAGTGTTTTTGACCCATTAATTATAATCTTATTAATAAGTGGGGATCTATCATAAGTATGGTTATTGTTTGGTAAAATAGTGTCATCTTGAGTTTCGTTCTGTGCATTAATTATTTTACTATGTAATAAAGGAAATGCGACAATAAAAAACGCAAATAATATAAACTTATTAATCTTTTTCTTATGCTTCATGTATAACTCCTGGACTCTCTCGTATCCTAGTAACTTTTATGATCTCATGTTAGAATAAAGTCTCATGATACTATTTTTGAAAAAATTAGCCAGTTCTCTCATAGGATACTAACCATGATTACGTTAACTAATACGGTAACCGGGAAAAAAGAGAAATTAACCACGTTAAAAGATGGTTCTATTAATTTATATGCATGCGGCATTACACCGTACGATTACGCACATCTTGGCCATGGTCGTTGTTACATCATCTTTGATGTATTAGTGCGATTTTTAAAATTAAATAATTATAGTGTTAATTATTGCCGAAACTTTACTGATATTGATGATAAGTTGATAGCTCGTGCAGAAAAAGAATTAGGTGATCCATTAAAATATAAAGAAGTAGCAGATAAATATATTTCTTATTATTTAGAAGATATGGAAGCGTTAAATTGTCAATTTCCTCAAAATCAACCAAGAGTGACTGAAGTTATCCCAGAAATTATAAGTTTAATTGAACGTTTAGTAGCAAAGGGAAACGCTTATTCAGTTGATGGCGACGTTTATTATGAAGTTAAGAGTTTTCCTGCATATGGCGCCCTTTCAAAGCGTAGTTTAGAAGATTTACATGCAGGATCGCGTATTGAAATTAATCAGAAGAAAAAAAATCCTTTAGATTTTGCATTATGGAAGCATGAAAAAGCAGGATTTTGGGATAGTCCGTGGGGGCATGGCAGGCCAGGGTGGCATATTGAATGTTCTGCAATGGCTATGAAATATTTTGGTGATTCAATGGATATTCATGCAGGGGGGCAAGATCTTATTTTTCCTCATCATGAAAATGAAATTGCACAATCTGAAGGGGCTACTGGAAAACCATTTGTACATCATTGGATGCATGTAGCATTTGTAAGAATTAATCAAGAAAAAATGTCTAAATCATTAGGTAATTTCTTTACTTTACGTGATTTATTTAATCTTTTTGATCCTATGGTTATTCGTTTTTATATTTTGAATCATCATTACAGATCACCATTAGATTTTGCTTTAAGTGATCTTGAATCTTCAGAAAAAGCATATCGTAAATTATGTAAAGCATTTTCAGTGCGTGCTTGTTTGGTTAATTTATCAGGTCATGACGGGGCCACTCCGCTGCTTGATTCTATAAAAAAGTTTGTAGCAGATGATTTAAATACAGTTGGATTGTGGGGAGTTGTTTTTGAAAATCTTGATACCTTTGGTGATGAATTTTGTTTGATTAAGTCTTTTATTCAAAATGTTCTTGGTCTTACTTTAGAAAATTTGCCACAAAAAATTGTATGTATTACGCCAGAAATTCAAAAGTTGCTTAATGCTCGCGATCAAGCTCGTACAGCTAAAGATTGGACTGAGTCTGACAGGTTAAGAGATCAACTTAAAGAGCTTGGGGTTGAAGTTCAAGATCGGAAATTATAAAATCGAATTCTTGAATTTCTTCTTTTAAAGATTGAGTAGCTTCTTCTCTGTATTGTTTTGTTTTTATGCTTAGACTAGTAATGTCGATTGTTTTAAACGAACCATCTATTGGGTTGAATTCTTTCTTTTGTTTTGTTTCAAATGTTAAGAATTTGCCTTCTATTGAATTTAATAGAAGATTAGTTGTGTTATCATATATTTCTGTATGAACATAATTATGTTGTTTTAGCGCAGAACAAAATGTTATTTGGATAGCTTTTAATTTTTTATTATCACTTATAAATGTTTGGCATTCTTCTGTATGTCCATCATGGATTATTCTCCTGGTCGGTTTTTGGGAATAATAATAAGAAACAGAATGCTTTAAAATTTCTCCTAAAAGAACCTCTGATTCATCGTCTTCTTGAGAAGAAAAATTCCATCAGTAAGAGAATAGAGAGTTATTTTGTTTTGATGCTGATCTTGTTTTCTATTAAATGTTGATTGTGTTTTTATTTTTATTAAATTTTCTTTGGAAAAACTTATAAACTCCCCTTTGACAAAAGGGCAATGGTGGTATTGGTAGGGACATGAATAATTGAAGTATGAGCTTGTAAACGTTCAATATTTGATAATTTTCCATCAGTGACTTCTAAAGCTAAAAGTGTACCGTCAGTATTTAAGAAATGGGACTCTTTATGATAATAATCTTTAAAATTAATAGCATCATAACTTCTAATTCTGCTTTGTTCAAATTTATTTAATTCTAGTGCTTCTAGGGTAATAAGATTAAACAAAAATAAACTTGTATATAAAAAATAGAATATTTTTTTGTAAGCTTGCTTCATCGCTACCCCTTAAAATCCAGCTTATTATAGGTGAGCTAGAATTTTTGTTTTGAAAAGTTCTTTGTCATAAGTTCCTTCAATTTGTTCCTGAACTTTATTATCTTTAAGAACAAGAATGGTAGGAATACAATTAATAGAAACATTATAGTTTGTTTTTAAAAATTGTATTGTTTCATCAGAGTCTTCAAATGAATCAACTTCAATTTCTGCACAGACTATTTTTTTTTGTAATTCTCCAGCAACTGTTTTAAAAGATGCAGCCATTGCATTATAAGTAGTGCACCAATCAGCTTTTATATTCAATAAAACAGGAACCTTAACAGTACGTAAAATATCATGATTTTTTGGATTAATAGTAAAAAAAAGTGGAAAGTTTTGTGTTGTTGTTTTTTCTTGAATAGGTTCTTTTTTTGTAACGATAGATTTTTTTGATGAACTAAGAGAAGAATCTTTGGCCAAATTATCTTCGGCTTTAACAGATTCTTTTAAGAAATTATGAGAATTTATTCTATTTCTTTTGCTCTTTAAATTAGAACGTGCAGCAGCGATATTATGCGTGAAAAAAGAAAAATAAGCACTAATAACAAGTACTAGTGCTTTATATAAATGGCTTTGCATATGCATTAGCCTATAAAATCTTCAATTATATTCTTAAGATCATTTTTATTGATATAACCGGTTTCTTTATGCTTAATTTCATTATTTTTAATAAATACAAAAGTAGGCACAGAAGTTACACCATAATGGATAGAAAGTTCACGAGCTTCATCAACATTTAGCTTAGCAAATTTGATTTTGCTATTTAATTCTTTTTCTAGTTCTTCAAAAACAGGCGCCATTTGTTGACATGGTCCACACCAAGTTGCGTATACATCAATGATTATTGGTAATTGAGATTGTGCAATTTCTTGTTCGATATTTTCTTTTGTTATGGTAATAGCCATGATACTCCTTATAGAGGTCTACATTTGCCAAGATACTAATTAACATCATTATTATAGCTACAAGAAAAATTATTATTCTCATTTCTATAATAGTAGAATCTACACGTTTGAATAAAAAGAGGCAATAGAGAAATTTTAAGATACTTACGCTCCTCATCAAGACGCGTAACGTAGTGAAGCCGTCGGATCCATTTTAACGGCGCCAGCATAAGAAGAAACAAGTGTATGCATTGTTGAAGATATTTTTTTACTTAATATTAATGGGGTTATGCCATTAATATTTTTTATTGTTGGGTTAGCATTTAACTTAAGAAGTGTTTCTGTTCTTTGGTAATTATTGTGGCTAATTGTATAGTGAAGTGCAGTGTGTAGTGTAGGTTTGTTTTGCTTATTAACCATAAGCGCAATCGATTCTTTTTTGAAAACAATTAAAAATTCAAATAAAGGGCATTCATTATGTTGGGCTGCATAATGAAGAATAGTATTGCCTGCAAGAGAGCTGTTTAAATGAGCATCATGAGCTAATGCTAATTTAGCAAAATAGAGTGCGCCAAATCTATTGTCGCATCCAGAAAAAATTTTTGTATGTAGAAATATTTTTGAATTGCTTAAAATTTCTTTTTCAGAACTTGTTAATGATAAAAAAGTAAAAAAAATAATGAATTGTAAGAAAATATTTTTCATTTTAATCCATATTTTTGCTTATTATTTTTTTAATTTAACCTTATTAAATCTTAATAATAAGCAAATTTTTAATAGTTAATCAAGCTTGAACAAACTTATGACCTGTGTAGAGGTTAAAAAGGAAAGCATGATCTGCTTTTTTTTAAATTATTTTTTATATAGCCAGAAAACCGTAGCCTTTCAAGGCCGGGGGTGAATAGTCATCCAAGTAAGCATTGATAGCAAGAGAAGTTTGTGAGAAAATAGAAATGTGATTAGGGGTAGGAAAATTTTTTAAATAACTTACATGCTTATTTATCAGTTGGCATGGATTCCAAAATATAGAAAAAAAATATTAACATTAAAAGTGGTAGAAGTGTTGCTCTATCTTGCGCAGATAGATATTTTTCTGAAACATCTTGCCAAGCAAATGAAATTGAAATTTGTGAGCATATTAAAAATCAATGATAGTCATGAGCAAGAGATATGCGAGTCGCTTTTAATTCATCTGTAAATTACTTTTTAATAAGCTTAAAATTGCTATAAATTTAAGTATTTAAAAAATAAAAAAGTAAATTTCAAAATAAATGTGATACCATCAGCTTTTGATTATTGGTGAAATTTATGTATTAAAATCTGATCTTGTTTTTTAAAAAAAATAATAGGTGAATTATGATTTATGATATTCAGGCCGTTGAAAAAAAATGGCAAAAACAATGGGAAAAAGAACCAGACGGTAAAGCACAAGCGATCGGTTCTGGTAAAAAATATTATTGTTTAGATATGTTCCCTTATCCTTCTGGAGAAGGGCTGCATGTTGGTCATTGGCGTGGATATGTACTCTCTGATGTCTATACCCGTGCAAAATGGTTGGCAGGCTTTAATGTGCTTCATCCAATGGGGTGGGATGCATTTGGCTTGCCTGCAGAAAATGATGCGATTAAAAAAAAGATTCATCCAAAAATTGGTACTGCTAAAAATGTTGCAGTCTTTAAAGGTCAATTAAAAGAAGTTGGCGCTTTGTACGATTGGGAAAAGGAATTAGATACCACAGATCCTGAATATTATCGCTGGACACAATGGATATTTTTGCAAATGTACAATGCCGGTCTTGCTTACGAATCTAATATGCCTATTAATTGGTGTGGGTCATGCAAAACAGGCTTGGCAAATGAAGAAGTGGTACAAGGTGCGTGTGACCGCTGTGGTGCACAGGTTACGCAGCGTCAAATTCGTCAGTGGGTATTAAAGATTACTGACTATGCAGAGAAATTACTTGAAGGCCTCGATCGTTTAGAGTGGCCAGAAAAAGTAAAGACTATGCAACGCAATTGGATTGGTAAGTCTGAAGGACTTATTTTTACGGCACCTGTTAAAGACATGGATCTTTCAATCCAAACATTTTCAGCACATTTTGAAGCGTGCTATGCTGATACTTTTGTGGCTATTGCACCAGATCATGAGCTTCTTAAAACGTTGGTAGAAGGGGTAAGTAATAGAGATGAAATTCTTGAGTATGCTCAAAAAATAGTTGATAAACGTGCCACTTCTAAAGAAGATGATGGTGAGCCGGACGGTATTTTTACCGGACGTTATATTGTAGACCCATTAGGTAATGGTGATTTGCCTATTTGGGTTGCAAGTTTTGCGTTAGCCAACTATGGGACAGGAATTGTAAAATGTTCAGCACATGATGAACGTGATTTTGCATTTGCCAAAAAATATAATATTCCCTTAAAAGTTGTATTAGTGCCGGCAGATAAGCAACAGGCGCAAAAAGTAAAAGCATTAGAGGTTTGTTACATCGACATGCAAAATGGCATATTGCTTGAACCGACCCCATTTGCGGGAAAAGTTGCTGGTTTAGTGCGTCAAGAAATGATTGAATATTTAGAAAAAGGTGGCTTTGCGCAAAGAAAAACTTCTTACCGTTTGCGTGATTGGATTTTTAGCCGCCAACGTTATTGGGGGGAGCCCATACCATTAATTCATTGTGCCACTTGCGGTGTAGTGCCAGTTCCAGAAGATCAGTTGCCAATTAAACTTCCAGAAGTGGAAAATTATGAACCAACAGGCACTGGAGAATCACCACTTGCTGGTATAGATTCATGGGTTAATACAACGTGTCCCCGTTGCAATGGTACTGCAAAACGAGAAACTAATACTATGCCTCAATGGGCTGGTTCATGTTGGTATTTCTTGCGTTACCCAATGGTCAATACACCAGAAGCGGATCAAACAGCATTTAGCAAAGAATCTATGAATTACTGGTTACCGGTAGATTTATATGTTGGTGGAATAGAACATGCTATTTTGCATTTATTGTACGCACGTTTTTATGTCAAAGTTTTATACGATTTAGGGCATTTATCTTTTGATGAACCGTTTAAGCAATTGTTTAACCAGGGCATGGTCTGTAAGCGTTCAGAAAAAAGTGGTTTAGTAGAAAAGATGTCAAAGTCAAAAGGTAATGTGGTTAACCCAGATGAAATTGTGCGTAAGTATGGGTCGGACGTTTTGCGCATGTACATTTTATTTATGGGTCCACCAGAACTTGATTGTGAATGGCAAGATGCTGGTCTTGAAGGGATTAAACGTTTTGCGCAAAAAATCTGGAACTATTTTAGTGATCCTGCAATGGTTGTTGATGATAGCAAAGAATCAGTTGAAACTACGGCACTGTTTCATAAGTTTTTAAAAGCGTATCAAGAACGGCTAGATGCCTTTAAACCGAACACGGCAATTTCTGCATGTATGGAATTTCTAAATGAGTTAACTGCACAAAAAATTGTGTTAAGTAAAACTACAGCAAAACAGTTTATTACCGTTTATTCTGCAATGGCGCCTCATATGGGGAGCGAGTTGTTGAAACTATTATTTGGTTTGAATTTACATGATTGTGTGTGGCCTGTTTATAATCCAGCGCTTGTGGTGGAAAATCAGGTAACGCTGGTGGTGCAGATTAATGGTAAATTGCGTGCTTCGCTGGTGGTGCCTATTAATGCTACACAGGTTGAAATTGAGCCGCTTGCTTTAAAGTTAGCTGAAAAATGGCTTGCTGGTGCTACACCAAAGAAAATTATCTTTGTAGCAAATCGTCTTATTAATATAGTCATTTAAAAATGAGCTTATTCTAAATATAATCTTGACCTTGAAACTTAATGTTGACCAATTGAAGTTATAACTTTCAATTGGTCAACATTATTCAAAGAGACTGCTTTAATTAATATAGATTCAAAAGAATTTTGATATTCTTTTATGTTTTGTTCTATTTGTCTAACACCTTGTGACTCTTTGTTCAGTGCTTAATAGAGTATTAGAAAAAAATGTCATTAAGAGCAAAGATAAAAATAATTTATTTATGTTCATAGTATAACCTCCGAAGTGTGAACTAATTCAAAAGTTAAGTATGCTACGCAGCATGATTTAATTACTACTAGCGTGAATGAATCGTTTTTTTTCTAAAACGGTTTTTAATAGAGCTTGTTGGTAGTTTCAGGTAAAAAAGATGAGCCTATTTCTTTAAGTTTTACTGTTGAGTATTTTTGATCTTGCCATATTCATATACTTGCTGAAAGCGAAAGATTGCTAAAATGATGAACTTTTCTGATTACCACAAAACTCAAAGAAATTGAGCAATAAAAAAGGGCTATTAAAAAGATTTTTGATGCTTTTGCGCAAAAGAGTTATGATATCTCTAGGCTGTTTTTAGCTAGTTTTTTAAGTTTTTATCAGGGAATAATGAAATGGGAAGAATTTTACTCTTTTATAAGTATGTGTCAGTGGAAGATCCGGTAGCTATTCAAACATGGCAATTAAGGTTATGTAAACGTTTGGGCTTAACAGGGCGCGTAATCATAGCAACTGAAGGTATCAACGGAACGCTCGGTGGTACCATGGAAGCGACAGAAGCTTATAAAGAGGCGATGGCGGAACATCCATTATTTGGAGAAATCGATTTCAAACAAGCTCCTGGGGACGCATCATTTTTCCCGCGTACTCGTATTATGATCAGAAAAGAGATTGTTGCTCTTGGTATTGATCCTGAACTACTTACGGTTAAAGATGGCGGCAAACATTTGACTCCAGAAGAGACTCATGCTCTTTTAAATAATCCGCCTGCAGATTTGGTTATTTTAGATACGCGTAATAATTATGAATCTCGTATTGGTACTTTTAGAAATTCAATTATCCCTGATATTGATACATTTAGAGAATTCCCTGAATTTATTGATGAAACGCTTGATCTCTATAAAGATAAAACTGTTTTGATGCATTGTACTGGTGGGGTACGTTGTGAACGCGCAACTGCTTACTTACAACAAAAGGGTGTTGCAAAAGAGATTTATCAAATTCAAGGTGGCATTCAACGTTATATAGAAAAATACCCAGAAGGACATTTTAGAGGTTCAAACTATGTGTTTGATGGCCGTGTTTCTGAACGCATTAATGATGACATTTTAAGTGAATGTGATTTGTGTGCTATTCCTTGTGATGAATATAATAATTGTATGAATGCACTTTGTAATAAACAATATTTGGCATGTGCAGATTGTGTGATCGGGTTTAAAGAGTGTTGTAGTAAAGCATGTCTTGAATTGTTAGAACAAGGGTTAGTAAAACGTCGTCCAGCGCAAAAGAAAATTCCAGCGCTTGGTCTTTCTTATCATAAAAGTTGTTCTTTAAAAGATGACTTTGAAAGTTCTGCTGAATGATTATTTTAGAAAATATTTCACTTGCTGATAAAAATTGGTTTTTAACGGGTGGTGATGCGCGTTATTTTTGTGAACCAACAAATGTTGCTGAATTTCAAGAAGCATTACGTTTTGCTGCAGATAATAGATTAGAAATTTTTGTACTTGGTCAAGGTGCTAATGTTTTAATAAGCGATGATGGTTTTGATGGGCTTGTTATTCGTCCTCAAACAATATATTTAATAGAACCAAAAATAGAACAGGAAACAGATCAAACAGCATTGGTGACTGCATCAGCTGGTTGCACCATTAATGATCTTATTGAGTTTTGTTTAGCCCATAATTTAAGTGGTCTTGAAGAATTTAGTGGAATTCCTGGTACGGTAGGCGGCTCTGTTTTTATTAATTTACATTATTTTCAGTTTTTCTTGAGTCATTTTTTAGTGAGTGCACAGGTTATAGAACATGTGACTGGCGAAGTCAAAATGGTCGATCTTGATTGGTTTCACTTTGGCTACGATGAATCCCGTTTAATGAAGCGTGATTATTATTTAGTAAGTGCAACGTTTCGTGTTAAGAGAGTCTCTGATATTGAAACTGCTTATGCTCAAGGGCGTCGTGTTGAAATTATTCGTCATCGCAATTCTCGTTATCCTTCTGTAAGAACCTGTGGAAGTTTTTTTAGAAACTTTCATGATGATGAAGTGACCATTATAAGTAATGGAAAAAAAATGATTTATGTTGCTTATTACCTTGATAAAATTGGGGTTAAAGGACAACTTGCAGTGGGTGATGCGGTAGTTTCTTATCAGCATGCAAATATGTTGGTCAATAGCGATAAAGCAACATCATCAGATATCATTCAGTTAGTGCGTACTATGCAACAGATGGTCAAAGATGTTTATGGCATTACGCCGCAGCCTGAATGTTTATTAATAGGTTTTAAACAATATCCATTATTGTAAATTATTTATGACCGTCTGGCGTGCCGCTTTCTAATAAATGTAAGATTGATTGATCAAAATCAGCGATCGATTTTGCATAATCTAATGCTGATTTATTAAAAGTATCACGCAATGTTAAATTTCTAGTAAACAGACGTAAAGACATACCATAACGGCCACGTTCTAGTTTTACTGGTTCTGGGGCATGCCATAATAATTGGGTGATGATTGGATAATTTTTTGCAATAACTGCATCTATAATAGGTGTTCTTTGTTGTGCGCCGCGGGCATTTATTTCTGCTCCCATAGAGAGTGCTCGAATGCATGCTACTTCTTCTTGAGATGTTTGTGCTGCAGTAGTTGTAACCGGTTTTTTTGGAATGACAAAATTTGGTTTAGGTTTTTGTTTAGCAGATAAAAGAGCAAGTTGTTTTAAATCAACTACAGGTTTTATAGCTAATTTTTTCATTTTTTCAGCAAGCATTAAAATTGGCGAAAGCTCATTTTTTGCTATGATATTTAAAAAGCTATTTCCAAGATGATTTTTATAATTTATTTCTGCGCCTTTTTCTTGCAGTATCTGAGCAATTCTATTGTACCCAAGGATAAGTGCTAGAAATAAAGGAGTTAATCCATTTTGATCTTCTATATCAAGTGAAACAATTTCCGCAGTAGCTTTTGGTTTTTGTCCTAAAAAAACACCAATTCTTCCAAAAACAGCTTCTCGAGTTGCTGCTTTAGTTTGTTCAGCAATAAAGTCGGTTATACGGTCAACCATTAAGATAGTTTCTTGTGTATCTTTTTCATCAGAATGTTGTAATAAATAATTATGCAAAGGAGTTTCTCCTGAATCATCAAGAGCAAGAGGATTAGCGCCAGCTTTTAGAGCTTCAATTGCTTGGGCAGCATTATTTTTAGCCAAGGCCGCGATTAAATGATCTTGTGCTCTTGCATCAACATTAGAGCATAAAGCTTCTTTTGAGCTTATCATAAGGCTCATAAAGAAAAATATAACGATACTGATTTTACGAGTGTTCATTTTAAACTCCATTTATTATTTTATGTTTATTCATATGAATAATCTCTTAATCATACATATTAAATTTAAACAAATTTACCCATTAAATACTATAAAAAGCTGCATCACTGCTTATTTTTTGTAAGGTTACTCTTATCACTTTTAAACTCTAGAAGGGAGTTTTTTAGGAAATTGAAGATTTTATTGTTTTAAATTATGCTGTGAATCTTAGAAAGAGGGGATATACATTAAAAATAGCATAATATAGAAAAAGGGTATAAGCATGAAACTTTCGCTACGGTGGATTTTTGACCATCTTAATACCAATTGGAAAGACTACCCAGTTGCTGATATTGTATCAAAATTTAATATGAGTGTTGCCGAAATTGAGCATGTAGAAAAAATTGAACTTAATCTTGATAGTTATGCGTTAGTTACTGTGCTTACTATTGGCCAAGAAACTATCGAAATTAAGTGCCCTGAATGGCAGATAACTGAGCAGATGCCTTTGCGTACAGATGCGGTAAAAGGTGGGGTTTATGTTATTAAAAAAAATAATAATAAGTATGCATGGGCTACTTTAGCTGATTGGCATAGTAATACTCGCGAAGGATTAATCCCCGCTGTACATTGTCCAACTAATGAATTATTAAATGGTGAGTGGAAAAAAGATTTTGAATCTGAAGATTATGTGATTGATGTTGACAATAAATCAATAACAAACCGTCCAGATTTATGGGGGCATCGTGGTATTGCACGTGAAATTGCAGCACTTTATGATCTTGAATTAAAATCTGAAAAAGAACTTTTTGCTTCTCTACCTGTAGTTAAAGTTGCAATTCAAGACACCCAAAAAATGGAACATTTTAAAGCAAGCCAACATACGCCAGCTTCAGTAAATCTTAGTACGCATAACTGCTCACGTGTTTCAATAAGTGCCATAACTTCTATTGAATTTCAGGCATCTTCATTATGGATGGCAGCGCGTTTAGCGCGCATTGATTCACGGCCAATAAATTTTTTAGTTGATGCTACTAATTATGTGATGTTTGATATTGGGCAGCCGATGCATGCATTTGATGCAGCACATTTTAAAACGAACATTTTAGAGGTACGCATGGCGCATCAGGGTGAAAAATTGGTTTCCCTTGATGGGGTTGATCTTGAACTTACTGATCAAGATTTGGTTATTACTGATGGTAAAACTCCCGCATCACTTGCAGGTATTAAGGGAGGTATTGCATCAGGTGTCTCACATGATACAAATTCCCTTATTGTTGAAGCAGCCTGTTTTGATCCAGGGATAATTCGTTTGAGTGCTGCGCGTCATAAATTGCGCACTGAAGCTTCTACTCGTTTTGAAAAAACATTAGATCCACAACAAACTATTAATGCACTTTTACGTTATGTACATTTATTACAGCAAGAAAAAATAGCTTTTAAAGGAGCTCTTGAGCTGATATCAGTTGGTGAATTTCTTGATCCAATTGTTATTACAATAAAGCATGAGTTTATTGAATCTCGTCTTGGTATTAATATAGCGCAAGAAGTAATCGTAAAATTATTACAAAGTATTGCCTGTGAAGTTTATGTTGAAACAATAAATACTCAAAATGAGTTATTATATCATGTAACAGTTCCTTCATTTAGAAGTAGCAAAGATATTAAAATTCAAGAAGACCTTGTTGAAGAAATAGGCCGTTTGTATGGGTATAATAAGATTCCTGCATTATTGCCATTAATGTCTTTAAAGCCCTTAGTGCAGGAAGAAGAAAATCGCGTTTTATTAATAAAAAAATATTTATCATCAGGTATTGTAGCAATGCAAGAAGTTCAGCAGTATGCATTGTTTGATAATGATTTTATGCAAAAAATAGGTTGGCCGGTAGTTAATGGTTTAAAATTGCGTAATCCATTAACTGTGCAGTCTGATACGATGGTTACTTCTTTGGTGCCAAATCTTTTAAAAACTGTTCAGCAAAATGCTCCTAATGCATCAGAATTACGTTTTTTTGAAGTTGCTAAAATTTTTCATAAGGATGGTCAAAAAGTAAAAGAAAGAAATTCTTTGGCAGGAATATTTTTTAAAAAATCTAGTCTTGATTTTTATTACTATAAAACTTATTTAGAAGGTCTATTTGATGCACTTGGCATTATTGTCACCTGGAAAAAAAGTGATAAGAATTTGCCATGGGCAAGTAAATATCAGACAGCTGATTTACATGTAGGCTCTGATTATTTAGGTTCTGCTGGTGTTGCATCATTGCATCTTATGGCACAGCTAACTCAAGGTAGTGCCTTTGTTTTTGAATGTGACGGAGATCTATTATTATCTTATAAGGTGAAAGATGCTCTATTTAAAGAATTGCCATTGTATCAAGCAACACATCTTGATATAAGTGTAATGGTGCCAGTAAGCGTCACCGTTTCTGAACTTATAAAAGCTATAAGTTCAGCTGATATACGTATTTTTGAAGTAGAGTTTGTTGATCAATTTCAAAAGCCTGAGTGGCTTTCAGAAAAATCGATTACCATGCGGTTTGGCTTGCGTGATGAACATAAATCACTTTCTAAAGAAGATATTGATGCAGGATTTATTGCAGTTACTCAAGCATTAAAAACTGTTGATGCTCAGGTGCGTTCATGAGAAATTATAGACCGTGGTATGTTGACCACTTATTTTGGGGAATTTTTTTTATTGATATGGTTGCCAAACAAGCTGTGCTTTCTTTTTGTACTGTGCCGGTAGTGATTATTAAAAATATTTTAGTTTTCACTATAAGTTTTAATCGTGGAATTTCTTTGGCTTTTTTTCATAGCAATAATCAGTGGGTATTTTATGCAGTTTCATTGATGGTATTTGGGGTTTTATGTTTTTTAGCAAAATATACTCTTGACCGTCAAAAAGAAGGTAAAGATATTTTTGGAGAATTATTGGTGTTGGCCGGCGGATTTGCAAATTTTACTGACAGAATTCATTCAGGTGGTGTGATAGATTTTATTCAACTTTCGTATCGAAACTATTATTTTCCTGTGTTTAATTTAGCTGATGTTGCTATTACTTTAGGGGCTTGCATTATTGGTTATTCTTTATTGCAAGGTGATGACTAGTGAGTAATAGTATTTTATCAAAAATTATTACTTTAGGCCCTATTGGGTATTGGCCTGCTTCAGGCACCTGGGCAAGCTTTTGTACACTTATTATTATAGGATTACTTGATCTTGGGCATTTATCTTATGCTGTAACTATATTTATAGCAGTACAAGGTATTTTTGCTGCGCTGTCTGCTTTGCCAGTTGATTTGCTCAAGAGTGACGCAGCTGAAATAGTGGTTGATGAAGTAGCTGGTATGTGTATGACCTTTATTTTTATAGTGTTGTCACCAGCAAGATTGCTTATTGGATTTTTAATATTTAGATTTTTTGATATTACTAAATGGTTTGGAATTAGATATTTAGAACGAATTTCAGGAGCGTACGGTGTTTTAGCCGATGATATTATAGCAGGATTATTAAGTAATATAATTTTGCAGGGGTTGATTTTTTATGGAATTATATAAAAAATTGTCTTGGTGCTTTCCAATTTTAGTAAAGTTTGTAAAACAGGTTATAACGCCATCGTTTTGTGTTCAGTGTGCTTACTATTTAAATGATCCAGATCAATTTTTTTGTAGAGCATGTTTAGATTTAATAAAGCCTTTATCAACTATAATGCTTAAAATAACTGATGCTTATGATGTAGTAGTCTATGCGGTGACGGATTATAAAGATCCTTTACGTTCATTAATTTTGGCAAAACATAATAGGCAACGATTGGCTGCTCATTATCTAGGTCAACTATTATGGGAAAAAACTGATTTGCATTATGCAGATTTTGATTATATTGTACCAGTTCCGTTGCATTGGAGCCGTTATGCATGGCGTTGGTTTAATCAGTCAGATACTATTGCGCAATTTATTTCTGAAAAAAGTGGAAAACCGGTTATTCATTTAGTAGAGCGTGTAATGAAAACATCATCACAAGCAGGCCTTACGCGTTTTGAGCGAATAAAAAATGTACAGCAAGCATTTGTTCTTTCAGGCGATGCACAGAGGTATGTTGGTGCTAAATTATTATTCATTGATGATGTGATGACAACAGGTACAACTATTCAGGCTGTTATTAAAAAAACTCTCATTCTTAAGCCAAAAGCTATCATTATAGCAGTTCCTTGTAGAGTGGTTTAATAGAATTTCACAACTTATTTTTTCTATGGTACAGTGTACCCTGTTTCTTAAAAGTGGTACCGTTGGTTTAGTATAAAGGAGTTCTGATGAACGGAAAAAAATTTACTGGGTTATTTGTATTAGTATTGTTAGCAGCATTGCCTGGCTGTGATTGGTTTGGATCTCATGATTCTCATAATGGTTCATGTTGCGGTGGTCATGGCGTTGAACAATCAGCTGGATCTGGGCAAGTGTTGTTATCTTTAAAAGGAAATCCTATTCTTTATTCTTCTGATCTTGAAAATTATATTGATCAAATTATGGAAGAAAGCCCACAAGTAAAAGCAATTTTAGATGCAATGCCTGATGCTAAATATAATATTTTTTCAGGGATGGTTGCTGAAGAATTATTATTACAATGGGCACGTGAAAATGGTATTTATGAATTAGATAGTTATAAAAAAGATTATGCACTTGCTTTAAAGATGCTTGATCGTCAAATTATTCAAAAATATTTTCAAGAAAATTTGATGAAAAAAGTTTCAGTTTCCGAATCTGATGCAAAAAAATATTATGATGCTAATAAAAATAATATTCCTGATTTTGTAGTGACTCCAGCATCTGAAAAAGATGGCAAAAAACAAGAAGCAGTTTATCGTGCTTTTTCAGAAGTTAAGGATGCTATAGTTAAGATGCTTGAAAATGAAAAAGCATCAGAAATGTATACTAAAGAACTAGAAGAACTTAAAAAAGAGTTTAACGCAGAAGAAAATAGTACTTATTTTAAAAAAGATGCTGAATCTGTTCAAATGCCTGATATGGAAACTATGGCAAATATGGGTATGATGGATGCATCAGAAGAAGCTGATGCTAATAGTCAATCAGCCACAGCAGATGTTGCTTAAACTGCATCAATAAATTACGTAGTATAAAAGGTAGAAGGCGATATAAGAGAGATGGTAAAAAACATGAAAAAGTTTTTAATGAGTTTGACGGTTATAAGCATCGTAAGTTTTTTGGTACCTATTCAATGTTCTCAAGTATCGCCTTCTATTTCTAAAAATAATAAGACAAAAAATACAACGAGTACCAAAGAAACAAAAACAACTATAAGTCCTGAAGTTTCTGTAATTAATAGAATTGAAATGCTTGTCTATACTGACGATGAGCCAATTATTATTACTAAATTTGATTGTGAAAAAAAATCACTTGATGGTCAAGTAAGATCTTCTAATGAAGTATTATTTGATCGCTTAAAATATTATGAAGCAACTAATTATTATAAAATTTCTGGTTATCAAGAAGATGCGGAAAAACATCTTGCAGCTATTAAATCAGAACATGGATTAGATGATGATGGATTAGTATTACTTGCTAAAGAGTCGGGTCGTACATTTGAAGAGCTCCTTGAAGAATTACGCATGGTATATGCTATACGTCGTTTAATGCAGGAATTGATTACTAACCGTATAGTAGTTTCTGAAAAAGAAATCAAAGAATATTTTAATGCTCATCCGGTTACGGTCCCATCTTCGTATAAAGTACGCAAAGGTACGATTAATAAAGAGAGTATGACCGAAAAAGACTTAGAGTTGTTATTTAAAACAAGAAAAAACCAAGAAGATATTGTGTGGGGTGTTTCTTATTGGATTAGTGAAAATGAGTTAGCGGAACATAAAAAATTTATTACTCAAATGTCTATTGATCAGATTGCTTTATCTGATGAGTTAGATAAAGAGTATGAAGTGGTGCAGCTTCTTAAGATTAAAGTAGAACATACTAAAACTTTTGAAGAGCGTTATAATGAAATTTTACAAATATTACGCTATCCAAAATATGAAGAATTAATGAAATCATATGAAGAAGAACTTCTTAAAAAATATGAAGTTGTTCGTTATTAATATATCTTTTAAAATCCACAATTTAAAATTATAGAGTCAATTAGCCCAGTTGGTGCTTCATCATGATAATATGCAACAAGAGAATTATCATCTTTTTTAACTACTTGAATATGTGGGTAGATTTTTATTTGTTCTTCTCTGAAATTTATATCAGTTACTTCTGGTAATTGAACATCTGATTTATTTTGTGCATATATAGCTTCATAAATTTCAATAGAAGAACATGAACCAGCAATGGTTTTTGCTACATTATGTTGAAGTGTAGAGGCTGTTCTTTGTGTATTTATCATTATTATTATATGTCCAAAACTGTTTTGAGAATCTTGATTATCCTCTATTTGAACTGTTTGACTAGTGTAAGAAACTACTTGTTCCATAATAATAGGCGCATGTTTATAGCGTAGCGCAAAAAGTTCCCTAAATAGTTTGTTGATATCTGGATGTTCAAAATATTGAGTACATATTTTTAGAGCCTCATGATAAGGTATGGTAGTGAGTATTAAAGTAATAAAATGTTTTATTATTAAAGTAATAATTGTCATATCTATTTTTAGGTTGTAAAGCTGATTTATAAATGTTTTAAATTCATAAATACGATCTATTTCGTTGGTAGCATCATTAAAAAGATCAGCAATTTTATTCGTACGCTCTGTGTCAGTGGTTAATTTTAACAGTCCAAAAAGGATTGTTAAAATTTTTTGATCTATTTTGCAAGATAAAGAAAATTTTCCCTCTTCATCTTTATCTTTAGCAGTTTGATAAAGTGCATTCAATGCAGGGATTTTTGTTAATACAGATTTTTCAAGAGTATATTCTATGTTATTAATTAAAAGTTTAACGGAATCTTCTTTTTCAGCTGCAAAGCAAGTAAAACTTGTTAATAAAAATAGAGAAATAAGAGTTTTGAGTGTTCTATTAGTTATCATAACAATTCTCCTTCTTTTGCTAATTCTTGAATTCCATCAGAAAGTTCTAAAGTAAATGGATTGATTCTATTAGTCGTATCTTCAAGCAGTATTTTTGTTGCTTTAACGATGGTTTTTTTTAAGCAATAGGTAAGGCATAAATAAAGTTTTTTAGTTTTTTCTATTGGGCTTGCGTGACTTAGTGTTAATAAATCTTCTAAAAAAGATTCTTGAGTTTCATTAAGTTCTTCTAAAGGCTCTGTTGGACTGTTTGTATCTTCTTCTAATTCGTTCATTATAATTTTTGGTTTTTCAAAAGAAACTTTTGGCTCAGTATAATAGACAAAAAAATTGTCATTTAAACGATCAATAGAAATACGTTTATCTAATGGGTTTTTTTGTTGAGCCTTTATTGCTTTATAAATATCTGAAAGAGTGCATTGATTAGCAATAAGAGTGCTTAGATTAGTTAAATAGAGTTCAAGGTTGCCATCATTAACAAATGAAAGAGTTTTTGCTGTTGTTAAGACAATAGCTGAAGATGAAAGAACTTTGAATATTTTTTTTGTTTTAAGATAAGTTATGGTGATGTTTTTATTAGTTATTATAATAAGAAATTGAGAGCATTTAGTTAAGTAAACATTTGTAATAACGTTAGATTGATCGTGAGCTCTATATGATTGTTCAGAAAATGTATTAGTTCTTTTAGAGATAAGATCCATTACATTTATTTTATTAGATGAGTAACTTATTAGATAGTTATTATCGCTACTTATATCGATTTTATTTAAAAAACTATAAGGCATAGGTAAAGAAAAAGGAATACGAGTTATTTGTTTATTCTCAGTTATTTGAGTTACTACTAAAGCATCATCAGATTGCGTAATGAGAAAATGTTTATTTGAGCTAAGAGATGCCTTTTTTATAGGTAAAAGATGATTTGTGCTATTGCGAGTTAAGGTAAATATATCTTCATATTCAGTTTCATTGATTTGATTAATAGGTTTATTATCTGAAATAACAACAGAGTCTGAATTAATTGATGAAATGAAAAGTTTTCTTTTTTCAACTAGTAAACTTTGTTTATTTTCTTTTTCTGGTAAATAATTTGCTAGAGTTGTTTCTTTAATTTTTACTGGTTCGTGAAAATAATAAGTCGCTAATTCTTTTTTTAGTTCTAAACCTAAAGCATTAAAAAATAATGTTTGTTCTTTTTCTTTAATCCATTCTAATGCATTTTCTTCATCATAATGGTGAGCAAGTAGAGGGACTAAGTATTTAATAATTTTTACCGAAAGCTTTTGATTGAAAATTTCTATTATTAAGTATTCAGTAATTTCTGCTAGATTCCATAAATTATTAAGATCATCAGTAGGATTTTGAGATCCAGTAAAAGTTTTTAATTTTTCATAAAGTTCTTCATTATTTTTACTTTGTAAAAGATCTAGAATAATAAATAATTTACTGCTATCAAGATTATCAAATACCGATAACAGAGGATTGAAGTATTGTATACCTTTTAGAGCAGGAATAGCATTGATTTGCTCTTGGGAAAGCATAATAGTTGCATCAGAAAGTTGAATAGGTATTAGTTTACTAGTACAGGCTTGAGCTGTAAAAAATGAACCTATACTTAAAAATAGTAGGTAAAAAATTAATTTTTTATTTGTTAACATTGTAACTCTCCATTTGAATGTTATTCGCTATTAGTAATAATAACCATAATGAAGAGTCTTGTCAAACGGGGTGATTTAAGTAGAATATTAAGCTTATTCTTCAGATTCGCTGCAACAATTTTGAGCTTCATTAAAAAGTTCAACAGCTCTTTTTGTTAGGATTTCTTTACGATCTCTTAAAGAAGGTTTTTCTTCAAAATAGTGATTAAGTAAGACAGAAAGGTCTTGAGTGGAAGAGATCCCTGATCGCTTTTCACGGCTTGTAGGCTTATAAAGTGGAAATATCCCAACAACGTATTGAGCAGTAGCGCAGGCACGTTGAATCTGTGCTATATCAACGCCATGAGCAAGTCCTGGTGGTACGTGGTATAAAATTTTAACTATGGCGCCATCAAGGGTATATTTTTGTATTTCTTGCATAACTTCTTGTGTATGTGTCTCTACAGTTTGTGAAAGTTGAAGCTCAATTTGAATAAATGGACGCATTGGTCCTTCTATAAATTTATGGGTAGTTTTATGACGTTCTGCTTTTACATAACAGAAACCTTTTGGTTCTTTGCGCTCTCCAAAATCTATACGTTCAATAGAACCGGCATACACAAGAGCAGGGTATCCATTTTTGTTAAGGTTTTGATAGCGATGTAAATGACCTAAAGCTACATAATCAAATGGTTCAATAGCTAATTGTGAAGGTAAAAGTACTGGATCGTTACCATAAATAGCCCGTTTTTCTGAGCCAGAAAATATTCCAGAACTCACGGTTAAATGACCAGCAAGTACGCTTGGAATAGTTGGATCAATTTTTTGTGCAAAATCTTGAATAATTGCCGTAACTGCTGCTGAAATATATTCAGTAATTTCTTGTGCTGAGCTAGTTAAATGTTTTGTATTAATATTTAATGAGTTACGGGTAGGCCATGGAATACCAACAATTTGGATAGGCCCATTTTTTGTTTCTAGTTTAATGCAGCGTGGTGTGTCAATAACATGGAATCCATCAAAAGGAAGATCTCCAAAAATTTCTAAGCTGTTAGCTTTTCCAAAACTTAATGGGTTGTCATGATTTCCTACAATAATAATAACGGGGATATTTGCTTTGTATAAACGTAATAAACAACGCATTAATAGTTTTTGTTGAGTAGGGCTTGGATGGGCAGTTTTGTAGGCATCGCCGCTAAATAAAAAAAAATCGACTGATTGTTCTAGTGCAAAATCGATACAGTAATTTAATGCTTTTTCAAAGTCTAAAAGTCGAGTATGCATACCAGTTACTGGATCGATTTTGCCATAATTTTCCATACCAAAATGTATGTCTGCTGTGTGAATAAAAGTGATCATACGTGTGGTTATCCTACTTGGTCGTATGATTGATCAATTTTTATTGCGGCAACAAACTGGTGAGGCTCTTCGTTAGCAGTATTTTCTGTGCGTTGATTTTTTTCACGCATAGTTTTTGCATAACCTTCTTTATTGATCTGTCTTTCACGCGCAATAGCAAGTGCATTAGCAGGAACATCTTCAGTGATGGTTGAACCAGCTGCTGTCATTGCCCATTCATTAATAGTTACAGGAGCAACGATGGTGTTATTACCACCAATAAAGGCATTATTTTTAATGATAGTTTTATTTTTAGTTGAACCATTATAATTGCACGTAATAAGACCAGCTCCTAAGTTGACTCCTTTACCAACTTCGGTATCGCCTAAGTAAGTAAGATGTCTACTTTTTGAACGCTCTCCAAGGATGCTTCTATTAACTTCAACAAAGCTTCCAATAACTGCTTCATTTTCGATGGTAGAATGACCGTGAATAAATGCAAATGGTCCAACTGCACAATCAGATTGAATAATAGAATCATCAATCACGGTGTGTGTTTTTATAACTGTTCTATCGCCAATAAGACAATTTTTTAATGAAGAAAATGCGCCAACAATTACCTGAGAACCAATTTTAGTACCTTCAGTTAATTGTACACCAGATTCAATAGTGGAACCTTGTCCAATAGTGACATCCCAATCAATATGTACGTTATGGGCAATAGTAAAGCGTACACCGTTTGCCATCCAGTATTGAATAATTTCTGATTTTTTTATTTGTTCAACAGCCCATAATTCTTTAAAATCATTAACCCCTCTAATGCGGTCATAAGAAGAAGTTATGGTTTCTACTTTAAGATTATTATCACTTGCAATTTTTACTAAGTCAGTGATGTACCATTCTTTACCAGCTTTGTTTAGTTCAAGATTATCTATATAATTTTCTAAAAATGAGCGTTTAATTAAATAGATGCCTGCATTGATGCAACAATGTTCTTCTAAGTTGCCTTCAAGTTCTTTTGCTTCAATAATTTGAATATTATCATTAGCCTGAATAACGCGTCCGTACATTGCATTAGGGTCACAATGATGTGCGGTTACAAAGCTAATTGTTGCATCAGAAAGTTTATGTTTTTTATAAAGTTTTTCGATAATGTCTTTAGACACTAAAGGCATATCGCCATTCATTACTAGAATATCGTCAGATTTCCATGCTTCTCGTGTGCATTTAATTGCATGACCAGTGCCAAGTTGATCTACTTGATGGATAAAAGTTACGGTATCATTAAATTCTTTTCTTACAATTTCTTCAACGAGGCTTCGTTGGTAGCCAACAACCATTAAAATAGGAATTTCAAGAGCTGCTAGTACGCTAGTTGGATAGAGAATCATTTCTCGGCCACAAATTTTTTCTGCCATTTTAGTTCTGTCAGATTTAAATCGTGATGAGGCACCTGCAGCAAGAACTATCGCTTGGATTGGTGCGGTTTTCAAGTCGCTTGACATAAAGGTCTCCTTTTAGAAATGATGAGGCAATTTTTCTTTCGCAAGACTAGCACAAAAGATTTTAGAGGTAAAAGAATCTATTAAATTTTATTTGAAAGAAAAGGATGGCAGTTTAATTTTGAAAAAATAGAAAAAAAAAGACGGAGGAATTAAATCCCCCGTCAATTTTTTTATATCTATTTAACTAATAGATCGTTATTCAGATTCAACTTGGTCATTCATCATGGCAGCAGATTGCTCTTCTGCCATAACATCTGACATAGTTTTTACTTTAGGCTTCGTTTTAGCTTTTTTTACTTTTTTAGCTTTAATTTCACCCATTTCTTTTTTATCGCAGCATGATTTTTTGTTATTCATTTTGCAACATGCTTTTTTTTCATAGCACATTTCTTTTTTAGAACAACACTTATCAGCTTGTAACAATGCTGCTGTTCCAAAAGAACAAAGAATAGCTACTGCTAATAATATTTTTTTCATATTATCTCCATTTGTTATCAGTATGAAAAATTATTATTTAGGTGAGCCAACGCCTGAAACATAACCAGAATTTACGTTAGTTTCATTCATTGGAGCAGTTACACCACCAACATATCCAGCATTAACATTTGATTCTGGAGCATAAGTAACACCATGAACAAATTTACCAGGATAAGTAACACCACCTACAAATACAGGTGGAGTGTAAGTTCCAGGGCCAACTTTTCCGCCAGCAACAGGAGCAGCAACACCATTTACATAACCAGGAGTTTTAACGCCATTTACAAATCCAGGGGTTTTAACACCATTTACAAATCCAGGAGTATTGGTATTTCCATTTCCTGTTTCTTCGCTAGAAGGGAATAAGTTAATTAATAATGGATTCATTTGTACGTTATCAATAATAGTTAAAGCATCATTTACTAATTTAGATTGAGCTGGAGTTAATACAGATTGTGCAGTCTTAAGACCAGACATTGCAACATGTAACTTTGATTCAGCTAAATGTAAATTAGTCATTGCTGGATGTATTTTTGACATTGCAGCACCACTTACATTAGACATTGCAGCATGCAATCTTGCCATAGCTTCATGTACAATAGCTAAAGCAGAATGTATATGTTTAGGTGTCCAAGTTGCTGGATTTCCACCAATTAAAGCACCATTTAAATCTGATGCAGCAAGAGGAGCAGTAACACCGCCTACATAGCCAGGGGTATCAGTACCACCACCTTGTCCAGGTCTCATTTTTTGAACGCCGCCGCCATTATGGCCGCCACCTTGATTTAATTCGCCGCCGCCATTATAGCCGCCGCCTTGGTTTAATTCGCCACCGCCATTATAGCCGCCGCCTTGGTTTAATTCGCCAGCGCCATTGCCACCTAACAAGTGTCTTCGACCAGATCCGCCTTGAGCACCAAAAGCTGCTGATGAAATCATCAACATCGCAATTGAAAATATTACTCTTTTCTTCATAACAAGACTCCTTTAGTCTTTATTGGGTTTAATAAAATTCAAAATAATAAAAATTAATTAATATCGTATTGAGCAGGATTATTTGAATAGTTTTGGTAAGGACTGTTGGTATTTCCGTTTCCAGTCATTGAACCAGGGCTATAGGTACCATGATTGTTACCAGTCATGCCATTATTCATCATTGCGTCATCTTTAACGTTATTTTTCATAACTACGCCTTCAACAACAAATTTATAAATTGCACCGCTACTAAGAGTTATTCTTGCACGGCCTGGAGTAGATGCTTCGTAAACATTAATCATCATGCCACCAGGAGTACCTGGTTTAACAGCTTTTGAAGAAATAAGTTTAAGAGCGGCACCGCGTTTTATTGGTGCATCACCATTAATGCCAGCTTGGAAAGTAACACTTATCCATTGGCCTTGTTCTAACATGTTTGGGTGCTTGCTCATGTCTGAAGCATGAAATTGTTCAATAGGAGTAACTACTTTTTGAACTCCACCACCGTTAGAACCAATTACGTTTAAGCTTCTACCACCAATATTTGCAAAAATTTCTGGAGAAAGCATAAGCATTGTAATTGATAAAAAAACCATTTTTTTTATCATGATTAAGACTCCTTTTAGTCTTTACGGGTTATTACTATAGTTTCTATAAAGTCCATTTACCCTATAGAAGTTTTTTTAATATAATTATTTTTTAACTGTTTATTAGCACTTAATTTTTTTTTATTTTTTATATTTTCCAGTACACGATTATGAATAGCGCTCATAGGAGGTATAATTTTTTTTTGCGCTTTAATTTGATTATTCATAGCGGCAATATTTAATGTTAAAGGCTTAATAGCATTACCATTTTTAAGATTGCCTTTTGATTTTAAATGTCGTTGTGCTTTAGTATATTTTACTGAATTAGTAGCAAGTTTTTTTTTGTCATAATGTGAGTTAGTTGAGTGGCTTGCATTAAGATAACCAACACATGTTATTAATATAATTATGAAAAAAAATAGATTTTTCATTTTAGATTGCATTTAACTACCTTTTTAGTTATTTATGAGATTTTTTAATATGATTATTTTCTATATCAAAATGATATATTTGTGTGCCTGTATCTTTATCTCTCACTCGTATCCATCCTTTTCCGTGGCCTTTAATACGAACTTTCCATGTTATTTTTACATTTTTATCTGGCTTTGAATGTTTTTTTTCTAAAGAAAAATGTTTTGATGTTTGAATAAGGTCCCTTGAATTAACTTTTATTTTAATAGATCTTCTACCGGTCAATTTATTAAATATTACAGGTTTTCCATGTTCATGAGGTTGAAATTCGGTTATGTCATGTGATTTAATAAGTTGTTTAACAGAAGAAGTTTCTATAGGTTTTTGTGTAACTACTAATGGTTTTTTCTGTTGTATTGCTATTGATTTATTAGTAGAAATAGATGAAACTGGCGTCAAAGGTTTTGATTGATAAGTAGCCCCATTGATAGTAGAAAATAAAATTACAACTAAGAAAGTTATTTTTTTCATACAAAAAACCTTTTTATTTTAAATTTCTAAATCTTTAGTAATTTGATTATTAATACTTTTCACTACAATATTTTCTTCATCTACCACAATACCTAATAAATTACTTTTATTTGCATGTTCTTCTGATGCTTCTACAGTAAGGCCAATTGAGTCAGAAAAAATTTCTTTATTTTGATTATCGTTAGATTCTTTTTTTTCTAAAATAGCTTTTCCTGCAATAAGAGTATTTTTTGAATTATTTTTATTTATAATTATAAAAGTATATGTTTGAGGCTCTCCTTGTTTGATACCTCTGAACATATTTTGCGAACTAACTTTTACTTTTCCAGGTTTAAGAGCGGTATAATGATAAGAAACGGAAGAACCTATTTTTTTGTGAGAAAGATTATTTCTTACGCCTTCTGAAAAATAACCATCATTATCAAATGTTAGTTTTACATCTTGTCCAATACTGCCATTTATTTTTATGCTAAAAGATTGACCAATTTGAATTTTATTGATTTTTGATGTTGAATATTCAACTAAAGATAAACCATCTATTATTGAAGATTCTTCTTCAGTTTTATTATTTAAATCTTGATTAATTTGTGAATTAACAGCTTCTGCAATAGGATTTTCACTTTGAACGATTTCAAATAAATAATTATCGTTTGCTTTTTTAGCAGAAATAGGATTTTCTGATTTTTGTTTAGCATTAAGTGAGTGATAAAAATCACTGGCGCTAAGTGCCAATAATATTAATACTCTTTTCATTGCTGTATTCTCCATTTTAACTAGTAATTTTAACCTTCATATTAATTTTACTTTCTAATTTGAAAAGCTTTAATGTCTGTATATTGTTACGTATAAGTCATTTAATCTTCTCTATTGCAAAGGTACCATTTCGATAAAACAAATCGCAATATTTTTTTTTTGTAATGCTTATTTTTTTTACAAATGAGCTTGTTTTATGAAAATTCACTAATCATGGTAGAGTAATAAATTTTTAAAAATCAAAAGGGTTAATTGACTACAAAAGCTTTTCAGGTAATCTTTTACAGTCAATTAAATTAATTTTTCAGGTAAAGGATTGGTTATGAAAAAGTTTTACGCCGGCTTATTAATTTTGGGGGCTGCAAATTTTTCTCTTAAAGCTAGTCAAGAGTCGCCGCCTTTTTTTCTTAAGTCTAATCTATGGACAGTTGCAAGTTCTGTAAGCGGACAATATGGATCTATTTGTAGTGCGTCAGGGAATGATAAGTATAAGTATATTCATGAAAAAACAGGAATGGTATTTGATATTAGAGCGATTTCATTAAAGATAATAGCAAATATTTTTGGTGCATTAGATACAAATAAAGAAACTAAATTTCATAAAATATTGCCTTTTTTGGATGTTGTAATTTTACTAAAATCATCGTTTTCTGATTGCGAACCTTTAAAAAATAAATCATTTTTTAAAGAATTCTATGGAAACTTTAAGAATGTTTTAAAATTTGAACTTGGAAATACATTGTTAGCAAATGGTTTATATAATGGTGGTATTTATATTAAAAGAAAATTAATTTAATAAACACTAAAAAAGTAAAAAAATATTTGTGTAATTAAAAATTATACAATAAAAAAGAGTGTTGTAACATTAGGTTTGTTACAACACTCTTTTTTATTGTAATTTAAAAAAGAACTAAATTAGTCTTTCTTGAATTCGTCAAAACGTCTAGCTGGACGAGCTGATCTGTCATAAGAACGTCCTTCACCTGATTTATCCCAGTTAGAACGAGGTGCTCTATCAAAGCTACTAGAACGAGGTTTGTCTCTAAAACCACCACCATTGCTGTCTTTATCATAAGAAGGCTTGAAAGAACTGCTTGAGCTGCGGTCGCTATTGAATGGTTTATAAGGACGATCGCTGCTGCTTTTTTCTTTATCCCAGAAGCTAGAGCGAGGTTTATCTCTAAAGCTACTTCCAGTGCTATCTTTATCGTAAGAAGGCTTAAAACTTGAGCTACGGTCACCATCAAATGATCTACGAGGAGATCTGTCACGATCACCACCAAAACTTGGACGGCTTGAACCAGCTTCATCATTTGAAAATGAACGACGAGGAGATCTTTCGCGGTCACCAAAACGATCACCACCGCGGTCACTACTAAAACGGTCGCCACGAGGTTTTGAAAAACGGTCACTGCTTCCACCACGAGAAGAACGGAAACCGCCTGATGATCTGCCACCACGGCTATCAGATCTTTCTGAGCGTTCTGATTCGCGGCCTTCAGCTGAATTTGCAAATTCAGGGTTGATTAAACGTTGAATAGCATGCCATCTTTTTCTGTCTTCACCATTAACAAAGTTTAATGCAAAACCACTTGCACCTGCACGAGCGGTACGCCCGATACGATGTATGTAATCTTCTGGAGCATGAGGTAAATCATAGTTAATAACGTGTTGGATATGAGGAACGTCTAATCCACGAGCTGCTACGTCAGTTGCAACCATAATACGGTAGCGTCCTTTACGGAAAGCAGCCATAACTCGTTCACGTTTGTTTTGACGTAAGTCGCCATGAATAGCAGATACTGAATGATTTTCATCATTTAATTCTTTAGCTAAACGTTCAGTATTATGCTTTGTTTTTACAAAGATGATAATACTTCCTTCGCGCTTGCCAAGTTCTTGAACAAGCAATTTATATTTTTCTGAATCTTTAACATTCACTGTTTCTTGAGTAATATTTAATGCCGGTTGAACGCCAGAGTTAACTGAAATACGTTCTGGTTGGCGCAAATATTTTCCAGCAAGAGATGCAATTTTTTGAGGTAATGTTGCTGAGAACATCAATGTTTGACGTTCAGCAGGAATTTGTTTGATAATTTGTTCAATTTGACCGCTAAAGCCCATATCGAACATTCTATCCATTTCATCAAGAACTAAGAAAGTGAATTTTTGGTCATCAAGAGTGCCTTGTTCAAAATGATCAATAGTACGCCCTGGAGTTCCTACAATAATACGTGGACTGTTTCTTAAATGCATACGTTGTTTGACAAATGAATCACCACCAATAAGTAATGAAATACGTAATGATGCTTTTTTGCCTAAAACTTGTCTTATGCTTTCTGCAACTTGTTGAGCTAACTCACGAGTTGGACATAAAATAAGAGCTGAATCTTCTTGATTTTTTAAAAGATGAGCAATCATTGGTAATGCAAAAGCTAGAGTTTTACCTGTACCAGTGCTTGCTGAACCCAAGACATCTTTACCAGCTAAGGCTAAAGGAATAGCTTGAGCTTGAATTGGGGTAGGAGTAGTGAAATTAAGACCTTCTAGAGAAGACAGTAATAAACTAGGTAACCCCATCTCAGCAAAAGTAGTTATTAATTTTTTTTCATCAGTAGAATTATTCATTCGTGACCTTTTTGGTTAAATAAATATAGAAAGGCCACAAGCTTATCTTTTTGTGCAGGCCTTTTATACCGGGAATAATGATTATTTTCTTATATGTTCAGAGAGATCAAAAGCTAATAAGCTTACTTTTTTTCCATTTTATACTGATTTTCTCAAAACTATATACCTATTATAGTCTATCTTTCCAATAAACGCAAAAATGAAATTCTAGCTTATTTTTGACATACAGATAATTAAAGGATTCATTTTTTAGAGATTTTAATGGAAGTTTTACTCTATAAATGATTTTTACATTGTATAAATTAGTTTTAATTAGCTAAAATACGTAATGTATAGTTGTTTAATTAAAGAGGTTTTTTATGAAGTTTAGTATTTATTGTTTTTTATTATTGTTAATTAGTCCTGCTTCAATGATTATTTATTCAAATGAACACAAATTTGCTGAGTCTTCATTTAGTTGTCTTAATATTTCATTGCGCACCGACCCATTAAATCAGTTAACGGAAGTTCCTGGTGGTCGGTTTAGTCTGAGTAGAGAAGAGCTTTCTTATTTTGGATTGTTGCAGACCATGAGTTTAGAAAATCCTGGCGCAGTATTGTCTTTTTCTGTTAAAAAAGTTTTTCCTCCAGTTCTGTCTATTATAATTGGAGCAATTAAGGAAAATGAAAAATCTCATTTTAAGGGCAATCAGGAATTGCTTTCTTATTTAGCAGAACAGTCTGGAAATTATTTAAAAAATAAAATCATTCCACTAGAAGAACTTACAAAAAAAAAGCTTTTAATTTTTGCTGAAATATATCAAACAGCCGAATTTTTAAAATTTGGAAATTATAACTCGCGAGATTCAATTACAGAAATTGATGATTTTTTGCAAAAAGGTAAGTTTTATTTAAATATGTATATAGATTTTTATTTACCCTTTTTTGTAAGTTCTTCAGAAGAAAACCAAGCTATTGTCTTTGATCAAATTAAAACTAATAGCTCCTTAAATTCTCTTTTCAGGGAAAAATTAGATTTTTGAATAATTTTAAAAATAAATTTTTATATATCGCAGCTATTTTTTCCTAGAATTGAATTTACTATGCACCATGAACTAAATGCTTCAAAAAGAGTAAAGCCAGAAGCAATTAATATAATGGGATTGCAGTTTAAGAAAAGCGCACCTGTAAAAAGAACTAAAGAAATAAGAGCGCGTTGAGTGCGACCTGCTCTATTGATGTTGTGTATAGATGTTTTTTGAGCATCTTTTGCATAATGTTGAATTGTGTGTCGGTAGCCAAATCCAATTAAAAATCCAAGTGCAATCCAAGCAAAAAGTTTGGTTAATCCAATAAAATTTATAGAGTAAAAATTCATGAGCAACCTTTTTAAATTATGTTTAGAGGTTTATAAATGTTTTTAGCTTTCAAATTAAACTACTTTTTCTGTTTAAAGAATGCAAAATAGATTTTTACATTAAGAATAAAATTTTTCAGATTAAGGATCTTTTTAAGCTCGCAAGTCTTTAACTGTTTCTAGAAATTTTTCTTTTATCTATTAAGTGCTATACTATTCTCTCTTCTTGAAAGATTTATGCTTTAAATATGTCGCCTTAGTTCTTATGTATTTCTTTAATTAACTTAATTAAAGCAAGGCCCATAGAACTAAAAAGGCGGCTTTTCTTTTTAAGCTCTTTATAAGAAGACAGCAGGGGTAATTTAAAGATAGTTAAAGGCATTGTAAGGGAACACTCAGTGTTAAGTCGTTTATCTCAATTATTTAAAAGTCCTTTTATAGATGCACAAGAACAGAAAAAATTTGTGCTGCTATCTGGTATATTCTTTTTTATTATCGGTGTGTATTGGTTATTGCGTCCGGTAAAAGATGGCGTATTTTTCACTTTAGTTGGGGTTGAATATCAGCCGTTGGCAAAGATTCTCTCGCTTTGTGTTGTCGCTTTATTAGTGCTTATTTATTCAAAATTAGTTGATAAACTTTCTCGTCATACATTGCTCTACATGTTTGCGATATTTTATGCAGGAGCTACTGCAGTATTTGCTTATTTATTACTTGATCCTCAATTGGGAATGGCTAATACTCACGCATCCCCAGATCGTATTTTGGGATGGGCGTGGTATTGCTTTGTGGAAAGTTTTGGCACTATAATGGTTGCATTATTTTGGTCTTTTGTTTCTGATACTACAAGCTCTGAATCAGCGTCTCGTTGTTATGCTACGGTAGCACTTGGCGGGCAATCTGGCGGTCTTGTTATTCCATTTATTGCGCAGTATGCTGGTACCAGTGGCGCGTTATATATTGCAGTATTTGGCTGCTTTATGATGCTTATAGGTGTCTTCTTTTATATGCAGTCAGTGCCAGAGCGTGAACGCACTAAGAAAATAGATTTTAAAAAACCACCTTTAGAAGGTGCGCCAAAAACAGGGTTTATGGAAGGGTTACGACTTCTTTTTGTAAGGCCCTATTTATTAGGAATTTTTACTTTTATCGCAATTTATGAAATCCTTATTACCATGATTGATTATCGTTTTAAAGTTCTTGCCTCTGAAGTTTATGTAGGAGAAGCGTTAGTCAGTTATTTATTTACCTATGCGATTTATGCAAATTTAGTTGCAGTTATTGCATTGATCTTTGGCATTGGTGCATTAGGAAGACGTTTGGGTGTTATGAAAACACTTTTAATGTTCCCGTTTTTGATGGTAGGGGCATTTTTAATGCTTGCTATGCATCCGATACTTCCTGTTGCATTTTTAATAATGATTTTATGCAAAGGCATTAATTTTGCCTTGATGCAACCAACTAAAGAACAACTTTATATTCCGACTTCAAAAGAATCGCGCTATAAAGCAAAAGCGTGGATTGATATGTTCGGTTCCCGTACTTCAAAAGGGATCGGTTCTTCGATTAATAATTTTAAGGAACTATTAGGAGTTGAATTTTTTATGTGGATGAGTGTACTACTTTCAATAGGACTTGCAGGAATATGGCTTCTTGCAGTTTTATTTGTTGGTAAGATTCACGCAAAAGCGGTAAAGGAAGAGCGAATGATATGTTAGGCTGAGAAATTTTTAAGAGTTGTTTTTATAATAATAATTAAACGTAGCGCAAAAGTTTTAATGAGATGTTATTAATAACATTGTGTACGTATACAAGAGGTCGATTTTATGTTTAATGGTTTAATTCAGTATTTTTATCCTGATATTCAAAAAGATGATTTAAAGAAATTTAAGTTATTAGCTATTTCATTTTTATTCACAATTGGTACTTATTGGTTATTGCGTCTTTTAAAAGATGTAGTTGTTTACAAATTAGCATGGCCTGAAGCATTAGGCTGGTCAGCTGGTTACGGACGTGAAATGGTTCCTGCGCTTAAAACATGGTCTATTTTTGTAGTAATTGCAGCAGTTGCTGTATATACAAAATTGATCGATATGTTTGAAAAACATAAATTGTTTTACATCATCATTTCTTTCTACTCAATTATCTTTGCTGGTATTACCGCAACATTATTTATCTCAGATAAATTTGGTGTAGAATCAGTTAGTGCATGGGCACTTTCTATCTGTGGTATTACTGCTTATTTAGCAACAGAAAGTTTTGGTTCAATCGTTATTGCATTGTTCTGGTCTTTTGTGGTCAGTAGTACAAAAAGTGACGAAGCAAAGCGTGGCTTTCCTTTCATTATTGCTATTGGACAAGTTGGTACTATTGCTTGTTCATCATTATTGTCTATCCCTGGCGTTCCTGCATGGGGATTATATGCGATTGCGCTATGTATGATGGTTGGTACTATTATTTGTATCCGCACCTTGATTGCCACCGTTCCAAAATCTCATATGGTCAGCGATAAAGAAGAAAAGAAGGCAAAGCCTGATTTGCTTGCTGGTTTTAGATTGTTGCTTACAAAGCCTTATTTGATGGGTGTTTTTGTAGTTTCAACTTTTTACGAAATTGCAAAAGTTATTGTTGATTATCAAATGAAATCTCAAGCATCAGTTATTCCAAATTTTGATTTCCAACATTTCTTAGGAATATTTGGTGTGGCAACTAATGGTCTTGCATTTGTTATGGCATTACTTGGTACCAGCTATGTTATGAAACAATATGGTCTTCGTGTTTGTTTATTAATTTATCCAGCTATTTTTGGTACTGCATTAATTGGTTTATATTTATATTACCAAACAGGTCCAGATCCGGTTTACTTATTGTTTGCAACTTTTGCAGTGATGATGTTAGTTACCGCAACTTCTTATGCAGTAAATAATCCTGTAAAAGAAATGATGTATATTCCAACAAGTAAAGATGCTAAATTTAAAGCAAAAGGTTTAGTTGATTCATTTGGTGGTCGCGCTTCAAAAGCAACTGGTGCAAATATTGGTGGTGCATTAAATATTGCAGGTGATTCAGCTGGTTCTATTGCTAACTTAATGGCATATGGTACTTTGATTTCACTTGGATTGATCGGTGTATGGATTGCAGCAGCATTTTATGTTGGTCAAAAAAATGCGCAATTAGTTCGTGATGGCGAAATTGTTCAATAAGTTCTTTTAAAGACTTATAAATTTTAGGGGATGAGCAATCATCCCCTTTTGTATTTAATGGAGTTAATTAATGTTAAATTTTATAAAACAAAGATGGTGCGACATTGAAGATCGCCAAGATTTTCAAAAATTTGTACGTCTTAGTTTTATTATAGGATCTATTATTGGGATCTATTGGATAATGTTACCAACAAAAGACGTGGTTTTTTTTAACACAGTTGGTGCTAATTATTTACCTTATGCCAAAGTTTTTTCAGTAATTTTTCTTATCCCAGTTCTTTTCTTTTATTCAAAATTAGTTGATCGATTTGCACGACAAAAAGTTTTCTATGTGATGTGTGCATTTTATGGTATTGGTATGCTGATTTTTTCTTTTTATATCATGCATGCGCAGCATGGGGTGGCTAATATAGCATTGTCTCCGATTCGTATGATCGGCTGGTTATATTATGGTTTTGTAGAAAGTTTTGGAGTTTTAATGGCTACTTATTTTTGGTCATTTGCCTCAGATGTCTCAACGCCAGAATCAGCAAAAAAAGGGTTTACTATTTTGGCACTTGGGGCACAAATAGGTGGGTTTATTGGGCCTGTAGTTATGTATTATGTTGCTTTTTCTTGGGGGCCAGGGCCTATTATTGGGATCACCAGTTTTGGCATGATTGGAATTGCGCTTTTAATGGCTCATTTTATGAGAGTTACTCCTCAGAAAACTCTTGCAGGGTTTCATGGCCATGTCCATAATGAAGTGCGTAATGCAAAAAACGATCAATCTACTCATGTTACGAAGGCTAAAAAACCACGCGTAGGTTTCTTTGAAGGATTACGTATTATTATTGCTCAACCCTATTTACGTGGCATCGCTTCTATAGGGATGATTTGGGCTTTGGTTTCTACCGTATTAGAATTTTATTTTAAAATGCAGGCAAGTAGTGCTTATCCGCAGGTTAATGACCTTAATCAGTTTCTGTTCTTTTTTGCAATTTGTATGAACACATTGTCTTTAGGCTCACTGTTATGTGGTATTGGTTCAGTAGGAAGATCCTTGGGCTTAAAAAAGACTTTATTTTATTTCCCCCTTTTGGTTCTTATGGCAGTATTAATTGTTGGAGTAAGCCCAACACTTGCGGTTTCTTTTGTAGTACTTGTGGTGACTAAAGGGCTTAATTATGTGTTACATGATCCTGTTAAAGAACAACTTTATATTCCTACTTCAAGAGAGACTAAATACAAAGCAAAAGCTTGGATAGATATTTTTGGATTTAGAGGTGCAAAATGTATAGGTTCGGCTGTTCATATGCTTCGTCCTGTGCTACAATCTAGCTTTGTGGGGGTGAGCTCTCTTATATGTGCTTTATTAATAGGCTACTGGATGAGAGCTGCTTGGTACGTAGGTAAACGTCATGCGAAAGCGATCGAAAAAGATGAACAAATTTGTTAAAAACAACAACGTTTTTTTTGAGCATAGAAAAAATAGCATGAGTATAAGTAATAATTGGTTATTTCAAAGAGCCGTCTAGTATTGTAAAAAATATTATTCGGCTCTTTTTTTTGTGTTGTCTGTCAGTGTGTGTGAAAAATGCTTTAATTTGATGCGAAGGAAAGCGTGTATGCAGTTACGAATACGAGAAATGTTTACGTCTTTATGGTCTATTGAAAAAGAAGAACGACTTAAAATGTTCTTTTTAAGTGTAACTTTTTTCTTTATGATATTTTCATACACGTTAGTTAAAGAGCTAAAAGATTCAATTTTTATGGGTCTTGTTGGTGGTAAAGAATATGTTCCTTATGCAAAATTATTAATGATGGTTGGATTGGTACCATTAGTGCTTTTATATTCAAAACTTATTGATAATATGCGTCGCTACCAAGTGTTAATTGCATTTAGTTTAGCATATGCGATTATAGGATTAATTTTTGCATATTTTATGGGACACCCTGAAATTGGTTTGTCTAATGGTAATGCTGGGCCATATCGTTATTTAGGATGGTTCTATTATTTTTTTATAGAAAGTTTTTCGCCATTTGTGTTGAGTGTTTTTTGGGCGTTTTTAAATTCTATTTCTAACCCTAATGCAGCAAAAAAGAATTATGGTTTATTGATAGCAAGTTCTAAAGTTGGCGGCATGTTAAGTGCAGGCTTAGGATGGTGGTTTTTGTATAATGCAGAACTTTTTAGGTTGAATGGATATACTGATGCTGACATGTTACAAACATTATTGGTTATCTCTTCAGTAGCCTTATTAATGGTCCCTGTTACTATTTTTATAATGATGAAAAAAGTTCCTGGTAAGTATTTACATGGATATGAAGCTGCCTATCAATTTGAAAAAAAACAAAGTAAAGCGGGCAAAGAACGTACAGGAATGCTTTCTGGACTTATGATGTTATTGCGTCAACCTTATGCGTTTGGTATTTTTGCACTGGTTTTATTTTATGAAATTATTAATTCAGTTTTAAGTTTTCAACGTCTTGGCGTAGCGCAAGATGTTGGGTGTGGTCTTGCTGGTACTTCATGCTTTTTACTGGGTCTTTCATTTGCGGTTCATTGTGCAGGGTTGATTATTGCCTTATTTGGCACACGTATGTTGATTAGTAAATTTGGTGAACGTATTTCATTATTATTGCTTCCAATTGTAACTGGTACTTTATTGTTCTATTTTTTATTTAGCACAACTCCTCAGGTGATATTGGTTTGCTTTGTAATTATTCGTGGTACTTACTATGCGTTTAACCAGCCAGTCACTGAGTCATTATATATTCCAACAGTTAAAGAAGTTAAGTTTAAATCTAAATCATGGATCGATACTTTTGGTAAAAAAATGGCAAAAGGCACTGGTTCAATTTTTAATGTTACTGCTGGTTGGTTTGGTCCAAATCTTTTTCATGTGGTTCATGCCGGGTTCTTTAGCATTGTCATAGGTCTTTGGTTTGGCGTTGCTTATGTAATCGGTAAATGGTATGACAAAGCAATTAAGAATGGCGATGTGATCGGTTCTGAAGAAATTGAATAAAATTTTTAAATTGAAAATACCTTTATTCTTTAGATAGCAATTTGAATAATTCGTCTTTTGTTCCCAAAATCATTCGCATTCTTGCAATTTCAAAAATAATGTCGAATTCTTCTATAATTTTTTTAATTAAAATAAAAATTTTATCTGACGAATAACCACAGTTTTTTATGTAAGAATAAAGAGTTACTAGGGAGACTATTACGGGTTCCTTTTGAAGATTCTTTTCATTTATTAGAATGGAATTTTTAAATTTAAAAATAAATAAATCGAAAATATAAATAAAGTTTTCTAAGGTATTTTCATTTAAATTGCAAAATTCAACGTCACTTATTATGGTATTTAACCAATCAACAATTAAAAATGGATTTTGTTTAATAACAGTGTTTATTTCCAGTTTATGTTCAGTGAAATACTTAGCAATAAGTTCAAGAGGATAGTTTATTGATGAAAATGTATTCATTAAATAAATGAATACATTTTCATTTTTACTATTTAATTTGAAATTAATTTCGAAAATTAAATTTTTATATTCGCTTAATAAAGTTATCAATAAATCATTGTCTATTAAACAGAGAATGTTTTTTATCGAATTTACTTTTTTTGATAGTTCTTCAAGTTTTCTGATTTCAGAAAAATTTATTTTTTGATTGTCTTCTTCTATTTTAATGAGGCCATGTTTTGTATACCCTGTTAAAAAAACAGAAATAGATGAATTATTTTTTGTTATTTTAACTATTTTATCGGTTTCTTGATTAAGACCCATTGTTAGTTTTTCTAGAGAAAGAGTAAGATTTTCATTGGAAATAGATTTAATAAATTCATCAAAAGATTCTGCATGAGTACCAAATATATGATTTAACAAAATTGTGTATGAATTGAGTGTGGGAACAAAGTTAACAGTTTTTTCACGACCATCGTAGGTAACACCTTCTACATTTGAAAATAATAGTATAAGTTGTCTTACAATTTCAGAGTTGTTATTTTTCAAAGAAAATAGTTCATTTAATAAAGGTATAATTTTAGGGTTTAAAGTTTTTTGTATTGCAGGGGTGAGATAATTTATATCTATTTTTTGAGATTGTGGATTGTAAAGTAACAGTCCAATAAAGTTAATAAGCGCCATTTCTCCACATACAGGCGAACCAAAATAAGATTGTCCATAATCACTAAGCAACTCTATATTATAAGGATTTTTTGGCATTAAACGTTTGATAGTCTCTAATTCAAATGCATAATGATTAGAGGTAGGAATAGTTGCAAGATCAATTTCTTCTGGTTCTATTGATTCTATGCCTATACCTACTAAATAGTCTTTAATATCTTGCAAAGAATTAGATCTTAATATCATTAATGCTGAAAAAAATTCACGTGCATTTTGTTTTTTAGATTCGCTATCACAATAATTGTCATAGGCGATTTTAATTTTTTTTATATTTTCACGAAAGTGTTTGTTATCAGCACCAGGCAATTCCTTATCCTTATGATTTTTTAACCATTCATCTTTGTGATTAGTTAAAAAATCATCCCATTTATTATCTTCAAGAGCTTTTAATAATTGCCCCATTAATTTTGGTGTTAATGATATAATTACTTCGCTATTGTTTTTAGAGACGTGGACGCTTTCATCGCCAGGAATAAGATGAAAAATAGTTTGTATTAAAGTGTTTCTTATGTCATTTTCTCTTAAAATTTCTAATTCATATGCTATATCGCCAGATTCTAACGCCATTGCCCCCCAAAGAGGAGAATATACAACTTTCTTTTGTTGGTCTTCTGATTGTTGATTGAAAAATCCAAAATAAGTATTGCCTAAGGACTTATAGTCGATCTTTGCCTGGGCTATAAAAACGATATTTAATAAAATTATTAATATTGATTTTATATTCATTATTAATCCTTTTTTTATATTTAATAACCTTTAGAATGAAAAATATAAATACATAAATATCAATTTAGCATTTTTGCTTGTTCGGCGTAAACGGTTTGTTTCAAAGCGAATTATTATTAATGCGCTAAAATTTGCAAAAATTATTAGCTTTGGTACGCTCAGATACAGTTTTTAATAATCCCTACTTTCTTATCGGGGTGGCTTATGATGCCAGAAAGTAGTAGTTGTAACCCTGGAAAGGTATACCTATGATAGATTTTAGGCTCCTCGTTAAAAAAGGTGTTCATTTTGGGCACGAAACATCTCGTTGGTGTCCACGTATGTCTCCATTTATTTGGGGTGCAAAAGACAATGTTCATTTGATTGACGTTTCAAAAACTGCAGTAATGTTAGAAAAAGCTGCAAAATTTTTGGAAGGTGTAGTTGCTGAAGGGCAAACTGTTCTTTGGATTGGCACTAAAAAGCCAGCACAAGAAATTATGAAAGAAGCTGCAAAGCTTGTTGATATGCCTTATGTTACTCATCGTTGGATTGGTGGTACTTTAACTAACTTCGGTCAAGTTAAAAAATCATTAACCCGTTATTTACATTTTAAAGATGTTCTTGATAAAGCTGATAGAGCTCATTACACCAAAAAAGAACTTAATAGCTACAGCAAATTAGTAGCTCGTCTTGAAAAAAATATCGGTGGTATTTTAAATCTTAAATGGCCAGTTGGTGCATTAGTAGTAGTTGACGTTAAAAAAGAACGTTCAGCTATTAAAGAAGCTCAAACAATGGGTATTCCAGTTGTTGCATTAGTTGATACTAACTGTGATCCAACAGGAATTAATCACATTATCCCTGGTAATGATGATGCTCCTCATGCAATTAAAGTTATTATCGATTACTTAGCTGAAGCTGCACAACGCGGTAAAGTGGTAGTTGATGAAAAGCGTAATGCTGAAGCTGTATTGTTAGGTGAAAAGCGTGCAAAAGTTGCTTCAGACAGAGCTGCTGGATTAAAGGTAGAAATTGATCCTTTAATTGCAAAAGCAATTGCTGAAGGCGATAGCGAAGACTCTGAAGGTGGTTCATTTGCATCTAAAAAAGCTGTTGTTGGTAAAAAGCCAGCACCACGCAGACCAGTTGCAGGCCCACGTCGTAACGATAAGCGTTAATCTGTCTGCGTTTTTATAAACGTTGATAGGATAAGTTTTTGGAGAGGTGTCCGAGTGGTTGAAGGAGCACGATTGGAAATCGTGTATGTTGCGAAAGCTGCATCAGGGGTTCGAATCCCCTTCTCTCCAAAATTTCTAAATTAGTAAAAATTTAAGGATCTACAATGAGTTATGAATTAGTACAGTTAAAAGGAATGACTATTGCTGGTCCTTCAATTAGAACAGAAAATAAAAAAGCATCACGTGATATTCCTATGTTTTGGAAAAAAGTGTTCCAAGATGATATTTTGACTAAAATTCCTGATGTAGTCAGTGGGTATGTTTATGGTGTTTATAGTAGTTATGATTCAGATCAAAAAGGTGCTTACTCTTTAACTGGTGGCGTTGAAGTAGAAAGCGTAGAAGAGTTGCCAGAAGGCATGGCTATCAGAGAAATTCCTGCAGGTATTTATGCAGTTTTTACTGCTCATGGTCCAGAAGAGTTGGTTAATACTTGGAAAGCAATCTGGGAATCTGGTTTAAAGCGTACTTACTTATTTGATTTTGAAGAGTATGGTGCTGAAGATGAATCAGTAAAAATTTATGTTGGCGTTGAAAAAGGTGAACAACCTCCTGTTGATCTTGAATGCCCAGAATCTAAATGTTGTTGTTAAAATGAATTATTAATAATAACAACAAATCTTGTAATTATATAAAAAAATTCCTTATAATTTTTTGAGTTATTGTCATTAAATTATAAGGAATTTTTTATGTTTAATTTTTATTTTTTTAAGCCATTAGTTGTTGCATTAATCAGCATGTTGAGTTTAGATTTTATATGGCTTAATTATCTAGGGAAATGCTTTTACTTAGAAGGAATAGGTAGTTTATTGCGTCTTAATAGTAATGGTGGTATTGAACCGAACTATTACGCAGCATTACTTGTTTATGCAGCTTTAGTAATTGGCATTCTTTTCTTTGTTTTACCTTTAGCTCATAATGCTTTAGAACGATTTTTATATGGTGGTCTTTTTGGTTTATTAACCTATGTTATTTATGATTTTACTAATCTTGCAATTATTAATAATTGGCCTTTAAAAATAAGTATAATAGATGCTTTATGGGGGATGCTATTGTGTTCAATAACTAGTTTTTTAACAGGATTAGTTTAATAAGGAAAATTTCTATGAAAAATTTTATAAAAGTTTATTTGCCAGAAATAATAGGCGGCTTTTTATGTTTATTTTTAGGGTTTTTTTCTGGTTATAATTCGACTATGTCTGATTATCAATGGTATGATTCTTTATATAAACCATTTTTCAATCCTCCCCAATGGATTTTTGCTCCGGTCTGGACTATTCTTTATATAATGTTGGGTGTTTTTGGTGTTGTATTATGGAAGAAAAGAAAAAATCATTTTAAAATTTTTTGCCTATTCGTTATCCATTTATTCTTAAATTTTATCTGGTCGACTTTGTTTTTTTCTTGCCACTGGATACAGTATTCTTTATGTGATTTAATTCTTATGTGGTTTTCTTTAATGGTTATCATTTATTCTTTATATAAAGAAAAGGCAATGCTTTTATTATTACTTCCATACACTTTATGGATTACTTTTGCTTTAATACTAAATAGTGCAATCTATTATTTAAATTAAAGCTAATATTGAAAGAAAAAACTCTTTATCTTTGGCATGGGTAAGTAAATCTGCAACTTTATTTTTATCAACCCAACGTGCTTCAGGGTTAGCAGGATCTTGGGGACAAAGTTCTTGTTGGTTTGTGGTAAATAAAAAGAAGGTTAAATCCTTTAATAAACCTCTATGTTCTTTATCATTTTTATTAGATTCATTAGTTTTATCCCAGGAAATTGCGTAGCGTTGGTAGTTTCCTAATGGGCAAATAAAGGTCAAGTCTGTTACGCCAGATTCTTCAAAAATTTCACGTCGTGCAGCAGAAATTATTTCTTCATGAGCATCAATGCCACCTTTTGGTAAAGACCAGCTATTACCATTTTGATTGACTACTAATACTTGGCCAGTAGTGCTATTTACCACAACACCACCAGCACCATAACGTATTTTTTTTAGTTCTATTTTCATTTTAGCGTTTTCTACTCAGCTAATAATAATCCATAGCCAGTTTTACACCATGTATGAACAGCGGTAAATGTTTGTGCAAAATTCTCATCAATTTCAGATAAACGTTTTAATGAAGAAACTGCTTCTCCGGTTTCTTGATCAATAACTTCAGTCAGTACGAGTGGATTAATAGCTCTACATTTAGGTTTGATATTAAGATCGCCTTGTCCGTAAGGTACTACCATAAACGATTGATAAATATTATTACATAGTTCAAATGCATGTAAAATAGAAGGGTCCTTTGATTCTTTTAATATATCAAAAACTTTTCTGTCGGTAGAAAAATGAATGTCTTCATAAGAAACAAGTTTAAGTTCAATGCTACGTTTTAATGCTTGCGCAAAATAATGGTAGAAAGCGCCATTATAAGGAGCTCCCCATAAATATTGAGTAAAATGAACTGAAAGATTTGCGAATTTTTTTGCAATTGCAGCATCAGTAAAATACCATTTTTCGCCATTAAAACTTAGATTGTAAATAATGTCGTAGGCATCATCAGTTGAAATTAAATTAAATACAACACCAGTGTGAACATTATATTGAATACGGTCAGCACACATATCAGGCAATGGTTGTTCTAATGCTTTGTACTCTTCAAGGTCAGGGTTAAGATCATCTAATGGGATCCCATATTTTTCTGTTATAAGATCAACATTATGTTGTTTTAAAAAATATAAATGAATTTCATCTTGGTAACTATGGCCACTTTCTTCATAAATGCCTTTAGTTGTATCTTTTTTAAATAAGACATCACCAAGGTGTGAAAATACTGTATGAGAAGCATCATGTGCTAATGCTGCAGCACATTGTTTTTGCGATCCACCTACACGATTAACCAATGCCCACACGCCTATGCTGTGAGTTAAACGATCAAATTTGGGAGTAATGCCAAAATAGACATGCGGTCCTGATTGATCAATATGTTCTAAGCGTGTCATAATTTCATGATCAAGTAATTCTTCAATAAGTGGGTCGGTAACTACAACTTTTCCCCACATTGTAGTAACAATTCGTTCGGCATTAACTTGATGAGTAATTGTTGTAATAATTATTAAAGCACTAAAAAAAGAGCGATAACGTAGATAATTCATTTTTTTCCATTTCATTGTATGTGTCTGTATTTGTACATTAATTAGTATGTCTATTTTTGTAGTTCAATGCAAAATATTTTGTTAACTTAATTTGTAATGAAAGATTAGAATGGCTTGATTGAAAAAAATTATAAAAAATTATGGTTAAATCATAAAGGAGGCGCATTGATTAGTATAATTTATTTTTTAAAATCATTAGTAGTAGGTATTGCTATTTCTGCGCCCATTGGTCCTGTTGGCATGCTATGTATCAGGAAAATATTAGAGCTTGGTTTTAAAGGTGGGTTAAGCGTTGGTTTAGGTGCAGCAGTAGCAGATACGTTATTTGCATTAATTGCTGGTGCAGGTTTTACAGTGGTTTCTGGATTTTTATTAGGGAACATTTTTTATATTAAAGTTTTTGGTGGTAGTTTTTTAATTTCATTAGGGATTAGAGAATTGCAAGCAATGCATGCTCATTTTGATGGCGCACATTCATCACGGAAAAATTTCTTTAAACTGGCTATGCAAACATTTTTTTTGACCTGTACTAACCCATTAACCATATTAAGTTTTTTGGGGATATTTACCACCATTGCAGGCACTAATGCTTCTTTTTATGAAGTATGCATTATGGTTTTTGGAATATTTTTAGGTAGTATGATTTGGTGGCTTTGTTTATCTGCTTTAGTTTTAAAAACAAGACGCCGCCTTTCTGATGTTTGGATTGCTAGAATTCGTCTTTTTTCTTCTTATGGTCTTATAGTATTTGGCTTATTTACTATTATAAGTATTTTTTTTAAGCGGTAAATTTAAGCTATTAAACCTTATTAATCTTTGTTTTTTAATTTGTTTTTCTAGTCTAGAATTGGTAGAACAGCTTCTGTTAATGGTTATTTAGATTATTTAAATAAGGTTATTTATGAAAAACTTTTTATCACGTTTTCTTTTATTAAGTTTAGTTGTCTTAGGTTTTGCTAATTTATGTGTCGCTCAGTTTCCCAAAAGTTTTCTATGGGGTGTAGGTAATGCTGAGCATCAAGTTTCTGATGTTGGGCCAAGTAACTGGACAGCCTTTCAAAATAAACCGGGTGCTGTTAAAAATGGTGATAAGCCTGGGAATACCGTTGATTTCTGGCATCGCTATAAAGAAGATATTGCAGTGATGCAAACACTGGGCATTAACTCGCTTCGTTTTTCTATTGATTGGTCAATGATTGAACCTCAAGAAGGGGTTATTAATCATGACGCAATAAAGCATTATCATGAACTATTAGATGCACTTAAAGAAGCTAATATTACACCAATGGTTACTTTGCATCATTTTACTCATCCACTATGGTTTGAAGAAAAAGGTGGTTGGACTAAAGAAGAAAATATTGGTCATTTTGTTAATTTTTCAAAATTAGTTTTTGGTGAATTCAATCAAAAAGTTAAATTATGGGCAACTATTAATGAACCGGCAATTTATGCATTTTCTGGTTATTTATTAGGTATTCATAGTCCTGGTATTAAAATGAATATTCAAAAAACATTGAATGTTTTAAAACATTTGATGCAAGCACATGTGGCAACGTATAAATCATTAAAAGTTTTACCAGGTGGTCAAGAAGCACAGATTGGTATTGTACATAACTTTTTAGTATTTACTAAATTATATACTTATGACCCAATTGCTACTGGTCTTTCAAAGCTTTTTACCAAGATTACTAATGATTTAACTATGGAATTTTTAGGCACAGGTAATTTTAAAGCTAATTTTTGGAAATTTGGCAAAGTGTTGTATAGTGACGAAACAGCCGTTCAATCATTTGATTGGTTGGGTTTGAACTATTACGCACGTCCAGTTGTTGGGCCCAATAGAAAAAATATTTATGGAGATACGCATTTTGCTGATCAAGTAATGGGAGATATGAATTTGCCAGTTGACCCAGATGGATTTGGCCAAGCGTTGGAATCTGTCGCAAAACTTGGCAAGCCAATTTATATTACAGAAAATGGTATGGCTGACAATAAAGATGACCGTAGACCTACAATGATTAGACAATATTTAGGCGTTCTAAAAGAAAAAATTTCTAAAGGGTTAAATATTCTTGGTTATTTCCATTGGACCCTAGTTAAAAATTTTGAATGGCATGAAGGAAATACTAAAGATTTTGGTCTTTGTACTCCTGATCGTGAAATCAAAGAAAGCGGCTATGTGTATCGCGATCTTATAAGAGAATATATGCAGACAGAAGGTCTTGAACCAGTTGCTGTAGGTATTGCATAAAAATATTTATTAATTTCATCAAGTGCTTAGGGGTAAAAAAATGTTTAAAAAAATCTTATTAGTTGCGCTGTACGCAGTTTCTTTTGTTAATGCTGGTGATGATGCAGACAAGAAAGAAGTAAGTAAAAGTATTTGTGCACTACCAACTTTAAATGATGCAGAAGGCTTTGCGATACAAAAAGCAAAAGATGTTTATATCAGTTAAACTTATTGTTTATCGCTCTATTTTTTTAATGTTTTTATAAAGGGCCTAGTGATGAAAATGCAAAAATTTATACGGAAAATTATATTTTTTAGTCTTATAAGTTTTCTGAAATCAGAACCAGCAACTTCGCCAAGTGCGTTTAATGTTCTCATGGGATCAGCGCAATTGGCGAAGCCTGTTGATACAGAAAAATCTAAAAATGATGGTAATGAAATGATTACTGTCTTGCCTGAAAACTTAAAAAAATTTAAATTATTTATGGCAGCTTTATCTTTTAAAATGATTGAGCCTGTGGTTAAAGAGTTTTGTAGGAGAAATGATTATCAATTAAGTAGAGTTCAAAGAAATTTAATTGATTTTGGCACAGTAATTCCAGAAGTTCTTGTTGTTAATCATTATGGTATTAGCTATCGAGAGGTTTTTCGTATAAATCTATTATATTGGTCGTTTGCAAAAGGGATGTTTGATTCTTGTGGAAGAAGTCAATGGATGCAGTCTTTACGATTGCCATTAAATGATGATGCGATTGATATTGATGATAGCCCGAACAATGTAGTGCGAGTTATAAGGTGGGACTCTATGCTCACTGACAATGTTTTTTATTTTACTTTTAAAACAATGAGGGCGTTTCTCTTATTGAGTTGTGGATTAGATGTTGCTAAAAAAGTATCTTCAATGACTAAAAATGTAGTTTTTAAAGTAGTTGTTTGAAAATAACTTAGTAAGTTATAAATCTTTTCCAAGGCCCATGTAGAGACTTTTGATGTGTGGGTCTTGCCATGCAATTGGTGTATATCCACGCTTTTTATAATAGTCTTCAATGTGTGGCGCTGCATGTAAATAGATTGCATTAATATCACGCATTTTAAGCCATTGTTCAATGGCATTCAATAAATAACCAGCATATCCTTGACGTTGATGTATTGGGTCTGTTGCCATAGTTCGGCATACGCCTTGATTACTGTTATTGGTGTTTATAATTTCTATGTGCGCCACACTTGCAACAATATTATTTTGATCATGCAAAATAAAATGAAAATGATTTTTGTCCGTAAACGTATGATGTTCTGGATTATATTTCATTTTGATGGGATCAAAAATCTGTGACTTCATGATTTTGTGATAAGAAGCCCATTCTGCTGGAGTTGTTGGATGAGTTACTTTTAAATTTTGAACTTTATTATATGTATTGTTTTGGTTCATGAATTTAGTTTTTGTCTTTAATGTTACAGTTGTTAGCTTTAGCGCATGGTGACAAATAGGTCAATAATACGTAAATACCAATACCTGTTAAAAGACCTTTGACAATATCAGTTGTTGAAGCTGAAAGATTAAATTCAATGTATTCTGGAAAAAAATAAGCTAATACTGAAAATACAGCGTAAAAGGTTGTAGAGCCTATTAAAATAATAGTAGCTAATAAAAAAGTTTTATTCTTTATAAATGGGTTCATTATTTGAATCCTTAAGTAAGAGCCTGTCTAGGCAATATGAGCCTATTTATTGTTAGGTGTATGTTGATTTTATTAGTCAATGCTATCTCAGAATTGCTAAAAGAGCCAATTTTGGTAGAATAAACTATCAGAATAACCGCGTCTATCTTGATTAATTTTAAGATATCTGCCTTAGAGTATTTGGTAAAAATAATCATGATTATCCCCTATTTAAATCTTGCTCGTAAATGGCGATCAAAAAACTTTGATGAGATTGTCGGTCAGGAAATTTCCGTCCGTATTCTTAAAAATAGTTTATATCTTGATCAGTTGTTTCCAGTTTATTTATTTTCGGGTCAACGTGGGTGTGGGAAAACCACTACAGCACGTGTTTTTGCAGCGGCAATTAATTGTCTAAAGTTTACTGAATTTCAAAAAGATCCAAAAAATATCACTATTCCCTGTTTGACGTGTGAATCTTGTGTAGCCATGACTGCAGGGTCTCATCCTGATTTTATTGAAATGGATGCCGCTTCACATACTGGGGTAGAAAATGTACGAACCATTATTGATGCAGCTTCATTGCTACCGGTAATGGGAAGAAAAAAAATATATTTAATAGATGAAGCGCATATGTTAAGTAAAGCGGCATTTAATGCGTTTTTAAAAATTTTAGAAGAACCGCCAGCTTCAGTGTTATTTATTTTAGCAACTACTGATATTCAAAAAATTATTGATACGGTCAGATCTCGTTGTTTTCAGCTGTTTTTTACAGCAATTGAATTGCATGCATTAGTAAAACATTTAGAATTGGTTTGTACTGCTGAAAGCATTGAATATGAGCTTGCTGCATTACATTTGATTGTGCATGAAACGCAAGGTTCAGCACGTGATGCATTGACGTTAGTTGAACAGATTAAATTTTCTCATAAAAAAGTAAGCTTGCAAGCAGTCTATGCACTTCTTGGGCACATGTCTGAAGAATCAGTTTTGCAATTATTTGAATTGCTAATAACTCATGATCTGCAAGGGTTATTAACCTATTGTGAGCAATTAAATTTAGTACAGTATGATGCATTAGGGGTATGGCAAAAGTTACAAGAACTGATTCGGACTGCTATGTTTACGCAGTATGGAGTAAAAGTTGATTCACTTTTTGCTAACAATAAGAAGTTTAATGAATTAGTAAAGCGTACATCGCAAGATCAGTTGTATAGATTTATGCAGATAGTGCATGAATATGAAATGAGCTTGCAAAAATCAACTGCGCAAACAGCATTAATTGAAATGATGTTGTTGCAAATGGCCCAACCTGAAGAAGCTTTTCAGCAATCTATGCTTAGAAATTTTAGTGAAGTAGCAAGGCCGGTGCAAAAAATTGGTTCAGTTAATAAACCTATTGATGTAGTAAAATCTCAAGAAGTAAAAGAGCCAGTTTTAATTAATCAGGATTTAAAAGTAACACCTCAAGCTGCAGCAGAAAATTTAGTAGAGCATATTAATAATAATACTGATAGTCGTTGGGCAAATTTTATTGAACAAATAGAGTTGTTGAGTGATCCATTATTAATTTCAATTTTTAAACAAGCATTTTTTACAAGTCATTCAGTAGAAACAGGTGAAGTAGTTGTTGCCTTTACACAAAGTGCCCCATTTTTTACGGAATGGTTAGTTGAAGCAAAAGCCGTATGGACGCCACATTTAATTAAAGAATTTGGTCAGAATAGTGCGTTGAAATGCATAGTGCAAGCTGGCGCACAAAAAATTTCTAGTGATAGTTTGAAAAGTAATACAAGAGAAGTAATAAAAAATAATAATACACGTAATACAAGTAATACCGTAGTACAGGTTAAAACAACACAAACAACCGTTGATGTATCAGATAAAGAGCAGTGGGTAACTGCAAATGCTCTTTTAGAAACATTTGGGGGAACATTAACTGAGGTTAAGGATGAACAAAACATTATATAAAGTAGCAGTAGTTGGACGTGCAAATGTGGGAAAATCAACCCTTTTTAATCGTTTGTCGTCATCAGTAAAAAGTTTAACGCTTGATTACGTTGGGGTAACCCGTGATTTTTTAAAAGATGTCGTAAGCTGGCAAGGGCACACATTTGAATTGATTGATACCGGCGGTATTCAGTTGAAAAAATCTGAAGATCCAATGACAGAGCGAGTACGTTTGCGTGCACTTGAAGTGCTGCAAAAGGCTGATATTGTATTGTTTGTAGTAGATGGTTCTGTTGGGGTAGTTACCGAAGATAGAGCTATTGCAAAAGAAGTGCATAAATTAAAACAACCAACTATGTTATTAATTAATAAAGTAGATATGAAAGTTACTCAAGATAATCTTCATGAATTTAATTCATTAGGTTTTAATGATAGAATTGAAATCTCTGCACAACATGGTACTGCAACTGGTGACCTGCTTGATAAAATAGTAAGATTGTTGCCAAAAGATAAAAAGGAAGTAGAAGAAAAAGCAGGTTATAGAGTAGTGCTTTTAGGTCGTCCTAATGCAGGTAAATCATCATTGATGAATATTCTGATGAATCGTGATCGCGTGATTGTTTCAGAAGTCCCTGGCACCACGCGTGAAGCAATTAGTGATGAAATTCGTTTTTGTTCAGAAACTATTCAAGTAACCGATACTGCTGGTGTGCGTAGAAGCCGTGCAGTGAATGAAACGCTTGAAACTATGATGGTTAAGAGTTCATTACAAGCAGTGCGTGATGCTGATATCGTATTATTAATGATTGATAGTACTGACACAGAAATAGCAAATCAGGATTTAAAATTGGCATCTTTTGTGTTTGAAACAGGCAAAGCATTAATCTTAGTAAGAAATAAAAAAGATTTAGTAACAGAACATATTGAAGAGCAATGGGATTTTGATGTTGAGCAATATAAGCATCTTTTGGATAAATTAGAAATCATTAATATCTCATGTAAAACTCAGTATAATATTGGGAAATTATTACCATTGATTGATGAAGTATGGAAGCGTTATCAGTTCCATACCTCGATGTCTTTAATCTCGATTTTATTTAAAGATTCACTTGATAGAACGCCATTGTTCCATGTTGGCCAACGTTTAAAGCTATTCTCTGCAAAACAGATTTCAGACAGACCATTAACTATTCGTTTGAATGTTAATGAGCAAGATTGGTTTGGACAAAGTCAATTAAGTTTCTTTGAAAACATTTTGCGTAAAACTTATAACCTTAAATCGGTTCCGGTTAAATTGTTACCAAGAAAAATTAAACCTGTAGATTACTAAACTCTTTGTGGTACACTTTTCTCCAATAACATCTTGTACTATTATGGATTATAAATAGAGAGTGTACTGTTTAAAGGAGCATGATATGAACGTTCGTTTAGTATTTCGTGGTATGGATCATTCAGATGCAATTGAAGCATATGTGCATCAAGAATTAGAACATAAAGTTTTAAGGTTTGTGCAACGCGAAGGTGATCTGGTTAATGTTGATGTGGTGCTTGATGCAGGAAAAATTCATGCGCATCATTATGTTGAAATTCGCTTAAAAAGTAAGCATTACCATTTTATTGCGTCTTATGAAGGTTCAGATCTTTATGGAGTTCTTGACCATGTGATTAAAGTTATTGTGGAAGATGTTAAAAAACATAAAGATCGCACTATTTCTGAACGTAATCACTCACCTAAATTATATATTGAAGATAATGACAGTAGTAATGAATAAATACTAAAGTAAAAAAAGGGCCTGAAGCTGAAAAGCAACTGGCCCTTTTTTAGTGGAATTTTTATACTAATACTAGGTGGTTAAAGCATTAAGTTCTTGAATAATAGTTGATTTGTCTTGTTCGTAAATTTCGCTTTTCCAACGTTTAACAACATCGCCAGTAGTTGGATCAATAATAATAATATCAGGCACACCTTGAATGTTATAACGTTGTTGTAAGGTAGTATAAAGATCTGCATCGATGTCACTAATATTAATACTGAGTACTACAAAATTATTAAGTGCTTGAGCGACTTCTTTATTTTGTAAAACTGTTTTGGTGATCTCTTTGCAGATAGAACAATAAGGTGCCCAGAAATCCATAACAACTTTTTTATTTTCTTGTTTAGCAACAACTAGAGCTTCTTCATAGTTTGAAAACCAGCCGGAAGTTTCATGAGTAGGTGCTAAATATTCTAAGACTATTTGTGTGACCATAAAAACAAATAAGGCAGTTGCTGCAATCCCTAAAAAGCTTTTTATATATTGATCAGTTTTTGAATTTGCTTTGGCAGCGGCATAGATATAGTAGATACTCATAAAAAGCATAAGAAGGGTAATCAGGCTTAGTGTAGCTATGAGTGGAATAATATTTGAAAGATAATAAATACACATTCCAAGTAATAAGAATCCAAAGATTTTTTGTATTTCAAGCATCCACATACCAGCGCGTGGTAGTACATTAAGAGAGCTAGAAAAAGTACCAATAATTAATAGTGGAAAACTTACGCCAACACCAAAGGCAAATAATAAGAGGAATCCAAGAAATTTGCTTGCCAGTGTTGCAACAATGGTAAGTACAAATGCTAATCCTGGAGAAAGGCAAGGTGATGCAACAGAACCACTTGCCATACCAAACAGAAAAACTGGTAGATAAGAACTGCTACCTTCTTGTTGAGAAAAGCTCTGTTTTTTTTGTAAAAAACGGGGTATAGAAAGATTATAAAAACCAAACATTGAAAAGGCAAAATAGCCAAGTACTGCAACAATGCATATTACAAATATCGGATTACCCATTAAATAACCAAACGCTTGACCAGAAGATGCTGCGAGTAGCCCAAAGAGTGCAAAGGTTGTCGCAAGCCCCACTGTATAAGAAAGCGAAAGTAAGAAATTGTGCCCTAAAGATTTACGGCTTCGCGCGTGTAATACCCCAACAGTTATTGGAATCATTGGATAAATACAGGGGGTAAGACTCATTAAGATTCCTAATAAAAAGACAAAAATTAATTGTATAATAAGTGAATCAGTATTTTTAATGAGCCCTGGTAAATTTGTTACTAAAGTAGTCCAGTAGGTTATAAATGAACTTAATGTACAGCATTGTTCGCTTGAATTATTCGTGGTTTCGATAGTGTTAATAGGATTGACGTCTAGGCTGTTTTGAGTATCTTCTGATGTTTCAATAATTTCAGCATCAGGGGAAAATAGTTCAGTCATTGGTGTAGCCGTTGTTTCTTTGTTATCAGCACTAATAAATTGTGTTGTTATAAGAAGTGCCAAAAAAAATAATTTATTTTTCATTGTTATTCCCTTTGATAATTTTTGTTAAATTATAAATATATCGTTGCATTCATTTTGTTTTTTTATTGCAAATTCTTGTTGATTATTTAAACTAACTATACTTAAAATTACTTGTAAGGCAATAAGTTAGCGTTGGGGCTGTAGCTCAGTTGGTAGAGCGCATGGATGGCATTCATGAGGCCACCGGTTCGACCCCGGTCAGCTCCACCATATCATCATCGGTTTGAGATTTTTGTTTTAGCTTCATCTCTTCTAGTCTTATTTGTTCATGTTCTCGATTAATTTTAATCATTTTTTTTATAATAAAACGACATTCTATTTCTTTGTAATATTCTTCTGCAAGCAGTGGATTAGGGCGCCTTGTGTTGTTAGTTTCAAGAAAACAAATAAAAGTGCGAATATTAGTAATTGATTTTAATTCTTTTAGATTTGTTTTTGCATCATGCAATTTTTTAATAAAATATTTAAAAGCAATTTTATAGCGTAGTATTTTTTCTAATTCTTTTTTATAGAGTACGCCTAAAGTATCATCAGGTATTTTTTTTAAATATTTTTTTCTATTTTCTTCGCTAGTATGGAAAGCTAGTGCAATTATTGTATCATTATGAATTAAATCAATAAAAGTTTTACAAGGTTGATTAATTACACCATTAGAATGTTTGTGTCGTCTCCATTCTTCAAGAGGGTGACTGTATCCTTTTTGAAGGTAACATTCTGGTTCGTTTTCATATAATTCAGTTGAGTAATGGGGGAAATAAAAACTGAAGCTTTTTGTCTTGCCTTTTTTTAAAATCACATAATGACGACGTTTAGCAATTATATCCCATCCAAATTTTAAATGTTGTTGTATTATTTCTCTATCTTCTGCTTTATTATCGAATATTAAATCACTTATTTCTATTGATTCTAATGAACTTGAATCTTTTTTGCATGAATCTGATGCTGTTATATTGAAAATTAATCCTATTATTAAAATCTTAATATATAAAAGTATTTTCATGATGAATATCTTTCTTAAGCTATTGTTTTTGTTGAATAACAATTTTCTAGTAAAAGATCATAAATGTTATTTTTTTTATTTAGCAATGGTTCGATACTGTAAAGACAATTACCAGCAGTTCCTCGGGTGTTACGAGTAATATTTATTTGATTGATAATTTCTTGTGGTTTTAAAAAAAGATAATTACCAGGTACTAATAATTTATGATGTTTATTTTGTGTTACCCACCAATCAAGTAATGATTTATAATCTTGTTTAGAGCTTATAGCCCAGTATAGTTGAGGCATGAAATAATCGCACCAACCTTCATTAAGCCATTTTTTAGAATCAGCGCATAAATCATCGTAAGCACTAATGCCACCATTAATACCTTCTGGTACTCCTGGTTGCCAAATGCCAAAAGGACTAATACTTACTTTTACCTGTGGTTTTAATTTTTTTATCATCTTGTACATGGTTTGTACAAAGGTGTTGATATTATTTCTGCGCCATTCTTTTAATGATAAAATTCCACCATATTGTGTATAACTTTTTAAATCATCAAAATTTTTATCTTTTTCTGGATAGGGATAAAAATAATCATCGATATGAAATCCATCAATCTCATAGCGCATTACAATATCTTTAACCACTTCAAGGACATGTTTTAACGCTTTTGGTTCTCCAGGATTAAGTAACAAATTTTTACTATAAGGTATCATGAAGTCAGGAAATTTTTGTGAAACATGTAAAGGGTCAGCAGGGCTTTTTGCTGTTTTATAATTAACGCGTGCCCTAAATGGATTGATCCACGCATGCAGTTCAAGGTTACGCTTGTGGGCCTCTTTAATAGCAAATTCAAGCGGGTCATAATAGGGGTCTGGTGCTTTGCCCATAGTGCCAGTAAGAACTTCTGACCATGGTTCAAGTGTTGAATGATAAAGTGCATCGCAGGCAGGTCTAATTTGTAAAATTATGACGTTTAAATTAAGTGCTGCAATTTTGTCAAGCATGGCACATAATTCGTTTTGTTGTTCTTCTGTCGATAATCCACGTTTTGATGGCCAATGTAAGTTAGCTACTGAAGCTATCCATACACCTCTAAATTCTTTTTGAATATGTTGTGATGCATTCTTTTGTTTATATTTATCTTGTCTATGATATTTAGTGTGAATGGTGGCGACGTTTAAAAGTAAAAGTCCTAAGGTCATTAAAGAGAGTTTTAGAAGTTGTTCTAATGGATTACTCATAGGTTTCCCTTAAGACTTTATGTTTTTAAATTATGCAGTGGCAATATTAATGGTTCCGCGCTCAGTTTGGAGTTTAATATGCACACCACCTTTTCCAATAGTGCCAGAAATATTTTTAGTAAGTTTTGTTATTGCTTTTCTATTTATTTCTGTAGTGATAGTAGTGGTTATAGGGATAGAAGATTTAATATTTCCACGACGTGCAGTAGCATAAAGGTTTGCATTATTAAATGATTTAGGAACAATTAAATCGATATTGCCAGATTCAGCTGAAACAACAATTGAATCTTTCGCTTGAGTTGTTTGTTGGGTAATTTTAATGTTTCCGTAATCAGTGTGTACTTTAATGTCTCCGGAACTATTGTTTACAAAGATGTTGCCAGTTTTTACCAGCGCAGAAAGAGATTGTGATGAATTTTCAACAGTAATATCACCATTTTCAGAAGTTATTGAATAAAGAGTTGCATTCTTTGGTGCTAAAATAGTGTAGGCAATAGAGCATGGTTTTTCTGATGCATTTTTTACTTTGGTGCTAATTTTATAGGTGGAATCAGTTAATTTTTCTTCAATTAATGTATTATCAAAATGTTTATTTACACCATATTTTTCTGCTTCTATTACAATTTCATTACGTTCCCATGTTTTTATAGTGATAGGTCCTTTGAGATTATTTACTGTTATTTTTGTGTGAGGCGGTACTTTTTTTTGAAAGCGTAAGGTATCAGATTTTTGTTTTTTAAAGGTAACAGTGTCCCAAGCATGTGAAACTGTTTCTTTAAAAGAAAATGCTTTAGTATAATTTATTGGAGTACATGCAAACAACAATGTAACCAATAGTATAGATTGTTTCATAAACGTTTCTCCCTAGTTATCTTTTTTTATCATGCGAAAGTTATTACCATGAATTGTGCAGCAGTTCAAGAAAATATTCAAAGATTAAAAATTCTTTTATCAAAAGAATACTCAATAGTGCTTGAGATTGTACAGAGTTTGCATGCTTTAGGTGGGCGTGCATTATTAGTAGGCGGTGCTGTACGAGATCTTTTATTGGAAATGCCTATAAAAGATCTTGATATTGAAATCTATGGAATCCCTTTAGATCAATTAGAAACTGTTTTACAAAAATTTGGTAATGTCCGTTTAATAGGTAAACAGTTTGGTGTATTACGTATTGATCATCTTGATATTGATTGGTCAATGCCACGTGCAGATGGCCAGGGTAGAAAGCCTGTAGTGACTATTGATCCTTATATGTTTGTAGATAAAGCTTTTTCTCGTCGTGATTTAACCATGAATGCAATGGGAATCGATTTAGTAACTTATGAATTAATTGATCCTTTTAATGGGCAACAAGATATGAAAAAAGGGTTGTTACGTATGCCAGACCAAGAACGCTTTGTTGAAGATCCGTTACGTTTCTTTAGAGTGATGCAATTTATTGGGCGGTTTGGCATGAAGCCTGATGTTCAGTTGCAAGCGTTATGTAAAAAAATGGTTATTAATACGGTTTCGTCGGACCGTATTAATCAAGAATTTGAAAAATTATTTTTAAAATCGACTGCTCCTTCGTCTGGTATTAGATGGCTGCAAGAACTAGGAAGATTAGAAGAAATTTTACCAGAGCTTTATTCAACTATTGGGGTAATGCAAGAACCTGAATGGCATCCTGAAGGGGATGTTTTTGAACATACCATGCAGGCTCTTGATGCAGCAGCACAAGAAGGGGTAGCGCAAGTAGGTTTTACTGAAGACCAAAGATTAGTAATATGTCTTGCTGCATTGTGTCATGATCTTGGCAAACCTATTTCTACAAAAATTATTAATGGCAGAATACGTTCATTAGGTCATGAAGAAATGGGAGTGCCTTTAGCGCGTGCTTTACTAAAACGCATTATTCATAAAAATGATAGTGTTGATACCGTACTTAAATTAGTGCGCTATCATATGATGCCAGGGCAGTTAACTTCTCAAAAGTCTGGGCTTGCTGCGTATAAAAGATTAGCTAAAAAGCTTTCTCCAGAAACTACTATGAAGATGCTTGCATTGATTGCACGTGCTGATAAACGTGGTAGAAATCCTCAATTGCAAGTGCCATTAAAAGAACAATCGGTAGTTGATCTTGATCTATTTTTGCAACGCGCACAAGAAGCTGGTGTATTAGAAAATCCTGAAGAACCTGTTTTAACTGGAAAAGATTTAGTAGGAATTATTAAATCTGGTCCTGCCATAGGTAAGATGTTAGAGAAGGCTTATGCAATTCAAATTGATCATGGTATTATGAATAAAGAAGAGTTGAAAAAGCGAGTGCTCTAAAACATAGAAAGAATAGCGATGAAAAAAAAAGTAGTATTGACAGGTGATAGACCAACAGGACCATTGCATTTAGGACATTATGTAGGTTCTTTAATGAATAGAGTGACCCTGCAAGAAACTCATCAGCAATATATTATGGTGGCAGACATGCAGGCACTAACTGATAATGCAGAAAATCCTGAAAAAGTATGCGCTAATGTTTTTGAAGTTGCTTGTGATTATTTGGCAGTTGGTATTGATCCACAAAAAAGTACGATATTTTTACAATCAATGATTCCTGCTATTGCAGAATTATCGGTGATTTATATGAATCTGGTAACCGTTGCGCGTGTACAACGGAACCCCACAGTCAAGAATGAAATTCAACAAAAAGATTTTGGGCAAAGCATTCCACTCGGTTTTTTTGTGTACCCAGTACATCAAGCTGCAGATATTACTGTGGTTAAAGCTGAACTGGTGCCAGTAGGCGAAGATCAATTACCGATGATTGAACAAACTAATGAAATTGTTCGTTCATTTAATAGAATTTACAAAAAAGATGTCTTAGTTGAAGCACAAGCTTTAATAGCAAAATGTCCACGTCTTCCTGGTATTAATGGTCAGGCAAAAATGAGTAAGTCTCTTAATAACGCTATTTATTTAAAAGATTCAGTTGATGAGTTGGCTAAAAAAGTACGGAGCATGTATACCGACCCCAATCATTTGCGAGTTGAAGATCCAGGACAAGTAGAAGGTAATATTGTGTTTACTTATTTAGATGTTTTTGGTGATGACAAGGTGCATATAGAAGGCCTTAAAGAACAGTATCAAAAGGGTGGTCTTGGGGATATGAAAGTAAAGAGCTATTTACTTGAACTATTAGAAGCAAAGTTTGCACCAATTCGTGAACGTAGAAAATTATTTGAAGGTGATCGTGCACAAATAATGAAACTTCTTTTAGAAGGATCAGCACGCGTTAATGAGATTTCTTTACAAACATTGCATGAAGTAAAAAGTGCTATGGGTCTTAATTATACGTTATTTTAAACATACAAAACTTTAAACTCTTCATTTGGGTAGTTCACTTTTAGTATCCTTAGCATCTATTGATATAAGATACATTAAAAAGGAACATAATGATTAGAGAATTATTTACTAAAAAAATAGCGTTAAAAAATATATTAAAAGGTTCAGGATTTATAGTTTTTTCAACTACTTTGTTTGGTTTGTTATTAGTTACAGCAATGATGAATGCGTGGTACGCTTCTCTGTCTTTAGTAACGCCACTTGAACAGGTGATTAAACAGACATTACGCAGCAGCTGCTGATTACACGTTTCTTAAGAATTTCGCATCAATTTTTTTAGTGCCAGCAGCAAAATGGGCGGTGATAAAAGTAGTATCAGCTCGCTTTTCAATTGCTTTGACTACGCCAAGTCCAAAAGTAGGATGTTTAACCGTTTGATGTGGCTTAAAAATAAAATCTGTTTTTTGTTCAGAATTATTATCAGTTGTGCTGGTTGATCCTGGGTAAGGCATATCAAGTACAAAAGGTGTTGTTTGCTTGGCAGGTTCTATTGGTTTGACAAGGGGTTTATGTGGCGGCATCTTAGGAGAAGATTGAAATGTATAAATTTCATTATTAACCGGTGCAAAGCCGATCCATGCAGAAAAGAAACTATTGATCTGGTAGACTTGCCAGGCGCAAGCATCATCCATAAGAACCTGATTTTTTGGTATTTCATGAATAAAACGTGAAGGAGAAACTTCTTCCATAGACCCATATGTTTGCCGGTAGCGTGCATAAGTAATTAAAAGACGGTTGCGTGCTCTGGTAATGCCAACGTATAATAGTCTGCGTTCTTCTTCAAGTTGTGCATCATTAATAATTGAACGAGGAGAAGGGAACAGATTTTCTTCGACGCCAGATAAAACAATATTATCAAACTCAAGACCTTTAGCCGCATGGAGTGTCATTAAAGTAACTACATTTTGTTCTGCATCTTCAGCAGGTTTTTCTTGCAACAAAGAGACTTCAGCTAAAAATTCATCAACAGAAACTTTGCCTTGTTGTGCAAAGAAATGCGCAGCGTTCAATAGCTCTTTTATGTGTGCTAAACGTTCTTCCGCTTCGCCTTTTTCATAAGTTTTTTTGACATATAAAATATAATCAACGCGAGTAATATAATCAGAAAGTACTTTAACAACAGAACTTTCTGGTGTTTTTCCAGTAAATAAATTTAAAAATTCTTGTAAGACCTCTTTTTTAGAAGTACTCACAAGGTCTATAATTTTTTGCATTACTTCTTTAAAATTAAAAAATGGTTCAGTATCCCAAAGGATCATGAACTGTTCAAGAAACTTTTCACCTAAACCGCGAGAAGGGGTATTAATCACGCGACTAAAAGCAACACGGTCAAATGGATTATGAACAAGACGTAGAAAAGCAAGAAGGTCTTTAATTTCTTTACGCTCATAAAAGCGAATACCGCCAACAATAGTGTAAGGTACAGAATGTTTAAGTAAGGCTTCTTCTAATGTACGTGATTGCACATGAGTTCTATAAAGAAGTGCGATTGATGCTTTTTTATTATGTTTAAAGAGAGTTGCGCAGTAACGAGCTATAAGATCTGCTTCTTGGTAGCCAGAAAGACAACGAAGAATTCTTACGCAATCTCTGCCATCACGATCTGACCATAATTTTTTTTCATTACGGTTGCGGTTGTTTTTAATAACGGTATTGGCAATGGTTAAAATAGGTTGTTTAGAGCGATAATTTTGTTCAATTTTAATGAGCTTGGTGTTTCTGAAATCATTTTTGAAATGAATAATATTGTCAACCGTAGCACCACGCCAAGAATAAATTGACTGATCTTCATCGCCAACAGCACATAAGGAATCTACAGTAACTTCGTTATCGTCATTTAAAGCCATATGCTTTAATAAAGTATGTTGGACCATATTGGTATCTTGATATTCATCAACTAAGATATGGCGTACTTGATTTTGGAAGTTATTTTTAAAGGTGTGATTTTCAAATAGTTTAATTGCTTCAATTAATAAATCATCAAAATCAAAGCAGTTACTGGTGCGTTTTTCTTTTTCATACGCTTGTACTATCTCATATAGTTGGCCATCTTGAATTAAAGAAAGTAATGAAGTTTTTGAAGAACAAATACTATTTTTTGCGGTTGAAATAACGTGAGAAAGTGCTTGTGCAGTATATTGTTTATAAAGAACACTCTTTTTTAAGAGTTGAGTAAGTAATGCTTTTTTATCATCTTCATCAAGAATAGAAAAATTTTTAGCAGGCAAAAGGTGTGCATTTGTTTTTAATAAAAATAAACAATAAGAATGAAATGTTCCAATAAAAGGGATACCATGACCAGTTGGTAAAAAACTTCTAATTCGTTCTTTCATTTCAGTAGCAGCTTTATTAGTAAAAGTAAGTGCGACTAAAGTTATAGGATCGACTTTTTCTTGTAATAAAAGTCTGGTTATGCGTGTAGTAATAACACGGGTTTTACCTGATCCTGCCCCTGCAATAACTAAAAGTGGTCCATTGGTATGTAATACTGCTTCTTGTTGTTCTTTATTAAGTTCTTTTGCAATAAAAGTATTTAAATCGATTCCGTTCATAATGCCCCTAAAGTTGATGAAGTTTTATTAGGGTAGCATGAACAGAAAAAAACATGAACAGAGCTGATTGAATAGTTATAAATTTATCATTGAGTTAGGCTAACTAGGTGCTAGAAGAATCTTTTAAATGAGCGACATCAGCTCCTGTTTGCTTTCTAATAGTTGCAAGCCTTGCATGATACATTCGTTTTATTTCTAACTCAGCTTTAGCAAGGTCACTTATTGCTACATCTATTTTCCATCCAATAGTTATTAGATTAGAATCGATCATTTGTTGTTGTTTTGCAGCGTCTTTATGCGTTTCTACATCTAATGATTGTTGTTTTGCAGCTAAAATAGAGGCTGATCTTTTACGAGCTCCAGGTAATAATGATGAAATACCTGAAGGTGCTGGTGCAGCAATAGGATTTTGTGCTTTGCTTGCAATAATATCAGCATATTCTCTTTTATGCTGAGCACATAATCTAGAAAGATTATGTAATTGTGCTAATAATTCTTGAGCTTTAAATTCTAAAGTTTCTAATTTTGTAGTTGGGGGATTAATGTGAGTATCAGTTTGAGTAGAATTGTCTTCATATTGACCTTGTAATTTGTGAGATGGTTTACTATGAAGAATAGCAATAGTAGAATGAGCTTTTGCTAGCTCTAGTCTTGTGGCTTCTAATTGTGCACTAAGTATTTCTATATCGCTTACACTTTTTGATCGATTACGATGGTGCCCCTTACCAGAGAGTTCAGATTGTACAAAATTAGGAACTGAACTAGAGATAGGAATAGGTAAAGATCCCGTTGTTCTGTAGCAAGAGTCTTGTTGGTAATGATGACTACCGGCAGACCCGTTTGCATGAGCATAAGAAAAGGTATGAGGGAATAATGAACCTGGAGGTGGAGAAAAGTGATTTGGTGAATAGGGTGCTGTTGGTAGTGAAGGGTATGCCGGAGCAGAAGGGATTTGTGGATAGAGAGAATTTATCTGTTGTGAATTTTCTGAATAAAATGAATGTTGTTCTGTCGTGTAATCAGAATTTATAAAAGTGAGCAATAATGAGAAAAAAAACAGTGAATTATTTGAGAGCTTCATGATGTCTCCTTCTTAGTAAGAACGCCATTTATTTCTTTTATCTATAGCATATATGTTCTTTTAGTAGAAAGAGTTTATTTGAAAAAAATTAAAAAAATGACAATATGAATAGTTGTTATGCTTGATCTATTCTTAAAATAGTAAAAAATAAGGACTCAAAAATTGAGTCCTTATAAAAAATTTGTTTTTTGTAATTTTTAAAATAATCCTTTTAATACCCAATAAGATCTTCCATCGGTTGTGGCAGTAATACTTGCTTGTTGCAAGGTAGGGTAATCAGTTGTACTTATTTCGGAAGTTGTAGAATTAGTTTCAGGAACAGCTTTTTCTAAAATTAAGATTAAAGAGTTAAGCTGTTCTTGTAAAAATTTTAATTTACTTTTATTAGTATCCATGAGGCTTTGATAGAGTTCTTTTTTACCATTTGAATCATCTGAAGTAAAATTAATTGAAATTTGTTCTTCTAATTTTTTAAGTTCTTCATCTAATTTTTTTAATTGAGTATTGGTATCATGTATAAGAAATTTTTTTGTTTTTTCTTGTTCGTATAATAATTTTTGTATTTTTTCTCTAGTTTCATTTAATTTTTCTTGTTCGAGTTCAATTGTTTCGATTTTACTTTTTAAGCGCTCTGCTTCTGACGTGCATCTTTCTGAAGAATCTGCAGCCATTTTTTTGAATTTAAAACTGATAGCAGTAATCATTTGTTCATGTCGTTTATCTTCTTCCCTTAATTCTTGATTCATATCGTATTCATAGTTACCAAGAGTTATTTTTTGTTCGTTAAGTAAGGCATTTAATTTTGCTCTATGTTTATCCAATAAATCATCATTTTCAGTAGAATAGAGATCTTCTTTTAGAGTAGCTTTTTTTAAGTTTATTTTATATTCATCTATTAAAGAAATTATTTCTTTAATAGATTCTAAATTTAAATTAGATTGTGTTTCAAAAGATTTAAATTTGAGAATTAAGTCTTCTAGATGATCTAACGATAAAGAGCTAATTTCTTCATCATGATCTGCTGAAAATCTAGGTTTTTTTGAATTTGATTTTGTAAAAACTTCAGTAGTAGTAGTAAGAGAAGAAATTTGTTCTTTTGATAATTCATCTTTAGTGGCAGGTAAATAAGATTTTGGAGAAGTGGATACTATTCCTGACAATCCAATAGAGGGGGAAAATGATAAAGGATGAATTGGTGTGCTAGGTTTAATCTCTATAGATTGAGAATGAGCAGCCTCTTCAAGTTGTGGATTATAGGTCGTAAATTTTTGTTTTGTTTTTTTATGAACGGGCGGTAACTTTTCAGATGCTAAAAGTCCATTCAAAGAACCTATAAAAAGTATTAACGCTAAAAATTTTTTTTGCTTCATTATATATTTCTCCCATAGTTATTATATAGTTAAGTAATAATACTATTTAAGCCTAATATGTGAGTATTCTATAGTCAATCTATTTTTTCCCGTATTCTCAAATACTCTATCAATGATTCAATGCCAGTTTTTGATCGGGCTGATATACGTACTTGTGGTTGGTAAAGTTCTTGTTTTTTTGATGCAACTTCATGAGCGGCTTTAGTAGCTTCGTCAGCTATTCTATAAGTAGCTTTATCAAAAGAATCGACTTTATTAAAAATATAAAGAATCGGTTTTTGGATTTTTAGATCTTGCAAGATAGCGTTGACTACTTTAATGTGGGCTTCCCAGTTTTTATCAGCGGCATCAACAACATGTAATAAAATATTAGCATATTGCAATTCAGATAAAGTTGATTTAAAAGCATTAATTAATTTTGGAGGTAATTGTTGTATAAATCCAACAGTATCTGAAATGACCCCTCTTTTTTTACCATCAATAAAAAGTTCTCTTGTCGTTGTATCAAGGGTTGCAAAAAGACGATCTTCAGCTAAAACATCAGCATGAGTTAACTGATTGAGAATGGTTGATTTACCAGTGTTTGTATATCCAATTAAACAAAATTGAGATAATCCTGATTCTAAACGGCGTTGTCGTTGGGTGTCGCGAGATACCTCTAATTGTTTAAGACGCGATTTGAATTTGACAATCTGTTCTTCTGCGTTTCTTAGGGCTTTTTCTTTTTCTGTTTCACCAGGACCTTTTCCGCCAATATGTCCAGATTGTTGACTCATATGAAGGCCGCTGCCAGCTACACGGGTCTTTTTATGTTGTAACATTGCAATAGCAACTTGCATTTTTCCTTCAGCAGAATGAGCAGATTTTTCAAAAATTTCTAAGATAAGTTGTGTTCTGTCAAAAACGCGGCAATGAAATAATGCGCTTAAATTACGCTCTTGCATTGAGCTTAATGATTCGGAAACTATAACTTCTTCTACATCGTTTTCTTCGCAAAACAAACGAATTTCTTCTAGTTTACCTTTAGTTAAAAAATAGCCAGTATCAATCTCGCGAAGTTTAATAAAAAGTGTAAGGTCATAAGCAATATTGTTTGAACGTACTAAATGAATAAATTCATCAAAATAAGATTGAATGTCGTTTGATTTATTGTAAGGAGCTTCTATCCCTAAAAGAAGTGTTTTAGGATGAGTACTCGTTATGTAATCGGTATTTTTTGCCATCTGATTTTTCCTTAAAACGTTATAAAGTCTAAATTAAGGGAGAGAATATAATTAGATTATAAGTATACCTGTAAATGAGATCTTAGTAAAAAAGAAGAGGTAAAGTTGATTCAATCTTTGGTTTGCCAAACTGAAAAGAAAGATTTATTCTCTTTAAAAGTTAATAAGTTTAAGATTTATTGTAGGAATTTTATGAATAAAAAAGTTAATAATGCAGTTTTAGGCCTTTTGTTAGGCTCTATTTTTTCTGCCTATGCATTATCAGAAGTGATTATGCAAGATATGATTAATGAAAGTGCTCGTATGGGCGCAGAAATGACTTCAAAAACCTTTGATAAGGTCCCAACTATTATTAAAGTGCTCCCTCAAGCTAAAGAAGATGTTTTAAATTTAATAAAAAAATCAGTTGATAGTGTAACTAAAGTTTTTGCTAGTCAAGATAATAGAGAACAATTAGAACAGTTTTTTGCTGAATTAGGCGCTTTGGAAAACCCAGACGAAGCAGCAGTTAATGCGCTTCTTGAAAAGCATCCGATAGCTAAAGAAATTCAAACAGGTGGCGTGGTTGAAGCATTTATTGCTGGAATAGCCTTAGTTGTGGCAGAACGTTGTAGGATTTCTAATGAAGATGCGCTAATGATTGCACGCGTTATTTATCCTTTATTTTTGCCTAAACAATAAAAATTTAAAGTAATTTGAATATGAGAGAGTTTATTTAGGTTCTCTTTTTGTAGATGACAGGTAAGGAGAAATGTTTTTACATACGCTTTTGTGTGTGATAGACTACATTACTCTAAGTGCTTTTAATAAAGATTTAAGAAGGATTCTTTGCATGGCAGTAAAAATACGGCTTTCTCGTGTTGGTAAAAAAAAGGCTCCAATTTATAAAATTGTAGCAGTACATGGTAGAAATAAACGTGATGGTGAATATCTAGAAAACCTAGGTACTTATAATCCATTAACAGGCGATATTATTCAATTTCATGCTGAAAAGCTTAATGATTGGATTAGTAAGGGTGCTCAACCTACTGATACGGTAAAACGTATTACTCAACAATATAAGCGTAAACAGGCAGCAGCAGTAGCAGCACCGGTTGTAGCTAAAAAAGCAAAACCTGTTGCGTCAAAGGTTGAAATTGTAGCAGAGGCTTCAATTGCGGCTGAGTAATAAGTTATGAAATTTTCTATAGCAACAGTTTTTCCGCAACTCTATGAAAACTTTCTAGATACGAGCCTTTTAAAAAGGGCTCAGGATAAGGCCGCTGTGTCGTTTGACGTAGTCGGCTTTTCTTCTTTTTGTGCACCAAAAGAGCGGCTTGATGGGCCAGTTGCTGGACATGGTTCTGGTATGGCTATTAGGCCTGAAGTAGTACAGAAAATAGTTGAGAATCAAGAAAATAAGCATGGAAAATCGTTTAAAATATTTGTGACTCCGCAAGGCAAAAAATTAGATCAACGATTGGTTTATGAGTTGGCGCAGATTTTTGCTAAGCAAGAACATGTTATGTTTTTTGCAGGTCGTTACGAAGGTATCGATGAGAGAGCGCAATCATATTATGCAGATCTTGAAATTTCTATAGGCGATTATGTTTTGATGGGTGGAGATTTACCAGTGATGGTTCTTCTGGAATCAGTCATGCGTTATATGCCGGGTGTTGTAGGAAAAACAGAATCAGTAACCAGTGATTCATTTACTGGTACATTTGTTGATTATCCTACATATACAGTTCCACCGAGAGAATGGAATGGGTTAGCTATTCCAGAGATAATTCTTTCTGGAAACCACGCAGCAATGGATAAATACCGTGAAGAAGTTGCGATTCAAAAGAGTGTGATACATCATTTTGAGTGGGTGCGTTCACATTGCAAAACTAATAAAGATAGAAAAAAAGTTTATAAAGTTTTACCAGCTCATTATGTTGTTTTAATGCATGATGAAGTTTTTTTAACTGAAGATAAGATTGGTACTTCGTCAGTTACTTCTCTTGATATTCATGATATTGCTCGTTCTTCAATGACGTACGGTATTAAAGAGTATTTTTTAGTAACCTCTTTGGTTGATCAACAAAGAATTGTGGCAAAATTTTTACAGTTTTGGCATGAAGGTGGAGTTGAGTATAATAGAAATCGTTCTGAAGCAATTAAGCTGGTATCTGTACAATCATCACTTGATGAAGTGATAGCCGCTATTGAATGTAAAGAGGGTAAGCGGCCATTGGTTATTGCGACATCTGCAGTTAATAATGGACATAATTCGGTGATTACGTATAAAGATCAAGAACGTGTTTGGCAAGAAGATAGGCCAATACTTTTTATCTTTGGTACTGCTAAAGGGTTGAGTCATAAGCTTATTGCTCGTTGCGACTATCTTTTATTGCCAATAGAAGGTTTTACAGAATTTAACCACCTTTCTGTTCGTTCTGCTGTGGCTATTATTCTTGACAGATGGTTAGGTGTTAATCTTTCAGAAAGAGACTAGTCAGGCCCATAAGTTTGAGGTATACTAGTTTATTCTGCGGATAAAATTATTATAGTGGCAGGATAAAATCCTGATGTTTTCACAAAATTGATAAGTTAAGGAAAAAAATGAAAGCGAGTCAACTTACAAAGGAAACTATAAACGGCTTGGGCATCGAAGCGCGTCAATTTCCTGAATTTTCATTTGGTGATACTATCGCTGTTTCACAATGGATTGCTGAAGGCGATAAAAAACGTCTCCAAGTGTTTGAAGGTGATGTTATTGGCCTACATCATAATGGTATTTCTTCAACATTTACCGTAAGAAAAATTGCTGCAAATAACATAGCAGTTGAGCGTATTTACCCATATTACTCACCAATTATTGATTCAATTAAGGTGGTTCGTAAAGGTGATGTTCGTCGTGCTAAGCTTTATTATCTACGTCATCGCGTTGGTAAAAAGGCTCGTGTTAAAGAATTAATTTTAACAAAAGAGCAAAAAGAAGCAGCAGCATTAAAAAAAGCTGAAAAAAAAGCTTCTGAGCAACTTTAAAAGTTCATAAATATTTAGAATTAAGGCACAGAATGAATAAAAGATTATTAATCTCTCTTTCGCTGTGCCTTTTTCTTTATGGGTGCAATTCTTCAAAAAAGATTTTTGAAGAAGTAGATCTTAATAATGCAAAATTGGTTAAGCCTTCTCGTTATGCTCATGCGTTTAATCAGAATGAAAATGAGCTTGTTATTGCCAAAAAATCTCATAACTTTTATATGTCTCATGATATTATACAAGCACGTCTGTTTGATATCCCAATATTGTTTGATGCACAACTAGTATGTTCTTCTGATCAAGATGAGATTTATTATCTTGAATACAAAATTTTATTATCTCATGAACAGGTCATGAATTTTTATAAAGATGAGATGGAAAGTTTTGGATGGTTGCAACAGATGAATTATAGCGCTGATGAAGCCTTAATGCTCTTTAAAAAAGCAGGACGTTCATGCGTTATTTCATTGCGCCCAGTTAAAAAAGACTGGCAGCATTCAAAAGAAATTAAAATTATTCTAGTTATTAGTCATTAAATATTTCAAGTAATGATATCTATCATTACATAGATATTTTCTTAATTAAAAGGCTGTATAATATAATCTTGATTAAAATCAGGTATTAAATATACGGAAACGCATCCATTGTTTAAGTTATAATTATAAATATAATTGGAGTTTGAGGCATCCAGGGGATTAGTAGTTAAGTTTAACCAACCAAAAAGTCCCACTACTTTTTGTGATGCTTCAAGACTTTGCCCAACAAGACCAGCTGTTAATAAAGTAATAACCAATAAAAGATTCTTTTTCATGATTATACCTCCACATGAAATTTGATTTATTATGGCATTAGAGTAAAACTCACAATGAGAATACCTACCGATTCATTATTTATACTAGCAAATACCCCCCCATCAATCATTTTATGATATTAGCCTTAAGATTAGGTGATTCGAGCTTACAGGAAAATGGGAATTTTTTATAAGTGAGTGCAAAAAAGGCGCCGTTTAAAGCGCCTTTAATAACTTATAACAGGTATATAAAATTATTTGATAATTATTTGTGCCTGTTTAACTTGTTTCTTTAAATCTTCAATTGTTTGTTGAAGTTCTTTATTGGTTTTAACAAGTGCTGTGTTTTCTTTTTCAAGTGAATTGTTTTTCTTCTCAAGTTTATCATTTTCACCATCAAGAGCAGTTACTTTGATTTCTAATGTTTTGATAGTTCTGACAAGATTTTTATTTTCACCAGTAAGATCACTATTATCTAGATCAAGAACTTTAAGTTGGCTTCTTAGTGTATCATTATCACTGTTCAAGTTGCTGATTTCACGTTTTAGAAAACGAACATCACCAACTAATTCACGAATCTCTGCATCTTGTTCACGAACAGTTCTACGCAAGCTGTAAGTAGAAGAATCATCCACTACTGTGTGATGACGTTCAACAACAACAGTGCTAGGTTTAGGTGATGCAAGAGCACTGCCTAAAACAAATCCTGTAATGCCACCAATAACGCCAGCTGTTCCTTTTCCAGCGTAAGCTGTTCCAGAAATTTGAGCTGCAGCTAAAATAATTAAGCATAATTTTTTCATAAAATCCCTTCCACTTTATTATTAAATTTATAATAACAAGGTAATTACCTTGTACAATTTAAGTATAAAGTGTTGGGATAAATCTGCAACTAGGTCAATGTTAACCAATAAGAATAAGCTTAAAGCGTTTTAATGAATTTTACTTTCGCTTATTTTTAAGCTCATATTCTAATTTATCAAGACGCCTGCGTAATGCAGAGTTTTCATCTTCTAAATCTTCTATTCTATCACTATGTCTGGCTGAATTTTTATCGTCTTTAATAATTATAGTATCAGGCTGTCTGCTAGCATTAATAATGGCTGATGTGGCTAATCCAGCGCCAATACCATAATCGTAATAATATGGTCTATGCCAACCCCATCCGCCTCTATGCCACCCATGATGTCCGCGCCAGGCTTCTGTTGTTGAGCTTAATATAAGACAGCTAAATAAGCTTAAAACAATTAATTTTTTCATGATATTACTCCAATATTAATTTTTCATCTTAAAAATTAAATTAAGACAATTATTGCTGAGCATTTTCAAGTTTTTCAAGACGACGTCTTAAATCATCATTTTCATCTTCTAGATCTTGTAATTTTCGTTTCTGTTTACGTGAAGATTTTGGTTCGTAATCATCGCTTTCACGAACAACAACAGTTCTTGGTTGACTTGCTGCATTACCAATAGCTGAACCAACCATTGAGCCTGCAAATGAACCACCAAAACTGCTGCCAAAATCAGCTTGTGTATTTTGAGTTACTAAAGTAAGTAGCGCAAATAAGCTTAATAAGAATAATTTTTTCATAAGTATCTCTCCATTTTTTTTACAACCTTTAGATCTTAAACCTCTTTAACAAAGACCTATCTGTTAGTTATTATAAAAAAATTGGTATAAAAAATTCAATGAAAATTTTATGAAAGCATAATAGAAACAGATGTTTTTTTATTGCTCGCTTAATTTTTATAAAAATTATTTAAATTTTTTTAATATTCTTAACGAATAAGCTTGTCGGCAATTTTGTTTAATTTTCCAGCACCTTGAATAAGCAGTAAATCATCCTCTTTTAAGATTGAATCTAAATAAGTAGTCATGCTTTTAAAATCATAATCAATCGGCAAATAAGAAACTTTAATGCTTGGGAACTTTTTTGTAAGATCGGCAATAAAAGCATGTACATTAATACCTTCAAGTGGTTCTTCGCTTGCAGAGTAAATATCAGTAAGGATAAGTTCATCAATTAAATTTTTAGAAAATACGTTAATAAATTCTTGCCATAAAAACTTAGTGCGTGTGTATCTATGGAATTGAAAAAGTACAATAATTCTTTTTTTTGCGCGTGCTCTGGCTACTTTAAAAGTGCAAGTTAATTCAACAGGGTGGTGTCCATAGTCATCAAAAACTTCAGCGCCTTTATAGGTTAAGCCTTTAAAAGTAAACCGGCGATCAACGCCAGGAAAAGAAGAAACTGCTTCTTGTACTTTTGATAAGGGGATTTTGAATTCATGAGCTAGTGCTAGTGCTGCCGCTGAATTAAGCACATTATGTTTTCCTGATAGGGCGACAGTAAAGGCACCATAAAAGTTCCCTTGATGATATACAATAAAATCTGAAGAGCTTGAATGCAGTGTGAAATCGATAATCTGCCAGTCAGCATCTTCGTGGGTGCCATAGGTAATAGGTTTTGTCGCTAGTTGTGGAATTATCTGTTGAATGTTTGGGTCGTCAAGACAGATTATTGCTTTACCATTTGCAGGGAGTTTTGCTAAAAATGTGCAAAAAGTATGTTGAATATCTGCAAGATCTTTATAAATATTAAGATGTTCAGGCGTTATAGAAGTTAGAATTGCATGAGTTATGGGTAGGTTAAGAAGTGATCTATCGCTTTCGTCAGCTTCAGCAATAAGTATACTGCCAGGTCCAGTTTTTCCGGCTTGAGCATTGCTATTAATGGTTGCTAAAATGCCTCCGATAACTACTGTTGGTTGGTTTGATTTATCAAGTGCCGTAATGAAAATATGAGCAATTAATGAACTAGTAGTTGTTTTACCATGTGATCCTGTGATGCCAATGTTATGAGTGTGTAAGCGCATAAGGTAGGCAAGCATTTCTGATCGATGGGCAATTTGAATACCTCTTTCTTGAGCTAGTGCAAATTCAGGATTATTTTTATTGATATCAGTTGAATAAACTAGAAGGTCGATTGAAGGGTCTTGGCAAAGTGTGCTGTTATGTGTTTCAGAAATTTTACAACCTAATTCACGTAGCAGTGAGATACTTTTTTGTGAACAATCGGTATCGCATCCAGAAACTTGATAACTTTTTTGTGCAAGTACCTGTGCAATACCGCTCATTCCAATGCCGCCGATTCCAATAAAATGAATATGCTTAGGTTGTTGTGTAATCATTTAAAATCCTTTAGTCGCTAACGTTATTAATTGCTTTAAAAGCATAACATATAATCAATAAAATGAGAGCGACTTAATCATAATTTAAAGATTTTTTTTAAGATGTAATAATTGTTCTTTTATCAAAACAAGCCGTTGAATACATACACCATGTTTTTTTTTTGAGGAATTTTCAGGTTCCATGGTGGTTTTTTGTGAAGCAATAACTTGAGGAGCTTTAAAGCTTTTTAATTGTTTTTTTGCTCCCGAAATAGTAAATCCTCTTTCGTATAAAAGTTCTTTAATCGCTTTGAAAAGTGCAAGGTCCTGTTCATTGTAAAACCGTTGACCTCCATCCGACCTATCACAGGCGAGTTTAAACTCTTTTTCCCAAAAACGTACCACAAAACGTTCAACCCCAAGGTTCTCCGCTAATTGGCCAATTCTAAACTGTCTTTTTTGCATTTTCATTCAAAACTCCTTTTTTGGTAATGAATTTATTAAATCAGTACTAGCGTAAAACCCCCTTTCTTGTTAAGATTTTAGCTCTTGTTTGTAAGGTAACACACTCTGTAAAGCTTCTTTGAAGAAGTAAGGATATTGAATTTATGAATATACGTGATTATATACTTCCTACAGCATTGGCATTAGGAACAATTTTTTTATTTAGATCATTTTGGTGGGGTGGGGGACAAGATTCTGGAATAAGTTTTGTTGCGCCATTAACCGCGCAGGAACAAGAACCGCTTCGTACGGAAGTTGATTTTATTGATGAAGAAGGGCAAGCGGCTGGAGAAGATGTTTTAGTTTCAACTAATTATGCAGATTTTACTTTTTCTAGTCATGGGGCAGTGCTTACCCATGCGACATTTAAGCGTAAAGTCCGTAATGAAATGCAGACCTTTGAAACTATTGGAAACCCAGTTATTCAAGAGCGTCAAGCACAAGCATTTTTAATCGCGCTTGACGAAAAGACTCCCTTTAATTATACGTTTCAAGAACGTAAAGATGATGGTCTGACTACAAAAATTCGTTATACCACGGCAACTCAGGGTGGTACTTTAGAAAAAGAATTTGTTGTGCATAAAGATCACTATAAAATTGATCTTGTAATAACGGTATCTCCTAAAGCAGGAACGATAATGCGTCCACGTTTGTTGTGGCCTGCACCATTTTTAGACGTTATAAAGAATGATGAAACATTATCAGCAGTAATATTTGATAAAGCAGGTTCTTATTCAAAAAAAGCTGATAAATCAATTAATACAAGAGAAGGGTATTTTTCACCAACAATGTTTGGAGCAGAAGATAAATATTTTGTTCATACTATGGTTGAAGATGCTCAAAAATTTGCATATAGATCTTATTATAAGCTAATTGATCAACAAATTTTATCAATTCTTGAAGCACAGCCAGTAACTGAAGAAAAAACATGGACCATTAGTTTTTATATGGGTCCAAAAGAAGTTGAAACTATTGCACCAGTTGCGCCTGCTTTAGAAAAAGTATTGGATTACGGCTTTTTTTCTCCAGTAGCAAAAGGAATGCTTTACCTTTTGAAACTATGTAATGGATACGTTAATAATTTTGGTGTTGCTATTATTCTCATTACATTACTTCTTAAATTATTATTGTTACCATTTACTTTCAAAGGTGAGCAAAAAGCACGTAAAGCTGAATCTTATTATAAAAAACTTGCTTATATTCAACAGAAATATAAAGACGATCCGCAAGCGCTTAATGCTGCACGTGCTGAACTGGTACAGAATGAAGGAGTGCCAGGGTTAGGTGGTTGTTTACCATTGTTCTTGCAAATTCCGTTTTTTATGGGTTTATCAGGCGCTTTGAATAATTCTATTGAGCTGTATAAAGCACCCTTTGTTTTTTGGATTAAAGATCTTTCAATGAAAGATCCGTTTTATGTGTTACCAGTATTAATTGGTGTAGGATTTTTATTGGTAATGCTTGCTTCAAAACCTAAATTTGATTTTAAGCAGTTTATTCAATCAGCTGGTATGGCATTATTATTTGCAGCATGGATGTCTACGACAGCTGCAGGGTTAGCCCTCTTTATAGTGGTGAACGTATTATTGCATTTTGCTCAAACGCGTATACAAAAAGCTTTTGGTTTATGATAGAAAAAATTCCAACACTTGCTCGATTGTGTAAACAGTTGCAGCAAGTGCCTTATCTTGCTTCAAAAAATTTATATCGTGTGGCAGATTACTTTTTAACTGAACGTGCTGATCGCATTGCCTGTTTAACTAAGGCATTGGAAGATGCTAAACAAAATATTGTACGCTGTTCTTCTTGTTGTATGTGGCAAGAGCGGGAAAAACAGTGTGTGTTATGTAGTGATTCACGACGAGATAAATCTTTGATTTGTGTAGTTGAAACGTGGCAAGAACTGATTTCTATAGAAAAAACTGAAGGATATAAGGGATTATATCATGTACTGGGTGGAGCAATCTGCCCGCTTGAAGGTATAGGGGTAGAAGATCTTACAATTAACCTTTTGATACAAAGAATTATAGACTCACCGGAAGTTGTTGAACTTATTTTAGCAACTAATCAGACACCAGAGGGCGAAGCAACTGCTGCATACATAGCGCAAAAAATGCGTAATTCAACGGTAAAAATATCATGTTTAGCGCGAGGTATTCCTGTTGGATCTTCTTTAGAATATATGGATACGTTAACAGTCTATAAAGCTCTTTCTGAGCGAAGACCATTTTGAAAGGAACCAGATGGATGTATTTGGTCTTAATATAGTTGCAGAACGTATTGAGCGACAAAAAAATCTAAAAGCGCTTATTAAAGAGTCTCATGGCGGTAAAAATGGGATTATTTTTTTAAGTGCTGGTTATGAAAGAGAGAGAGAACAGTTTTATCAAGAAAGTTCTTTTGAATATTTTGTAGGGATCCAGGAGCCTGCAGTTATTTTTTATCAGCCTTTAGATGCTTTGAATGTCTTAAATGATTCTACTACTCTGTATGTACCACAGTATACTATTGATCGTACAGTGTGGTTACCTACACTATATGATGAAGAAAAATTAGCAGTAGTAGGTATTGAGCGTGAAGAGCCATTTGGTGAAAAAATTCCTGGTTATTCAACTAGTCCTTTTTATAGTAAAGAAGCATTAAGTAATTTATGTAATAAACTTGAATTAGTATGCCAACAAGGCGATTATATTTTTGCACCATTACAGGATATTTCTGTTGAAGTGATGGTAGTTATGGAGCAGCTTTATAAATATGTTCCATTATTGCGTGAACGAATTATTGATATATCACCGTTGATTACTACGTTGCGTCAAAAAAAGACTCAACAAGAACTTGAATATATGTATCATGCAGTTGAAATTACTGCAATGGCGCATCAAGCTGCTGCTGGTATTATAAAAAAAGGAAATAGTGAGTCAGATGTTCAGGCTGCTATTGAATATATTTATACAGAAAGTAATGCGAGAAAAGCATTTACCAGTATTGTGGGCTCTGGAATTAATAGCACTATACTTCATTACATTGACAATAAAGATGCATTGCCTGCAGATGGGTTGGTTGTAGTTGATATTGGCGCTTCATTTAATCATTATTGTGCTGATATTACGCGTACATATCCAGTTTCAGGGGCTTTTTCTCAAAGGCAAAAAGAAGTGTATCAAGATGTTTTAGATACGCAGGAATATATTTCTGAATGTGCAAAACCAGGTGTTTATTTAAATAATAAGAATGTACCAGAGAATTCATTGAATCATTTAGCGCATGAATTTTTAAGAAAACGTGGCTATGATGTTGAAAAAGATTTCCCGCATGGAATAGGACATTTTGTTGGTCTTGATGTGCATGATGTTGGTAATTATAGCGTGCCTCTTGCCTTAGGTGATGTGATTACTATAGAGCCGGGTATTTATTTAAGACAAGAAAAATTAGGGGTTCGTATAGAAGATATGTACTGGATAGTTAAAGATGGTGCGATCTGTTTAAGTGAAGAAATTCCTAAAAAAATAAAAGATATAGAGCGGTTTATGCGGGAGTCCCATTTTACTGAAGTGGAAACTGTTCCCAGTATTTGACCAAAGTGGAGAATTGTTTTACCTTTAGAATCCTCCACTACTCGTTCATGTAAAAAAAATATAAATAAATTTAAGTCAGTATAGAGTGATAGGATAGTTATATGGATATGAATAAAACGTTTTTCCAACGTAAAGAAGACCGCGAACCACAATGGCATGTTATTGATGGTAAAGGCGAAGTATTGGGTCGCTTAGCAACAAGAATAGCTGATTTATTAGTTGGCAAAAAGAAAACAACATATACCCCTCATACTGATGGTGGTGATTATGTTGTATTACTTAATGTTCAAGATGTTGAATTAAGCGGTAATAAAATGGAAAATAAAATCTATACCCGTGTATCTGGATGGATGGGTGGTAAAAAAGAAATTAAAGCTAAGGATATGGTAGCAAAAGATCCTAAGAGCCTTATTTACCATGCTGTTAAAGGTATGATCGATCAAAATAGACATAGGGATGAACGGCTACGTCGCTTCAAGATCTATGTAGGATCAGAACATCCTCATACAGGTCAAGTTGCTCAAGAACAAAAATAATATTTTTTTCTTAGAAGTATTAAAAAAGCCCCGCTTTATTGCAGGGCTTTTTTTTTGTTAAAATTTGTGAAGCCGTTTCATTTTAGCTAATCGTTTAGGTTCTAGTTTAATGAACCCAGGATCCTGTGAAAGATCTGCATCCGCTAGGGAAGCAAATTTTTTCATAAAAGTTTGGTAAATTTCAGTAAGTTCTTCATAAACAAGCCCTCGTCCAGTTCTTATCAGCTCAGCTGGAATTTGTGATTTTTTAGGAATTTCTTCATATTCTTTAAGAAGTTGCTTTTGAATAGAGAGTGCTTTATTAAGTAAACCAAGTGATCGTAAAGTGCGAGCAATTCCCCATTTAGCTGTTCGAATAACAATATGATCATTTTGTATTTTCCCGTATTTTTTACAAAGCTTAAATGCTTGAATGGCATCCTCGTAAAGATTTGCCTCTAAGTAGTTTTGTGCAATATTATTATAAAGTGCCCCAAGCCAATTAGACCCTTTTTTGTCATTTGTTGTTTTCGCAAAATTAATTGCTAAATTATTCCATTGAATTTTTTTTGTGGGGTCTTTAAGAACAATAGCAATCATATGGGCTGCATCAATGGTGTGAAAATCAAAGCTATATTGTTTACTTAATTTATAAGATTTTTTAAAAAATTGTAATGCTTTTCTAGCCATATTTTCTTGATGATATACGCGACCCCGTTCAAGTAAAATTCTTATTTCTGCAAGCTTATAATTTGGCAAGAACATCGATTCAGTTTTGTTTAAAAGTAAATGAGCCTCTTGGAATTTTTTTTGCATTGCTTGCGCTAAAGCAATTTGAGATAAAATTTGTAAATAAATAGATTTATTTGGTAAAGCAAATGCTTCTGGTAAAAGCACAGTAAGATTTTTTTCTATATCTTCTGGATTACCTATAAAAAGGTCGTCAAAATTTTCTAATTTTATAGTTTTATTTAGTTTGCTCATGATCGAGTCTTTCTAAAAAAATCTTTAAAGAATAGCTGTTTTAAAGTCCGAGATATATTTTAATAACATCTTTAAATGTAAGATAAATAAATAATCCCATCATTAAAAACCAACAACCAACATGAACATATTCTTTGAATTTTTCAGGCAGTGGTCGGCGTATTAAAGCTTCAATGGTATAAGTAAGTGCTTGTCCGCCATCAAGAATAGGCAAAGGGAACATATTAAGAACTGCAAGTCCAATGCTGATAAATGCAAGTAATAATAAGAAGAAAATAGGGTCAGTTTTTATACTGCTGGTAACGACAGAGATCATCATTAAAGGACCAGAGAGTGTCTCGGTTGAGCGTTCTTTTAATGCCCCGCTAAAGCCTGCTAGTGTATTTTTTAATGTTGCCCATGTAAGTGCGAGCGCTTGTGTAAAAGCTTTGTGCCATGAAAGACCTGGCATTGATTCAAAGCAAAATTTACTAATGCCAAGTGACCCAACGATTTTTGAGTTAATTTCTTTGTGTGATAAAGTTACAGGTATTACTAAAATTTCTTCATTTCTATTAATTGTAAGATTAATTGTGTTATCTGGATTTTCTGTAATTTCTTTTAAGAAGTCTTGAAGATTATGAGAGACATCAATGTCATTAAATTTTAAAATATGGTCATGAGGTAAAAGACCAGCTTTTTGAGCAGCAGAATCTTCAACTATTGTATGAAGTTGATAAGAGCCTGATTGAGGAAAAAAGTTGTTTTCTAAAATTCCATGAATCGAAATTCCAAAAAAAATCATATAAGAAAAAATAAGGTTAAAAAAGATTCCGCCTATTATAATACACATTTTTTGCCAGTAAGGTTTTGCATTGATAGTGTTTTGGGCGGGATTATAAGAATCGCCTGTTTCTGCTTCTACATAGCCGCCAATCGGAATTAAAGAAACAGAAAATTCAGTATTTTTTATAGTTTTTTTAAAAAGTTTTGGACCAAATCCTATTGAAAAAGAAGGGATAGAAACGCCAAATAATCGTGCAAAAATGAAATGTCCAAACTCGTGAAATGCTATAATAAATCCAACGCTAAAAATTCCAATAGCAATAAAAGGTATATTTTTAAGCAAAGCAAGTAGCTGTTCATAGGCAAACATAATAGGTCCTTATTTAGTAAAAATGTTAAATATTAAAAACGTAGGTATACCCTAACAATTATGAACTGTTACGTCTATGTCTGAGAAAGTATTTAAGCGATTTTAATCAATTCCACTTGAAAAAATTTATAGAAACGATAGAATACATCTTTCATCCTCTTAAGATATGCGGCGTAAGCTGGTTGTGTGTCAACTGCTTTTGTGAGAGCTTCGTTCTTAATATTCGAGGATTGTGTTTTCCCTAAAAATTTTAAACAATTAGGAACGGGATCTATGCCTACTATTAATCAGCTTTGTCGGCTTGGAAGAAAAAAAACTAAAGACAAATCAAAAAGCCCTGCGCTTAAGTCATGTCCTCAAATTCGTGGCGTATGTACACGTGTTTTTACGACAACTCCAAAAAAACCAAACTCAGCACTTCGAAAGGTTGCTCGCGTTAAACTTTCAACAGGTATGGAAGTAACTGCGTACATTCCAGGAGAAGGGCATAATTTACAGGAGCACTCTGTAGTGCTTATACGTGGTGGTAGAGTAAAGGATTTGCCAGGGGTTAAATATCATATTATTCGTGGAACACTTGATACTGCTGGTGTTAAAGACAGAAAACAATCACGTTCAAAATATGGTGCTAAAAGACCAAAAGCGTAAAAAAGGATTAAAAAATGCCAAGACGTAAGTCAGTAAGTTTTAAACGTGAAATAGGTAAGGATCTTCGATTCGACTCAGAGTTGGTTCAGAAGTTTATTAACGTTATCATGGAACGTGGTAAAAAAAATGTAGCTCGTAGAATTATGTATGACGCACTTGATATTGTTATTAAAAAAAATAGCGGCGATCAAGCAAAAGGGTTGAATGTATTTTTTACAGCGTTTGAACGTGTAGTACCTACTATTGAAGTGCGACCACGTCGTGTTGGTGGTAGTGTTTACCAAATTCCAGCTGAAGTTCGTCCTGCTCGTGCTAATGCACTTGCTATGCGTTGGATAATTAGCTCTGCTGCAACAAGATCAGATAAGACAATGGGTGAACGTCTTGCAAATGAAATTTTAGAAGCGCATGAAGGACGTGGCGCAGCGGTTAAGAAGAAAGCGGATGTTCATAAGATGGCTGAAGCAAACCGCGCATTCTCTCATTACGCTTGGTAAGGAAGTTATATGTCGCTAGATAAATGTAGAAATATAGGGATAGCTGCCCATATCGATTCAGGAAAAACTACAGTAACTGAACGAATCTTATTTTATACCGGTAAATCCCATAAAATAGGTGAAGTGCATGAAGGCGCTGCTACTATGGATTGGATGGAGCAAGAACGCGAACGCGGGATTACTATTCAATCAGCAGCAACTACCTGTTTCTGGAGAGACTATCAAATTAATATTATTGATACTCCAGGGCACGTTGATTTTACCATTGAAGTTGGTAGATCATTACGTGTGCTTGATGGAATGGTCTCAGTATTTTGTGGTGTTGCAGGTGTTCAGCCTCAATCAGAAACAGTGTGGAAACAGGCAACAAGATACAATGTTCCTTCAATTATTTTTGTAAATAAGATGGATCGTACTGGTGCAGATTTCTTTAAAGTTGTAGCGGCAATTAATGATCGTTTGCGTGGAAATGCGCTTGCGATGCAGATTCCAATTGGCGAATCAGAAGGCTTTAAAGGTATTATAGATGTTTTAACTAATAAGATAGTTATTTACACTGATGACAAAGGCTCTGATGTTGATTGGCAAGATGCTCCTGCTGAGTGTGCTGATCAGGTTAAAAGTTTGCGTGAAAAAATACTTTCACGTGCTTGCGACTTTGATGATGAGCTTGCTGAAAAATATTTAGAAGAAAAAGAAATTAGTAATCAAGAAATTAAAGCAGCATTGCGTAAGGGTGTTTTAAAGCGTGAAGTTTTCCCTGCGTTTTGTGGAACTGCATTTAAAAATAAAGGCATACAGCCAATGTTGGATGCAGTTATTGATTATTTACCATCGCCACTTGATGTCCCTGCAATCGTAGGAACTATTCCTGGAACAGATACGCAAGTTGCACGTAAAGCTGATATAAATGAACCATTTACTGGTCTTGCTTTTAAAATTATGACTGACCCTTTTGTTGGGACATTAACCTTTGTTCGTGTATATTCAGGACAATTAGCGGCAGGTTCTTACGTGGTAAATGTTAATACTGAAAAAAAAGAACGCGTAAGTCGTTTGGTCAGAATGCATGCTATTAAACGTGAAGAAATTGATAAAGTTTCTGCGGGTGATATTGTGGCATTTGTTGGATTGAAAGACGTGAAAACTGGTGATTCGTTGACCGCTGAAAAACATGAACTATTACTAGAATCAATTGACGTTCCAGTAGCAGTTATTTCTGCTTCGATTGAGCCAAAAAACAAGGGCGATTATGAAAAAATGATCCTTGCTTTGCGTAAGATGAGTCAGGAAGATCCTTCATTTAGACTTGCTTATAACGAAGAAACTGCTGAAACTGTTATTGCTGGAATGGGTGAATTACATCTTGAAGTTCAAGTTGATCGTTTGAATAGGGAGCATAAAGTTGAGGCTGTTCAAGGTAAACCTCAAGTTGCTTATAAAGAAGCTATTCAGAAAAAAGTTGAAGTTGAAGGTAAGTATATAAAACAATCTGGTGGTAAGGGTCAATACGGACATGTTTGGTTGACTTTAGAACCACTGGAAAGAGGTAAAGGCTTTGAGTTTGTCAATAAGGTGGTTGGTGGTACTATTCCGAGGGAATATATTCCAGCTATTGAAAAGGGACTTTTAGAGGCGATCACTTCTGGTGTTATTGGTGGGTATCCTGTAGTAGATGTTCGTGCATCGGTTACAGATGGTTCATATCATGATGTTGACTCTTCTGAAATGGCGTTTAAAATAGCTGCTATAATGGCATTTAAAACTGGAATGCGACAAGCGTCTCCAACTTTACTAGAACCTATTATGAACGTAGAAGTTGAGTGCCCAGATGAATATATGGGTGATATTATGGGTGACTTGAATTCTCGTCGTGGTAGAATTCTTGGTATGGATGAAAAAGGTGGTTTCCAATGTATTCGTGCAGAGGTGCCATTGGGCGAAATGCTTGGTGGTTATTCAACAACATTGAGATCATTATCCAAGGGTAGAGCGAGTTATTCAATGGAATTTGGGTGTTATCGTGAAGCACCAAAAAGTATTGAAGAAAATATTGTAGGTAAAAAATAGTTGTGTTTTTGTAGAACTCAGGAGTTAGAGCATGGCAAAAGATATATTTGAGCGTAGTAAGCCGCACGTTAATATTGGTACAATTGGTCACGTTGATCATGGTAAAACAACATTAACAGCAGCAATTACTGCTGTATTGGCAAAAAAGGGATTGGCAAAAGCAAAAGCGTTTAACGAAATTGATAACGCTCCAGAAGAAAAAGCTCGTGGTATTACCATTGCAACATCGCATGTTGAATATGAAACCAATAATCGTCATTATGCGCACGTTGACTGTCCTGGGCATGCTGATTATGTAAAAAATATGATTACAGGCGCTGCTCAAATGGATGGTGCAATTTTAGTTGTATCAGCGTCAGACGGCCCTATGCCTCAAACACGTGAACATATTTTGTTAGCTAAAAATATTGGTGTTCCTGCGTTAGTTGTTTTTCTTAACAAGGTTGATATGGTTGACGACGTTGACATGATCGACATGGTTGAAGAAGAAATTAGAGAACTTTTAAGTAAATATGATTTTCCTGGAAATGAAGTTCCTGTAATTCGCGGATCAGCTTTAAGAGCTCTTGAAGGTGATGCGCAGTATGAAGAATCTATTATGAAATTAATGGATGCAGTTGATTCTTATATTCCAACTCCAGTTCGTGATATTGATAAACCATTTTTGATGGCTGTTGAAGGTGTATTCACTATTTCAGGTCGTGGTACTGTTGCTACTGGTCGTATTGAATCAGGCAGAGTTAAAACTGGTGAAGATGTTGAAATCGTTGGTTTTGGAAAAAACATTAAAACAACTGTAACAGGTGTTGAAATGTTTAGAAAAACATTAGATTACGGCGAAGCTGGTGATAATGTTGGTCTTCTTATGCGTGGCGTAAAGAAGGAAGATATTGACCGTGGCATGGTTATTGCTAAGCCTGGCAGTGTTAAACCACATAAAAAATTCAAAGCTAAAATTTATGTATTAAGTAAAGATGAAGGCGGAAGACATTCTCCTTTCTTCAGTGGTTATCGTCCTCAATTCTACTTTAGAACAACTGACGTTACTGGTATTGTAACTTTAGAAGAAGGTAGAGAAATGGTTATGCCAGGTGATAACGTTGCAATTATCGTTGATTTAATTACAACAATTGCTATGGATAAAGATGTACGTTTCACGATTCGTGAAGGCGGAAGAACTGTTGGTTCTGGTGTCGTTACCGAAATTATAGAATAAGGTAGGTTGATAGATGAAAAAGCCGAAAATTCGTTTAACGCTAAAATCATACGATCATCAGTTGCTTGATAAAGCTGTTAAGCAAATTGTTTTGACTGCTAAACGAACAGGGGCGCAGATCGTAGGACCTGTGCCTATGCCTAACCGTAAAAATTGTTTTACGGTTCTTCGTTCTCCGCATATCGATAAAAAATCGCGTGAACAATTTGAATTGACAACTCATCGTAGGGTATTGGACATCGTTTCTCCATCTGACCAAACAATGGACGCACTTATGAAGTTAAGTATTTCATCTGGTGTAGATGTAGAAATTAAGTAGAGGGAATAGCAACTATGATTAAAGGTTTTTGGGGTAAAAAAATCGGCATGACGCAAGTCTTCTCTGGTAATAAAGCTATCCCTGCAACAGTAATCGATACAGCTTGTTGGTTTGTAACACAAGTTAAAACCGTTGAAATAGATGGTTATAGCGCTATACAAGTTGGTAGATTAAGAAAGCGTTATGAACGTGATTCTTTTGCTGCTGAATGGTTAGAAAAACCAAAAGTATATTTTGGTTTTTTAAGAGAAATCCATGCAGATGGTTTAGTTGAAGGCATAGAAAAAGGACAACCAGCTAATTTTTCTGAGTTATTTTCAACAGGTAATGCTGTTGATGTGCGCGGAATTACTAAAGGTTGTGGCTTCCAAGGTGTTATGAAAAGACATGGTTTTTCTGGCGGTGGCGCAAGTCACGGTAGTAAAACAGGAAGACGTCCTGGATCTATTGGCTTTATACGTACAGCTGGTAAAGTTATAAAAGGTAAAAGAATGCCTGGACATATGGGTGTTGACCAACGTGTATCAGAAAATCTTGAAATTTTAAAAATTGAAAAAGATCAAAAGATCGTTATCGTTAAAGGATCTGTTCCCGGTAAAGCTGGTTCGTTGGTCTTTGTTTGCAATAAGGTTAAGGCATGATTGAACATAAAACTGTGCAACAGGAAAGATCCTTTGTGAAGGCTGTGCAATTAACAGCTGGAGATATAGGTTTTTCTGAAGAAAATAGAAGAACTATTGCGCCAGAAAGTTTTTCTATAGCAATAAGAGGGTTGCTTCAAAATTGGCGTCAAGGCACTGTGAGTGTTAAGACAAGAAGTGAAGTTGCTAAATCTGGTAAAAAACCATGGAAACAAAAAGGTACTGGCCGTGCTCGTGCTGGTTCTGCTCGTTCTCCATTATGGCGTGGCGGGGGTATTATTTTTGGACCTCAAGCTAGAACAAGAATGTTGAAAATTCCAAAAGCAATGAAAAAGCATGTCTCTGGTTGCTTAGTTTGGAATTTTATTGATAAAGGTGCAGTTGTTTGTTTGGATTGGCAGCTTTCACAAGATGCACCAAAAACTCGTGAAGCATATGCTGCATTGAGTAATGAGGGGCTTCATACACAACAAGTGAATTTGTTTGTAGCGCCACATGATATAAATACAGCTGCTTCTTTTGCAAATATTCCTTCTGTGCGTATTGTGTTTTTTGATTCAGCAAATGCTTATGATCTTGCTGATTCCGCATGTTGGATTGTGTTGAAAAAAGATATGGAATTGTTTAAGGAAATGGTGGCGCAATGGATTTGACGATTTATGATATAATCAGAGGACCTATTGTCACTGATAAAGCATATAAATTAAACAAACAAAAACAATTAGTTGTTGAAGTGCATATTGATGCTAATAAGAAGCGTATCAAAGAAGCGCTTGAACAATTGTTCGATGTAAAAGTTGCAGAAGTTCGTACAAGTATACGAAAAGGCAAAAAACGTCTTATTGGTAAACGTTATCCAACTGTGGGTAAAAAAATCAAAAAGGCTATTATTTCTCTTAAAGAAGGTTATAACATTGATATGTTAAACCAACAAGCTGGGGAAATGCCTTCTGTTGAATCAACAAATAAGCAACAAATAGGTTGAGGCGGTAAATATGACTATAGTAAAAAGAAATCCGCGTAATCCTTCGTTGCGATTCCAAACATTTGTATCCAGTGAAGATATTACGACAAATATTCCTGAAAAATCACTTACCATTGGTTTAAAAAAACATGGTGGTAGAAATGCGTATGGTAGAATAACTGTACGTCATCGTGGTGGTGGCGCTGAGAGAAGATATCGTGTAATTGATTTTTCTCGATCAATTCGCGATGTAACAGGTAAAATAACTTCAGTTGAGTACGATCCTAATCGCAATGTAAGAATTTCACTTGTTTTCTATGAAAATGGTGCAAAACGTTACATTCTTCTTCCTGAAGGATTAGGCGTAGGAGACACAATAGTTGCTGGTAAAACAGTTGAAGTGAAAGTAGGAAATTGTTTGCCTCTTCGCTCTATTCCAGTAGGTTTTGATGTTCACAATATTGAAATTAAACCAGGGTGTGGTGGAACTTTTGCACGAAGTGCAGGGACATCAGCGCAGCTTATTGGTAAATCTGAAGAATATGCAACATTAAGAATGCCTTCGACTGAAGTACGTATGGTTCATCTTGATTGTTGGGCTACTGTAGGTGTGCTAGGAAATGCAGATTTTAAAAATATCTGTTATGGTAAAGCTGGTCGAATCAGAAACAAAGGATTTAGACCGTCTGTTCGTGGTATGGCTATGAACCCTGTTGACCATCCACATGGTGGTGGTGAAGGACGTTCAAAGTCAGGTGCTCATCCTCAAACTCCATGGGGTAAGGGTTGTAAAGGTACTAGAACTCGTGTTCGTAAAAATTCGCTCATCTTGAGAAGACGTAAGTCAAAGAAAAAATAATTTAATTAGAAAGTGATGTCATGGCTCGATCAACAAAGAAAGGTCCATTTGTAGATGTCTGTGTACTTGAAAAAGTAAGGGAAGCAAAGGAAGAAAATAAGCGGGAACCAATTAAAACTTGGTCACGTAGAAGTGTAGTTATTCCTGACTTTGTTGGATTGACATTTGCAGTGCATAATGGCAAAAAATTTGTACCAGTATTTGTTACTGAAAACATGGTTGGCCATTATCTTGGGGAGTTTTCTCCTACAAGAACATTTAGAATGCATAGTGGGCAGCGTAAAGCCGGGGTTGCCGGTAAGTAATAAATCGGGTACAATGCTTTATAAGCTAATTGTGCATAAATTAAGGAATAAAGATGCAATTTGTAGCAAAGGTTAAAGGTCTTCCTTTTTCTCCTTTTAAACTTCGTCCTATCGTCGATGTTGTTCGAGGAAAAGGAGCTGATCAGGCTTTAGGATGGTTGTCAACTTACGCAACTAAACGAGTAAGGCCAATAAGAAAAATGATTGAATCAGCAGTTGCAAACGCAAAAAGTTTGCAAGGTATTGAGTCAGAAAATTTGTGGATCAAGGAAATTAAGGTTGATGCAGGAAAAATTAGCCGTTACTACAAGCCTGGAGTCATGGGACGTGCGTCAATACAAAGAAAAAGATTTTGTCATATGACCGTTATATTAGCGCCAAAACAAACAAGTAAAGGGGTTTAGCATGGGACAAAAAGTAAACCCGATAGGCTTTAGAACGGGTATTTATAGAGATTGGAATGCTCGTTGGTTTGCGAGAAGTTCATATGGTGATATGCTTTTAGAAGATTTGAAGATAAGAAAATATTTGGATGATGTTTTAAAGCATGCAGAAATTTCTCGAGTTGAAATTGAGAAAGCTGGAGATAATGTTAAAGTTATTATTCATTCTGCAAGACCTGGAACTGTTATTGGTAAAAAAGGACAAGAAATTGATTCTTTACGCCGTGGCATTTCAAAAATTATCAAAAAAAATTCAATTGAAGTGACTGTTCAAGAAATAAAAAATCCTGATCTTGATGCTCTATTGGTAGCAAAAAGTATTGCTGAACAACTTGAAAAACGTGTGAGCTATAAGCGAGCAATGAAACGTTCAGTAGCTTCTACTATGCGTGCTGGCGCAAAAGGGATAAAAATTTGTTGTGCAGGTCGTTTAAATGGAGCTGAAATAGCTCGAAGTGAATGGGCTCGTGTAGGATCTGTTCCGCTTCATACATTACGTGCTGATATCGATTATGGTCTTGCTCTTGCAAAAACGACCTATGGTATCATTGGTGTAAAGGTGTGGATCGGCAGAGGTGATTATCAATTAGCATAAGAAACGGGTGGCTCTAGTATGTTAATGCCGAAAAAAACAAAATTTCGTAAAACGCAACGTGGAAGACGCAAAGGTCTTTCTAAGGGTGCTCGTACAATTGCATTTGGTGAATATGCATTGCAAGCAGTTACTCCTGCGTGGGTTACTGCTCAACAAATAGAATCAATACGAGTAACAATATCAAGAAAATTGAAAAAAGAAGGAAGCTTCTTTTTAAGAGTTTTTCCTGATAAACCGGTAACTAAAAAACCAGCTGAAACTCGAATGGGTAAAGGTAAAGGGAATCCTGAAGTTTGGGTTGCAGTGGTAAAGCGAGGACGCGTTGTATGTGAAATTGCAGGCGTTCCGGAAGAGACAGCGCGGGAAGTTTTTAAACTTGCAAGTTCAAAACTTTCTATAAAAACCAAGTTTATTAAAAAAACTGATCAGGAAGAATCTCATGATGCGTAAAAACAATGAAGAACTAACGCAATTTACGTATGAACAAATAGCTGAAAAAGTTGATGGATGGAGACGTGATTTATTTGGACTACGTCTTAATTCAGCATCTTCACATGTAAAAGATATTTCGCAATTTAAAAAATTACGCAGGAATATTGCACGTGGATTGACTGTCATGCAAGAGAAAAAAATGATAGCGATTATGCAAATGATCAATGAAATGTTGCAAAAAAATATTCAAGAAGAACAGGTGTAAAATATGAAAACAGTTGCGAAGCGTCTGTGGAGAGGAAACGTTATTTCCAATAAAATGGATAAAACAGTAGTAGTTGAAGTGACAAGAACATTTCAACATGCGACTTATGGTAAAATCATGAAAGCAGTAAAAAATTATAAAGTTCATGATCCAAAAAAAGAAGCGCAAGTTGGAGACGAAATTGAATTTGTAGAAGGTCGTCCTGTTTCAAAGACAAAATTTATGTATTTAACGCGTGTAGTTGCACGAGTGTCTGCATAATTAAAGGAAGAATAAATCATGATACAAAAAGAATCCTTTTTATTGGTAGCAGATAATTCTGGCGCTAAATTATTAAAATGTATTCATGTGCATGGAAGTACACGTAAACGTTTTGCTTATATTGGCGATACGGTTAAGTGTGCAGTAAAGGTTGCTATTCCAGGCGGTACGGTTAAAAAAAGTGACGTTGTTGACGTTGTTATTGTTCGTACGAAAAAAGAATTTAGACGAGAAGATGGAAGCTATATTAGATTTAGTGAAAATGCGGGCGTTATTATCAATAAAGATGGTGAACCTGTAGCAACACGTATCTTTGGTCCTGTAGCGCGTGAATTGCGTGGTACGGTTAGCCATAAAGGATATCAAAAAATCATTTCTTTAGCTCCAGAAGTTTTATAGGGTAAGGGACTAGTTCTATGGAAAGAATAAAGAAAAAAGATACTGTTGTTGTTATCTCAGGAAAAGATAAGGGCAAAAAAGGCTCCGTTATTGCTATTTTGCCTAAAAAGGGTAAAATATTGGTTGCTGGTGTTGCACTTGCTACAAGACACGCAAAAGCGCGCAAGCAAGGTGAAGTTTCAGCCATCAAGAAAGAAGAAGCGTATATTGGTCTTTGTAAAGTGATGCCTATATGTCCATCATGTAATAAGCCATGTCGCGTCGGGGTTAAGGTTTTGAGCGACGGAAAAAATGTCCGTGTGTGTGGTAAATGCAAAGAAGTTTTGTGATAGTTGGATAAGGATAAGTAAATGGCAACGAAGGCTCGTCTTGAAGAGTTATATCAAAAAACAGTTCGTCCAAAGCTTCAAAAAGAGCTTGGTTTAGCTAATATTATGCAAACACCTAAAGTTACAAAAGTGGTGTTAAATATTGGGGTTAAAGAAGCTGTTGAAGATAGTAGAATTTTGCAAAAAGTGAGTGATAAGCTTGCTGCTATAACAGGGCAATTGCCTGTTAAAACAAAAGCAAGGAAATCGATTGCGGGATTTAAGATTCGCGAAGGTATGCCATTGGGGGTAATGGTTACTTTGCGTGGAAAAAAAATGTACGAGTTTCTTGACAAACTTATCAATATTGCGCTGCCTAATGTTCGTGATTTTCGTGGTGTAAAAACTAAGTTTGATCGCGGTGGAAATTATAATCTTGGTATTAAAGAGTGGACAATTTTTCCTGAAGCAGATGATGCGACTGGTGAAAAAGTGTTTGGTTTGAATGTAACGATAGGTACAACGGCAACAACAGATGCTCATGCGTTTGCTTTGTTAAAGAATTTTAATATGCCGTTTAGAACATCTGAAAAATAGTTCAAGGAAGGTCTAAAAAGGCTATGGCAAAAACATCGGCTATTGAGAGAAATAAAAAAAGAGAACGTTTAGTGGCTCTTTACAAGCAACGACGTTTGGATTTAAAGGCTATTATTAACAATGTTAGTTTGCCTTATGAAGAACGTATTGCTGCTCAAGAAAAGTTGCAAACACATCCTAAAAATGCGAGTCCAGTAAGAGTGCGTAATCGTTGCGCATTGACTGGGCGTCCTCGCGGATATATCGGAATGTTTAAATTGTGTAGAATTAAATTTAGAGAATTAGCGCATGCAGGGATGTTGCCTGGCGTTAAGAAAACTAGTTGGTAAGCTTGATAGGAAGGACTTTTGATGTCTGTTGATGCAATAGGAAATTTTTTAACGGCACTTAGAAATGCCATCATGGCATCAAAGCCGTTTGTTGTCACGCCGCATTCTAAAATGAATGCTGAAATTATGAATATTCTTCAAAAAGAAGGATTCATTAAAAGCGGCGAAGTTATTAACAGTGATGACATTACAAAGAAACAATTAAAAATTGTTCTGAAATATGTTGATGGTGAATCGGTTATTCATTCACTTGAGCGTATAAGTAAGCCAAGTAGGCGTGTTTATGTGGGTGGTAATAAAATAAAGCCAGTAATTGATGGATTGGGAATTTCTATTCTATCAACTAATAAAGGTGTGATTACTGACAAGCAAGTCAAATCACAAGCATCTCTTGTTGGTGGCGAAGTACTTTGTACAATTTGGTAGGAATAACATATGTCAAAAATTGGAAGACGTCCTATTACATTGGAAAATGTTAAGGTCGAAGTGAACGGACAAGAGATTAGTTATACTGGAAAAAATACCTCAGGTGTACATGTGCTTCCTGAAGATTTAACAGTAACAATTGAAAATGGAGTGATGCAGATAGTACCTAAGCGTCTTAATCGTCAATCTAAAATAGATTGGGGATTGCATAGAGCGCTTTTGTTTAATAAAATTTCTGGATCACGTCAATTGTTTGAAAAACAAGTTAAAATTGTAGGGTTGGGATATAAAGCAATCGTTCAAGGTGCAACAGCAGAATTTTCTCTTGGTTTTAGCCATAAAATTCAGTTTGATATCCCTACTGGTGTGACTATGGATGTTGATAAAAGTGGTCAGATGATAACCCTTAAATCAGCTAGTAAAGAGTTGGTGGGAAAAGTTTCTGGAGATATGCGTGCTTTGCGTCCTGTTGAGCCGTATAAAGGAACAGGTGTTCAACTAACTACAGATGTAATTATTAGAAAAGCTGGTAAAGCTAAGGGTTCTAAATAAGGGAATTGGACTGTGTCTATTGCAAAAAGAGTTAAAATTCGTACAAGAAGAAGAGCGCTTTCCGTTCGTAATAGAATTAAGCGTGATACTCTCTTGCCGCGTGTATCAGTATTTAGAAGTTTAAAACATATGGCAGCACAGATTATTGATGACAGTGCTGGAGTAACTCTTGTAGGTTGTTCTACATTAGAGTTTAAAGATGCGTCAGGCGATAAGACTGAAAAAGCAATGCAGATTGGTGTTGAACTTGCTAAAAGAGCACTTGAAAAAGGTATCAAACAAGTTTGTTTTGACAGAGGAAGCTATCTTTATCACGGGCGTGTGAAAGCGCTTGCTGAAGGTATGCGTTCTGGTGGTGTGAAAATTTAATTTAGGCGTTTAAGAAACGGAAAATGTATGGCAGGGCGAAATACTTATAATAAAGATGACGCGCAAAAAGAAAGTACTATGGTTGATTATGTCATCTGTGTGCGACGCGTTACAAAAGTTACTAAAGGTGGAAAAAGATTTTCATTTTCAGCTTTAGTAGTTTCAGGAGATAAAAAGGGAAAAGTTGGTATTGCATTAGGTAAAAGCCGTGAGGTTTCTGCTGCTATTACAAAAGCAACCAATAGAGCTCGTAAAAATCTTGTAGATGTTCCTCTGCGAGGTGAAACTTTACCTTATCATGTTGTTGGTAAGCATGGTGCAAGTACTGTTATGATGCGTGCAGCATCAAAAGGTACAGGCGTGATTGCTGGTGGTGCAGTGCGTTCAGTTATGGAAGCATTGGGTGTAAAAGATGTTCTTGCTAAATCACTTGGAGCTTCTAATCGTGTAAATACGGTTAAAGCGACTTTTAATGCACTTGCTCAATTACGTTCAGTAAGCCATATAGCAAAACTACGTGGGAAAACTGTTGATCAAGTTATGAAAGGCAGCGATGTTTAATTTAGAAGATAGAGTTTCCATTACAAAAAAAAGAAAACGTATTGGTCGCGGTGGTAGTAGGGGTGGTACTTCAGGAAAAGGTACTAAAGGGCAAAAAGCTCGCTCTGGTGCGCCAAGTTTTATTGGATTTGAAGGCGGTCAAATGCCTATCCATCGTAGATTGCCAAAACGTGGATTTAATAATACTCAATTCCAAAAAGAAGTGTTTATTATAACACTAGGAACGCTCGAAAAGCATTTTGAAGCAGGAAGTACTGTGGATCGTGATGTTCTTATTGAAAAAGGTATACTAAAAAAGAGAGATGTTTTGTTAAAAGTGCTTAAAAACGGTACCTTAACAAAAAAATTAGTGGTGACGGTTGATGCTTGTAGCGCTACTGCTTTACAAATCATTACGTCATGTGGTGGAGCTGTTCATTTAACAAAAGGGGCTTAAAGCCGTGATGCTGCTACGTAATATCAAAAATATGTTTTCGATTTCTGATCTTCGTAGAAAGTTGTTTTTTACGCTTGGTGTATTAGTTGTTTATAGATTTGGGTGTCATATCCCGGTTATTGGTATTAACGTTGCAAGAATTAGTGATGTTATTAATCAAACAACTAATTTAGGTAAGCTGTTGAACTTTCTAGATCTTTTTACTGGTGGTTCTCTTGCAAAATGTACTCTTTTTGGGTTGGGTATTGGACCTTATATTACTGCATCAATTATGATGCAAATAATTGGGTTTACTGTGCCGCATTTTGAACAACTTCTTAAAGAAGGTGATTACGGAAAAAAATTGATTAACCAATATACGCGTTATTTAGCTCTTGGATTATCTGTTATGTATGCAATAGGTTTTTCTTTTGCATTGGAATCTGAAGGTTTGGTGTTAACGCCTGGTTGGGGATTTAGATTTTTATTTGTATTGTCGTTAGCAGTAGGTTGTACTGTAGTAATGTGGCTTGGTGAGCAAATTTCATTGTTTGGTATTGGCAATGGTAGTTCAATGATTATTTTTGCAAGTATTGTAGCTCGCTTTCCTGAAAATGTTGCACGAACAATTTATAATGTGCAATCAGGAAATCTTGATGCAGTTATTGGTGTTTTAATTTGGATTATATTTATTGCTATTACCGCGAGTGTTATTTTCTTAGAAAAAGGTGAGCGAAAAATTCCAGTACAGTATGCGCGTCGTGTTATTGGTAATAGGGTTTATGGTGGTCAAAGTACTTATATTCCTTTTAAAATTAATAATGCAGGTGTAATGCCGGTTATTTTTACTCAGACTATTATGTCAATTCCTACTGCGCTTATTACGTTGCTAGCTGGAAGACATGCAATTTTTAGTATGCTTGCAGAAAAATTTAGTTATACAGGTTTTTTTTATAACTCTATTCAATTCATGCTTATTATTTTCTTTTATTATTTTTATACAGCATTTGCTTTTAATCCAGTTGATTTGTCTGAAAATATTAAGAAAAATGGTGGTTTTATTCCTGGAATTCGTCCTGGAAGAAAGACAGCAGAATTTTTTGATATGATTTTAACAAGGCTAGGCCTTGTTGGTGCGATCTATTTAGCATTTTTAGCATTGTCACCAAATTTGTTATCAGCATTTATTCAAAATATGCCATTTTACTTAGGTGGTACCTCATTACTTATCGTTGTAGGTGTTGGACTTGAAACTTCATCTCAAATTGAAGCTTATTTATTAGAGCACAATTATGAAGGTTTTCTTTCAACTGGACGGATGAAATCGCGGGGGGCTAGGTGAGTAATGCATGTTGCGGTGTAGAAATAGCTACACCATTATATGTACTTTTTGGGGCTCCAGGAAGCGGTAAAGGAACCTTATCAAGTTTATGCGTAGAAAAGCTTGGATGGGTGCATTTATCAACTGGAGATTTATGCAGAAAAAATATTGAGGAAAAAACTGAGTTAGGGCAACAGATAGATTTTGTCATAAAATCTGGTAAACTGGTCGATGATTCAGTGATAATTGAAATGATTGTAGAATGGCTTGAACATGAAACAATTGGAGTTCCTGGGATAGTTTTAGATGGAGTTACTCGTACTGCTGCTCAAGCGCAGGGATTGTTAACTTATTTAAGAAAAAATCCTTTAAGGTTTTCATTGCATGTTGTTATGTTGGATGTTTCAGATGATGAAATTATTAAACGTTTGACGTCACGTCAGGTGTGTAGTAATAAAGAATGTCAGCATATTTATTCATTAAGAGATGCGAAATTGCAATCTCGCGTTGAGGGAATATGTGATGTTTGTGGGAGTTCTTTAATACAGCGCAATGATGACAGTGAAGAAGTAATTAAGAATCGTTTGGAGGGGTATAAAAAGCATACTCAACCATTATTAGATTTTTATGAGCATGCAGGAATAATTATTGAACGGTTGAATGGACAAGTGTCAATTGAAAGAGTTTTTGAAGATTTTATAAAAAAAGTTGGTGCGGATAGTGATTCATATAAAAAATAAATCCGTGCTTAATAAGATGGAAACGGCAGGGAAATTGTTAGCTGAAATTTGCGAACGTTTGCCTGAGGTTATACAGCAAGGTGTAACAACATTAGCAATAGATGCTTGGGTTGCTAAAAAAATACATGAAAAAGGTCTGGTTTCAAGAATGAATGGGTATCATGGTTATCGCCATGTTACGTGTGTTTCGGTTAACGAACAAGTAGTTCATGGAATCCCTTCTGAAAAAAGAGTGTTAATGAGTGGAGATTTGGTTAAGGTTGATGTGTGTGCTTCATGGAACGGGTATTGTGCTGATATGGCGCGTTGTTTCTTTGTAGACAAGGGCGATGAAAAAGCGCAAAATTTAGTTCGTGTAGCATATAATTCGCTTGATAAAGCTATTGAGCAGGTACAAGTGCGCAATCGTATCGGTGATATATCAGCCGCTGTACAAAGAGAAGTAGAAGCAAATGGTTTTGGTGTCGTGCGAGATTTTGCAGGTCATGGAATTGGTAAAAGTATGCATGAAGATCCAGAGATTTTAAATTATGGCAGACCTGGTACTGGGCCAGAGATACATGCAGGAATGGCCTTTGCTATAGAGCCTATGATTACAGCAGGAAATTACGACGTTGTAGTATTGACTGATGGTTGGACTGTTGAAACAGTTGATAAAAGTCTAGCTGCACACGTAGAAGATACAGTGGTGGTCACTGAAAATGGGCCAATGGTTTTGACACGATTATAAGATTGAGGAAGTAAAGTACGCATGAATGAAAAGAATAACGCAAAGAAGGACGACGTAATTCGTATCGATGGTATCGTTAAAGAATCGTTACCAAACGCTATGTTTCGCGTTGAAATTGAAGGAGGCCATGTGGTTTTAGGGCATGTGTCTGGAAAGATGCGAATGCACTATATACGCATTCTTCCTGGCGATCGTGTTGCTCTTGAACTTTCTCCTTATGATTTGAGTCGAGGAAGAATTGTATTGCGCTATAAAGTCACTAGTGTTTGATTGGGCAGGGATTGATATGAAAGTAAGAACATCTGTAAAGAAAATTTGTATGGGTTGTTGTGTTGTGCGACGTGGTCGTGTTGTTCGAGTGATTTGTAAAAAAGATCCTCGCCATAAGCAACGTCAAGGATAAGCAGGAGTAAGAGAATATGGCACGTATTGAAGGTGTAATGTTACCCTATGGTAAACGAGTAGAATATGGGCTGACTTATATTTTTGGTGTTGGATTAAAAACATCACGTGATATTTTGAATAAAGTAAAAATTAGCTTTGATAAGCGAGTAAAAGATTTAACGGATGAAGATGTTGCGGCAATTCAACGTGAAATTGGTACTTACAAAGTTGAGGGTGACTTACGCAAAGAAATTACGTTGAACATTCGTCGTCTGCAAGAAATCGGTTCTTATAGAGGATTGCGACATAAGAGATCGCTCCCTGTAAGAGGACAACGCACAAAAACAAATGCGCGTACACGTAAAGGTCCTCGTAAGGCAGGAAGTACAATAGCACTAAAACGTAAAGTAGCGAAAAAGTAAGGTTGAACGATGGTATATAAACCAAAAACAAAAAAGCAAAAAAAACTCCGTGTTGAAGCAGCAGTTGCTCACGTTAAATCAACGTTCAACAATACGATGGTTGCAATTACAACCCCTGAAGGAGATGTTTTATTGCGTTGCAGTGCAGGTAAAATGGGATTTAAGGGTGCTCGTAAAGGGACTCCTTTTGCAGCGACTCAGATTGGGCTTACTTTAGCAAAAGATATGATACCATTAGGTATTAAAACAGTTGAAGTAAACTTACAAGGTCCTGGTTCTGGAAGAGATTCGGTGGTGCGTGCGCTTCAGTCTTCGGGGATAATGATTTCGGTATTGCGTGATGTGACACCACTTCCTCATAATGGATGTCGTGCTCCTAAGAAACGTCGAGTATAAGAGAAATTTAAGAAAACGTGTATGACGCGTTGATAGGATTGTATGGATAACAAAAAAGTTAATAAAAAACCGGTGAAGGGACGCAGCGAATCAGATAGTAAAACTGGTACGCGTACTGAGCCAACAAAAATTCAAAAAAAGCTTTCAGAATATGGTAAGCAATTACAAGAAAAACAAAAAGTAAAATTAATGTATGGTGTTCTTGAAAAGCAATTCCGTCGTTTCTTTGCTCTTGCTAACAAACAATTAGGTGCTCCTGGGGAAAACTTATTAAAGTTGTTAGAAAGACGTCTTGATAATGTAATGTATCGTCTTAAGTTTGCAGTAACTCGCAAACAAGCGCGTCAAGTAATTGTTCATGGGCATGTTCTTGTTAATGGCTCACGTGTTTATTCACCTTCATTTTTAGTAAGTATTGGTGATGTAGTTACGTTAGTTGATTCTGTTGAGAAAAAAGAAAAGTTTTTAGAACAAGTAATCGACAAACGTTTGAATATTGGTATTAAAGTTCCTGAATGGCTTGAACTTGATAAAAAAGCTCGTAAAGGATGCGTTCTTCGTTTTCCAGTACGTGCTGATGTACAAGCACCAATCGAAGAGCATTTGATTGTTGAATTGTATTCTAAATAATAAGAATTAAAACGGTGTTGTTATAGAGCCTGTGTGGGGGACATTACATGAGTGATAAGAAAAGAGAATATCGACCATTAACTATTCCTCGTTTAACGTGGGAAAAGAAGACAGTAAGTACTACTTTTGGTGAATTGGTTGCACAACCTTTAGAGCCTGGTTTTGGAATGACATTAGGTAATGCGCTACGTCGTGTTTTGCTTGGTGGAATCGAAGGTGCAGCAGTAACATCAGTAATCATCAAAGGCGTAAATAACGAATTTGCAGTGGTTCCAGGTGTTGTTGAAGATGCGTTACAGCTTTGTTTAAATATAAAACAAATTGTGATTAAAAGTACAAATGGACAAGCTGGAAAAATGTACTTAAAAGTTGATGGTGAACAAACAGTAACTGTTGCAGACATCCAAGCTGATGAACATTTACAACTCATCAATTCGCAGCATGTTTTAGCGCATATAGCTCCTGGTGGATCTCTTGAAATTGAATTTTTTGTAGAACCTGGACGTGGTTATCAAACAGCACAGTGGCCTGAAGGCAGAACATTACAAGATGATGAAAGAATTTATCTTGATGCAATGTTTTCACCAGTAAGCAAGGTTACCTTTGATGTTGAAAAGACACGTGTTGGAAAAGAGATCGATTACGATAAATTGACTCTTAAAATTTACACTAATGGTGCTGAAAATCCTTTAGAAGCGGTTCATTATGGGGTATCAGTTTTACGTACTCAGTTAGATCATTTTCTAATAAGTGCTGAAATACCTTTCAATGAAATTTCTGCAGCTCCAGAAGAAGTAAAAACAGAACAACAAGAAAAAGTTACTGAATTATCCTTAAAAGGAATTCCTGTTGAATTACTTTTAAAGCCGATCGATGAATTGGAACTTTCAGTACGTGCTCATAATTGTCTTATGAATGCAAGCATTAAGAGAATTGTTGATCTGGTTAATCTTTCTGAAGATGATGGATTAAAGATTAAAAACTTTGGTCGTAAATCATTAACAGAAGTTAAAGAATGCATGAAAGCATTCGGCCTTTCTTTTGGGATGGATATCAAAGAAGAAGACTTAAAGCGTGTTATGCAAGAACATGGAATGCATGGTTCTAGTGATGAATAACGTATTAAATGAAAATAAGTAGCAATTATGAAACATCAAATTGGTAGAAAAAAATTAAATCTTAAGAGTGCTCACCGCAAGGCTTTATTGCGTAATCAAACAATTCATTTGATTACCTTTGGTCATTTAACCACAACTAAAACAACTGCAAAAGAAGTACAACGTTTTGCAGAAAAGTTGGTTACTGTTGCTCGTGAAGGGAATCATTTCAATGTCCGCCGTCGTGCGTTAGCGTTATTGCCGTATAAAGAAGAAGCTTTAGTAAAGCTTTTTAAGGAAATAGCTCCTCGTTACGTAGATCGTCCAGGTGGTTATACTCGTCTTATTCCTTTAGGGCAACGTATAAGTGATACTGCAAATATTGCACGTCTTGAATGGGTTATCTAATTTAAGATAAAATTATTATAGTCTTGGACTATAATTATGCTTATAATGCCGGCTGAAAATGCTGGCATTTTTGCATTTTGAGTAATTTTTGGTTTTGACTATTGTAACTTTTGGATTATTTAAGAATAAATTCTAGCACTTGTAATTTAAAGAGAAGCAAAGCAAAGTCTTGGGGTTCTTTAAAATTTAATAAAAATGGAGCTCATGTTATGATTAATCAAATCAAAGAAATTATAGAAATTGAGATTCGTCCTAAAATTCAAGGTCATAATGGCGACATAGAATTTGTTTCATATAGTAACAATGTTGTCACAGTGAAATTGACTGGCGCATGTGTTAATTGCCCAATTGCATTTTACACGCTTAAACTAGGTGTATTGCAGGCATTGCAAAAAAGGTTCCCAGAAATAAGCGAAGTGGTTCAAGAATAGGCTTATTTTTTAGCTGGTTTATTAAATTTAGAGCTTTATTCGTTTGCGTGATTTATTTTATAATCTAAACTTAATTATCTAAGATCATGTGGTCTTTACTAGTTTAGTTAAATAATTAAATGGTTTAATAAATGGTTATAAATGCGAGGTTATTATGAATAAGTTACAGAAAAATTTACTGAGTAGTTTAATGGGTGTTTTATTGATGGGAAGCTTTGCTTCTACTCAAGCATCTCAGGTTGCGCTAGTTGCTAGTCCCCAAAAAATAGTTACAGCGCTTAAGGTGCTAGTTCAATATGTGCCAAGCAAAGAGCTCATTGCTCAATTTTCTAAGTCTATGCTTGTTCAAGGAAAATCTTTACTGACTTTTAGAAATGCAAAAAATATTTTTTATAACTTTTTAATAGCTAATGGATTGAGAGAAATTTTTAGTTCACTTTCCAGCGAGACCCCTGCTTTTAAAAAAATTCACACATTACTTAATCATCGTATGATTAAATTTGGTTTATCGGCAGCTGGTACTTTTGCTTTTTATAAAATGAGTTCAAATCAAATTAAGTCTTTTATTGTATTATTTAGCCTATTTTGTTTGACTATTGATAAGTTTAATTCTGTTCGAGTAATTAATAAACAAGAACAAGAGCTTGTTCTTGTTCTTGCGCGAAAAAAGATTCAAGAAAAAAATGAGTATACTCAACAAGATTTAGAAAAGTTTTCGATTCAGGTTACTGAAAAGATTAATAAAAAATTATTACAGCAAGCTTCTTCAATAGCAAGATTACATAGCGATATGCAGAATCAAGAAACGTTGCATAAGTTAAAAGTTGACAATTTATTAAGTCAGTTAGAAGAAGTAAAAAAACAAAGAGAGTTATTGCAACAAGAATTGGCTACTTTAAATGATAATCTGTCTGTTGAATTGAATCTTGCAGATCAAGAAATATGTTCACTAGTAGAAAAAATTAAGATTCTTCAAGACGAAAAAAATGCACTTGCGAATGCGTTGACTGCGTTAGAAGATGAGTGGACTATTAACATAGCTCTTAATGAAGTTATTGTAGATGAGTCTTTAGAAAGTGATAGTAAATCAACGACACCGGTTAATGGTTCAGAAGGTAGTGATAGTGGTAATCAAGAATCTTCAGAAGAATCATCAGATCAAGCTGCTTTATCTGAAACTGCGAGTGAAAGCAGTGAAATATTTGTTGAAGAGCGAGTTAAAAGTACAGATGGTGCGAGTAGTTTTGTAGATAGTGCTATTATTAGTTTTTAACCTTGTTCAATAATAGTTACATTGCTTCCCTGTGCACTCTTTTCAATATAAAAATGTACGGGGAACTGGTCTTTCATCGTTGCTAAATGAGATACAATAATAATCTTTTCAAAATCATCTTGAATAGAATAAATCGCATCCATAATACGTGAAAGACCTTCATCATCTTGTGACCCAAATCCCTCATCAATAATCAATGTCTGCAATGAAGTGCCTGCACGACGAGCAAGTAGCTTTGAAAGTGCAATACGTAAGGCAAAATCGATTCTAAACGCTTCTCCACCGGAAAACATTTCATAAGGACGAATACCATTTTGGTCAGAAATATTAATATCCAATGTTTCTCTGGTCCCACCTTTTTTTAAATCTTTAAGTGACTCTATTTGGATGCTTGCTTGATTGTCAGTAAGGCGAGAAAGGAGCTCGTTAGCTTCATGTTCTATTTCTGGTAAAACTTCTTCAATCAGTAATGCTTGAATACCGTCTTTACCAAGCGCTTGAGCAATTAATGTGTGTTCATGAATTCCTGTAATCATAGCTTGTAATGTTTGTGTGTAATTTATTTGTTCTTGCACTAACTGTTCACGTTTTTTTTCGTCAGTTTGTAAGCGGCCCTTTTGCGTAAATAATTCATCTTTTTGTTGAGCATATTCTATGAGTTTGTTTTTAATTAATTTTTCCTGTGTGGAAACTAAGAGCTCTTGTTCGGCTAGTAAGGCAAATGGAGCTAATAAATTAATAATTTCGCTTTGTTGTTTTTGTATTGCTTTTAAAGAACTACATAACAAACTTATGGCATGTTGCCGTTCTGTTTGTTTTGTTTTTTGTTCATCATAGTGTGTAAAATTATCTAATTGTACATTAATGTTTTGCAACTCTTGTGAAAGTTTTTGTAGCTGATCATGAGGGTTTTCAAGATCTTTTTGTGATTCTTGTTTTTTTTCAAAAGTTTTAATAATAGTTGTTAATTCTTTAATTAAAGAATCTTGTTCGACAAGCGTGATAAAAAGTTTTTGATGTTCAGTTTGTTGTGTAATGAGTTGTGTGTATGCCTGTTGATTAAGCTCCTGTTGCTTATTATAGGCATCTTGATTGTTATTATATGTTTCTAGCTCTTTAGTAAGATTTAGCTGTTCTTGTTCTAATAATTCAAGTTTTTTTGTGAGTGTAAGTTCTTGATGTTGTGTATGTAAGTGCACTTTTAATTTTTTAATGCTTTGCTCTAATCGATTAAATCGATGTTCTAGAAATAACGCTTGGTCAGAAAACTTTTGTTGTAAAAAACGTTTGCGTGATTGTGATAAATTTTGTTCGCACAGTGGGCAGCTTGGGTTGTCAGTATCTTGAGAAAGATGTTGTTTTTGAACGAGTTCTTTTTTCTGTGTATTTATCCAATTGCCTTGTTCGATCCAGCGCTGATAGAGCTCTCGTTTTTGTTCAAATTTTTTTTTTTGTTCTGTGCTGTCACTTAATAAAGCATCAGGTGAAAGTGATTTTTGAAGTTCAAGTTTTTCTGTATTTAAACTTTTTATTTTTAGATTTATTCCATCTTGTTTTTGTGTAATTTCAAACAGTGCTTTAGTAACGGTTTCTTGTCCTATTTTTGCACGTTCTAATGAAAGTGTATAAATTTGTTCTTGTGCTATCAGAGGGTTTATCAGAGCATCTTTATGTTTCCTTAATGCTTCTTGTGCTGCAAGATAAGCACTATATTCTTTTACTAGGTCTTGTACTTGTAGATGACAACTAGTGATCTCTTTTAATAAACGTTCTTTTTCTTTTTCAAGTGCCGCACTGTTACCTATTGAAAGTAGTTTTTTGTGTTCTTGTTTCCATAAAATAATTAAGTCAGCTAATCTTTTTCTTTCATGTGCAAAATTTCCAATTAGCTCTAGATGACTAGCTTTCAGAAGTTGTTCTTTTTGTCGTTGTTCAGAAATATAGGTGTGTTGTGTATTAATTAATTTTAATGAATTATGTAAATTTGTTTCTTGTTTTAATAAGTTTTGTACTTCAATATCAAGCGCAATTAATTTACCAGGTGTATCTTTTAAAAACTCAAGTTCTGTAGCGATACGTTCTTGAATTTTTTCGTTTTGAACTTTTTCTTGGTTCATACCACGAATTTTTTCAAGAACATAGGTTTTCGCTTGGTCATAATGATTCAGGCCTAAAATAGTTCCTAAGATTTCCTTTCGTTCTTTAGCAGATTTTTTAGAAAACTCATTAGCTTGTCCTTGGCGTAAAAATGATGAGTTGATAAATGAGTCATAAGAAAGCCCTAAGGTTTTTTCTATTTTTGCTTGAGTTCTACGAACGGTCTTTTCGGTTAAGGGAATAAAATGGTCCGTTTCAACATCAAGTAACCCAAAATCAATATACAACTGTGGTTTGCCATATTTCTTAGAATAATCCCGTTTGACGCGATACGTTTGTTCATTAAAAATAAAATCGAAACAGACACTTACTTCATCTTCACCTAAACGTAAAATTCCAGGATCAGCTTTGCTGGTAGCACTTACTTTACGTGCTTGACCCCATAATGCCCAGGTTAGTGCGTCAAGAAGCGCTGATTTTCCATGGCCATTTTTGCCTGAAAGGCAGATTAACTTATAATTGGTAAAGTTAATGGTTTGTAATTTTCTACCATAACTCAAAAAATTTTTGAGTTGGATTTTTAATGGTATCATAAATGTGCTCTCTGACTTGCAATTTCTATAAATCTATACTAAAACCCTTAACAGATAGGTCCATACTAAATAAGGTGAAACACAGTGCAAGATTCTGTATTTAGAGTATACGATATTCGTGGAAAAATTGGCGAAGAATTCATTATAGAATCGGTTTATGATCTTGCAAGGTCCCTTGTTCTTTATTCTGAAAAAAAATTATTAAATCCTGAATTGTTAAAACCTAATTTATTAGAGACTGCATGTATTGCGATGGATGCACGTATGCACTCACTAATTATTAAGCAAGAGTTGATTCGTGGTTTTCTTGATTCAGGTATTAATATTATAGATCTTGGGTTATGTAGCACACCAATGCTTTATTTTTCTCAACATATTTTATCGCAAGTTCAAGCAGGATTTATGATTACTGCATCTCATAATCCAGCTGATTACAATGGCATTAAAATGGTGGTTAATAAAGAAAACTTGTTTGATCAAGATATTTGCAATCTGCGTGATTATTTTAAAAATAAAAACTATGCGTCACTTGTTAAGCAAGAAAATAAAGGCATTTTGCTTGATAAAGCACAAGAACTTAAAAATGCTTATATTTTATATCTTAAAAATTTATTTTCAGATCTAATTGGCCTTCAAAAAAAAATAGTTTTCGATTGTGGCAATGGTGCACTAAGTGCTATATTTCCAGAGTTAGTGACTTCATTTGAGTGGTCAAATATAACTTTAATTTGTTCCAATTTTGATAACTCTTGTGATCATCAAGCAAACCCAGCAGATCAAAATAATATGCTTCATTTAAAGCAAGTAGTATTAGAAGCAAGGGCGGAACTAGGCATTGCTTTTGATGGTGATGGTGACCGTATGGGTTGCGTAACGCATGAAGGTGAATGGGTTTCTGGCGATCGGTTAGTTGGTCTTTTTGCCGAATCAATAGTGTACCATAATCCAGGAGCTGCAATAGTTTATGATAGTGCCTGTTCAAGCTTAGTAGCTGACATGGTCCTTTCGGCTGGTGGAAAAAGTTATCGGAGCCGATCTGGTCATGCATTTATTAAGCAGGCTATGAAAAAACATAATGCTTTATTTGGAGGTGAGTTAAGTAGCCATTTCTTTTTTAATGATCGCTACTTTGGGTTTGATGATGGTCTTTATGCTGCATTACGTTTAATTGAATTAATTATTCAATCTGATAAAAATCTTGTACAATTACTTAAAAATGTGCCTTATAAAATAGGATCCCAACAGATACGTCTTGGATGTGAGAGAGGTAAAGGCCCTGAGATTGTTTTGCATGTACACACCTATTTTATGCAAAAATATGCCGGTATGTCACAAATAACTATTGATACATTTGATGGTGTTCGTATAGAAACAATAGATGGATGGGGTTTAATTAGATCTTCAAATACCGAACCTGTTATATGTATCCGCATTGAAGGAGATTCTTATGATGGCATGTGTACGTTGCGTAAAGAGGTAGTGGAAGCATTATCTTTTTATTATTCACAAGAGGTGCTTTATAAGCATATAACATGGTAAGTAATAAATAATAAGAAAGGCTTTATGAAAAGACCTATAGGATTACATTTACGATTGATGACCACCATAGAAGATTTATTGCAAAAGGCTTTACGTATAGAGTCTCCTATAGCGCAATGTTTTTTTGTTTTGCAATCAACTCATAAATATTTAGAAATAACTGAAGAAGATGCAGCAGCTAGCCGTGAATTAGCTAAAAAATTTGATGCATTATATTTACATGCATCATACTGGGTTAATTTAGCAGGATGCACACGTAATGGGTGGCGTCCTTTTATGCGTGAATTAGATTTTGCAAAAAAATTTGGTTTTACCCATTTAATTATTCATCCCGGTTCAGCAACAGGATGTGAAACAAAAGATGAAGGAATTGAATGCCTTGCGCGTGCTTTAAATAAAGCTTTAAAAGATGAACATGAAATAAAAATTGTGTTAGAAAACGGGGCTCATGCTAATAAAACAGTTGGTGGTGATTTAGAAGATTTTAGAAAATTACGTACATTATTAGATGAGCCTGAAAAAATATATTTTTGTATTGATACTGCCCATGCACATTCTTATGGATATGATGTCGTGACTCCTGAAGGTCAAGATGCATTTTTAAAACTTATGCATGAATGTGTAGGTGAGCAATTTGTTTTATTACATTTAAATGAAACAGCAGAAAAAGCAGCTTCTCGTATTGATAAGCATGCAGCATTTGGCCAAGGCGTTATAGGAAACGAAGCACTTATGAGATTTATGAACCATCCTTTGTGCAATAAAGTACCGGTAATTCTTGAAATTCCCATTATGGAAAACGAAGAACAAGAGAAAGAGCTTTTATCATTAGTATCGTCATGGCAAAAATAATATAACAAAAATAAGAGAACAAAAATAAGAGAACAAAAATAATATAAAAAGTAATAAGCATGAGTGAGTAATTAAAGGAGCAGTAGCATGAAGCGCATAGCTATTAATGGTTTTGGACGTATTGGTAAAACGTTTTTGCGCACGGTCTTATCTGACCCTGTTGCACGAGAAGAATTAGATATAATTGCTATTAATATTGGGCCAGGAAATGCTCATTTAACAGCTCATTTTTTTAATTATGATTCATCAATGGGTACCTATCAAGAACAAGTAAGCATGGAAAACAATGTTTTATGTATTGGTGATAAACGTATTGCTATTTTAACTGAAACAGATCCAAAAAAGCTTCCGTGGAAAGAACTTGAAATAGACTGGGTAGTTGAAGCAACTGGTAGATTTATTGCAAAAAAAGATGTTGAACAACATATAAGTGCTGGTGCAAAAGCTGTTTTAATTACTGCTCCGTCGCCCGATGCAGATTGTACTATTATTCTTGGTGTTAACGAATATGCCTTTGATAAATTGATTCATAAAGTTGTTTCTTTAGGAAGTTGTACTACTAATGCATTAGTGCCATTATTACATCTATTGCATGAAGCCTTTGTGGTAACGAGTGCTTCTATGACTACGCTCCATGCGTATACTAATAATCAAGTTTTGTTAGATCTTCCCGATGCTGATGTGCGGCGTGCACGCGCAGCTTGTTTAAATATGATTCCTACTACCACTGGCGCCATGAAAGTTGTCGGTACTATTTTACCAGAACTGGCAGGTAAAGTTTCGGGGTTGTCTTTACGTGTGCCAATTGCAAAAGTATCATTTTTAGATTTGAGTTTTACAGCAAAAGAACAGATTTCAAAAGAAGCTATTTATAGAGCATGTGTTAAGGCCCAAGTTGGGTCTCTAAAAGGTATTGTTGAAGTGACCGATAAACCATTAGTTTCGTCAGATTTTAGTGGAAATAGTCATTCAGCAATTGTTGATGGTCTTTTAGTTGATCATAATGAAGGTATTGGTAAGCTTTTTGCGTGGTATGATAATGAATGGGGCTATAGCTGCAGATTAAGAGATTTTTTAGTGCGTTGTGGATAGTGTTTTTTTATAAAAAGTGAGTATAACTATGAAAAAATTATTGGTAATTAGTTTAGCGTTAGTATTTGGTATTATTTGTTTAAATGCACAGGAACAAGAAATTTCTTTAACAAGCTTTAAAGGTATTGATTGTTGTTTACAAAAAGGAGCTTCTAAGTTAGCCGAACAAGTGCCTCATACATTGAAAGAAAAAACAGCATTATTTATTGAAAGACATGAGGAAAAAATTTCACTTGGATTAGTTGCTCCTATAATCTATTTTGGATTGCATGCAGGTACTTGTAGAAATTTTGATAAAGAGTTGCACTCTTGTGATATTGGATTTGGTGAATCTTTAGTTAGTATAACTAAGACATTAGTTATTAGTTTTGGTGCTCGTGCTTTGTTAGATAAAATTAAAGGAATTTCAGTTTTGTCAAAAAAAATTGAAGCGCATGAGGCTATTTTAAAAAGAAATTCTAGTGCGTTAGATTGGGCAAGCAAACAAATAGAAGAATTTTTTAGTGTGGATGCTAAAGGTTCTAATATATCATGCAATGATCGTGGTAAATTTTTAGAATCCCTTAAAAATAGTATTTCAAATGGTGCTGATATAGAGTCTTCCATAAATTCTTTAGATCGTTTTATTCTTCCAACGCTTCAATTGTTAACTGACGATTTGGATGATCTTTCACATCGTCTTGATGCAGACGATGTGCGTCATGAAGAATTTAATGAATTAAGCAATGAATTGTACCTTAATCGTATGACTATTGAGGTACTTTTGGGTAATGCTGATGGTTTTGAAGAACTTGTTGAAATAGACTGTTTTCAGCAAGATTGGGGAGAAGATATTCAGGCGTTATTTAATGATGCTCAATAAAATTGATGACTTCTTTATCTTTTAATTACAAGATAATTTGTCAAGAATCTATTTTTGTTTTATCTTATTATAAATGTTTTGCTA
>CAYSQM010000002.1:0-144008 GCA_964433415.1 uncultured Pseudomonadota bacterium
TTAACCTTCCAGCACTGGGCAGGCGTCAGACTCTATACTTCCTCTTACGAGTTTGCAGAGCCCTGTGTTTTTGCTAAACAGTCGGTTGGGCCTCTTTGTTGAAACCTGAGTCTGCTTCATTTTAACACTACACAGACCAGGCACCCCTTATCCCGAAGTTACGGGGCTATTTTGCCGAGTTCCTTAATGATAATTATCTCAACGCCTGAGCATTCTCAGCCCGTCTACCTGTGTCAGTTTGCGGTACGATCACACACAAAGCTCGCTAGAGGCTTTTCTAGTCAGTGGAGGATCAGTCAAACACACCTTTTCGTTAAGAATTGATGTGCTCGTCACTCTTCAAGGTTAATGGCCCGCGGATTTACCAACGAGACCCCTCTACAAGCTTAACTTGGCAATCCAATATCCAAGTTGACCTACCTTACTGCGTCACCCCGTCACTCAAACGCTTGCATGTGGTGCAGGAATATTTAACCTGCTTTCCATCGCCTACTCCAATTGGCCTCGGCTTAGGTATCGACTAACCCTGAGTGGATGAACCATTCTCACGGAAACCTTAGACTTACGGCGGATAGGAATCTCACCTATCTTTTCGTTACTTATACCAACATTCTCACTTCTTTGAGCCGACACCCGTCTTTACAGTCGAGCTTGTATCTCTCAAAGAACGCTCCCCTACCCAAAGTAGTAAAACTACTTTGCCATGACTTCGGTAAATTGCTTAGCCCCGTTCATTCTTCAGTGCAAAAATACTTGATCAGTGAGCTATTACGCTTTCTTTAAATGATGGCTGCTTCTAAGCCAACATCCTGACTGTCTTTGCGTTTTCACCTCTTTTATCCACTTAGCAATTATTTAGGGACCTTAGTCGATGGTCTGGGCTGTTTCCCTCTCGACCACGAAGCTTATCCCTCGCAGTCTGACTCCTGTCTTCTAACAGCACGGCATTCAGAGTTAGTAAAAGCCCGGTAAACTTGCGCCCCCAAAGCTTAAACTGTGCTTTACCACCATGCTGAATCCGACAAGGCTATACCTCAATATATTTCGGGGAGAACCAGCTATATCCCAGTTTGATTAGCCTTTCACCCCTATCCACACCTCATCCGAGCAATTTTTCACTTACACCGGTTCGGGCCTCCATTGCATGTTACTGCAACTTCACCCTGGACATGGATAGCTCACTGGGCTTCGGGTCTATCCCACAACACTCAATCGCCCTATTCAGACTCGCTTTCGCTGCGGCTCCGTTCTTTCAAAACTTAACCTTGCGTTGTAGGTATAACTCGTTGGCTCATTATGCAAAAGGTACGTGGTCGCGCATACTTATATATCGCTTCCACAGTTTGTAGATATTTGGTTTCAGTGTCTATTTCACTCCCCTCCCGGGGTTCTTTTCACCTTTCCCTCACGGTACTCGTTCACTATCGGTCATCAGGTAGTATTTAGCCTTACCCCATGGTCGGGGCAGATTCTCACGGAATTTCACGTGCTCCATGATACTCGGGACCTGCAACAGTTCATTTATATAATTTTTCGTTTACGAGGCTCTCACTCTCTTTGGCTGTTCGTTCCAAAACAATTCAACTAAATTATATACAATCAACCGGATTTCTGTATAAATCCACGTCGCCATCCCACAACCCCAATATTACAACGCACACAGGCTTACATAATATTGGTTTAGGCTCTTCCCGTTTCGCTCACCACTACTTAGGGAATCACTTCGTTTTCTTTTCCTGGCCCTACTTAGATGTTTCAGTTCGGGCCGTTCGCTCATGCTACCCTATATATTCAGATAGATGTAATACAGTTTTGCTGTATTGGGTTTCCCCATTCGGAAATCTCCGGATCAATGCTAGATTGACAGCTCCCCGAAGCGTATCGCAGTCTTCCGCGTCCTTCATCGCCTCCTGATACCAAGGCATCCACCAAATACCCTTTAAAATTAATCACAAACTTAGATATTCATTCAGTAATTTGTAGTTATTTAAGTATATTAAATATCATTTTCACAAACATTTCAAAGATCACAAGAATCTATTCAAAAATTTTAAAAACACACAGAAATCCTTTTATAAGACATATAAAGATGGTGGAGATGAGCGGATTCGAACCGCTGGCCTTCCGCGTGCAAGGCGGACGCTCTACCAACTGAGCTACATCCCCATACATTATTTACACGCTATCTTATCGACTTTACCCATCGTTAAAAATGGTGGGCCTAAGTCGACTTGAACGACTGACCTCTCCGTTATCAGCGGAGTGCTCTAACCACCTGAGCTATAGGCCCGTCTTATTTTATTATTTATACGCTAAACTATAACAATTTAATTGTTTATAAAATTAGCGTCCACAGAGTGACAGTTACATAACCCACGTAACACCTATTGTAGTTAACATTACTTAACTAAATCTATCTCCCTCGAAAGGAGGTGATCCAGCCGCAGGTTCTCCTACAGCTACCTTGTTACGACTTCACCCCGATCACTCCCCATACCTTCAGCACCCGCCTCCTTTTAACAGGTTAGCTAAGATGATTTCGGGTACAGACAGCTCTCATGGCGTGACGGGCGGTGTGTACAAGGCCCGAGAACGTATTCACCGCGTCGATCTGATACGCGATTACTAGCGATTTCAACTTCATGGGGTCGAGTTGCAGACCCCAATCCGAACTTAGACTGGCTTTGGAGGATTAGCTTCCCTTTGCAGGTTCGCAACCCTTTGTACCAGCCATTGTAACACGTGTGTGGCCCTAGACATAAGGACCATGATGACTTGACGTCATTCCCACCTTCCTCCTGGTTTCCCAGGCAGTCTCGCCAGAGTGCTTAACTTAATAGTAGCAACTGACGACAGGAGTTGCGCTCGTTAGAGGACTTAACCAAACATCTCACGACACGAGCTGACGACAGCCATGCAGCACCTGTGCAATTGTCCGAGCAAGCTCGGAAAGCTATGTTTCCATAGCGGTCAAAAGCATGTCAAGTCTAGGTAAGGTTCCTCGCGTAGTGTCGAATTAAACCACATGTTCCACCGCTTGTGCGGACCCCCGTCAATTTCTTTGAGTTTTAATCTTGCGACCGTACTCCCCAGGCGGATCACTTAACGCGTTAGCTACGATACCAATCCTGCTAAGCAAGACTGACATCTAGTGATCATCGTTTACAGCGTGGACTACCAGGGTATCTAATCCTGTTTGCTCCCCACGCTTTCGTGCCTCAACGTCAGATATGGACCAAGAAGCTGCCTTCGCCATCGGTGTTCCTCTCGAGATCTACGCATTTTACCGCTACTCCGAGAATTCCACTTCTCTCTTCCATCCTCTAGTCTGCCAGTATCTATTGCTGGACCCCGGTTAGGCCGGGGAATTTAACAACAGACTTAACAAACCGTCTACGCACCCTTTACGCCCAGTTATTCCGAATAACGCTTGCACCCCTCGTATTACCGCGGCTGCTGGCACGAAGTTAGCCGGTGCTTTCTCTAATGGTAACGTCATCCCCTACCCATATTACTGGTAGGTATTTCTTCCCACTTAACAGGAGTTTACGACCCTAAGACCTTCATCCTCCACGCGGCGTCGCTGCATCAGGCTTTCGCCCATTGTGCAATATTCCTCACTGCTGCCTCCCGTAGGAGTCTGGACCGTGTCTCAGTTCCAGTGTGGCCGTACACCCTCTCAGGCCGGCTAGCCATCTTCGCCTTGGTAGGCCTTTACCCCACCAACAAGCTAATAGCATATGAGCTCATCCTTCAGCGACAGCAATAAAGCCATCTTTCTCCCCGCAGGGACTTATGCAGTATTAACTTCAATTTCTCGAAGGTATTCTTCACTAAAGGGCAGATTCTCATACATTGCTCACCCGTCCGCCGCTCTACTAATTCCCGAAGGAACTTTCGCGCTCGACTTGCATGTGTTAGGCACGCCGCCAGCGTTCATTCTGAGCCAGAATCAAACTCTCCATCGCAAAACTTTAATTGACGTGGTCTCATGTAATTGTCACTCTTTGTGGACAATTTTTTGTGGACTTTTCTGTGCATTTCAAAGACCGAGTAATTTTGTTTTTTCGTTTCGTTTCTTTCGTTTTCACTAGGAAAGTAAAATCAATTATACAGTTAGATCGCATACTGTCAAACTTTTTTTTAATCTTTTTTAATCTTTTTTTTGCTTTATTAGAAAACAATATGTTATTTTCCAAAAATAAGCTTAAATTTCAAATTTTTATATAAAAAAAAAGCTTAAAATTTTTTCATATTTTCAAGTTAATTTCAAAAACATTTTTAATATTTCTTAATACATCTTCAAAAACATCATTAATAAAATGGTAGTTATAGAGAGATTTTTGTTTTTCTTCTTCTATTTCAATAGCTGCTTTCTTTAATCTATTAATTATAGTTGCTTCAGAGTCTTTTCCTCTCAATCTTAACCGATCCTCTAAAATCTCTAGACTTGGGGGAGTAATCCAGATCAAAACAGCACCAGGAAATTTACTCACTATTTTAGAAGCTCCAAGACGGTCTACTATTAGTATATAAGAGACCCCTGTTTTTAGTCCTTTTATTACCTCTATAGAAGAGCCATAAAAATGGTCATACCAAGTTGACCATTCTATAAAGAAACCTGCCTCTATTTTATGTTGAAATTCTTCTATAGATATAAAGTTATAATCAACCCCATTTTTTTCACCTTCCCTTGGCGCTCTAGTAGTATAAGTAATTCCCCTCTGAAGATTATAAAGCTTCCCCCATCTTTTAAGTAACTCTTCTATAAGAGTAGTTTTTCCTGCACCTGAAGGAGCCGACACTACAAAAAGCTTTCCTTGTTTCATTTATTAATCCTTCTCACTTATTTACAAAGTTGCTAGCCATCTCATTTATTATCTTTTTTTGTTATACTTTCTACTTATAGTGTATAAAGCCTTCTTTAAAAAGCTCAACTATACCTTTTAAAATTAATTATTCACCAAGAAACTTATACCATAGAGGAATCAAATGCTTATTGATGATTTGCAAGAACAGTTAAAATACCTTGAACCTGACATTCAAACCATAATCACCTTTTGGAAAAATGCGGAATTTGATAAAAAAATTTTAGACCTTGAAACCAAAAGCTTAGACCCTTTGGTATGGCAAGACCCAAAACAAGCTTACATATTAAAAGAATTACAAGCATTAAGGAATAAACGAGAAGATTATGAAGCAATTAACAACAATGTTTCTGAACTTCATGACATGTTAGATCTTTTTAGTACAGATGAATCTGAATTAGAGAAATTAGCTATTGAAGTAAAAACACTGGAAAAATTAGTTCGTTCTTTTAAAATTCAACTTTTACTTCATGAACCATCTGATCATGCAAACTGTTTTGTAAGTATTAATGCTGGTGCAGGAGGAACTGAATCACAAGATTGGGCTGATATACTATGCCGCATGTATGTTCGTTTTTGTGAACGCGAGCGACTACAAGTTTCTATTGTTGATTATCAAATAGGTGAAGAAGCTGGCATGAAAAGCGCTACCTTATTTATTAAAGGTAAAAATGCTTATGGCCTTTTAAAAAGTGAACACGGCATTCACCGCCTAGTGCGAATCTCTCCTTTTGATGCAAATAAAAGACGTCATACTTCGTTTGCCGGTGTTTTTGTTACCCCTGAAGTAGAAGAAGTTGAAATTGCCATTGATCCAAGTGACTTGCGCATTGATACTTTCCGTGCTGGTGGCGCAGGAGGACAACATGTTAATAAAACAGAATCCGCTATTCGTATCACTCATACTCCATCTGGCATAGTAACTCAATGCCAAGATGGCCGATCTCAAGGACAAAACAAAGAAACCGCAATGAAAATGCTTAAAGCAAAACTCGTTCAAAAACAAAAAGATGAAGCTGAAGCAAAAATTGCAAGTGTTGAAAAAAAGAAAATTGAATGGGGCTCCCAAATACGTTCTTATGTATTACATCCTTATAAGATGGTAAAGGATCATCGCACTGACCATGAATCACCACAACCTGATTTAGTACTCGATGGTGATTTGATACCATTCATTGAAGCATGCCTTGTTCAACAAAAATAATAATCTAATCTAATTAATAAAAAAACCCGGCTTATTGAACCCGGGTTTTTTTATATCTAAAATTTAAACGATACTTTATCAATTCAAATTTTTAATTTTTATGCAGGAAACTCTCTCTTAATTTTTTGTGTTATAAAAGCTTTAGTATCATTAAATCCTAAAGTAGTTAAATAACGCCCTATTCCTACAAAATTAATCGCTAGATTCTCATCTCTAGGTCCACCATCAATAATAGTATATTCATACACTGCTGATTCCAATTGCTCTTTAGTTTCAAAACTTTTAAACAAAGTTAATACTTTTTCTTCATTCTTCATCATCAACGTTTTATATGAAGCAACAATAGATTCATAGCGACTCTTTAATAATTGATATTTTTCCATAGAATAAAGTGTTATAAAATAATCTGAACTAATTGAATGCTCAAATTGATTAAAATTTCTTACGCATCGCAAAAAAGCCTTAGCGCTAAGAGGGCTATTTGACCTTTCATCTAAAATCATTTCTCGAAGATCAGCCACTAAAAGAAATGCAGAATACATTAGACCTTCTAAGGTATAATCAGAAAAAACACCATTTATCACCGCCTCCTCTTGCAAATTCATAAAAGGTTCTACCTGTTTAAGTAAGTTATCTCCTACTGCCATTTGAATTTCAGGAATATTAACCAAAGAGCGAAACTCTTGTAAATTACTTTCAATAAGTTCAACGTAACATACTAATGACGTCCCTAAAAAATTTATTTCATCTAAAGATACTGGTATTGAAGCAGCTTGCTCTTCTTTTAGTTTTTTGAAATCAGCAAGTGATCGTTGTTTTTTTTGAACAAGTTTCTGTTGAGGGCTATCAACTTTGAATTTTTCTGCTTGCTTTAAAGCTAATTTAAGAATCTGATCTTCATCATCACTATGAATTTGTTTTTTAGTTTTCTTCTTATTTTCCTTTTTCAATCTTTTAGAATTAGTACTTACTGACGTTACTTCCTGTTCTTTAACGATATCAGATGTTTTTGCAATATTACTACTTATCTGAACCGATCTACTTTCTATGTCACCCAAAAACTGGCACACAGCATTCTTTTCTTTTTCTAATTTTAAATGCGTCTCTTCTTCTTCTCTTAAAGCTTTTATTGCCTTTTCTTCCTTTTCTCTAAGCTTTCTTTCTTCGTCTCTTTTTTTTCTTTGTGCTTTAAGCGCTACTTTTTCTTCCTGTGCTTCTTTGAAACTTTCAGCAGCTAAAGATTCATGCTCACTAAAAAGCATATCATTCAATAGTTCCTCACATAGCTCTTGATCATGCCCTTCTAAATCAACAGATTCTGCTAATAGATTATGAGCTTCTGGAGAACTACTAGATTCAGAAGATAAAAGATTAGGCGACAAATCTGAAGGAAATGTTAATGTTGGCGACCCATTAGCATATAAAGAAGTAGTTGATGATCTACCTACTGAGGATGGGACTCTACTATCATCACCATTAGGATAAACAAATACTTGCTTATAAATAAAAACAGGAACTGGGACAAAAACTGGCATTGGTACAGTATACACAAAAGGAGCCGGTCTATAACCTCCAATTAATTCTTGAGTAAGTTGGCGATGACCAAGTAAAAGATCAATTCCTATTTGTTTTGGCAAAACTTGAGGATATTTTTTTAATATTCCAATAACCCCATTCGTCACATCAAACAAATCAAACTTATCGGTAATTTTAACTATGCTATAATAACGCGTACTTGCAGAATCATGTATATTTTGAATGTTTTGAGGGTCTAACTCTGATAAAGGTGAAAAAATCACTTCTTCATGAGCATTCTTTTTTGCAGCAGTAATAATAACTAACCCATTATTCTGTTGCGCCTGTTGATACAAGTCTTGAGCTGATATTGAAACACCATGCAAAGAACCCATAGGTCTATTAAAATCAAATTCTTTTGTGCCAAACGGAGTCATAACACGCTTTGCAGATTTTCCATTTGCAGCAGATGCTGATCTAGTTTCACTGCATATACTCAGAAAAGGGAGCAATCCAAAGCTTATTAAAATTAATAAAAAAAATTTCTTCATAACAATCTCCACACTTTAAAATATATTACAATTAATCATTATAATGCATTTTAAACTATCGTCAACATGGACTTACCAGATAAAAAACCCGCACTAGAACAGCACATTTCTTCTAAGAAAGATATCTTATCTCCCTTAAATTATTCTATATGAAATAAATAAAAAACGTATCATGAAAAATAAACATTTATTTAAGGTTTCATTATTAACTATAAGCTCAACTACACCCAAGAAAAAAATAAATTTAAAAACCTAGTTTTATTTCTTGCTTATAGAGTTCAACTTGCGGTTGGTCAAATGGGTTAACTTGAAGCAGATGTGCTAAGTAAATGGTTTCAAACATTTTCAATGCCATAAGCTGGCCAATGCTTTGTGCATCCGTTGCTGGTAATTCGATAGTAAAAAATGGACGACCATCTTTTTGATAAGCTTCTTGAGTAGCCAAAGCGATAGCTGGCATAACTAATGCATAGGTGAAATCTTGCATTTCTTCTTTTAATTTGAGAGTAATAAAGGTTGTAACTTTGTCATAAGGTCCACCTAAATATAATTGAGCAACTGAATGCAAATCATTTGATCCAACAGAAACTGTTGGCGTCATTCCCGTATTAACAATCTGATTAAATTTATTAACTTTTTTACCAAGACTTTCAGCAGTTAATTGCCTGTACCATTGACCAAGCGCTTCTAATTGAGGACAAAATAAAAATGTATCATGAATATTTTTGCCCTGTTTAAAATGACTAAAAAGGACTACTGCACTTAGCGCAGCTGGATTATTAAAAAAATCCTGACCAAGAAATAGACTTACTACTTGTTGTGCTCCATCAATAAACTCTTTTATATCAATTCCAATAAAAGCTAAAGGAAATAACCCAACAGCAGAAAATACTGAATAACGTCCTCCAACTTTTTTAGGAATAAATAAAACGTCAAACTGTTCTTCTTGAGCTATTTCATGCAGTGCTGAATTTTCATCAGTAGTTACTACTACATAATCTTGATAGGTTTCTGGAAAATGGGCGTAAAGCAATGCCAAAATACAGTTAAAATTCAAGGTTGTTTCTAATGTTGAACCAGATTTTGAAATAACATTTACCAAAATCTTTTTACCTACTTTAAAATAATCTTCTAAAAGAGCACACAGTTGAGCTGTATATGCCACATCAACTGTTTCCAAAAAATATACTTTGAACTGACTCTGTTCATTATAAAAAAGACCATTAATTGCTTGATGAACTGCCTTAGTCCCTAAACTTGAACCACCTATCCCAATAACAACCAAAACATCAATTGATAATGCTCGTTTTTTTTCAACAAGAACTTGTACTAAATTTATAGCCTCTTGATCATATAAAGTATTAATCCAAGCGTAGTTAGTTTCATAATTTTTAGCATTCACCACTTCTTGTAAATGTGTAATTTGCTTATCAAGATTATGTAATTTAATCAAATCAATTAACTGATCATTATCAATACCAACAGTTTGTTGATAATTAAATTTTATCATAAAAGCACGCTCAAAATCATAGTTAATGCATTAGCAGCATAAATTCCAGAAGCAAATGACTCATAATGTTCTTTTTTCTTAACTACTAAAGAAAGTCCACCACCAGCAATTAAAGGTAATGATAATGAAAGTGGCATTAATAAACCACCAAGCACAAAAAATGGGTTAATCTTTATATACTTTAAGATATAGCCAAATAACATACCCACACCAATTGCATAAAAATCAAACGTGTTAATCTGAATAAGTAGTGCACGCCCCTGCGCGCGTTGTGCAAATAATTGTTCTGAACCAAATTGAAAATAATTGCATAAAAACCAAATAGTTAAGGCCATGGCTAGAGCACTTACCACTAAACCAATCGCTTGAAATTTATAAACTTTTTCATGATCTATGTCAGCCATTTGTGCTGCTTTATAACTAAATAATGCGTCGGTAGCAACACCTGCTACTAACTCAACAAAAATTGCTAAAATAGTAATTTGTAATGCATCAAATCCAAACAATAAAAGACCGGGAACCATCACAAAGGTTGCAAAACGACCTAACAATGCAAGACCTATTTTTCCTGCAATATGAACTATTTGATAGGCACACAACATGGTTGTTGTTATAAGATAAATTTGTGATAATAATGAAAAATTCGCTTCATAAAGAAACATCATAAGAGCTATTACTAAAATAACCACTAAAAAGGGACTAACCCCAGAAAAATCAAACAGATCATTTTTTACTTTTTGCTTGCTAAAAAAATCATAAAGCTGCTTTGGTACTCCAATGATTCCAGCTAAAGCGCTTGAAAGAACTAAGCCACTTGAAAAAGCAAAAACAAAATCTGGCCGTTTTAAATAATTAAAAAATAAAACATATAAAGGTTCAAGAAAAGCTATCTGCGTTACTGCCCCAATTAATAGAGGAAGAGTAATCATAGCACCTGCAATAAACCCTATAGCTGCAAGCATAGGTATAATACCCATATTAAAACGAATAGCAGGAATTACAAAATCACCCATACTAGTAGCAAGAGTTGTCTTTGCAAATAATTGTAATGATTCAGGAATTAATCGTATACCAAACCAACTACGCATTTGCATAAAACCATAGACTAATGATGAACCCAAACCCCAAAACAATTGCTTTCTTTGCCCATTCTGTTCTTGAGCCCCAATAGTATTATAAATTAACTGTCCTATTGGAAAAGATAACTCTTTATTTGCCAACATTGATTTACGAATAACACGAGCAAGCAATAACCCACACGCACCACCTAAAAAGGTTAATTTTGCAATAAAAAAAATACAACTCCAAGGATTACTAATAAAAGCATTAAATTTTACTGCGTCTAAAAAGAAAAGCGTCGGGAATGAAAATCCAAATGCTGTAGCAATAATTCCACCTAATGAACCAGCCGATACAGGTAATAATGCATCATATTTTTGTTTTTTATAAAATCCAATTAATGCCAATGCTAAAATTGGTGCAATCCAAGGACCAAGTGGCGTTGCAATAGTTACATACCCCATAATACATGGGGATAAAAAGCTCACAATAAAAGCACTTATAATTTGTTTCATAATTTTAAAACCCCATAGAAAAATTTTATAGTACTCCATTTTTTAATTAAAAGCAGAGTACTATAAATGAATAAATTTTACCATCAGAAAAAGGGTTTCTTTATTTCACATCAAACATAGATTATACTGCAACCAAATATTTCTCATAGGATTAATAAATACATTAACATGGATCTCAAATGAAAAAACTTTATCTATTTTTAATATTAACTATAACTTCATCTAACAAATCAAACGAAAAAAACTTACCAGAACCTTACAGCATCATAAAGGCTTATCATGGCAATGGGAGAGATCTTGCACTCCATGCATTTCAACTTACAAAAACTCATGTAGAAATTTACAATACAACTGGTGAACAATTTTGCGAAGAAGACCAAAAAGGCGATAAAGAATGGTTAATTTATTTTTATATTAGATTATTACAAGATGCGCAATGTTATGGTAATAAACAAGAAGTCATAAAACAAGCAACTTGTTGGATAAGAAGTCTTGAAAGTTTCACTGAAAATTTTTTTTCTTTAGATGAAATAATTGAACAAGAAATCACAGATAAAGTATTAAAACGTGTTCAAAAAAATACAGCTCATAATCTTATAGGCTCTCCTGAATGGATACAAATACTCATTGCGCCTAATGCCATACTTGATAGAAAAACAAAAATAGATGAGGTAAGAAAAAATTTTTTAAAAGAATTCAAAAAAGAGCAACTTAGTTACGTTACAGACCAAACCGTTTCTTAAAATCTTCTATACTCTCTTTTAGAGATACCTGATTCCATAAAATCCATCGACTTAATGACCCTGGCGTTAATGGGTCATCCCAACTTTCACGCGCACTATGGCGCAACAGATATCGTTTTTTACGTTCTTCATCTTTATGAATAGTAAAATCTGAATACCCTGCTGCGCCAAAAGAAATTATTCGCGTTTTAAGGCTAATTTCATCAAAAAAATGTGCATCATATTTTTTTGATTTTTTTAAAGAAGGCACAATTTTTTTTAAAACCCATGCCTCCCGTTTTTTCTTAATAGTTACCATTGTCCCTTGTGTCCATTATTATTTCTATTTTCACGACGTTGATGACGATTTATACGATCTTTTTTTTGACGCATAAATGCTGGAATATCAAAGTTTTTTAAATCTATTGATGCAGTAGAATTGGCACTGAGATTATACTGTTGCTCATTTTGTGGCAAATTTTGAATAGTAGAATACTGTTCTTGCTGCTGAATACTGTCATTATCTACTACACCTAAATTAATTTTTTCTACTGGCAACTGTTCATTAAGTAGTTGCTCTTGTAATTCTTCTTCAGCTAACGATGACGCAAAACTTTTAAGTTCGCACTTATCACCTTCATAGCTTTTTTGTTCAAATTGCTCTTTAGCCTGACTAAGATCTTCATGTAATTGAGAAGTAGATGCAATAAACGCTTGCGTACTATCACTCGTTGAAAGTGGCACCACGCAAGCGGTAGTTAGTGCTTCATTTAATGAAACATTTTCCTGTATTACTTTTGTTAACTCAACAATACTATTATTTTCAATAAAAGGTTCTTGAGAGGCGGAAGTAATTATTTCTTTAAATGGCGCAACGGGCGACAAAGAAACCACTGAAGCAATAACTTTTGGTTGTGTATAACCAAGAACAGATGTGTGTTCTACATGATGTTGCACTAAAGGCTTTAATGGAAATTCATGCTGATCTTGTTCTTTAAAGCCAGTTGCAATAATAGTTACAGAAAGCACATCGCCCATACTTTCATCAATTACTGACCCTAAAATAATGTTCGCATCTTCATCTGCTTTTTCATAGACCACCAAAGCAGCTTCACTAATTTCATGCAAGCCCAAAGAAACACTTCCTGTAATATTAATTAATACACCACGCGCTCCAGATATATCCATATTTTCAAGTAACGGAGATGATATCGCTTCAAGCGCTGCTGTACGTGCCCGATCTAATCCTTTTGCGCGACCAGTACCCATAATTGCTAATCCTTGAGCACGCATAATTTCACGAACATCAGCAAAATCAACATTAATATGCCCTGCACGAGTAATAATATCTGAAATCGACTTCACTGATTGATTTAATATTTCATTAATCATGGCAAAACCATCAATCATTGATACAGCAGCATCAACCACATTCAATAGCTTTTGATTTGGCACAATAAGAATAGTATCGGCATGTTCACGCACCGCTTTAATTGCTTCTTCTGCAATACGAGCGCGACGCTTACCTTCAAAAGTAAATGGCTTAGTAATAACTACTATTGTCAAAATACCACGCTCTTTAAGGGCTTTAACCACTACTGGCAATGCTCCTGAACCAGTTCCACCACCCATACCAGCAGTTAAAAATACAATATCAGCGCCTTGAACTGACTCTAGTACTTTATCAATATCTTCTTCTGCAGCACGTCTTCCAATTTCTGGATTTGCACCGGCACCAAGACCTTTAGTCGATTTTTGTCCAATTTGAATTACGCTGTCAGCTTTTGAACAAGCAAGAGCTTGCGCATCAGTGTTAACTGCAATAAAAGAGACCCCCTGGTAATCGGATTCTTTCATACAATTAATAGTATTGCCACCGGCACCACCAATACCAACAACATAAATTTTTGCTACTGGAATATGTTTAGATTTATCTTCTTGGGCAAATTCTATAGACATTGTCTCTCCTTAAAACTATACGACTAAAAAAAATCTGAAACCCACGACTTCATTCTCATTAATAACCTTGTAACATTACTTGATTCTTCACCTAAATTACCTATTTTACCTTGTTGCTCTGCTGCATAAAGCAAAAGTCCATAACCCGTTGAAAAAATAGGGCTTTGCAACATTTCAAGTCCACTTTGTCGGCTACTTGGCCTGCCTATTCTCACTGGCACTTGTAAGATCTCTTGTGCCACTTCTTTACACCCTTCAAGCAATGCCCCACCACCAGTCAAAACAAACCCGGAAACTAAAAGGTGCGAAAGGTTTCTTCCCAAAATTTCTTCATGAACTATACTTAATAATTCTTGTGCTCGAGGTTCTAAAATATCAAATACTTCAGTCTGCATGACCATTCGAGTTTTTCCCCCTTGGACCATCTCAACTTCTATCTCCTTATCTTCACCTAACAAATCAAAGCTCACAAGTCCATATTCTCGTTTAATTCGTTCGGCATCTTTAAGAGTAGTCCTTAATCCAACAGCAAGATCACTCGTAAAAAGGTTCCCTGCAATTGGTATAACCATGGTATGCCGAATTGTACCACCTTGGTATAATGCAAGATCAGAAGTTCCACCACCAATATCAAGCATACCAACCCCGAGCTCTCGTTCGTCATCATTCAGCACTGCTAGTGCCGAAGCTAACTGTTCAAGAACAACATCATGCACTTTTACCCCAGCCATTTGGCAACATTTAATAAGATTTTGCACAGAACTAACGGCTCCACTAATAATATGTACTTGAACTTCAAGTCGAATGCCATGCATTCCACGTGGATCCTGAATACGATCTTGGCCATCGATACTAAAATATTGTGGCAATACATGCAGCACCTGTTGACCTTCTGGTAATGGAATAGCACGTGCTGCTGCAATAGTACGATCAATATCTTCTTGTGTTACTTCACCACGCGCAATAGGTGCTGCTCCATATGCATTACGCGATTGAATATGACCACCAGAAACACCGATCACCACTGAATGCATAGTAGTGCCCGCCATTAATTCAGCTTCTTCAATTGCTTTTTTTATTGAGACAATAGTTCGTGCAATATCAACAACTACCCCTTTGCGTAATCCATCAGATGGCACTTTACCAATCCCCAATATTTGAAGCTCATTGTTCCCCACTTGTTGAGCAATAAGTGCACAAATTTTGGTAGTTCCCACATCAATGGCACATAATAATTTTTCAGTAAATACTTTTTTCATGAATCCCCCCCTTTTTATTAAAGGCTACAACTTGATTTTTAAACCGAACATCTAAGAACCATTCGTTATTTTTTTTATTTTTTTCCAGCGAATTAACTAATGCTAATTTTTCTTTAACCAGATCACAGGCTTTTAGTAGTGTTTCATCAAAATGCGTTTCAAATGAGCCAACATAGGTAATTAATGGAGTATCTTTTTTATTGATGATAATAGAATATTCATCCTGCCAGTTCACCTTATAATGATCAAAAACATCAAGCGCTAAATAATTTTTAAACTCAACATATTTTTTTGAAAAAGCATTAAGCACCTGATCATCTTTTTTTACTTCTACCTGATATAACGAATTGATCAATTTTGGATTAAAATAAGATGCCTGAATAAGCATACCATTTTCAAGCAATAGCTCTTGCGTATTAACTTTTACTACCGGCTTATAAGCTATAAATTTTATGTTGAATTTGTTTTTTTGAATATAATCAGCAGAATCATCAACCAAAGAAATCTGCTTAACCAAAGGCAATGCCTCTTTTAATAGTTGCAACAAAGAAGCATTAGGCAAAGTAATACGTTCATACCCATGAACTAGAGAGGCAATTTTTTGTTGATAACCTGTTGAAAAAAGAGGATCTACAGAAACCGCAATGGCACGTTTATTAATACGCGGCATAAGAGAACGCACAAAAGCTACTCCATACCACGCGCTTAAAGTACCCATTGCTAAAATGAGTAGTTTTCCCTTTTTTTTCATGATCCCCCTCAACCACAAACAGTTCCCTTATAATTTGTACCCTGTTTGGGACTGGAGAATCAATATTTATTATGAAATGATCTACTGAGAGTCGCGTCCATACGCTATCGTAAATAAAACAATGCCAGCAGCAACAGAAGCATTATAAGAAATATCAGGCGTACGTTGTGGTAAAGTGATCACTGTTCCTGCTTTTTTTGACTCAGGAGAAACCCCATCGCCTTCATTACCCACAATAACACATAGCGGTTTTTTGAATTCAACTGCATTCAAAGCAGTTTTACCACCCAATGCAGTAACGTAAACCGCATGCCCTGACATTCTTAATTCTTGCAAAGCAAAACCAATTGAAGGAGCATCGTAGATTTCCATGCGTTCAGCAAGACCGGCAGAAGATTTTAATGCAGCTGCTGTTAATTCAGCTCCCTGTTTTCTGCATAAAATTACCCCATCAACCCCTGTACAATAGGCGGAACGAATAATTGCCCCAAGGTTTCTGACATCTTGAATACCATCAAGCAATAATAAGAATTTATGGGTCCCTTTATCAAAAAATTTTTTTCTATAAGGAAATGGCGCTGCAAAAGCTACAAGGCCTTGATGGTCTGTGGTATTTGCTTTTTTATTTAAGGTTTCACGATCTACGCGATGAATATTAACTGGATAAGCAGGAAGTAATGTTTTCATGCTTTCCCATATTTTTGGTTCAGGACTTAAAATAAAAAGATCATACACTCTTCGACGCTTTGCCTTTAAAAGTTCAGTAACCGGATGAACGCCATAAACAACATCATACTGATTATCTCTCATAACTTGTGGTTTAAAGCCGGCTGATTTTTTCATTTCTATCCCTTATATCCCATACCAATAACATTAAAAATGCCTGCCATTCTAAGCAAAATAATACACCTTAGCGTACCACTGCTAAAATCTAGTATACCAAACCCTTCCTTTTTATCATCTTTTTCATATTGCTATTTTTCTCATACACGACAAATAAGCTTAAACAATAACTCGACATCTTAAATCCTCGACTCAACCAATAGATTGCTGAATCTTTACAAGACAAAAAAAATTTTTTAAATTATTTTTCACTATGTTTAATCTCTTAACTGTAAGGAGTAACCTTATGAAACGTTCAATATCTTTAATGTTATTACTCGCATGTGCTAGCGATAACATAATGGCTGTTGGAAAACGCCGTAAGTCGTTTATAGAAAATTTTCAAAATCTTTTTGAAAATCTTAAAGAGAACTCTCCAATTTCTTTAAATGAACTTGATGATAAAATTGAACTATCAGTTGAACTGCCCGAAAAATTCCCTGCACGTGATACAACTATTGATGTTAAAGATAATCGTTCATTTAAAATAACTATTAAAGAACAGGGCGATATTTTAATAATTAATGGGCTCCAACAAGGCTCATCTTTAAGTATTAATAGTTCGATACAACAAGAAACAATACAAGCAGACAAAACTAAAAATGAAACATCGCAATCGTCACAAAAATCATTTAGTTCAAGTAATTTGCAGCAATTAATTTTATCAAAACTTGATTTTAAAGAGTTATCAATTGAGCATGACGAAGAAAGTAATTCTTTGATTATTTCGATTCCAAAGATCATTGATCCAAACACTAAATCAATGAAAATTGCGATTCCAAAGCGGCAAAAAAAAGAACCTCTAACAACGGATCATAATTCGTCGATTGCGTTGAAATAAACATTTAAAAGAATGTCGAGTGTAAGTTTTTGTCATTAAATTATAGGGTCCAGAAATGGACCCTTTTCTTTGCCATTTTTTTAAGTATACTGTAAATCTCTTGATTAAAAATTAACCAAACATTTACAAAAATTTATCATAAAAATGTCATAGAAAAAAGGTTCTTATGTATCTACTTGAAGGAAATCTTGGCGCGGGAAAATCAACCATGCTCGCACTCATCAAACACCATCTTCCCTATCTAAGCGTAGTTACTGAACCGGTTAATTCATGGCATAGCGATAACTCTCAAGAATCTTTGCTTGGTCATTTTTATAAAGATACCCCACGCTGGGCATACACCATGGAACTTTTTACCATGATGACCCGCGTCAAAGAACATCTCAAAGAGCAAGTTTCTTCAAATAGCTCCTATTCACTTGATCCTAGTGATAATTATATTCCAAAAGTAATGGAACGTTCTTTATATTCTGGTTATTACTGCTTTGCAAAAAATGGGTACGAGCAAGGTTTTTTAACTTATGAAGAATGGATTGCTTACAATCAATGGTTTGAATTTTTAGTTACAAAAAAGTGTAATACCCCAACTGGATTTATTTATTTACAAGCAGACCCAGAAGTCTGTTTAGAACGCATGTCCAAACGCAACCGCTCTGGTGAAGATTCTGTACCACTTGAATATCTCAAACAAATTCACCTTCAACATGAACAATTCTTAATTCACAAAACAGCAATCTGTCCTACTCTTCAAAATGTCCCTGTATTAATACTTGATGTGTCGCAAGAATTTGCACAAGACCAAATTATCCTTGAAAACTTAATCAATAAAATTTACGACTTTATTCAAACAAAAAAGCCTTTACCAATTAATGAAAATTTCAAATTAAAAAAGCTAACGTAACGATCATTAATCAATGTTATTTTAGTTTTAAAGATTAAGGGCCAGTAAAATGGCTCTTTTTTATTGCATAATTATCAATAAATAAGCCCATCTTCACTCTCTGAAAACATTTACAGGCTTGATTTATAGCCATTTTACAAAAAAAAACGATTCATACTAGTAGTAATTAAAGCATATTGTGTAATGTGCTTGACTTAATTTTAGTCAATACAAGCTTAAAGTTATATTTCCAGTTCATTTCCAGGAGGATTATTATGAACATTAATAAATTGATACTCTCTTTTTTAGTTGCCACAAGTTTTGTTGGTGGTGTTTTTGCAAGTGAACAAGCACTAAAAAAGACAACGGATGCAGCTATACCTGTACTAACCGACTTTATAATGAATCTACAATTTCCTCAACTGATTAAGATTACAAAAGCATTATTAAAGCCTGATTTAGACCTTCTAAAGAAAAAGCAAGAGGAAGGAATAATTACAAAAGAAGAATATAATAGCTTAAAAAAGCTTTTCATTGAAAATAATTATGCTATTTATTCAGCTTTAATGAAAGCCCAAGTAAATAAGTAATTTTCTTTATATTCATAATATTACTATTAAGGGCCATTTTACTGGCCCTTTTTTATTACCCAATAACATAAACTCGATGTTTACCTACTTTTAACGTCATACCAGAATGCCACGTAATTTGCGCTTTAAAGTCAGTTACCACCTGGCCATCAATACTGATAGCACCAGACTCAATTAAACGTTTAAACTCAGAAGAAGTCCCTGCAACACCAATTAATTTAAATAAATCAACAATCCACAAGGTGTCTGCTGTGTCTACTGGAATAGTAACTGTTTGTGCTTTTGAAAGATCTTTATTTTGAAATACTGCTTCAAACTGTGCTTGTGCGGCATCTGCTTGCCCTGCTGACCAGAATGTTGCAATTACTTGATGTGCCATCTGTTTTTTTGCGTTCATTGGATGTAATATTCCGGCACAAACATCATGTTTTAATTGTTCAAGTTGAACCACTGGTGTTAATAAAAGCACTTCATAATAACGCCACATTAACGTATCAGAAACTGACATCAATTTACCAAAAGCTTGATCTGCTGGTTCTGCCAAGCCAATATAATTATTTAAGGATTTTGACATCTTTTCAACGCCATCAAGACCTTCTAATAACGGCGTAGTTATCACCACTTGTGGCTCTTGACCATACTGATCTTGTAAAAATCTACCCATTAATAAATTAAATGTTTGATCAGTACCACCAAGCTCTACATCAGCTTTTAAGGCCACAGAATCATAGCCTTGCATTAGTGGATACAGCAGTTCATGAAAACCAATTGATTGCTGATTTTTTAAACGATTAGCAAAATCTTCCCGTTCAATTAAACGAGCTAAAGTGACCTTTGCTGATAAATTAACCACATCAACAAAGGATAGTTTCCCCAACCATTCTGAATTATAACGAATTTGAGTTTTACTACTATCAAGAATCTTACCAACCTGTTCAAAATAAGTCTTTGTATTGGTTGCAATAGCTTCTGCTGTAAGCGGCGGGCGTGTTTTTGATTTACCTGTTGGGTCCCCAATACGTGCGGTGAAATCACCAATTAAAAATACAACCGTATGACCTAAATCTTGAAATTGACGCATTTTACGCAATACAACTGCATGGCCCAAATGAAGATCTGGTGCTGTTGGATCTGCGCCTAATTTTATAATTAGTTTTCTACCAGTTTGTAATTTTTTTAATAACGCATCTTCAGGAATAACCTGAATAGTTGCTTGCTTTAACAGAGTAAATTGTTCATTAAAATTATCAGTGAATTTTTCTGGCATCTTAAATGACCCCCACTAACATTGCTAATAAATATGCCATACTAATGACAAAAGCTGTCACATACGACCAAACCCAAAATACCATTAAATATAAAAGCAGTAGTGGACCAAAAATTAAGATCATTTCTGAATATTCACTGCTATGTAATAAATCTTCAAAATAATAAAACATGACAAAATTAAATAGATTGCTAATCACACTAAATGCTGCAACCAGGCAATTAAATAATGCAAAAGTCGCCATAATCCAAATAACAATAATCTGTAATGAAGAAAAACCAGGTTGCAATAACGTTAATGAACGCAAGGAAACAGCTTGTTCAATAAAGAGTAAAGCATCTGCTTTAAAGGATAAAATTAAGACAAAAAATGCTACAATACCTAACACAATATTTACAAAAGAATCAGAAAGATAAGCACAAGCTAATCTTAATCCACGCCATTTCCCTTGAATATTATGAGGATTAATCGGGACATACTTACCAAGAGCTATTGGGGTAAAATGCATAAATGATGTTTGAATCCAAATAATAAAAATGACCCACCAGATACTCACATGGGCCATGGGGTTAAGCGTTAAAAATCCTAATTGTTTTGGAGTGCTATCGCCCATTTTTTCTGCAACCAATGCTCTAAAATAACCAGTCAATGGCGCGGTTACAAAATAGACCAACAAGACCACTACAATGCGCATAAAAAATTCTGCATTTTTAAAACTTAACATTTATATCCCCTTATCACTTAAAATCTGATTTTTAAATTAAACAAAGTCTAAATTTATTTGCTGAATGGGTCAATGAATAGACTTTATAAAGAAAAATTTTTAGCATACTCAATACATGAATCAAGTGCATTATACTGTTTTTGATCATGGGAATAAGTAAAAATTTTTGCAGTTTTAATATCAAAAAACCAAACATGTATGGTTAATTTTTTGGATAAAACTCTTTCTTTTATCCAAGGGAAATTCAAACAATTTTCATATGACTGTTCTAAAGCTAATTTTTCATAATCATCAACATTTTTAAGCTTAGGGTCATTAACTTTTATCACAGAAACCCAATTAGTGATAAAATCATTTTGTTCTAAAGTACAGCTCTTTAAAAGAGCACTAATACCACCACACTGGCTATGCCCTAAAAGAATAAGATGCTCGACTTTTAAAAAACGTACTCCAAATTCTAAAGCTGCACTGGTACCATGATGAGTTCCATCTTTTTCGTAAGGCGGAACAATATTTGCTATATTTCGCACCACAAATAAATCACCCGGATCACATTGAAGTATCAAAGCGGGGTCAACCCGAGAATCACAACAAGAAACCACCATTGTCTGTGGTTTTTGTCCATGACAAGATAATTGCTGCATCAAATTTTGATCACCCTGAGAATAATTTTCTCTAAAGGCATGATAACCCTGTAATATTTTTTTAAAACTTTTTTTCACGTCAACTCTCCTGAAAAATCATCCATTTATTAAGAAAGTATAACACCTGATTTAAATTTTTCCTGCTTTTAACAGTTTTTCATCTAAAGCATCTGAAAGTTTTTTAATATCATCTATCGCTTCAGCTTGATCAAAAGAGACAATTTTTTTTGATCGATCTATTTTCACACTAAAACCTGCAACAGCGCCTTTACTTTTTAAATAATCTTCCAAACGCTTGGCTGTTTTTTGAACCTTACACAGATATGGTTTATGTTGAATTAATAAATACAATGCAGTAGTAGCCTTATAATCATTACGCTCTCTATACCTTGCATTTATTTCTTCATCTTGAATAATTACTGCTGCCATTTGTTCAATTGCATCATCTTGATTTTTTAATGCATATTCAACAAGGAGATGAAGCTCTGGTTTCAATAATTGAAGAGGCCCTCGAACTGATGCTTCTTGCTGTTCACTACCTATAATTGTTTGACACCCTAATAATGACAACATTACTATCGTTAAATGTTTCATATCTACCCTTTTTAAAAAATTTATATCACTATTTTATAAAGAAATAGAATACATTTATTGTATTTTTAATACAAAAAAAAGTAATTTTTATAAATACTTATTAAATTCAATTTAATCAATAAAAAGTAATGCTTTAGCTGCTAATTTAAATAAATCAAAACTCATTTTAACCCCGTTTTGACTTTTATTTTTTAATAATTCATTAACTCTTTTAATATTGATTAATCCAGCATTCATTAAAGTTAATGATACTTCTTTTGCAAATTTAATATCAGCTTCAAAAGTCAACACTCTGCCATCTAACAATACTTCATCTTGAATAAAAAATGGCTCTTTAAAATATTCTTTTATGCGATCTAAATAACTTAAAGACTCCTCTTCGTCATCCAAAAAAATACGTTCATGCAAAATTTGAGGTTTTTCAAACAAAGCTAACTCTGAAGAAAAAACAGTTGAATTTATAAAAAAAGAAAAAATACATACTAGTAGAAAACTATTTTTTTTAAAAAACATACAAAAATCTCGCGGGGTTAAAAGATGAATATTTAAGAATATTAGCCTTCACAAGACTAATTCAGATATTAAATAAATTTTAAAGTAGTGTAGCGATAGATTTTTTCAAGTCAAACAGAATATTAATTTAAATTATATTTATTAAGATACTGGTTACATTTTGACCACTCTTTAGTTTAACGGTATTCTGTTTAAATCATAAGTAAACAGAGAAAATTAAGAGCGGTGGGCCTGATGAATAAAGAGATGGATAAAAAATACGAACACACAGTATGTGATAGTAAAATGCAAGAAAAATGGGCTCAAGAAGAGACTTATGCTTGCGGCAAAGATTCAACTGAACAACTTTTTTCTATTGATACACCACCACCAACCGTCTCTGGGGCTCTTCATATTGGCCATGTCTTTTCTTATACCCAAACTGATATTATTGCCCGCTTTAAACGTTTAAGTGGTTACAATGTTTTCTATCCCTTTGGATTTGATAATAATGGATTACCAACTGAACGCTTTGTAGAAAAAAAACATAAAGTAAGCGGTTACCATATGGGCCGAAGCGAATTTATTAATTTATGTTCAACCGAATCAGCTCTAGTAGAAAAAGAGTTCGAAAAATTATGGCAACAATTGGGAATTTCAGCTGATTGGTCAAACACCTATTCAACTATTTCACCAAGTTCACGTGCTATTTCTCAACGTTCATTTTTAGATTTATATAAACGTGGCTACTTGTATCGCAAAGAAGAACCTGCTTTATATTGTACTACCTGCTTTACTTCTGTTGCTCAAGCTGAACTTGATGATATTGAAACCCCATCTCATTTTAATGATCTTGAATTTAAAGCTACAGACGGCACGCCACTGATTATTGCAACAACACGTCCCGAACTTTTACCTTCATGTGTTGCATTATTCTTTCATCCAGAAGATACACGTTATGCACATTTATTAAATAAAACTGCAACCGTGCCACTGTTTAACTACGAAGTACCCATACTTGCAGACGAATTAGTTGACCCTGCAAAAGGAACTGGCTTGGTTATGTGCTGTACTTTTGGTGACAAAAACGACATCGCTTGGTTTAAAAAATACCAACTCCCTTATCGTCAATCTATCGGATTTGACGGCAAATGGGCTGCTCATGCAGAAGAAATTGCTGGACTAAAGGTTCATGAAGCCCGCGCAAAGATTATTGAATTATTAAAAACTGCTGGTTTACTTACTAACCAAAAAGCAATTTCACATCCAGTGAATGTACATGAACGTTGTCAAAAACCAATTGAATATGTGGTACTTAAACAATGGTTTTTAAATATTCTTGAATACAAAAACGATTTTTTACAAATTGCTGACAAAATAGATTGGTTCCCTGCGTTTATGAAAACCCGTTATAAAGATTGGGTTGAGCATTTACAATGGGACTGGTGCTTAAGCCGTCAACGCTTTTATGGAATTCCTTTTCCTGTATGGCATTGCAATGCCTGTAAAACAGTTTTAGTAGCGCCTGATAATGTATTACCCGTTGATCCACAAGAAACTAATTTCCCTGGCAATACTTGCACACAATGCCAAAGTACTGATATTGTACCAGAAACTGATGTAATGGACACCTGGAATACTTCATCAATAACGCCTTATATTTGTGCTGAAATTTTTAATAAAAAACCGGTCAATTTTGCACAACCTATTGAAAACAATTTTTTACCAATGAACATGCGTCCACAAGCACACGATATTATTCGTACCTGGGCATTTTACACGATTATTAAAACATGGATGCACCATCGTACTATGCCTTGGAAATCTATTGTTATTTCTGGACATGTATTAAGCAGCGAAAAAAGTAAAATATCTAAATCAAAAGGTAATAATCCAACAGATCCAAAAGTGCTTTTAGAAAATTACCCGGCTGATGCAATTCGTTATTGGACTGCTTCTGGCACCTTAGGACAAGATATTGCTTTTTCTGAAGGACAACTTTTAATCGGTCTTAAACTGCAAACAAAATTATGGAACGCTTTTAGATTCATTTATGAACATATCAGTGAATTACCAAACCTTGAAAAACCTGCACACCTTGGCACTGTTAATGAATGGCTTTGCCATCAAGCGCATGACACTTTTATACGCTACAAAGAACAGCTTAATAAACATGAATTTTCTAACGCATTAAATGCTGCTGAACGTTTTTTCTGGCAAGATTTTTGTGATAATTATTTAGAAGTTATTAAAGATCAACTCTTTAAACCTCTTCATTATAAGCAAGAAGATATTGACGCTACTCGTTGGACATTACATCATGTTGGATTACGTATTTTGCAACTTTTTGCACCTTACTTACCACACGTAACAGAAAATCTTTATATAACTATTTATAAAAAGAATAATACAGCTGAATCAATTCATTTAACTAAATTTTCTGCAATACAAAACGAACATTTTTACCCTCAAAGCTTACCTGTTACTGAACTCTTAATAAACATTATTGGGAAAGTAAGAAAATTGAAAACCGAAAAACAACTTTCATTAAAAACTGGACTTAACTCACTCGCTTTATATGGTATAAATCAAGAAATTATTAAAAAATTAGCTCCTCACGAACAGCTTCTTAAGGGCGTTACTCAAGCTGAACTTATTGTGTATGATTCAAGCACTCTAGGAAATGAAAGACTTGAGCTCCACCATGAAGTCTGGTCTGCCGTTATTAACCTTGCACAGGAATAATCAATGATCATCATTAAAAATACACAGCGTAAATTTAGCATTGACACTAAAGCGTTAGAAAAAACGGCACAAGAAATTTTAAATGAATTAGGATACCAAGAATTTGATCTTGGTATCTGGTTAACGAATAATAAAACAATTCGTGAATATAATAAAACCTATCGTGAAAAAGACAAAGCAACCGATATTTTATCATTTCCCTATCATGCAAACTTACAACCAGGTCAACGCATTATTGTACTTGAAGAAGAAGATAAAAATGTTGGGGATGTTATTATTTCTATCGAATATGTAAATGAAATTTTACCGCTTTATAACATAACATTAGATCAACGCCTTTCTGTATTAATGGTTCATGGCATTTGTCATTTATTAGGATACTCACATTATGATGAAGAAAATGATGAAAAAATGAGCACGCTAGAAAAGAAGATTTCAAAAAAATTAGGTATAAAATTCTAATTAAAACTGCTTTAAAAGACTTACAGAAGCTGCTATTTCTTTACCAATTCCATATGAATACGTAGTGCCAGAAAGTTGCATAGAAAAACGCCATCCTAAATAATGCTCAGGATAATTTCTTTTAATTTTAACAAATAATTTATGTTGAAACGCAGCGCCTTTTTGTGCCGCAAAAAGGTCAAATATTAAAGGATCAGAAAAAGTACTTGAAGTGAATAAATTTTCAGATGCTTGAAACCAAATATTCGAACCTAACGATCCTTGCCATCGATTACCTTCTTTAGCAACCATACAAGTAGCTTGTAATTTTAAACCTGGCAACACCAGGACAGAATAACGCTCTGGAAACATTTTATCTAAAAAAGTAACGCTTAACACATCAACATCAATTTTTGCTTGTTGCTGCGTTACTGGATTGTCTTGCGATGCCGCATTAAAAGCTGGAGTATCTAACTGCTTTTTAATAAATCGTTTTTCAATCATTGGCATTAATAACTCAGTGTGCACATTAGTATAGAAAGAAATTCTTTCAGAAAGATCAGCCTTAAATCTCATAAAACCACCAAGGCCAAAATGCCTCCTATTGCCTAACTGCTGTTCAAGTAAAACAGTTGAAACCCTATCAAATATTTCTATACCAAGATTTAATCCATTTATTTTTAACTGCTGAAATTTACCATCAAGAAAAAGATCCACCAAGTCGGTATGTAAATTAAAAGATGGACGCTTTTTACTTGTATTAAAATTATGACCAATAATACCCTGCTTTAAAGGGAATGCCACGGGAACTATTAAATTTATACCGCCTGCAATTGAATATAAATCTGTTTGATTAAAGATTGTTTCAAACGTTATTTTAAAATCACTACACCCACACTTATCACTTATTAAGTGACGTCTAATAAATTTTATAATACCAGCTGCACCACCAGAACCAGAGTTTTCTGTCGCTGGTGCAGCAATTGCTATCTGTTCATTAGTTGTAAAAAAATTAATCAAATCAGTGCGCTCTTCACTCGTTAAATAATAATTGTACTCTTGATAAACAACTGGCAACTGCAATTGATAAAACCAGCTCCTATTTATCATTCCAGAATACTCAATCATAAAGCCTAACTTACGCTCTTGTGTTTTAAGCTGACAAAATAATGCTAAAAAGTCTGGGACTACTGTATTGGTAAATTGTAAATCATCTAATGTCTGAATAAGCCCATGCTGACAAATATCAACATAAGACTTTATACCAGATTTATTTTCTGTATAAAAAACTTTACCTGTTTGAACATAAAATGGGGTGATTTTAAATGCATTCTCTTCTTGTTGAATAGAAAAATCTGAATTTTGAAAAAACTCATTATCAAGTAGTTGTCGACGAACAATAGGTTTTGTATAAAAATAAAAAGGTGATTTCAAAAGACGTGCACCAAAAATTGGGTCATTAATTATATCAAAAAAAGTGTCTCGAACTAATCCACGTAAAATTCTTTCAAACTCTTCATCTCCCATTTCATCACTATACTGATTCTGCAAATCACTTTGCGCATAAAGTTCTTCGGGAAAGAAAATACATGTAATAATAGAAAAACAAAAAATAATTATACATATATTAAAAAACTTCCTGATCAGCATTTTCTACTCTTACCCTAAAGTGCTCCTTAAATTACGCACTTAATGTAACTATTTTTTTATAGAAATGCACATTCTCTGTTTGTACAATACCAGTAGATGGATTAACACTATTACAAGATCCAAGAGTAATAGATGTTGGATTAAAAAGAGTACTATAATATTTTTTTAAATAATTCCATGTATAAACACGCACCCAATCACGCGCTTCTTTTCTTTGAGCAGCATAGAATTCATACTCATCAACCATCTTTCGTAATGAATTTTTTACTGTAAAATCATCACAATCAAATTGCTTACCACCATTCATAATAAATCCTTCATAATCAGCATCAACTTCGTAGCAGTTTACTGCTATTCCATAACCAGAATCTGCTATAGTACTTTGACCTGTATTATCTGAAATAATAATAGGAATACCAGCTGCCATTGCTTCACGTGGAGTATTAGAAAACCCTTCTCCTTTAGAAAGCAATAGATAGCAATCAAGGTCATAAATAAAATGTACATATTCTTCTTCATCAATAAGATGACTAGTGATTCGAATATTATTCACCTTTAAACCTTCAACAAACCTTTCTAAATCACCATTCTGGAAATAATCAGCTGCATGAATTTTCAGCAAATAGTCACTATTGTTTCCATAAAGATCATTAAAACAACGAATTAATTTTTTTAAGTTTTTTCTTTCATAGCGAGTAGAAACAACCCCAAAAGTAAATGGTTTTCCAGAACTACTCTTTAAAGGAAGTGCAAAAAACTTATCTAAATATAAACCTGTTGGAATACAAAAAATAGGCAAAGTAACCCCAGATTTTTTATATACTTCTATAAGAAATTGATCTGGCACAATAACGGCATCAAAATACTTATTAAGTCGTTCTGCTGCAGATGATGAAATTACTGTTGATTCAAACATTGAGTACGCATATTTAATAGTTTTTAATGGCAAAGTAACATACGAGTCGTCTTCTTCTAAGACTTGCATACTTTCTACATAAACAAAAACGTCTGGAATTTTGCCCTTTTGATTAGATAATTCATCCAAAGCATCTAATTTATAGATTTTTAATTTTATCTTATAAGGGTCATCTTCAAGTGAATATAAACTTGTAGGATAATACGAAATAGAAAACTGATCACCTAATTGATCAATCAATCCGTAAGAAATTTTCCCAAGTCCTATATTGAAATCTAAAAGCCCTGCAATTAGTAAATCTACACACTCTATATAACTATGAATACAAAAAATTAAAGGAATAAATAAACGTATTATCTTTTTAAACATAGAAACTTTCAATTACCAATATTATTTTAAAGCACTATAAAGTTCCACTAACTGAGGTTTAAGAGCGGACCACCTATAGCGCTTAACCCACTCACGCGCCTGTTCTGTCTGGTTCAAAAATAAATCATACTCTTTCACCATTTGAACTAATGCTTTTTCAACATCTAACTGATTACAGTCAAATTGTTTACCAACTACCCTTGAAATAAAAAACGCTTCATACCAAGCGTCAATTTCATTAGGACATGGTACGGCTATACCATAACCAGCTTTTACAATAGTTGTATGCGCAGTATTATCTGAGATAATAATAGGAACTCCTGCCGCCATTGCTTCACGTGGGGTATTAGAAAAGCCTTCACCTGTTGACAATAAAACATATGCATCAGAAGATGCTATAAAATCGACATATTGATCTTCAGCAAGTATTTCTGAACAAATTTCAATATTAAAAACAGACAATGATTTTACAAGATCTTCTAAAGATTCTTCTTCTTCTATAGATTTTTCAACAAAGTTCTCTAACTCTTCTTCCGTAAATTTACTCAGATATTTTTCAAAACCTTCTTGTGGATTAATATCAAGAGCATCTGGTTTTACTTGAAGTTTTAATAAAAAATTCTGATTATTTCCATAAACCGCAGTAAAGGCTTTAATTAGTTTTTTTATATTTTTACGTCCATAACGTGTTCCTACACAGCTAAATACAAAAGGACTATGAACTCTTTTATGAGTAATTTTTAAAGGAATAGAAAGAAACTTTTCTAAATATAACCCCATAGGCATGACTATTACAGGAATAATTACACCAGAATTTCTATAAGAATCAGCTAAAAATTGATCTGGCACAATTACTTTATCAAAATAAGCATTAAATATCTGTACACACTCATTAGGAATAGCTGTTGACTCAAAAGCAGAATAAATCAAACGCATAGTGGTTGCAGGAACATTTTTATAACAATCATCTCTTAAAAGTTCTGGCAGACTATTCGTATATAAAAATACTGATGAATCTTGAAGTGAATCTGAAAATTTTATTTTTTTTTGTAAGCCATAAGGATCATCAAATAATAGATACTCTGAATAAGCATCATTTTTTTTTGATCGATAATAAGCAATATCTAAAGAATCAGAAAGTTGATCAATGAGTGAATAAGCAATCCTTCCTGTCCCATCACAAAAACCGGTTGGACCTGCCACTAAAAGATCATGAGCATTTAAATCTATTAAAAAATTATGCATTAAAAGATAAAAAAATAAAAAATATTTTATATAAGACCTACACATAACTACCCCTTCATGCACTCTTTATAATAGATCTACTATAAACTTTTGTATCATAAGTTCTTTAAACTTATGATAAAGATTACTGTCATTTGTATATACAGTGCGAGTAAGAATATCAAGACTATTATCTTGCCCAAAAACAACAGATTGAGGATTAAAGAAAGTTGTATAATAATTTTTCAATGAAACCCATTCATACTGTTTAACCCATTTGCGGGCATAAACAGCACGATCTAAACATTCTTGATAATGAGTAACAACATAAAGCATTGCTCTCTTTACGTCATCATTTTTGCAATCATACTGTTTACCAGTAATCGTTAAAAAAACCTCATCCCATGCATCAACTTCTATGTTCGAAGGGACCACAATAACATTACCAGAATTGCAAATAGTCGCATGACCAGTATTGTCTGTTATAATACAAGGGATACCTGCAGCCATTGCTTCTCTCGGAGTATTAGAAAATCCCTCTGCTTTAGAAAGCAAAATATAACAATCGCATGTTTTTATAAAATCAACACAATCATCTTCCGAAAACATTTCTGAAGTAATAAATACATTTGATATTTTTAATTGCTCTACATACTCTTCAAGCGATTCTCCACAATGATATCCTGATGCATGAATTTTCAATTGATAATCATTATTATTACCAAATAATTCACTAAAAACCGTAATTAGTTTCTTAAGGTTTTTTCTTGCCCATCTATTAGCTACACAACCGAAAGTGAATAATTTATTTGCGCTCTTTTTTTGTTCTATTTTTAAAAATTTATCTAAATATAAACCTGTTGGAATACAAAAAATAGGCAAAATCACTCCAGAATTTTTATATACATCTATTAAAAAAGGATCAGGCACTAAAACAACATCAAAATTATTATTAAAATAATCAGCACAAAATGTTGGTATTGCAGAAGCTTCAAACATTGAATAAACGCATTTGATAGTAGAAGAAGAGATCAAAGAATTGTAATCATCATGTAAAATGCTCGGCAAGCTATCTATATGTAAAAAAAAAGAAGCATCTACGGGTTCTATAATTTCTACTACTTTATTCTTAATTAAATAAGGATCTTGCCCTAATGAAAAAACACCAGAAGAACTATACCCTATTTTTAGAGAATCACTTAATGTATCTATAAGACCGTATGATATTTTACCAATACCCAAATCAAAAGATAAAATACCACCAATCAATAGATCGTATGAATTGCTATAAAGCGAAGAGGATAATATTGCTAAAATAAATAAGCTCTTTTTAATTATTTCCTTCATACCTCTAGACTCGCCATTAATAATGTTTCTCGTCTGACAAATTTTTCAAAATACGGGCGATCTTGCTCTGAAAGCATTTTCATACATTCTTCTTGCCCAAAAGGTACATTAGCCATTCCATCTTGTAAAAACGCTATTAAAGCACGTAATAAAGTAGGATCTGTCAAAGAAAATAATTTTTCAAAAAGCTCTGTATCAGGTACTAATATAATTTCTTTAAGAGCCGCTTCCATGCCTTCTGGTTGAGATGATTTCCTACACCATTCTGCAACAATTTTATTTACAAATGTTTTAACAGGGCGAAGCGTTGCTAAAGATGGTGATACTAATTTTTTAAAACATGTGCGCATTTCTTCTTCAGAAGAATAAGAATCTAAAGGATATCTTGGCAAAATAAGTGATGTATGAAGCATTTGTTTTATTTTAGAATCAGATTCTACTTCTAAGAAAAATGATGTCCAATACCACAAATCATATAAAAATCTTACTGCCTGAGCAACATGACGTGGATATAATTTATCCATTTTTTTCAAAGGAAAATCTTTGAATTCAACAGGTACACGATCAGCTACTGATAAATTATAATAACCGACAATCATGTATAAAAATATACATTTTTTAAAAAGATGAGGACGTTCCATCACAGCTCCTTAATTGGTATATATACCAGCACTACTCTCTCTAAAGGAACACATTACCTATCTTAATAGAACAAAGTCAATTAATTACTTATCTTTATTGAGCTTAATTAATTAAAAAAATTATTTTGAAGCAAGAATAGATTCTCGATTATATAATTCTCGTACGTATTCATTTGCTATAAAAGGATTTGGCCTAGTCTCTTTAGAATTTCTTAATCTATAAAGATGCGCAGAATAAGCAATAAGATCATCTACCGTAGTTGCTTGATGTCTAGATATTAATACTTTTTTATAATAATCAATATTTTCATTGTATTTATCTAAACTACTTTTTAAAAATTCATCACTTAAGCTCGAAAGTATTTTTTCTCTACTTTCAAATGTTATACCAAATATTTCATTGAAATCTTCTGCAATTCTTTCAACATAAGAAACTGGATTTAAAACCGTTTTAATTAAATAAGTTTCATGCTCATCTTTAATGATATCGGAATTAGGTATTAACTTAAAACTTATTACATCATCAGATTTTTTGACCAAACTATAATGCTCATTTCGATAAAATTCAAGCCATTGATTTCCTTGAAAAGGAAAATAAATATCATCACTAGAAAGGTCCAGCCTTGATGCCTTAAAGTCTTCATTTGCATAAGAAGTAAAGACAAAAAAAATCATTAACAAATAAATAGATATTTTCATAATAAATCTCTTTGAGTAAGTTTCTTATAAAAAAATTAATATTTCTATAAAAGACCCTGTTCTTGTAAAAAACGACGTTCATGAAATTCAGGATTTGGCACTGAATTTTTATACCATTCAAGTTTTAATACTTCTTCTTCCTCTGCAGTTAATTGCCACTCAATAGGCAAAGCACGCATTCTTGTAGTTAATGCATACAAACAAAGAGCCGCACTCACAGATACATTAAAACTTTCTGCAAATCCATACATTGGAATTTTAATAGTTTTATCGGCCAAAGAAAATGCTTCCTTTGTAAGGCCTTCATCTTCAGTTCCAAATAATAATGCCACTTTTCTATCAAGCGACAATGTCTCTAATGTATCAGTTGCATGAGGAGACGTAGCAACAATAGTATAACCCTGACTTTTAAGATTTTGAATGCATTCTTGTGTAGGATTTTGCATAGTTTTTTTATTATAATAATTAAAATTCAACCATTTTGAAGTCCCCATAGCAATATTTCTTTTAATCTCTATAAAGCTATTTTTCTCTTCAATCACGTGTAGATTTTGCACTCCAAATCCATCACATGACCTCACTATAGCACTTGCATTAAGCGATTGATGAATGTCTTCAAGGACCACGGTAATATAACGAGTTCGTTCTTTTAATAACGATTCAATAACTGCTTTTCTTGAATCTGTAAGATGTTTCGAAAAATACTCAATTAATTTTTTTTGTTTATTCATATTTATCTATCCATTGCAAAAATAATCACCTATAGTAGTCTACCTTAACAATTTTGTTTTGTCTTGAAAGGTCTATAATGAGCTTGTTTTCACGATATCTATTTATAGTCAGTATTTTTATACCCTTAGTCACTCATACTTCAGAACTAACTCATAACTCCAAAGATTTATTAATACTCGCTTATAACTCACATACAAAAAAATATGAACCAACTTCCCTTGTTGAAGCACTTAACCAAGTTACCAAACCTGGTATTATTATTAATTTCAATACAAAAACACAAATAGACAATGTTTCATCCGCTGCCCCTAATATAGCCCCTAATATAGCCCCTAATATAGCCCCTAATATAGCTATCGAAACAGCACAAAATTATGATGCAGGCGCTGCATCTTTTGAAGAGTCACGCGCTCATAGATGGCTACTTCCTCACTTAAAAAATAGTGTCATTATAGGAGTATGTTCTATTGGTTTTATTTATGGCGGTGTATGGTATTTACTCCGATGCGCGGTAGAATTAATTTCGTCAAATAATAGTTGGTGTAATTGGAAAGGAGAACTTCCTTTAGAAAAACTTTTTTCCATTGATCAAAAAACCCTCTCTCAAGAGCTTTTCACTGCAATACAAAATCGTTATTATAATGCACGCAACCCCAATGATTCAGTTGAACCATTAGTTAAATTTTTAGAAAATTGTAAACAAGAATACCTACTATTAAACCGTTATATTTTTTATAGCATCTGGATAAAACGTCTACGCTTAATACGCTTTTTTAGAATAAACCAAGAAGACACCTTAGCTATTACTAATCGCATCCAGCGTCTTGAATATTTAAAAACTTTATTTTTTCATTGGGCTTCAAATGAACAACCTTGTTTATAACGGCTTCTTATTAAATTTTACTGAATCCCAGGCTTCGCTATTGATAACAAGCAAAAGAACTATTGCCCAGCACCACCAAACCCAAGTTTAGAAATAAAATACTTAATATCGTCATCAGCAAAACGTATCCCACCCCCAAAGAAGGTATTAACATTGTTTTTACTAATAAAGTCATCAGCACCAAAATTCATATAAAAGTTTCTAAAAAAGAAGACGCGATTAATCCATTTAAAATGGGGCCGTTGATCATTCAAACGATTACGCCCGCGCATATCAAACATTTCAAATGAAGTAACCCAACGTAAATTATCTACACCAAATGGAATATCATAATCTATACCAGCCCCAAAAGAACCTTCAATTAGACCTGCTCTAAATGCAACATCTTTAAATGTTTTTCCAAACTGAAATCCATACTGAATACTGTCTCGCACACGTTCAGTCTTTTCAACACGCGAAGCATATTGCAATTTTGCCCAATCAGGAAGAACTAACTGCCCTGGAATAAGTTCATTTTGCCCATCAAACCATTTTCTATCTTCAACAGAACGTTTAATAACCCCTTTATTTGAGCCCATCATTTGTACAATATAAAAATGATCTTCATTTGGATGAACTCTAATATCTAAATATCCTTTTGAATCTCTGAGCTCAAAATTTTCTGCAGGCCTATACATAGTTTCAAAATGCGAGTCAAAAACTACACCTAAGCTTTCTATTTTAGAAAAATAGTTCTTAAGTCCTTGCACTGCAACTTTTAAATCATAATAAGTTTGATCTTCATTAATTAACTTACCAATTAATCCTTTTCCATCATTAATTTTATCAACAACTGAACCAGCGCTTCTTAAAGTGTCACGACCTTGTAATGCAAACTCTTCAATAGCATCAGCAGTACTATCAAGTTTATTAGCAACACCACCAAAATCACGATCAAATACATTACCAATCTTTGCAACATTTTCTTCAAAAATTGGCAATGTTTGCGTATCAAGCCGTTCAGCTAAACGATGCATATCATTTTTAAAAGTTGGCATTACATCACGCAAATCTGCCGCAAAAGTACGAATATCAGAAATAATTCCATTAATATCATTTTCATTACGAGAAGCTAAACGTTCTGCAACTTCGCTAAATGCAGAAATTTTTTCTGTTGCCCGATGAATATTTTTGAAGGTTTCTTGCAATAAAATCCTACCATCTTGATCAGCAATAGACTTCCTAATAGAATCAGTCACCTCTTCAACATTTGTTGCAATGTTTTTAAACTGTTGCATTAATTCATCAATAGAAGCAGGTGATTTGCCTGGAGAACCAAGAGAAGCTCCTTGTCCAAGCGGCGGCAATAAAGAATCTCCTGGAGCAACTTCAAGATACTTACTTCCCAATAGGCCATCTTGCCGCACCGTTGCATGAGCATCAGATCGAAGAACGTAATCTTTAAAAACTTTTATTTCAGCTCTCGCTCTATAATCTGGAGCTCCTTCAACTAAACTAATATCTTCTACCCAACCAACCTTAACCCCTGCAATTTTTACATCAGCTTTTTTTGTTAACCCTGAAACATCTTTAAAATAAACAATATGCGATTGATAACGTACAGTATCTAAACGAAAGACACCTATATTAAACGTCATATAAAAAAATATTCCAAGCGCACAAATGACAAATAAGCCAACTTTTGTTTCTGTGTTTATACGCACTTTTTTCCTTCACTCAATGTTAGCACTCAAAGCCAGTATAATCTTTTTACTGCAAAAACCTCTCCTGCATCAGTAAAAGACCGTTCAATAATTGCAAGAACTTTTTGCTTTATTCGGCCAATTTTTCCATAAGATAACACAGAAAATACTCGCGGCTCAAATTTTCCGCTTAAAAGCGGCAAAAAAGCCGCGGCAATGGTCTTATATTCTTGTTTATAAATAGGTTTTAAATAAGTATCCCAATCTTTTTGCCATGAAGAATAAGAAAAAGGAAACTTATCTGCAACCATCTGAATCTGTTCTGATTCAATATCTGTTTTCCCTGAAGGATATTCACATCCCAAAATAAACCGTACTGAAGGTGATAATACCAACGGATCAACTGTTGCATTTTGATTCCAAATAGTAAACAGATCTCCTAAGTATAAAGTTTTTTTTCCTTCTTGTCCGTCAGATTGTGCAATAAGCGGTTCATAAAAAAAATTATTATGAAAAGTTCTCAATTCTTTAATACTTAATAATTGCGCAATATCAGTCATTTGTTCTGGCATATTTTTTATATAAGAAGTCAATACTTCTGCAAAATCTAAATCTTGGGATACAGATTTCATTTTTTCCGAAATAAATTTTAAAATTTCAAGGCCATCAATTTTATCATTTTTAATAAAAGCACGTTTCTTATAATCTATTAAAGCCTGTAAAGGGATTTTACCTTCTTCGCTGGTTATACAAATACCAATTTCACCATCTATACCATCTTTTAATTCATCAAGATTAAAAACCTGCCAATTATTAAGTACATGCAATAATGTTTTTAAAAGGTCTTTTCTTCTTTGTTCTGGTGATTGTTGTTTTTTCTGTTCATCTTTATTATCTTCACCCTTTAAAGGAACTAATTCAGAATCATGCAATGAAAGCTGGGCAATGGCAATATGCACTCCAGACATTGCAAGACGACGAGCCTGATCACGCTCAATAACAGCGGGAATAAAAAGATTATACATAGAGCCTTTATAATACATACGCGTTACTACAAGCATTGCTACTGTTAACATTAAAAAGGTTGAAACTAAAATAAATCCAGGCTTTGCGCTCTTAAGCGCTAGTTTATTTTCATTCATCATGGCGTGTTCACATTAATCACAGTATTTGATCCTGAAGGTTCTGGGACTATTTTTTTGGTCCATTCTTCTAATTTATCATTTAAGCTTTCTGATACACGATCTTCATCAAATAAATGTTCTAATCTTTCAGCGCCTTCTTGCTGAAGAGAAACAGGCTGAATACCCTCTAAAGAAAATGTTTCTGCTGCTTGAATCGTTGTATAAGAAACCTCTAACACACTTTCTTTTGTTCTCATATCGTTATAAGCAAATGAAATAGAAACATTTACTAGTTCTGGAATCAATGGTAATGTTCTTTGTTTTTTATTTTTTTCGTCTTGATCAAGACCGTCATTAGAATTCCATACATCATGCTTTACTAATTTTTTTTCTATTTTTTTTGTTTTTTCAGTTGTTTTTTTAGAAACTTTTTGAGGGTCATTTTTTTCAGCAAGATTTTTCGAGCTATTCTTTATTTCATCTTCCTCTTCCTGCACTTCAAGCGCTGTAAATTCAAACACACATTTCTTAATGCCAGATATTATCACAACCGCTCTTATTTTCCCTGAACCTTCTTGATCAATTAAACTTTCATTCATATAATCTGCAATTTCTTGTCGTTTTAATACAAAAGTTCCTGGCATCTCTTTATCTTCTAAGAGTCTATAAATTACACGAATCGGACGTGGCTTAATAGTGTTATATTCTGCTGCAGGATTAACTGAAATAAAAGTAAATAAAGAAAGATTTCCTTGCAAGTCATGTTCGTAGACAAACCCTGCTGGAACAGTTTTGGTTGTTTTCTTTTTAGATTTTTTATTATCTGATTTATCATCTGAATTTTTATCAGATTTTGATTCAGCTTGTTCTGGTTTTTTTTGTGCCCCAGATTTATTTGCATGATCTTCTTCAATTATTTTAACTAAAGGAATACAACTTCCGCCCAAATCACGCTCTAATACTGTTGCTATTACAGAACCACGCATATCACCTGATGTAATAAAATTAACCGTTTTTAACGTTTTCATAATCTGAGACATACTTTGAAAAAGCATAGCGCCAATCATAGAAAAAAGAGCAATCCCCATAATGATTTCAAGAAGAGAAAAACCAGGATGACTTTTTATTATCATGACACGCCTTTTGATGAAGCTTTTTTAGAGCTTAAAAATTCATTTTTTTCATCAGATTTTTGTTTTTCAGGAATAAAAGTAAACTGTACTGATGTTTCCTGTTTTTCACCCTTCCATTCTTGCCAAGTGCCAGTTACTTTCTCTATAAACAATCTCCTAAATCTCCCTAAAGCACCTTCATTTTTAACAGGACTTATTTCCAGCGTTAATTTCATTGAAGGCTCTTCAATCTGTTTATCATAAGACATTTTTTCTTGCCCTAACAACCTATCTAAAACTGCTAATTGAAAGAGCGATCCAGTTGTTACAAAGTGTGAAAATCTACATGAGTTATTAATCACACGCTGAAATACATTAATCTGTAATGCAAAAAGCGATGAAAGCAACATAGCAGCCATAGCAATAGCCATAACTGCTTCAAGAAAAATAGAGCCTTGACGGCTATGATGGCAATGTTTGAAATTCATTAAACAACTCAAATTGTACTTGATAAGGATTTAAAACCATACTAAAAGGGGTGCCCGCTCCATCATGTATTTGTGCATTATCGACTGCATTAATAATAACTTCCTGAGAGATACCTTCTGGCATTACAAAAAAATAAATATCTTCCACTTTTTGACCTGGCCCATGCGCTGCAAGTTCATCAATTCCTTCAATATAAAATTGCTGAAATTCATAGTTCTCTGGAAGTTCTTGACCTACTTTACCAATGCGGCAAGTTCGCTGTTCAAATATAATCTCTCCATCACGCGTAGTTATATCCATTTTCTCTTCAAGAAAAATAGTTCGTTTAGATAAATTACATAAAATACGATGCGCATGCCCTGTTTCCAATGCACGAATTAATGCTTCTCGAGTTAAAGCATTCATATTTTCAAGAAAAATTTCTCGGCGCGCTTGCGGTGTCTGGTTTCTAAATGCAGGAACGACAACTGTCATCAAAATAGCAATCAGCGCCATCCCTGCAATTAATTCTAATAACGAAAAACCGGCAACCGCGTTATGGACGAACCCACTCCGCTTCAGACGATCCTTCACCATTTGCTCCTAATGAATATAATTCATATGCTCTTCCTGAACCAGGCTCACCTTGACGGTAGACAAATTCTCTTCCCCAACCATCTTCTGGCAACTCATCATTTTTTACATCAAGATAAGGACCATTCCATTTACGTGCAGCTCGTTCATCCATTGGAGGACGAATTAAATCACGTAAGATTTCTGGGTACTGACTAGTATCGCCATTATACATTTCAATTGCTTGTTTAATATTAGTTAAATTTTGCTGTGTACTTGATATCTTTGCATCTTTAAAATATTTTAAGATGTTCGGAATAAGGACACCACCTAAAACTACTACAATAGCCATATACGCAACCAACTCAACCAAAGAGAAACCAGGTTGCATATTTGACTTAAACGCACGACGTAACAACATAAAAATCCTTTCATAAAAATATTTATACTCCAAATGCTTTACCCATATTTAACATAGGTAGCGCAATTGCCATAACAATAAAACCAACAACTACCATCATAACTACCATCATAATAGGGTCAATTAATGCTGATAATGTATCAGCTCGTTCTGCTAATTCTTTTTCATAATTTTTAGAAACTGCTAATAACATAGTATCTAATGCACCACTTTCTTCGCCAGTACTAATAAGATAGGTAGCAATGGGAGGGAACACTTTTGTTTGTTTTAAATATTGCGCCATTTTACCTTGTTTAATGATCTTGTCACGCGCTTCTAATAATGCTTTTTTTAGAACCTGATTATCAATAATATTACAAACAATATCAAGCGCTTCAGAAAGCAATACGCCACCTTCTAATAACATACCCAAGGTAGCACAAAATTGTATCACTGCATTGGTTCTTGAAAAAAAACCAATAATCGGCAAATGAAGTTTTATTTCATCAAATTTATAAGACCCTGCTGGTGTTTTTTTCCAATACAAAAAAGAAAAAACTATTAACAAAAGAATTAATGTTAATAAAATATAATGACCTAATAAAATATCCGAAATGTTCATAAGAAGTTGTGTTGGACCTGGCAATGCTTGACCACCGCTGGTAAAAGAACTTGCAAGCGAAGGGAATACACCTGTTAAAATAAATAAAGTAATAGCAAAAATAAGACCAAGTTGAATTAATGGTCCACGCAAAGCACCAGAAATCTTTTTGCTCATTGCTTCGCGGCTCTCTAAATAATCGATCAAACGATCAAGAATCATTTCCAGTTTACCACTCGCTTCCCCTGCACGCACCAACTGAATATAAATATTTTCAAAAATATCAGGATAACGTCGCAAGCCATCTGCAAAGGAAACCCCTTCACGCAACCCATCTTTAATGGTAATTAGAATAGTACGTAACTCACCACCAAATTGTTCAATTAATAACTCAACTGCTTGTAATAATGGCACACCAGAACGAAGCAATACTGCAAGTTGTTTGGTAAACATTATTTTTTCTTTTAAAGGAACTTTTTTAGAAAATAATTTTATAAAAAAACTTTTTGAAGCTTCAGCTTTATGTGATGCAATAATACTGGTTGGTAACACACCTTTTTTTTGTAAAAGTTCACGAGCACTACCTTCTGATGAAGCATCAATAGTACCATTTACTTTTTTGCCTTCTTGCGAAAAACCTTGATAGGTATAAAGTGCCATAGCTTATTTACCTCTACTGATAAAATTTTTTACCAGCCCTTCACCTTTTATGCTAGACTTCAGTTTTATTTTATCATAACAAAAGGTACGTCATGAAAAAATACATAACACTTTTACTTGTTTGTTTTTTAAACAGTTCTTTTAGTCATAGTGAAAAACCAGAAACTATGCAACATTCTAGCATAAAAAATAATGCATCGCAGGAAAAATTAGAAAAAAACAAAGAATCACGCAAAAAAAAACGACTCAAAACTGATCAATTGGTCGTCAATGCTCATGAACAATTGTCATGCCCAATAGTTCCTCAAAACAACTCAAAATGCGAACAATTGCCAACATTATTTTTATCACCTACATCAAAAAAACAATTTACTCCTCTAGCAAAAGAACAACTTTCTATGATGTTGCCTTCAATTGAATTTACTCAAGAAGGAGTTTTACAATTTTTTAATAGTTTTAATAAATCAGATTATACACAAAATTTTTTACCCTATTCCTTTTCACATGTACGACAATTTCTTAATTACGCAGAAGAAACTGAACAATCAATTGAACAACGAATAGAATTTTATGATTCCGTATTACATCTTTTTCATCAAAAAATAGTTGCCTGCCCTTTTATAGATGAAGCGGCACTAAGACGTATGCTGAAAAATACAACCCCCTATTTTGAAAAGGTATTTCCCACACAACAACTATATTTGTGGAAAGAAATCAAAAAAACATTATGGCAAAATTTTCAGAGTAAATTTTCATTTTTAACAACAAACCCCATGGATTTTTTTGAAGAAGTTTCTGATGAAATTATTAAAAAAGTAAAAACTCATGCAACAACACCCGATCGTTTGCGTTTTACTATTGCAAATTTTATAGGTACCAGCTTAGATAAAACAATTTGGTGCCCATACGACCAAGAAGAAACCTGGGAATCATTTAAGACTATTGGCAACCAACTTACGTATCTTTATAAAAAAAATATTATAACTAACGAAACCGATATTAATCTTTTATACTGGCGACTTATTGAACGATATTGCTTTTTCTTAGAATTAACCGGATCAGTAATGTCTCCAAAAACATACATCTCTATAAAAGAAGATTTAAGTCTTAATAGTATCGACTGGTTAAAAACCGAAGAACAAGAAGAAGGCATTACTTCAAAAGTAGAACGCCTTGCTCAAGCGATTGTAGAAGCTGAAGCAAAATCTCTCATCAAGCAAGATGGCATTATCACCGATATAATTCCACGAATAAATGTATAATTTTTTAATTTTTTTAAAAGAATTAATTAGTCTCAACAAAAACAAAAAATTGTTTAATTACTATAATTATTTATAATTACTCTTCTCATAATAAAAAAATAATTATTAATTCAAGAGGTAGAGAATGAAAAAAACATCAATTAATCTAATTTTATTATTAGTTTCTACAATAACAATAAATGCAAGCCAACAAAAATCTTTAAGAGCGCGCAAAAGCTTTGAAAATCAACAAATTGCCCATTACGGCAAAAATAAATCATATTGTCAAGAAACTAGATTTTCAAAAAAACAACCGGTGTTTAATTTTGTTCCAACCTTCAACACCGGATCTAGCTCTAAAATATCACAGTTTTTTGCATTAGTTACAATAGCAGCATTAATTAATACTCAAGGAGCTATTGCAGTAAGTAACCATCATATAAATTTAAATTGTGAAAATCCTCGTAATTTTAAAAAATGTCAAAAATTTACAAAACTCTATAATGAATCCCAAGGGAAGAAATCATTATGTATATCAAAAGAAGGAGAAGAAATTCGTTGTTATACAGCATGTGAAGAAGATTGCTTTAAACCAGAATCAGATACTTGCTTAAAATGTACATGCCCTACAGTATGCAATTATGCTGATAATGATTTAAAAACTGCACAACTTTGCGATTTATGTAAAAAAATTGGAATAATAAAAACTGACGGTTCCCTTAGACCATTAAAGATAATAACAAAAGAATGCAAAGCCCATTGTAAAGATACAAATTCAGAACAGTGTATTCAATGTAATTGTAAAAAAGAATGTAAAAAAATAAAATCATTAGAATGCCAACAATGCACTTGTGGTTATTTATGTGATACATTTGATAATGATTCTTGTACTAAGTGTTATGAATCAATTTTATTAAAAAATAAATAATCTTATATTAGGAATATTTATAAAACTATAATAAATCAAAGTAACTTTTGCATTTATTATAGTTTTTTTCTTTTTTAAAAAATGATTCAACATTATCAAACTTCGTTGAATTAGATTAATCAAAATCAAATCTATATAATTTTAATTTTCTCTTAAAAAGAGAGATTAAATTAGATTATCAAAAATAAAAAATTGATTACACTGAAAATTTATAAACCTACTCTATATCTGCATAAATAGAAGCAACAGTAAGTACTTCCTCAACGCTAGTTAACCCTTCTTTAATCTTTTCAATACCGTCAGTTACCAAAAGAGTCATCCCATCTTTTACCGCTTGATGACGTAACACATCAGTTGATGCACGGTCCATGGTTAAACGAGAAAACTCTTCAGTCATTGTCATAACTTCATACAATGCAAGCCGTCCTTTATAACCTAAGCTATTGCAACTTTGACAACCAACAGCTTTGTAAAAAAGAACATCTTTTGCATCAGTATCTTTGATCCCAAGACTTTTAAGAATCTCTACTGTTGGCTTATATTGCTGACGACACTCAACACACAAACGTCGAACCAACCGTTGGGCAATAATACCTTCGATAGATGATGCTATTAAAAACGGTTCAATGCCCATATCAACCAAACGTGTAATTGTTGCAGGCGCACTATTTGTATGAATAGTACTTAACACCAAATGGCCAGTAAGCGCAGACTGAATAGCTATCTGAGATGTTTCATGATCACGCATTTCCCCAATCATAATAATATCAGGATCTTGTCGCAAAATAGAACGGAGCGCTGCTGCAAAAGTTAGTTCAACTTTTTCATTTACTTGCACCTGTGTAACACCAGCCATCTGATATTCAACAGGGTCTTCTACTGTAATAATATTTACAGTAGGTTCATTAAGTTTATGTAAAATCGAATAAAGAGTAGTTGTTTTTCCAGAACCTGTCGGCCCTGATACTAAAATAATGCCATTTGGCTTGGCAGCCATTGCTTCTACTCTAGCCCTATCAGTTTGCCGAAGGCCCATTTTTTCTAAAGGAACAAACCCTTTTTCTTTATCAAGCAAACGCATAACAATTGCTTCACCGTTTTTAGCTGGTAAAATAGAAACACGAATATCATATGCTTTATCTGCCACTTTAATTTCGATACGCGCATCTTGAGGTTTTCTTTTTTCTGCAATATTAGCGCCTGACATAATTTTTATTCTAGAAATTAACGCATTTTGAATACGTTTGGGAGGTACCATAGAAAGATGCATAATACCGTCTATGCGATATCTTACACGCACCTCTTTTTCTGCTGGTTCAATATGAATATCAGATGCATTCATTTTAACCGCCTGAAACAAAATATAATTAACTAGTTTTATTATTGGAGCTTCGTTAGCACCTGACATAATATCTTTTTCATCAATCTCACCAAAAGAAACATCTGACATGTCAGCTTCATCTTCAAGGTCTTCAATCATCTCATCACCACCTTCAAGGGGATAATAATGATTCAATGCATTGATAATAGAACCTTCTGTAGCAACTGCTAATAAAACACCAGAACCATAGATCAACCTAATTTCATCAATTGGTTGTAAATTGGTAGGATCTGCTACCACCACCACTACTTCACTCCCCTGTTTAAGAGGAATTAATAGATTTTCACGCAAAAAATTCATAGGAGTTTTTAATAAAATAGTAGGGTCAGCCATTTCATCAGTAATAATGGCAAAATAAGGAAGCATAAAATATTCTGCATAAATTTGTGCCAATTTTTGTTGGTCAATTTTTTTACCTTCTATTAAATAACGGTACAATAATTTTTTTTCTTGAGAAGCATCCAGTCTATATTTCTTAAGCTCATCTGCTGTTATAACACCCTTATCAACCACCATTTGCCAAACTGATTTACCTATCATTGCATGCCCCGCTTTTTACCAACTAATAAACTATTTTTTGCTTATTTCTCAATTAACCATAGCAAAACATAACCAAGGAGTGAACTAGTAGTCACTACCACGTACGCCTTGCAGCTCTTAAGTTGATATGGTATTATCCACTCTGTAAGGAAATAGGTTAGTTATGAACGACAGGTAAAATGATTATGAAAAATAAAATAATAGTTTTTATGGTAGCAGTCTCTACTGTTTTTCTACAGAATACCTATACTTTAGAAACACAAAATCTTACCAAGCAAACTAAAAACAAGGCTAAATCAGAAAAAGCCATAATTAAAGAAACAGGAAGAGAAACAGTAGTAGAAGCAAAAGATTTTAAAAATCTTGGTATACAAAAAACTCTCTCATTAACTTTTAATACTAAGCCATTAACAAGAAAAGAAAAAAAACCGATTTACAGCAAGATAAACAACCTCACTAAAAAAAATTCAATTAAAGAGATGCCTTTTGAAGGCCTTAAAGAACTAATCGCTTGCCACTTACAACTTGAAGATTACGATAGTGCATTAACCGCCATTAAACATGCTTTTAATACCAGCAAAGACAGCAATGAACGTCGTACATTAAAACTTACTGAAGCTGATACTTATTTTGCTAAAGGATCTTTAAAGAAAGCAATTGAAAGTTATACAGAATTTTTAGAGCTCTACCCCGGTGCAAAAAAAGAAGCTGAATACGCTCACTATAAAAACATTGTTACTCATAAATTAACCATGTTAAAACCTGATCAAGATCAAACAAAAACTCTCGAAACGCTCGCTTTAACAGAAAGTTATCTTGCAAAAAGTGGAGCCTATACTGCTTATTGTGAGCCTGTTAAAGAAATACAAAAAGACTGCTACAAACAACTTTATCAACATGAAGTAGAAGTTTTTGAATTTTATTTGCATGGTCAAAAATTTGATGCAGCACAAGGACGTTTAGCAACCATAAAAGATAAATATGTTAAAAAAATTCCTGTAATTGAACCGGATGCATTACAACTTGAATACAAGCTTGCAACTGCTCAAGGACTCACAGAACGCGCTGACACCGTACTTGCACAACTTGCTACACGTTTTCCTGAATTTTCTAAAACAATTAGCTTACCTGAACCTAAAAACAATAAACGCTATGTCTTACAATTCTAAAGACAACGCTAGTTTAAACGCACGAACAGTTTTAGGACAACAAGGTGAAGCCGTAGTAGCTAATCTTTTAGTACAGCGTGGCTGGAAAATTTTAGCACAAAACTGGTATTGTAAAAATGGCGAACTTGATATTGTTGCACAAAAAGACCAACAAGTTCTTTTTATTGAAGTTAAAACAAGAACTTCTGCGCACTTTCAACTTTCACAAGTAATTACCCCTTCAAAGCAACGTAAAATTGTTACTACCGCACGGTTTTTTATGGCGGAACATAATTTACACTCCCTTGCCAATGTTTACCGTTTTGATGTAGCGTTAGTTCAAGGCGATCAATTAGTTTCTTATATACCTAATGCATTTACTGCTTAAGGGTCAATTTAATGAATAGTCAATTTACTGCAAATATCATTAAACGCTTTATAACTGGTGCACCAATTATTGGGCTACTTTTTTTTATTTATTTTAATGCACCTTTTTCGACTCTAACAGCTATTGGAGCAACATTAACTTTATGGATTCTTTCTGTTGAATGGCCAAAACTTGTATCCCCAAAAACTAAACTTTTTTGGATTATTACTCCATTTTATCCGGCAACGTCACTTATCATAATGATTTTAATGTTACATTCAGTTTACAGGCCTCTTCTTGCTTTTACTATTTTACTTATTTTTTTCCATGATTCAGCTGCTTATTTTATTGGAAATTTATGGGGAAAACATTTATTAGCGCCAAAGATTTCTCCCAAAAAAACATGGGAAGGTGCAATTGCTGGCTATTTAGCTGTTTATTTATCATTACTCTTTTTAAATAAAACAAATTTAAACTTAAAAAAAGCTCTTTTTATTTTGATTGTGAGTTTTATTTTTAGCATCTTAGCAACAACTGGTGATCTTTTTGAATCATGGTTTAAAAGAAGAGCACACCTCAAAGACTCTGGTTCTCTGTTGCCAGGCCATGGAGGCTTACTTGATAAGTTTGATGGGCTTCTTTTTGTTATTCCAGCTCTTTATTTATTGTTGCCCTGGATACATACAATCTTAATCTTTTAAACAGTTACACAAAATTTTTAAGTTCAACCTGCTTAATAATCTGTTCTTTACCAACCTGCATATCTTTAAGAATTACCGTTCCATCTGCCTGCTCTTGTTCCCCTATAAGCACACAATAACGAGCCCCAATTTTGTTGGCCTTTCGCATCATACTTTTGACAGATCCTTCAAAAATAACTTCCACTGTTTTTTCTGCCCTCACTAATGCATCAGCCAATAATAATGCAATACCCTGTTGCGCTATAGCACAAGGAATAATAACCACAATTGATGAATCATATGGAATCATCAATCTATCTTGTGATTGTTCTAAGATCATTAAGAGTCTATCAATACCAATAGCTGCACCAATAGAAGGCTGATCATCTTTACCACTAATTTCTCCAATTAATTTATCATAACGCCCCCCACCACAAAAAGTTGATTGCGCACCCAAAAGAGGAGACACAAATTCAAAGACTGTTTTGTTATAATAATCAAGACCACGAACTAAGCGAGGATTATACACAAATGAAACAGACAGCGCTTTTAAATAATCTTGCAACTGCTGCCATTCAGCTTTTGAAGCTTGGCCTAGCGAATCAACCAGCTCTGGCGCTTTAGAATAAACTAATTTACAGGCTTCATTTTTACAATCAAAAACACGTAAAATGTTAGTATTTTTTCGTTTTTTGCATGTATCACAAATCAATGTTTCATGTTCATTTAAAAAGACCAAAAGTAATTCTTTAAAAGCGGTACGCTCTTCTGGAATCCCTAAAAAATTTATATGAATAGCATATGCTTCAATTTTAAATTGCTCCTGAAAAATTCTCTCTAACTGTGCAATCATTTGCGCATCTTGTGCAACTGACGCTACACCAATTGCTTCAATACTACACTGATAAAATTCACGATATCTTCCTTTTTGCGGTCGCTCGTATCTAAAACAAGAACCAAAAGAAAACACTTTCCAAGGAACCAATTGCACCCCTTCTTCTACAAACGCACGAGCAATTGAAGCGGTCATTTCTGGGCGCAAACAGATTGCGTCTTTAGTTTCATCTTGTTGAGAAGAAGAACTAACTATAAACATCTCTTTACTGACAACGTCGGTATCTGTACCTAATGAACGACAAAACAGTTCAAGAGGTTCAATAACTGGTGTGATAATTTCTTGATAATTATGCAATTTCAACGCACGAGTAATAAGATTAACGGCAAACCTAAACAACTTGGTATCGATAATATCTCGAGTTCCTCGAATACGTGAAATCATAATTTTATACTTTCTTTAAATATACAGTTATCAAAAATAAATAAGGATCACTATCGTAGCACAGTTTTAAAAAGCTAAAAATTAAATGGTTGATTTTTCAAATTAAGCCATGGTAGTTTACCAAACTGTACGCTTAAACAAAGCAGTAAAGTTAAATCTTGCACACTAAAAATAAGGAGAGTTGCATGAAAAAAGTACAGAAAATAGGTCTTTTAGTCCTTTTAAGTACTAGTGTTGGAGGTCTATTGGCAAATGATGTTTCTCGCAGTTTCTTTTCTGTTCGTCCATATTACGGACATCTAGCTTTTCAAAATACTTTAGTAGAAGATGCACATAACGACGGCCGTGCACTCAAAAAAACTGGCCTTCAAACTTATTTCTTTGCAAGTGGATCAACTAACGCAAGCGACCTTGCCCGCTATTTTTTATTCAATAACAAAACAACCTTAAGAGCCGGTGAAAATGTTGGTAGCGCAACAACTACCATAAATGAACTAGTTCAAGATATTCAAGTTTTCAACTTTAACTGTTCATTTCTTACCCCGGATACATTTAAAAGTACCATTACTTTAGATCCTCATCATACAACCATTGGTTTTGGCTTTAGTGCACGTGCATATTTTAGAGAATATTTCTGGGCATCTCTTGATTTGCCAATAGTACATGTTAATAATAACCTTAGACTTTCTGAAAATATTACTAATAATGGTGGTGGTGCTGGTAATTCCATAATTAATGCTGGAGGTCTTGCAGCAGGAGCAATACAAGGGATTGAAAGTCGATTGACTGTAACTTCTATGAAAGATGCTTTTAGACAAGCTGGCATGACTTACGGAAAAATTGATGGGCCACGCAAAAAAACAGGCGTTGGAGACATGACATTACGCATTGGGTATGATAGCGTTGATTGGTCAAATCTTTATATGACTACTTACCTTGGTGTAGTATTACCTACAAGTAATAAACCAAAAGCTCATTATGTTTTTGAACCAATTTTAGGCAACAATGGTCATGCTGGTATTATTTTTGGAAGCCGTGGACAATTTGACTCTTGCAAAATTGGTTCTGGCCATTTATGGTTAAGCTGGTCAGCAGAATCTCAATATCTTTTTGAAAACACACAAAAACGCTCTTTAGACTTATATAGACAAGGCCCATGGAGCCGTTATCTTTCAATGTTTGCAAATTCTGCACAAAGAACTGCCGCATCAATTACAGCAAGAAGCTTTGGAATTAACTTAATGACACAAAATGTAAAGGTTACTCCACGTTTGGCTGCAAATATTGATACTAATCTCTCTTATATAACTGAAACCTTCCATGCAAATCTTGGTTGCACTACCAACTTACGTCAATCAGAAGAAGTATCTCTTGCAAATTTATGGCAAGAAGGCCCAATGGTTACATCCTTAGCAACAACTAACGCATCAAATCCCTTACGTACAATTGGTACGGAATTATCGAGCAATGATGTTGCCTTAAATTCTTTCATTCAACAAGATGATATAAATTTAGAATCCGCTGCACATCCTGCATACGTTTCTACCACACTACACGGATCTTTTGGTACTTATTGTCAACGTGATTGCGCTCGCCCAAAAAACTATGAAGCTGGCGCTTCTTATGAATTTTCACAACATAATGCTTCTATGAATCGTTGGGGTGTTTGGGCTAAAGCACAAATTTCATTTTAATTAAATAATTATTTAAAGGATTTTTATGAAAACAACACTATTTAAAAAAATAATTTTATTATTCCTAGCAACTACTAGTTTTTCAAATTTACTACAATCAACACCCATAACAGATTTAACTAATGATCTTAGCGCTAAAAATCCTGATCTTGTACAAACACTAAAAGATGGAATAGCTTTACGTGATTATTACAAATCAGCTGGACAGCCACAACTATTTTCTAAGTATGAAGTACAGCTTGAAGAATTTTTCTATAAAAATTTAGGAATGCCGTTTGACGATATTTGCGATATTATGGAAAACAAAAAAATGAGCGCTGCAGAAGTTATTGATTATGTAAACAGCAATCAAGGGCCTACTAATAACAAAGGCTCACAAGCTCTAGAAAATTTCTATAGCGCAACTACTTCTGCTATTGCAAACAATCCTAATTTTAAAGATAGCATTGTAAAAATAGATAAAACTCCAACAGACTTATCTATTAAAGATAATACTGATGCTACTGTTAGTTTAATCGATTTATGTAGTAATTTTTCAAGTTTCTATTCAACAACAATTTCTACAATAACAAGCAATAGCAAACTTGTACTATGGGATATAAAAAAAGACTCCCTACCAACTAAAGAATCAGTAGCCGCTAATGAAAAATTATTAAAAGACACACTTGCTAATTTTGATTCCAATGAAAAAGGAATACTTATCGACAGTCTTCGTCCTGTTTTTTATAAACCGATTCCCACGACAACTCTAAATTATTTAAAAAATTCAGAAATTATTTTTGATGATGGAACAGGTAGTGTTATAAAATTATCTACTACTTATGCATCAGGAGATGCGAGCATAGGAGAAATTGCAGACAAAGGTGGAATATTACCTTCTACTTCTTATTTAAAAGATCCTAGCAAATATAAAGAACTTGTTGCAGCCCTTATAGATACAGTTATGGCTGTTACTAAAGCACTTCTTAAAGGCAATAAAGCTTTTGATTCTGGAAATGGGTCTTTAGAAAAAGAACAAAAATGGTTTAATGATCATAAACTTGGCGATAAAACCAGTGCAGGACTAAAAGCACAACTTCTTGCCGCAATAGGATAAAACCACTCTTTTCATCAAACAATTAATTTAATAATAAAAGAGCCTCAGATAAAAATGAGGCTCTTTTATTTAAACTTATTAAAGTTATAAATTAAAAAATTAATTGACAAATAGAAAAACAAACCGGTAAGCTTTATTTAATGAAAACTTTGTTTATAAAGTGCAAAGATTCAAAATAGTTAATAAAGAAGGATGGTTTATGAAAAAATTTATTTTTAATAGTTTTTTCTTGTTTTTTTTAATTGGATTAAGCTCACTCAATGGAACTAATATAAGAAGAAAATTTCAGCAGGCTCTTGCAATAAAGGATGAAAAAACTGCCTTAGATCTTGTAGATTCTTTAAAAGATTATTATAAATCCGCAGGACAAGTTCATTTGTTTAATAAAGATTATAGTAATTTTAAAGAAACATTTGGCTATACTATAGAAGACGCACAAAAAAGATTAGCAAAAGCTCATCATTTATTAACAAGACAACTAAATATAGAGCTACAAAAAAAAGTTCTTCAAGCAAGCGGTGACCAAACAGATGACGATGATAATGCAGAGCTTCCTCAAGATGTAAACATAGAAGCATCTCAAGAAGAGAAATATCAATATTTAAAAGTTCATCAAGATGAAATTATAGAACAAATTATTTCTTCTGCCTGGGAACTAAAAAAACAAGGGAATGAAATTAATGATAAAACAATTATTTTATTATTAAAAAATATTATTAAATCAGAATTAATTGGTATTGATATAGGAGAAACTTTAACAGAAATCCGAGACTATATTTTAACTCAAACACAATCTATTGATAGTGTTGACGCTTTAGAACAAGCTATCATGGCAGAATGCCGTGACAAAGAAAAAGTTTATGATAATTCATTATTCACTGAAAACATTACTCTATTTTTTAACGAAAGACAAAGAGAAGAAATCGAAGAGATTAAAAAAAATTTAATAGAGTATGAAGATTATGATAGCAGCTTAGATGACCTAGATGAATATGACTGCTATGAGATCTTAGAAACTATTGTTAATGCAACATTTTATAAAATAGAAATAAATAGTTCTATTAAAAAATTACGAAATCAAATTCTAAAAAAATATAAAGCTGAAAATGTGATTCGTGGAATAATAAAATTACATTATGATGTAATAAAGAAAACTAAAAAGCGAATAACTGACGAATATGCAAGCCTAAATATTGGTACAGAAGCTGATGATGAATAAATAATTAAATAATTGTTAAAAATAAAATGGAGGATATTGTTATGAAATTTTTTAAAAAATTTTTTTTATTATCACTTTGCTTAACTTTAGTAGGCAATTCACTCAATGCGGCTGACCCACGTAGAGCTCTTCGGGCGGCAATAAACAATCACGATATAATTACAGCTTCAATGCTCTTAAAAGAAGTTGAAGAATTCTTTAAAGCCCAGGGGCAACCAAGACTTTTTTTAGCAGAACAAGCCAAATTTAATGCAGAATTTGCTAAAGAACTAGAAAAAATCGATGATAAAATTGAAGAAGAAGAAGAAGATGATGATGAAGAACAAAATCAAAAATATTTTTTTATTGATGATTCTACCAGAAGAGAGTCTTATCGTCATCTATCAATAATCAGACAATTCAAACAAGCTCTTACTGATAATGATTTTTCTAGAGCATCAGAACTTCTTGAGCCTCTTGAAAATTATTATAGATCTGCCGGTCAAGCACATTTATTTTCCAATGCGCTCGCTGAATATCAAAACAAATTTTCAAGACAAATCAGAAGAAAGAGGCGTCAATTTGTTGAACGACCAACTGAAGAAGAATCATACCTTAATGATGAACCCGTAAATGAAGAATTTAAAGCAGAACTAAAAGAACAAATGTCTGATCTTTATAAACAAATAGAATTAATAGTTGATCAAGATGAAGGAATAATTGATGAGGCTGTAGCCGAATCTTTTTTAAATGTTTTAAAAAAAGCTGAAGCGTCAGGAATTAAGTTAACAGAAGAACAAAAAAGAAAAAGAGCTGAACTTATAAGCTTGCAAGTTCATGAAGAAAAGTATAAGGAAAATTTACAAAAACTTAACGATGGAACCCTTGCAAAAGGAGTAGTTGCTGTTATAAAAAAACAAAGACCACCAGTTGCTCCTAGAAATAAAGCAGGTGTTGAAAAAGAAAATGTTGTTGTCTCTCCTCTAAAGAAAGAACCTGCAATTGCTGCTAATCAAGATCTTGAACTAGTATTAAAACAAGGAGCAATTACTATTAATGAATACTTATCTTTTGACCAATTTATAATTACACTTAATGATATGATTTCTTCTGATGAATATAGTAAGAAGTTTAATAAGTATAAAGATCAACTTAAGAATAATTCTGTTGATCAATTTAACTTTATAAGTTATATCATTGATGAGTATATTATTATTATTAGTAAAAAAATAAAACTGGGTCAGGAACCAAAAAATTTCTTTGAAGATGATAACAATTCTATTAATCTATTAATAAAGAAACTAGATGAAACATTATTAACTGAAAATGGTGATCCATTAAAAAATGGATCGATTGAAAATGTTAAAGATATGTGGACTTCATTAAATGATGGTGAACGTCAATTATTTTATAAAATATGTAATACTATTGGTTACATGAAGACGCCAAATCCACGAATAACAATAAAAGGTGGTCAGGCAGGAAAGATTCCTGTTGTTGCTGCTAAACCCATAAATCCTTTGGAAACTTTTATAACCAATATTTCAAGCAAACTAAAAACAAACGATGAAGCTACTATCATTGCCGAAATTAAATCTCAAATAGAAAATCGGATAGGTGATTTACAAGAAGCGAAAGAAGATGCCACTGCACTTTCATCCTTTTCAGACCAAATCGACAATATACAGACACTGGAAGAATTAACAACCGCTTATGAATCATTTGTTGAAAAAAATTCTGAATTTTCTAAAGTTACCTTTGAATAATATTTTTTATTAAATTTAAAGAAATTATTTAAAAACATTAGCAATAAGTAAAAGAACTTAAATTTATTACAGTTTCTTTTACTTATTGCTTTTTTAATTCATTTTTATTTATTCTTTTTCTAAAGGGAAATATTCTGTCAAAGGGGAAAAGGGATGAATAGATACAAAAACAAGCGGTTATTAATGTGCTATTATTGGTCATGGGCACTACTATTCAGCATAGGCCTACTGCATTTAACACCGCTACATTCAACTAATGTAGTTAGTAAAAGTTTTATGGCTACTGGCAGCGCTTCGGGTTCTGATGCATTATTTTATCGCAATTTTTGGCAAGTTGATGAAATTCCAAACGGCAACCAGTATAGTCTTTCAATCAACCCTTTTTATAGCCGATCAACTAACTCTAAAGGCTTAGCGCGTTATTTCAGTCCTTTTGATAAAGATGAGTTGGTAGTAAGAGAACAGGGTGTGCCTGTATCTGGCGGTAATGCAAATCTTACCGGTACCGAACAAGATATCTTAAGTTACAATTTCAACATAATAACCGTAGGGACAGGCGTCGCCCAAACAGGGACTTTTAATAGTACTATAAAATTTGCCCCAAAAAGAACTACTATTGGCGCTGATTTAGTTTTTTTTGCTCAACGTTGTAATAATTTTTGGGTAAGCCTTTCTACACAACTACTTAATGTAAAAACGGATATGCATCTTACTGAAAATGTTATTATTTCTAGTGGTGGATCAGCAAATTTGCGTGCTGGTGACTTTTCTATAGAAGGCGTACGCCAAGCATCAAATATGAAAGATGCATTTAAACAACCGCAAATGCTTTATGGTAAAATTGACGGCCCACGAAGCAAAACAGGTCTTTCTGATATCACCTTAACGCTTGGCTATAACTGGAAACGTGAAGCTGATTTTTATTTACAACCATTTGCAGGCCTTGTTTTACCCACCAGCAATAAACCAAAAGCACATTACATGTTTGAACCTATTTTAGGCAACAACGGCCACCTTGGTTTATTCACTGGTCTACATTATGGAAGCGTCTTAAAAGAAGATTCTGAAAAAACCATTCTAATCAATGGCACCATGCAAACAACCTATCGTTGCCCTAATACACAAAAACGTTCTTTTGACCCTGTTGGTAACCCATGGGGCCGCTACTTAACGGTGAATGATAACACAGCAGATATGAATGCTCCTACATACCGATGGGGTATCAATCGTTTTACTAAAGATGTAAGAGTAAGCCCAAACTTTACCCATCAAGCACAGATTCAATTAAACGCGTTGTTTGCAAAATGTAACTATCAGTTAAGCTATAAATTCAATATGCAACAAGCTGAAGAAGTTACTTTAAATGATTTATGGGTTTCCATAGCATTTTCAGATTTTGATAACGTAGGAGGAAATACTGCTCCATTTCGTAAAATTAATACCGCTATTGATTCCACACGGCTTACTACCTTTAGTCCTATAACTATATCTAGCCTAGACTTTTCTTCTGCAGCTCAACCATCTAATACACAACATACGTTCTCTGGCTCTGCATCAAAAACAATCTGCGTTAAAGACAGAGATTTTATGCTTGATGGAGGGATTTCTTACACTGTTGGACAAGCAAACCGCACACTTTCTCTATGGAATATTTGGGCGGGATTCAATAAAGATTTTTAATCTTTAAAAAACATTAAGGAAAAAATTATGAAATACAAAATAAAATACCTTACGGCTTTTATTGCCTTAAATTGCCTTTTTCAAACTGATAATTTAACAGCTATGCAACCAATAGTAACGCCAAAAAATGCACTTGACGCTTTAAATTCAGCATTAGCTAGCGGTGATGCACTTACACTTAGAAATATCATTAATCATGTAATAGCTACTAGTCCAGATCCGGTAAAAAACCATGAAAAAATTAAGACCATACTTAATCAAGCTTTACAAGCAGCTGGAATACCAGCTGCAGACCCAAGCAACCCTTTTCATGTAGCTAATGCTGTTGCTGCAGCAGTACCTGCTCCAGCTATACAAGCAGCACAACAAGTTAATATCCCCGCAGTAGTTGGTAATGCTGTAAACCCTGCTCTTTTAGAATTTGAAAAATTCTTTAGAAATTTATCACCAGCTGAACAAGCCGAAGTTGTTTCAGGCGGAAATCTCCAAGGAGCAAATGAACAAGATTTTCACCAAGCTTTTTTAAGAAGAAAATTAGCAAAAGAAGCAGCCGCTGAAGCGCGCAATCATAATCCTCAAGCAAATCCAGGATTTGTTACAGGCGTTCCTGCTCCAATTAATCCAGCAGCTCCCGCTCCAATTAATCCAGCAGCTCCCGCTCCAATTAATCCAAAAGCTCCTGTTGTTGATAAAGTAATAGATTCAGGGCAAGCGGTCTTAGAACCTCGATTAATTGAAATTTATAAAAAACATTTATCTACAGCCAACGATCAATCTACGCTTGGCAAAGGCAGACAATGGAATAAATTCATTAGAGCGGCATTACATCCTAAATCAGGAGAAACTAGTAATGCTACTATGAACACAAAAATACTCGATTATATCGAAATAGCACTTCAAGTAACCTATGCATTTACTCTAAAAATGATTAATCCTGCAGATGATAATATGGAGGCTCTTGAAAGAGCTATTTTAAGTGCAACACGTGAAATTTCTGAAAAAATCTATACTGATGATGCTGCTTATAATAAAGAAATGAGCAGAGTGAAAGCTCTTTTAGCAAAACCAGCAGATGATAAAATGCTTGATGATCTAGAAAGATTAAAAAAACAAACAAAACTTTTCCAACTTCTAAATACTATTAATAACATTAAAACATCCTCTGAACCTAAAAAAATAGCCTCAATAGATTCCACTATTAGCGGCATTGGTGGGGATTTGAAAGGAACGATACACCAAACAATAGTACTAACCAACCGAATAATATCTTCAATTAATGATTTAGGCGATATAGTAATTGGATTAAGAAATATTTCTAACGAAATAAAATCAATATATTCACAAATGAAAATACTTGAATCCGAATATAATGATCTTTTACAAGTGCAAAATAAAATTATAGATAAAATGAAAACGGCTGATGAATTTAAAGAAATATTTAAAAAGGATATCGAAACAACCATTGATGGTATAAATCGTACTATCAATGCTGAATATGATATAATTGAAAAATCAATTCAAAATACATCACCAGAAAACTTAGCTGCCGCATGGAAAAAAGCTTATGATAATCACGCTGCAGCATTTCAGAATGTAACTCAATCATTTACCGATGCATTAGCCGAGCTAAGAAGTTTACAAAAAAGTGGGAAAGCTGAATTAGATAGCAAAAACGAACAAGTTGAAACCCAAAATACTATTTTTAGAGAATCACTTTGTAAAGTCTTATCTATAATAGAAATACCTATAGAAGAACCACTATGCCATGACTCTGTTGACCCTCATCAAATGATTAAATGCGATATTAATAATGAAAATCATATCGAAGAATATATGTATACAATAAGGCAATCTGTCATAGACACGAACAATTATGCAAAAACTATATCTGATAAAATAAAATCAAGAATTGTTCAATATGCTGATCTTATAGCAGACAGGCTACAACTCGGTGCTCTTTCCGCCGCCAATTTAAATAAGTATCACCTTTTAGTTTCCGGTAGTAAAAATATCGACAAGGATGATCAAAGCGACGAATTCAGGGCTTTTTATGATAATATTATAGAAAAAATAAAGACTGGAATTAGACCTACCAGCTTTACCCCTACAACATCCACTAATGCAAAAGAATGTATTGCTTCAAATTCCGTAGCCTCTTTCAATGGTTATGAAATTTTATCCTATGGAAAACCTTTACTAAAAAAGGAACCGCATACTGATACTCCCATATCCATAGTTGCTGGGGTTGCTTTAGAACCAAAGAAAAAACGAATGGGGGGTGAAACTGGGAGAATAATTCGCTCAAATTCAACAAAAAATTATGATCTTTCTATTTTTGCTCCAATAGTTGCTAATCCAGAAAAAGATATTATTATTCTTCCACAAAAACGATCTGGTAATATTATTTGCCTTTATAACCCTATGCCTCTTTACAAAATAGAAGCAAATAAAATGGAAGAAAAATTAGGTAGTAAATTTAATGTTCTAAAGCATCATCTTAAATATTTAATGTACAGATTAGATATGCCTAATTATGAAGATGCTTTAACTCAACCTGAAGACACAACCATAAAACAAATTAACGCTCGACAAACTATTTGTTTAGCAAATGGAGCAAAAGATCCTCAAGATTATGCTGAACAAAATGGTCTTTACATAATTGGAGAAATACATAAGGAGACTTATGATAAAAAAAATCAAATAAGTACTATAAGTAAAGCTTCTAATGACGCCTTAATTTATATTAAAGCTTTAGTAACTAATACAAAATAATAAAGATTCATAATGAGCTTACAAAGAGGGGAGTGATAAAACGCTCCTCTCTTCTTTTTTTACCACTTTAAGCATATAGTCTTGCATCCCATCAGACAACTCTTGAATTACGCGACCTAACTGCGTTATGCTTATAATTAATTAAATGGATTAATTACGTCATAGCTTATTTAAAGCGAAGATGAATGGAGAAGTTATGAAAAAAAGAAATTATGCACATTACGGAATTGCAATTATTGCAACCATAATCTTACTAGCGGTCTGCTTTTTGGGAGCAAGTCCTACAACCATCAAATCGGTTAGTCAATTTGATGATCTTACTTCTAATCCTTCAAAACCACTCACTGTTGTTCTTGCAACAACAGAACCAGAAAAAACTGATCGTGATTTTAGAAAGCAACAAGAAGCGGTTCGTAAAGGTTTTAATGAATTAAGCAAACAAAAACTCTATAGAAAGGCTGACGTTCAATTTTTACTCATAACCTTGAATAACTTTCCTGCTTTGCAAAAAGAGTTTGCTATTCAAGATTTAAACCCTCATATAATTAATTTTGAATTATATCATAAAGGTAAATTTCTTGCAGGTAGCTCTTGTACTCTTTTAGATTTTGATAAAAACATTAAAGATCTTATTTTTGATAAATGTCAGCGATTTATTTCTAATGAAGCTGGGGATATTATTGATGATATCATTCAAGATAAACAGGATAAGGCATGGGAGCTAGAAAAATTACGCGCTCAAGCACCTGTCTATTGGTCTTCTCCTTTTTATGATCCTTGGTACGGCTATGGTGGATATGGATGGGGTTTTTATGGTGGTTGTAGGCGTGGTTATTGGTGGTAAATTTTCTAATTTTGCCACAAACTGTAAGACAATTACATAACAAAAAAGGCCCGAGTTTTAAACGAGCCTTTTTTAAAATCTTTATACATCTTTAGTAAAAAATATAAAAATTCTTATATAACAATTAAATAATAACTATTAGCTGTTAACAGCTCTTGTTACCACTTCAACAGGAGTACGAATAATTTCTGGAGCATAACCAGCAACTTTACGTGCGGTCATAAAAGCCATAGCGCCAACCATGCAGGTCAAAGCCCATTGAGACATACCTTTACCATAATTAAAAGGGACAATACCTTCTACTGATTTAGTAATTGCAGCATCGGTAATATAGCTACCATAATTTTGTACATAATTAGTATAAATATCAGTACCAACTTTATACATAAAGTAACTTGAAACCCCGGCAACAGAAAGAGGCATTGCTATTGAACGCTTAACGATATCGCTAACAGTATCAACAACAGAATTTTGTTGTTGCACAGAAGATGATTTTTGTGATGTATTTGTTTTTGTAAGTTCGCTATTATTTTCTAATGTACCTTTGTTTGCATAAAGCGCCACAGAAGAAACTGAAAGCAACAATGCTACTACAAAAAATCGCTTATTTGTCTTCATAATTAAGACCTTTCTTGTTAAAAAAATGGTTTATATACTACTCACTTTTGGTAAGCTAGCATAATGAATTCTTAGTGTAAAATTTATATTTATTTTGAAAAAATAATGATTACACAACAAAAAAATATGTTCAGAAAAATAGGAGAGAATTAAAAATAATGTTTTATGAAACAACTTATGCAAAAATTTTTATAGGTGACAAATTACATCAAATTTCAAAAAATAAACTCGGCATACAGACTGCTGAATCTGTTTTAACCATGCTACCTTTTGAGGAAATCAATAAAAAATTAAATATAAAAGCATGTTACTTTCAGAACCAAGTGCATGGCACACAAGGAACTATTATCAGTGAAGATAAAACAGAAAAAAATACAAAAACCTTGATCCCGCGCCTTCATGTTGTTTCAGCTCTGAATAACGAGAAAAATAACACACTGTTTAGTCGTGAAGGTGATTTTTTAGTTACTAATCTTTCTGGTGTTGCGCTTGGAGTCTTAACTGCTGATTGTTTACCTATTATAATGATTGATAATCACAACCATGCAATTGGCATAGCTCATGCAGGATGGCGTGGTTCTATAAAAAATATTGGCACCACAATGCTACATGCACTTCAAGAGACGTATAAAACAAAACTAGAAGATATTATTATTTATTTTGGACCAAGCGCACTACCCTGCTGTTATGAAGTAAACACTAATTTTGTACAAAATCTTAGCCCACATTTAATTGAAAAAACAGTAAAAAAAAACGGAAATAAATTATTTTTTAATTTACCTCTTTATACCAAATTACTGCTTATACAAGCTGGTATTAAAGAAAAACAATTTTGTTTCAGATTTAATGTATGCACTATTTGCGCTACAGATTATTGTTCTTTCAGGCGCGAAAAAGAAGACGATTTAAGACAATTTACCCTTGTTTCATTGAAATAGTATTCCAGGTGCGCTAAACTTATTTTCGCATTACAAAATAAGGGGAATAAAATGATAACAACGCTACTTACAAAAATAATCGGAACTCGCAATCAACGAGAATTAAAAAAATTACAACCTATCGTTACAATAATTAATAGTTTTGAAAAAGCTATTAGCAAACTTTCTAATGAACAACTACAAGAAAAAACAACAGAGTTCAGACAGCGTTTTAATGCTGGTGAAACATTAGATCAATTACTACCAGAAGCTTTTGCAGTAGTGCGTGAAACCACACAACGCTTGCTAGGCCAACGTCCTTACGATGTTCAATTAATTGGCGGTATTGTTTTGCATCAAGGTAAAATTGCCGAAATGAAAACTGGTGAAGGAAAAACTTTAACTGCAACACTCCCTTTATATTTGAATGCGCTTTCTGGCAAAACTGCTTTTTTAGTAACAGTTAATGATTATTTAGTACGTCGTGATGCCCAATGGATGAGCCCTGTTTTTAACTTCTTAGGTCTAACTGTTGGCACGCTTCAAAATTCAATGAATGATACTGAACGCAAAGCGGTCTATGCTTCTGATATTGTGTATGCAACTAACAATGAACTTGGGTTTGATTATTTACGCGACAATATGAAATTCAGACTCGAAGATTATGTACAACGCGAACTTGCGTTTGCAATTGTTGACGAAGTTGACTCTATTTTAATTGACGAAGCGCGGACTCCACTTATTATTTCTGGCTCTTCTAACGATAGCAGTGATGATTATCAACGCACTGATCAAGCCATTAAACAACTTATTGTAGGCACTGATTATGAAGTTGATGAAAAACAACGTTCTGTATTGTTAACAGAATCAGGCAACGACAAACTTGAAGCTGCTTTTAATATTCAAAATCTTTATGCCATTGAAAATATTAATCTTTTACATCATGCAACCCAAGCATTAAAAGCACATGCACTTTTTAAAATTGATGTTGAATATGTTGTTCGTGATGGTGAAGTATTAATTGTTGATGAATTTACTGGGAGAATTTTACCAGGAAGACGTTACAGTGATGGATTACATCAAGCAATAGAGGCTAAAGAAGGTGTTGATATTGAAAAAGAAAGTCAAACCCTTGCTTCTATTACCTTACAAAATTTCTTTAGATTATTTGGAAAACTTGCTGGCATGACCGGTACTGCACAAACTGAAGCAGAAGAATTTTTAAATATTTATAAACTTGATGTAGTTTCTATTCCTACTCATCGTACTGTAATACGCCAAGATAAACCTGACCTCATTTTATTATCTGAAAAATCAAAATTCAACGCAATCGTAGAAGATATTGCCGAACGATATAAAAAAGGCCAACCAGTTTTAATTGGTACCATTGCTATAGAAAAATCAGAAGCATTGTCTGCTGTATTAACCGCACATAAAATTCCTCATGAAGTGCTTAATGCAAAACAACATGCACGTGAAGCAGAAATTATTGAAAGCGCAGGCCAAGCAGGCAAAATTACTATTGCAACAAACATGGCTGGTCGCGGTACTGATATTAAATTAAGTTCTGAAGCTCGTGATGCTGGGGGTCTTTATATTCTTGGAACAGAACGCCATGAAAGTCGCCGCATTGACAACCAATTACGTGGCCGCTCTGGCCGTCAAGGTGATGCAGGGGAGTCCCGTTTTTATATCTCACTAGAAGATGATCTTATCCGTATTTTCGCAGGTCAAACTTTAAAAGACCGTATGGAAAGTTATGGAATGACTGAAGATGAAGTAATTGAATCAAAGTTTGTTTCTAGCACCATTGAACACTCGCAAGAAAAAGTAGAAAAACACAATTTTGAAATTAGAAAACATCTTCTTGAATATGATGACGTCATGAATCAACATCGTAAAGTTATTTACCAATATCGTCGTAATGTTCTTGAGGGCATGGATCAAATTTTTAGTCTTATTGAAGACATGATTAACGCTTCTCTGCAAAACTTTTTTGCACAGTATAATAATCACTCTTTAACCAAAGAAGAATATACAGAAATTATAGAACATGTTGCTAAAGTTATGCATTTTAACAAAGCTCTTTTAGAACAACGTAAATTTACTCATACAAATACCATGCTCCTTCAAAATGACCTTGCAAACTTCATGCTTGAACAATATTCAATGTTACGCAAAGGCCAAGATCAAGAAACTATAGCTAATGCAGAAAAATGGTTAATGCTCGAAACAATTGATCAAGCATGGAAGCAACATATGTTAAATCTTGATCACCTTAAAGAAGGAATTAGTTTACGTAGTTGGGGTAACAAAAATCCACTAATCGAATATAAAAAAGAATCATTTTCTATGTTTAAAGATATGATGCAACAAATTAGTACAGAAATTGTGCATGCTATTTTCAGACTTAATATTGAATTCTTTGATGCTAAAGCAATAGAACGCAAACGCCAACAAGAACTTGAGCGATTAAACATGGTTACTCAAAACATTACAGTTGATGAACAATCAACCGCACGCAATGATGGTCCAAAAATTGGTCGTAATGATGATTGTCCTTGTGGCTCTGGCAAAAAACATAAAAAATGTTGCGGATAGCTTTTAAATAAATATAGCAATTTTTATCGCTATTGATATAGAGCTTATCATGCTCGCATAACTATTTTAATAAACTGATATTTAGCATGATAAGCTTAACTTGCACTCAGTAAAAACTAGATTTGCCCTAGAACACAATTTTGGGTAGGATAAGTATTGTTTATTATTTAATTAACCCTTAAAATCGGTTCTTTGGCGCATAGTTACCTTGCTTTATTGCAGATAAAAAATAAAGCTATAAATGGTAATTTTAAAGCACATTCTTGTGTTTTAAACGCAAAGAATTCTGGAGTTCCTATGTCAAAAGAGGTCACTAGGCCTAGTCAGTTTGCAAGAGCAAATATTATTCTTGAAGCAATAGCTGAAAACGATGTTTTTCTTAACGAAGAGCAAGCGCTTGAGTTACGCGGACTTTATGAAGAATTTTTCTCTATTTGCAAACCAGGCAAAATTGTTGTTGGTAAAGTTGCTCACGTTGGTAACGATGGCATATTAGTTGACATCAATTACAAATCAAATGGTTTAATTCCCCGCTATGAATTCACCGATAAAGAATTAAGAAATTTTTCAATTGGCGACCCAATTGAAGTAATGCTTAATCAACTAGAAAGCCCTGAAGGCACTGTTGATCTTTCTTATGAAAAAGCAAAAGCACATAAAGCGTGGGATAGTATCATCAAACTCTTTGAAGAAGAAAAACCTGTTGAAGGTGTTGTTACTCACAAAGTTAAAGGTGGTTTGTCAGTCGATATTGGTATTCCTGCATTCTTACCAGGTTCACAAGTTGACATTCAACGCGTTACCGATTTTGATCAATATGTTGGACTAACTATAGTTGCAAATATTATCAAAGTTAATAAAAAACGTGGAAATGTAATCATTTCTCGTCGTAAACACTTAAGTGATTCACGCGCAGAAGTACGTAAAAAAGTTCTTGATACCCTAGAAGTAGGCCAAATCATCAAAGGATTAGTAAAAAATATTACCAATTATGGTGTGTTTATTGATATTGGTGGCGTTGACGGATTATTACATATTACTGACATGACTTGGGGTAGAATTGCACACCCAAGTGAAGTAGTCAGAATCGGTGATTCTATTGACGTTAAAGTGCTTTCATTTGATAAAGATACTGAAAAAATATCTCTTGGCTTAAAACAATTAAGCGGAAATCCTTGGGAAAACATTGTTCCAGAAATCTCTATTGGTTCACGCATTAAAGGAAAAGTATCAAGCATTACTGACTACGGTCTTTTTGTTGAAATCCAAAAAGGCGTTGAAGGATTGGTACATATTTCTGAAATTTCATGGATCGATCGTATTAATGACTTGAAAAAACATTATGCTATTGGCGATGGAATCGAAGCAATTGTTATATCTTTTGATAAAGAAAATCGTCGCATGTCATTAAGTATAAAACAACTTGATAAGAATCCATGGGAAGCTGTAGAGTCTGAATTTAAAGTTGGCGAAAAAGTTAAAGGCGCAATCAGCAACATTACTGATTTTGGTATCTTTGTACAATTAAAGCCAGGCATTGATGGACTTGTTCACGTTTCTGATCTTTCATGGACAGAACATATTGATCATCCAGGTTCTTTATACAAAAAAGGCCAAGAAGTTGAAGCTATTGTCTTAAACATTGATAGCGCAAGCAAAAAGATCTCTCTTGGTATTAAACAATTATCAAAAGATCCTTGGGATGCTATTGAACAACATTACAAAATTGGTGATTTAGTTGAAGGTGAAATTTCAAAAATTACTAATTTTGGTATGTTTGTAAAACTTAAGACCGGCATTGAAGGACTTGTTCATATTTCTGAAATAAATGATGAAAAGAAGACCGATGAAAAAATTGGCAACTTCTTTACTATCGGAGAAAAGAAACAATTCCGCGTTATTAAAGTAAGCAAAGAAGAACATAAATTAGGTTTAAGCACTCGCCTTACTGGTGATATTGTTAAAGAAGAACCACGTAAACAACAACAACCGGTTCAACAACAAACATCGCCTAAAGAAACCTATGTAGAACAACCACAAGCACCTAAAGCTAAGAGCCAATTCCAATTGGAACTTGAAAAGCATGCTGGTATAACTGATAAAAACAAGGAATAAGAACGATGATTGAACGCACACTTGCTATGATCAAACCAGATGCAATGAGAGCTGGTTTTGATACTGCTATTGTTGGTCATATAAAGAAAAATGGTTTTTATATCATTACTCATGAAAAAAAGAACTTAACTCGTGCTCAAGCAGAAGGTTTTTATGCTGAACACAAAGAAAGATCTTTTTTCCCTGAATTAGTAAACTTTATGACCTCAGGCCCAGTGATGGTACTTGTTCTTGAAAAAGAAGATGGCATCAAAGCATGGCGTGATCTTATGGGCGCAACAAACCCAGCTGAAGCAGCAGAAGGAACCATTAGAAAACTATTTGGTGCTTCAAAAGGGGAAAACGCAACTCATGGGTCAGATTCACCTGAAGCTGCTCAACGAGAAATTGCTTATTTCTTCTCTGATTTAGCATAATTTTGCGTAAGTAAAATTAATTGAGGAGAAACTTATGATACGTATAAAAACGTGGTTATTTAGTTTCTCCTCTTTTTTTTATGTCCTCTTAATCTATGCCCCTCTCCAGACAACTCCCGCTATTCCTACCCCATTACTTATTCCTAAAAAAATAATTATTTTAACTCATGGAACCTTTGCCACTCAAGAACCTTGGTATAAACCAGGCAGTGATTTTTATAAAGCACTCAAATGCGCATTTCCTGACCATATAATTCATAGCTATTCATGGTCCGGTGGTCCGTCACACCAAGAAAGAATAAATGATTCACAAAAATTTCTTAATTTTTTGCTCGCAAATTATCTACAACATACTACTATCAGTATTATTGCACATAGCCATGGCGTTAATGTAGCAATTGCCGCGCTACAAGAATCTATACGATTAAAATGCCCTCTAACCATAGATTGCTTTTATACATTAGCACCACCAGTCAATGCTAATATCTATAATCCACCTATGCAGATTATTAATAAATTACATAATCTTTTTTCTTATGGGGACTGCGTACAAACAGTGCTTAATCTTTTTAATCGCGTTTTTCCTGTAAATAAATCGAATCAGTATGGAATTATAACTAATACCCAAATTAAAATTAACAATAATTGCCCAAGCCATAGCGAGTTACACCATCCATTAATTGCCACTTTATTGCCAAAACTTACAAGTCTACTTTTCAAAAAAGATAACTGTGTGATACACTTATTTACTAATGGATTAATACGTGTTGAACCTGATAATGAAAGGGAGCGAGATCTTATTTCTGATAAAAAATTTATTGAAACTATACTGACAAGCGTTGTTGACCAACGAAGCGTAAAAATACAATAAATATTAATAAAAAGCATAAGACCGCTAAACTAAAAATGAACATCATAACAAATGACTCTATCGGAGTATTCGATTCAGGTATTGGCGGGCTTTCAATTTTAAATGCACTTAAAATGCATCCGTTTAAAAAAATAATTTATGCAGCAGATACCGCACATCTTCCCTATGGTGATAAAACTCCTGAATTTTTACAACAACGTGCAATATCCATTGTAGAACTTATGAAATCTCAAGGCATTAAAACAATAGTAATAGCCTGTCATACATCATCTACTACCACACTTTCTTTACTATTAAAGCTTTACCCAGAAATCATATTTATTGATATGCTTAAGCCAACTATTATTGCAGCGCTTAACAATACTCGCAATAAAAAAATTGGGGTAATGGCAACCGCTCGCACTATTGCAACAAGGCACCACAAACAACAGTTACTTGATTTTGATAAAGATATTAAGGTGTTTGAAATAGCATGCCCAAAATTTGTCACGCTCTTAGAAACAAATGGACAATTACCAGAACTCAACGCAGCTATAGATGAATACTTAAAGCCATTACTAGCAGAAAGAATAGATACATTAATACTTGGCTGTACGCATTATGCATTTTTAAAAGATTTAATTAAAGCGAAAGCACCGCACTTAAAATTAATCTCTGCTGATGATTGCGTGAATAATTTAGTGCGTATAAAACTATTACCCTATGAACCTGCTATTGAGTTTTTTGTAAGTGGCTCACCTGAACAGTTTAAAAAATCTTTAGTATTATTCTTTGATGAAGACGCAGTAAATACTGAACTAAAAAAATTTATATAAAATTAAAAAATAGACACAAAAAAAGCCCCGAATTTATGGGGCTTTAATTTGAATTTTTATTGAATTTTCCTGGATCCCACGCTTTGCTCTGGATGGCGAGTGGGAGAATCTTACTCGAAATCTTCTTGGTCATCATCAGCTAAAAGTTCTTCTTCAGAAAATTTAGCTTGCGGTTCGTCTTGAAGATCTTGTTCAGAAAGTTCACCATGCGCTATTACTTCTTTGGTCTCATTCTGTTCAGGAAACTGTTTAGAAGCTTCATCAAGAATACCGTTTACAAACTTATAGGCATCTTTTTCTGCAAAACATTTTGCTAGTTCAATAGCTTCATTAATAACCACGGTATGAGGTGTTTTAGAAAAATACATTTCCCAAAAAGCGATATATAAAATTAAACGAGTGCAACAACCAACTCTATCCAAGCGCCAGTTAGAAAGAAATGGCAACATGATAGCGCTTAATTGATCTTTTTTTTCAACAATATCTTTAGTGCTCTTAATAACCTCTTCATCAATTTCAATTTCAAGGTCAAGCCCATCATTAAAATTTTCTACCACTGATTCAACAGAGACAGAGTACTCGTTTGATTCTAACGCATACAAAAGATGGAAAATTAGTGAACGAACTTCACGCCGCGAATTAGTAGCAATACTTATACTCATGTCAATTTTCTCCATCAATCTACGTAATTACATACGCTCAATATAATCATTAGTTCTTGTGTCAACTTTAATAATGTCACCTTCGCATACAAACAAAGGGACTTGAATAGTAATACCTGTTTCAAGTACTGCTGGCTTAGAACCTGCTCCTTGAGCGGTATCACCTTTAACTCCAGGAGGAGTATCTATTACCTTAAGCTTCATATGCAATGGAGCAGTAACCCCGATTGGGCGATCTTGGAAATAAAGCATTTGATAAATTTCTTGCTCTTTTAAATAGCCAATCACTTCTTCTAAATTACTTTTATCTAAAGTAACCTGTTCATAGGTATCGTTGTCCATAAAATTATATAAGCCATTATCAACATATAAATATTGCATTTCTTTATGTTCTAAGTCAGGATTTGCAAATTTTTCACCAGATCTAAAGTTTTCTTCAAACTGAGCACCAGTAATAAGATTGCGTAATTTAGCCCGAACTAATGCGCCACCGCGACCTGTTTTATTATGCAGAAATTCAAGCACAATATGAGGCTCATCTTTATGCAAAATTTTTGTCCCTCTTCTGAACTCAGTAGCTGAAATCACCTTAGTCTCCTTAAATAATAAATTATATATCTATCAAAATCTAATAAATAGCCAATAAAAGAGCTAAAATAAAGTATAAATCGGATTTTAATGAAAAGCAAAAACCCTCTCTTTCAGAATATCAATAATAAGCTCAAGGTCATTGTTCTATTAAATTTTTTTTTAGATTTATATGATATATATTACTATAAATAAACTACTTTAAAAAAATGGAGATCACATAATGAATATAAAAAATAAGGAAAAGCATATATTTTTGTTACCAATCGCCTCTGACATTTACGCTAGAAATTAGAAAAAATTTTTACTAATTAAGCAATAAATAAACAAGCCAAGCACATCCATAAGCGTTGCCAAAACAGGCCCTGCCGAATAAGCTGGATCTATATTAAAACGTTTAAGTAGAAACGGAAAAGAACTCCCTATAATCATAGAAACTACTACAATAGAAAAGAGGGAAAGCGATACTGCAATACTCCCCATGATATGATGGCTAGTAATATAAACTCGCATAAAAGCAACAATACCAAGTATTAATCCCATAACTAAAGCTAGACAAATTTCACGTTTAAAAAAGCGTTTAATATTCTCTTGACCAATTTCTCCTGAAGCCATTCCTTGAATAATAATAGCTGAAGTCTGACTACTTGCATTGCCACCGGTACTTACCAACATAGTAATATAACGAATTAAGAAACCAGCAAGTAATGCTTCGTGAAATTCAATAATAATACTAGACAGTGATTGAGCTAATAATAAAGCAATTAAAATATAACTACGACGAGACAAAAGTTGCCAAAAAGAGTCATCAAAATAGGTTCCTTTAATTGGCTGCATAGCAGACATACGATAAATATCTTCTGAAGCTTCTTCTTCAATAATATCAACCAATGTATCACCGGGTATGATACCTAAAAAATAGTTTTCATTGCCGACAACTGGCATAATCATCATCTTGTAATGGACCATTTTTTTAGCAATAGATTCTTGATCTTCATCAGCTTGCGCAACCAGTTCATTTTCTTGCATAAAATTTTCAATACGGATTTCTGGTTTTTGCAACACAAGATCTTCTAACATAATATAACCAACAAGCTGTTTTTTCTTATTCACCACAAATATTTGGCGATGTAATTCTTTTTTAACCTGAAGCCGCTGGATTAACTGAATACTTTTATGAACCGTAAAATCATCTTGCAAAGCAAGCACTTCAATGTCCATGATACCACCAGCTGATTCTGGATCAAATTGCATCAAAGAAAGTACTTTTTCCCGATCATTTTTATGAAGTAAATTTAGATATTTTTTAAGTTTATCATCAGGAAGATTTTCAAAAAGATCAGTCATTTCATCAACAGTTAAACAGCTTAACGCATCGATTTTACCATTATCATTTAGAAATGAAAGAACCTGAACCTGCATTGACTCGCTAAACTCTTTAAAAACCTCACAAGAAAGTTCACCAGTAATAGTTGCAAATAAACGATTACGTAAATCAACAGTAAGATTGGTTAAAAATTTTGCAATATCAGCAGGATGCAAGTCTATGAACTCTTGCCATAAAGAAATACTCAACGGTGTTTGGCGCTGAATAACTTCATCTATGTTCTCTTTAATACTCGTTAAGAGCTTTTCTTCTACCATAAAAATCCATTTCAAGCTTTTAGGTAATTATACAAGAGAAAGGCACGTTATAAAAAAGGTCTTTCATTTACCTGTAAAGTGTACCCCACTATTTTGCTTTTCTCAATCGCCAATAAAAATTAAGCTTAGTCTTGCTTAAATTTTTTAAAAGTAGCGGAATTTATAAGATATGTTAGTTTTATTTTTTGTATTATGCGATGAAGCAATAAAGCTGATACAATGCTGATTACGATCAGAAAAAAGCAAAAAGGAATGAGTATGAAAAAGGTATGCGTAATAGGAATAGAGACTAATGGGCTTATAATTGCAATTCTTGCCGCCCAAGAAGGATTGGATGTTGTTTTTGTCAATTCTAATAAAGAGAATGTCAACGCGGTCAATAATGGCGCTTTAAAAGTAAGTAGCAAGGAAACGCAAGAAGCTTTGCATTTTGTACTTATTCAAAAAAATTTTAAAGCATCAGTAACAACAGAACCTGCCAACTATTTTATTATTACGTCACAAAAGACTAACGAGCAATCTCTAAAAAGCTATTCCTCGCAACTTTCAGAAATTATTTCTTCTGTTGGAAATCATTTAAAAAAAGATAATCATATTATTTTTTCATCAGCCATTCCTTTAGATGTAATCTCTTCATTAATCGAAATAGCTGCTCATGAATCTGGCCTTGAGGCACATGAAGATTTCTTTATTTCTTATTGCTCAGAAAAAATTTTACCTATTCAACTTATTAATCCTTTACTTATTAAAGAAAAAAATTTATCAGATTTTTACCATACATTTTATAAGAAACAAGAACTTTTATCTCATTATGAATATTTATTTTTACCAGCAAGCAAGTTAACTAAAAATGCTCTAGATGATGATTATTGCAAAGAAGAAAAAGACAAAGAAGAAAGGGAATTAGCATGAGCCGCGCCTTATTAAAAAAAGGAACAGAAGAGCGTACACAAAACATTATACGCTCACAACTTAACCCTTATTCTGTTTTGGTAGCTATTCATTATTCTTGTCTTAATAATGGCATTGAAACCTTTAATCAAAATTCTGAAAAAAAAGAGTCTCTTTTTGAAACCATTCCTCTTAAAGTAAAACAGATAATTACCGCTTTTTCATGCCGGCAAGACGTTAAAGACAGATTTGAATCTGACGCTGTTTTTAATGATTCAATGAAAGCGCTTGGCTATTCCTGTTCTGGACAAGTTATTGCCGTTGGAGAAAAAGTAACCATGTTAAGATCTGGAGATTATGTAGCATGTGCTGGCGGAGATTTTGACACCTACGCTAACATTGTTTGCGTACCAGAAAAATTAGCCATACCTATTGACCAAAATTTTGTTAAACAAACAAGTAGCGCTGCGCTAGCTGCTGTTGCCTTGCATGCACTTCATCGAGCACGTGTTGGATTAGGAGAAACCGTCTGTATTATTGGTCTTGGGTTATTAGGACAACTTTCGGCACAACTTGCAAAAATTTCTGGATGCAAAGTAATTGGAATTGATTTACGACAAGAAAGAATTGATCTTGCAAAAAATTTAGGTACCGATGTAGTATTTTTAGCAAACTCATTAACCATAGAAGAAGATATTGCACAAATTTCTGCGCACAAAGGTATTGATTGCACTTTAATAACTGCATCAAGTAAAAGCAGTGATATCATACAGCTTGCTATGAATATAACACGCAAAAAAGGCTGTGTCGTGGTAGTTGGGGATGTAGGATTACATTTAGAAAGAAACCCTTTTTGTAAAAAAGAAATAGACCTTCTCACTTCTTATATGTTTGGACCAGGCACTCATGACAGTTCTTATGAAACAGAAGGAAAAGATTACCCCTATCCATACGTACGCTGGACCGAACGCCGCAATATGGAAGCTATAGTTAATTTCATTGAACATAATCAACTCAATATTAATGCGTTACTACCAGAAGAATTTTCTGTCCATGATATTAAAAATGCATATGACCAATTGAAAACAAATAACTTACTTGGAGCTACTATAAACTGCACTAGCATACAACAAAATGTTTCATTTGTTCCAGCGACAAGAGACTCGTTTAATACCCCTATAAAATTTCTCCCTGCGCTCTATGATGACCTACGCATAGGTATTATTGGAGTCAGTGATTTACCTAAAAACAAATTACACGCTTTGACTTCATCATGCGAAAAAGTAATCATTAATGCAGTATCTGATTACAACATAGGAAAAGCTACAAAAATTGCACACTTCATTGGGGCAAAGAAAACCTGTCTTGATGAAAATGAACTCTTTAATGCATACAATGTTGACGCAGTAGTTATTGCATCTCCTTATCGATTACACAGCGAACATGCTTTACAAGCTTTACAATTAGGCAAAGGGGTGTTTGTTGAAAGACCAATGGTTACTTCTTTAGAACAATACGAACCATTAAAAACATTCTTAGAAAGAAACCCAAACGCTCCCTTATGCGTTGACTACAGTAGATCGTTTGCGCCATTTATTCAAAAAATAAAATGGGAAATTATTGAAAGAAATTCGCCTTTAGTTATGCATTATCGCATTAACGCCTTTACCAAAATAGGTGATAATGAAATTAATAATAAAAATAGCTTTGGAAACGTTATAGAAGAAGCCTGTTCAATATTTGATCTTTTTTATTTTTTGACTGGGTCAGAACCAGTTTCACTTTCTGTTGAATCTTTAAAACCTAACAATGATACTACTTTTCCTACGGACAATTTTTCAATCAGCATAAGCTTTAGAGACGGCTCAATTGGATCGCTCTTATATACATCTTTAGGCAATCAAAGGCTTGATGTTGAACGCTTTGAACTATTCTTTGATCAAAAATCAATTGTCATGAAAGATTTCAAAACATTACGTGGATTTGGCACTAGTCGATTATTTGACGAAACAACATCAACCCCTGATAAAGGGTATGAAAATCTCATCAATCAATTTTTCAAAGCTCTCAAAACAAAAAATTGCATAATGCCTATTCCTTTAGAACGACTACAAAAAGTTGCTGAATTAACCTTACTCACTGACAAATTGGTATGTGAAGGTGGCGGAACACGAGAACTTTGAATTAAAAAGCATACACTGGAAATTGAGAACATAAAAAACGTACTTCATATGCTATAGTTGAAAGCACTTGATCATCTTCAGAGTTGCTCAAAGCAGTATCTATAAACTCAACTACTTGTAATGCTTGAGCTTCTTTAAACCCTCGGCTTGTTATAGCTGGGGAACCAATTCTAATACCACTGGTTATTAAAGGGCTTTGTGAATCATAAGGAATACAATTTTTGTTTACATTAATACCAGCGCGTTCCAAAATTGCTTCTGCTTGTTTTCCCGTTAAATTTTTTGATCGTAAATCTAAAGTGAACAAATGAGTATCAGTACCACCTGCAACTACACGGTATCCTTTTTTGATAAATGCTTGCGACATAATCTGCGCATTGTCTATTACTTCCTGTGCATACAATTTAAAATCATCAGAAAGATTATGTAAAAACCCAACAGCCTTTGCAGCGACATGATGCATTTGAGGGCCACCTTGAATACCAGGCATTACTGCTGCATCAATTTTTTTTGCATACTCAGCTTTACATAAAATAAAACCTCCACGCGGACCACGCAATGTTTTATGCGTAGTGCTTGTAACTACATCTGCATAAGCAACTGGTGATGGATGCAACCCTGCAGCAACAAGACCGGCAATGTGCGCCATATCAACCATTAATTTTGCACCAACTTTATCTGCAATTTCTCTAAACTTTTTAAAATCAATAGTGCGTGAATAGGCAGAAGCTCCTGCGATAATTAACTGCGGCTTATGCTCCAAAGCTAACTGTTCTATGAGATCATAATCTAATAATTCAGTTTCTTTATTCACCCCATAATTAATTGCTTTATACCATTTACCAGAAAAATTTATTGGATACCCATGAGTTAAATGACCTCCAGAAGAAAGACTCATCCCTAAAATAGTGTCACCAGGATTAAGCAATCCATAATAAGCAGCCATATTTGCTTGAGCACCAGAATGAGGCTGTACATTTGCATGTTGCGCACCAAAGAGTTTTTTAACCCGATCTCGAGCCAAATTTTCTACTCGATCAACTTGTTCACACCCACCATAATAACGCATGCCAGGGTAACCTTCTGCGTATTTATTGGTTAACACAGAACCTGTCACTTCCATAACTTCTTGATAGGCGTAATTTTCAGATGCTATCAAATCGATAGTTTCTTCTATTCTACATTTTTCGTGATTAATAATATCAGCAATTTGTGGATCAAATTTATAAAGCGTTTTCATACCCAAACCCCTTGTTCCAAAATTAATCATATGGTTAAAATGACTTTTCTTCAGACTTAAATTATCCCAGGAGTACGTACTATCATATATAAATCATCCTAGCATCTTTTACAGCACTGTAAACTAGCCATTACTTTTAGACTCTATTAAAAAGTTAAACCATTGACAAAAAAGGCCCAATCGAGCTAAAATTTAGTTATTATTTCATAATCATGTAGTAAAATGCTATAATTTTGAAAAATATCGTCTGTTTTCTTGACAAAAAACGCGATGGTTTATACCTTATAGATACAAATTTAACCGAGCCGCTAGCTCAGTCGGTAGAGCAACAGCCTTTTAAGCTGTGGGTCGTTGGTTCGAATCCAACGCGGCTCACCAATTCACGTCCCCATCGTCTAGAGGCCCAGGACACTGCCCTTTCACGGCAGTAACAGGAGTTCGAATCTCCTTGGGGACGCCAAAAGTTTAAAAGAGTCTTTCGGCTGGAAGACTCTTTTAATACTAAAATCTTATTTTTATATTTCATTTTTATTTTCTCTCTGTTTGACAATCATAAACCTTGTGCGTTAATCTTCTTAAGATTTTAATCTTAAAAAAAAGGATAAAAAAATGAATTTCCCAAATTTTTTCAAAAAGTGTACCATTTTTTCAAATAAATATTTGTCAGGAATAATTCTTATTGGCATGGGAATTTTATTATTGCTTCTCTTTTCTGGATCTTTAATCATTAGGGTTCTGGGTATTGTTGCTGGTATTTTACTGATCAATAAAGGATTACAATGTCATCAACAAGGTTCTGTTTTTTCTTTTCTTCAGACCTGGTTTAACAAATTAAAATAATTTATATAAAAAAAATATATTACTTTTTCTATTTTCTTTGCTCACAAAAGGGGTGTCTATGTCACGTCTGTCAATAAAATCTTTGTTATCGTATACTTTTTCAACTTATTTTAATAATTTCACTACCTTAGCCCCGCTTGCAATAGTAACAGGCTTTTTTACTTTTCTATTTATACATATCCCAACCGTTATTGGCTCTTATTTGTTAACACCTGCAGATCTTGTCAATACTGCACAAACTCTTACTACTTCAACAACAGACCCACAATCTGTGATTACACAAGTACTAGCTATTACTAAACAGTCAGCTTTATTACAGCATAGTTCAAACATCCTACATACAATAGTTGTTGTTGGATTAACTATTATTTTAGCTATTACCTACATGCTAGTTTATTTTTCATTTTTAAAAGTTCTTTTAAACTTTTCTAAAGAAAAAAAACCTACTATTTGTTCTCTTTTTAAGTGGGACAACTCACTAGTTAAAGCTCTTGCCGGCTCACTATTATATTGGACTATTATATGTGGAATTTTAGGATTATTGTTTGGATTATTTGCTAGTGTATATTTTGTTCTTAATAAACTATTTGCACTAGATTCGTTAATCATAAACTATCAGATAATAATCGCATTTATGATAATTCTTATAGCTTTTATAATTAGCGTTACTACATACATAGGTGCTCGCTTTTTTACATTTATATTTATTGTGCTCGATCAAAATAGTGGAATTAAAGAAGCATTGAAAAAGAGTTGGTATTTAACCAAAGGATCTATTATAAAAATTATTCTCGGTACCATTATTATTTCAGCAATTAGTGGTTTTATAGCAGGAATATTAGGCTTTCTTACCCTGTCAATCTCTTTAAAAATAACGACTTATACTTTAATCACTAAATTGATAAATGTTTTAACTGGAAGCGTAGTCACTATACCGCTTGTTGGACTAAGTTTTGTTAATATTTATCAACAACTTACACAAAAATAATTTTCAGATTAGGCTCTTCTTTTGAATTTTTTTTCAATATCACAAAGAAGAATAAGCCAACTTGTTGGTCTACCATGAGGGCAGGTAAAGCGATTATTAATGTTTTGTAAATCATACAATAATTTTTCTTGCTGCTCTCGTGGTAAATCATCACCAGCTTTAATGGCAGCTTTACATGCCATTTGGGCACGCAATTTTTCAGTTAATCGCTTAAAAAGCTCCTGAGCCATTAACCCTTCATACTCTTTTAACCAACTTAACAATTCTAATAATAATTCACGCACCGATTGATTCTTAAAAAAAACTGGTGTTGAGCGAACCATACAAGAATTTTCAGAAAATTTCTCTATTTCAATACCTTGAGTTGATAATAATTGAAAGCATGGTTCTAATAATTTAAGCTCTTCTTGAGGAAAAGAAATAATTTCTGGAAATAATAAATTAATTTTAGAAACCGTATCAAAACGAACCGAAAACTGTTCATATAAAATACGTTCATGTGCTGCATGTTGATCAACAAGTAAAAGCCCTTGTGCATGCTCTAGCAGAAGATAAGTTTTATTATATTGCCCAATAAGGTTGGTATACTCTTTAAGTACAGCTTGCTGCTGCACCCCTAAAGCTGACTCATCAAGATAACTCAAAGTCTCCTCTTCTTGTGCTTCTTGCGGCGCAATAGCATGCACAACTTTTTCGGCACTCTGATTAATGGGTAAAATTTGAGCATAAGAATCATGATGAGAATTATTAAAAACTTGCCATGATTTTTTTGAATACAAAGTAGGCACTTCTTTAAAATCTAGACTACTAAATTCTTGGTGCGCATATGAATAATTTTCTGAACTAACATGAGAATTTAAATTCTGCGATAAATGCATCTCAAATGTCTTTTGTACTGCTTGCGCAATCAATCCAAGTACACGTTTTGGATGCAAAAAAAGCACCTCTTCTTTTTTTGGATGCACATTAATATCAACATCTTGTGGATCAATTGAAAGCATAATAACTGCTGCAGGATAACGCCCTGTTGGCAATGTATTACCATATGCTTTTATAAGGGCACCAGCTAATTGATAATTTTTAACCCATCGCCCATTCACAAAAAAATATAAAGCATTGCGATCATAACGACCATAACTAGATTGAGTAATTATCCCTTGAATAGACATGCCATGATGTTCAACAGATTCTAATAGCAATAAATGATTTGCTAAATTTGCATCAAATAATTGAACAGCTCTATCAAGACCACTCACGACTTGCGGACAATTATAAAGCATCACTCCATCATGCTCTAAACTCCAATGTACCGATAAATTACTTGCAGCATACGCCTTAAATAAAGTAGCACATTGATTCCATTCTGTAGCAGTTGTTTTTAAAAATTTTTTACGTGCTGGCAAATTATCAAACAAATTTTTAACAGTAATAGAAGTTCCTACTGAAGCACCAATTGGATGCGTTTCAACTAAAGTCCCATGCAAAAAATTTAACAAAATACCATGTGATGCATCTGCTTTTTGCGTCACTAAATCAACTTCAGCAACTGCGCAAATACTGGCAAGAGCTTCCCCTCTAAAACCATAAGTAGTAATGGCCTGAAGATCATCAAGTTTAGTAATTTTACTTGTTGCATAACGTTCAAAACATAAAAATGCATCTTCTTTAGTCATACCAAAGCCATTATCAGTAACACGTAATAATGTTTTACCACCATCAACCAATGTTATTGCAATGCGCGTAGATTGAGCATCAAGAGCATTTTCTATAAGTTCTTTTAGAATATGTGCCGGTCGTTCTACTACTTCACCAGCAGCAATTTTCTGTGCTTCTTGAGTTGATAATTTTTTGATAACATTCATAAAGATCCTTTAACGGCACGATCTTTTTTTGCAAAATCTTTTACAAGAGTAACGTTTTTATACCCAGATTTCTGATATAAATCTTTAACGACATCTCCCTGTTTATGCCCTATCTCAATCATCAATCGAGAAATTTCATATTGATTAAGTACAGAATTATTTTTTAAAAATTGTGATGCTTCTTTAATCAATTTCTCAATAAGCGCAAGACCATTATCATGAGCTACCAATGCTTTTTTATCTTCCCAATTTTTCACGTTTTGGTCTAAATTCAGCCACTCTTCATAAGCAATATACGGAGGGTTTGAAACAATCAAATCAAACTTAAGATTTTTAGAAATGTTTCCAAATAGATCAGATTCAATAAAAGTAATGTTTGTAATTTTATTATTTTGCGCATTAGTCTGTGCAAGATTAAGTGCTTTTTGATCAATATCAACGGCATAAATATGAGCTTGTGGTAATGCTTGAGCAATCCACAATCCAATACATCCAGTACCTGTACACATATCAAGAATTGTAATATTTTTTTCTTTTACTGCAGCAAGATCTTGAATTAAATTAGCAACCCATTCTTCTGTTTCTGGACGAGGAATCAAAGTAGGTGGCGCTACAGTAATAGTTAACGGTCCAAAATGAACATCCCCTAAAATATACTGTAATGGTTTGTGATCATGAACAAGTTCTTTAATGTGTCTAGCAAGAATAATTTTATGAAAATCTGTTAATAAATTCTTTGAACATAATAATTGAACTTTATTTTTACCAGTTACTGATTCTATCAGCCACCAGGCAACAATTAAAGAATGCTCTTTTTCATAAAGTGAAGAAAGCTCTTCTGCTAATATTTTTATATAATTTTGTATATTCATATATAACAATATACCAGAAAAATATTAATTCGGCATAAGATCTAAAACAAGAATGCCTCTGCTGTGTTTTAGACTGAAAAGAAAATCTCGAGACGCTTGTGTAAAATTATGATGAATACCAACAGCTAAAGTTTCAAGATTTATTGCGCCAATAAAAGCATCCTGCTCAATAACCTCTAAAGGATTCATTACAAGAGATATTTCTTTTAATTTTGGACAATCAATTATAACCCCATTTTTAAATTCTTTAATTTTATTATTACTTAAATTTAAACTTTCTAGTTGTGGTAAATTTACAAACAATTCAGGCTGAAGATCTGTCAATTTATTACCTTCAAAATCCAAAAATCTTAATTTTCTTAAATTCATTATTGGACTTTTTAATTCTTTGATATTATTGCAACTAAAAGTTAAAAGTCTTACGTCTTCTATGCGTTCTAAAAACTCAAATCCAGAAATGGTCGTCAATGATAATCGCTTAAAATCAAAACTAATCTGCCCATTACGTAATGTTCTAAATAATATCCCAACTTCGCTTTCATCAAGTAAATCTTGAATAGATAATAAATAATAATCTTCTAATTCTGGCAATAATAATCTTATTACTGGATTGCACCTTGGTAAAATATCGCGCCTTTCTTCTGCATCTACACCATACTGCCTAACAGCCATTTTTCTTAATTCACAAAAGAAAGATCGTAAACATTCAATTCTATTAAAAGATATATTTTCTTTAATAACTAAATCTTTAAATGAATTAAATAATTTAAGGAATCCTCTTGATTTCATTTTCCCTATGAATTGAAGTGTTAATACTTCCAAGCTAGGAACTTTTTTACTCGTTCTAATTTCTTCTTGTAGATCTATATCTTGCTGTGAAGAGATACTCTCAGAAAAATTAAATACAAAAATAAAAAATACAACCAAACTAATTTTCATTAATTTTTTCATACATTATCCCTTTAAATGTAAAAATATTAATCTAATATAAGACCAAGAACAGCAACATTTCTTTCTTCCATTAGACTATCAAGAAAATCAAGAGACTCTTTTGTAAGTTTGTGATCCAAAACGCTCAATAGTTTAAGGCTTCTTGTCCCAATAAAAGCATTAGGCTCAATAACCTCTAAAGGGTTATCGCCAAGAAAAATCTTTTTTAATTGTATGCAATTGACTATAACCCCATTTTTTAATTCTTTAATTTTATTCTTACTTAAATTTAAGCGTTCTAGTCCTGGTAAATTTACAAACAATTCAGGCTGAAGATCTGTCAATTTATTACCTTCAAGATCCAAACTAGTTAATTCTCTTAAATTCATTATTGAATTGGTCAATATTTTAATATTATTATAACTAAGAATTAAAAAGTTTACTTCGTCAATACTTTCTAAAGATTCTAATCCAACAATTGAAGTTAATGATAATTTTCCAAAATCAAAGCCAATCTCTCCATTACTCAATTCTTTAATATTTATTGGCATGTCGCCGCTCTCATCAAGCAAATCTTGAATAGATAATAAATAATCAAATCGTTCTTGATCAAATAAAAAATTTATTGCTGGATTATACAATGAAAGAACAGCTTGCCTTTCTTCTGTACCCATACCATACTGCTCAATGGCCATTTTTATTAAGCTAAATTCAATAAATGGCAAAAAACATTTAATATCATCAAAATTCATCTTTGTATAAATAACTAAATGCGTAAATGAATCAAATAATTCATTTGAATCATCTGATTTTATTTTCCCTATAAATAGAGCTATTAACGTTTTCAAGCTAGGAACTTGCCTGTCCACTCTAATTACTTTTTCCAAATCTCTATCTTGCTCTGCAGACTTACTATTAGAAAAACCAAATACAAAAATAAAAAACAGAACCAAACTAATTTTCATTAATTTTTTCATAACATCTCCATTTAAGTTTAAAAATACTAAACAATCTATTTCCAATTTGGAAATATATATTATATTATCAGATGGTAAAATATTTGCAATTGAAATCTCACTAACCTTTTGAGCTCAATAAGCTTCTTTTATATTTATAATTTTTTAATAAATCAAAAAGACTCTTGTGCTCGCTGCAAAAAGAGCTTAAGCCGCCTATAATCATTACCTATTAATACAGAAAATGTATCTAAAAATAATGGTAGTGCTTGTTCATACAGCACCTTATTACGCTTCATCGTGTAAAACAACGCCAACAACAGTTCATCAATTTTACCAATATCTGATGCACCAAAAATTAAATGCAAATACTGTTCTGATTTAAAGAATTGCTCCGTAAGTTCGTGATTAGCTTCAAAAATAAAGCTATGAATAGATGGTGGTTCTGGCGCTGTACGATAAATTATTCTATTATTTTCACTATACCCAACCAATAAACATGAAAAAGTTGTATGCAAAAAATCAAAGATATGTGGCTGCTCTAAACGTAACTCCTCTTCTGTTTTTTTGTAGGCAAATGGATAACGATTATCATCTAATGAACTAGTTTGACTTTTATAGACTAAACCAAACAATATTCGTTTTTTAGTTGTTACAGTAACTAAAGACCCAAACTCTGGTACTTTATCCCATTCCCAACTTTGGGCTACCCATCCCTGAAGCGAACTTTCAATTACTTCTGCAAACGGTTTCATTTTATATCCCTTGCTTCTATTGCTAATTTGACTTTTAACTATGCTAAAGTACCTTAAAAGAATCAACTACTCATAAAATTTTCAGGAAAAAAATGGATTCAAATTCTCGTATTGCCCCAGGAAGCAACCTTTTATTAACAGTATCAATAGAACACGAAGGCTCCCGCCTTGACCGTTTTCTAGTTGATAAATTTCCTACCTACTCACGCAATTTTTTCCAATCATTAGTTGAACAGAAATTGATCACGGTTAATAATAAAACACCTAACAAAACAGGCTATTCTTTAAAAACAAACGACAAGGTATCTATTACTTTTCCTTCAAGCGTGTGTCGGCCTTCGTTAAATACCGCGCAACTTGAAACTTTCAATGTTAAAGTGGTATTTACCCATCCTGATTTTTTAATTCTAAATAAACCTGCTGGTCTTTTAGTACATAAGCCGCATAAAAATAGCGCTACTATTGATCTTGTTGATTGGCTTTTGCACCATTATGCAACTATTGGCCACGTTGGATATTCAGAACGACCTGGAATTGTACATCGTTTAGATAAAGATACTTCAGGATTATTAATCGTTGCACTTACCCCACAAGCGCATGCAATTTTTTCAGATCTTTTTAAACAGCGGCGCATTAAAAAAACATATCTTGCAATGGTACAAGGGTTCCCAGAAAAATCAGGGATAATTACTTTCCCTTTAGGCAGACATCCTTCTATACGTACTAAAGTAACACATGTTGCAGATGGTCGTTATGCAGAAACACATTTTAAAGTTCTTGAATATTTTAACGATGCAACATTAGTTGATGTAGAACTTATCACCGGACGCACACATCAAATTCGAGTACATTTCTCTACTCTTGGATTTCCATTAGTTGGTGATACAACCTATGGAACTGCATCACCACTTATTCGTAGGCAAGCGCTTCATGCACACACCTTATCGTTTGAATATAATGGAATACCATATGCATTCACTCAAGAACCACCAACTGATTTTAAACATTTAGTAGACTTAAAAAAAAAGTTACGTTAAATTCTTAAGTAGCTAAGAGGAAATCGTAGTAGTGAAGCACCGATGATTTTCTTAAAGTTTTTCAATTCTTTAATTTCTTTTTTTTAAAATTTGCTAAGTTAAAGCTTACTTTTTCAATAGTAACTATTCTTGGCTTATCTTCTTCTTCTTCTTTCATTTCACTTTCTTGCCGTTGATGCATAGTTCTTGTATTTAATTTTTTTAATGACCTATCTCCTAATGATATCTCTTTTGATGACTCTTTAATATGTTCATATAAAGCAACGTACTCATCAAAAATTTCAGAATCATTAAAAATATGTGAAACTTCGCAATTAGTGCCATTTAAACCCGCATGAGTACAATTTGCCGAACCGCTATGTACAATATTATAAGATTGTTTATCAACTTCCACTCCCTCCATAATAAAAGACTTACAATGCATCAATCCGCTACCTTCACCACTATAAACACGTATTTCAACATTATCTTGTTGAATAAGTTTTACTAACCCTTTATTAAGACCTCTCGTTTCATCCAAAACCATTCCTATTCCAAACGAATGTCTTCGCACAGTAGAAAACACGCTTGCATCAACAATGAGTTCAACAGGGACGCCATCTTTTGCTTTTTGCAACAAGGTTTCGATAACCATTTTATTGGTTAATGTATAGGCAAGACCACGAATAGATTTTTTGGTATAGCATAAAGGAACTACTAATGCGTCCTGAAAATTAGCATTTCGAGAAGAAAAAACCTGGACAGATTTTGAAATTAATGAGCGCAAAAAGCCAAGCTCCGACGCCTGTAGATGAGTAACAATAAAAAAACAACTTATAAATTTTAATACAAGATAAGACTTTCTCATTTTTCCCCTTACTTATTACAAGCCCTTATACTATAACTTTGCTCTAAGGTCTCATAAATAAGAATCATTTAGAAAGAAAAACGCATTTCCACTTCCCCACCAAGATCACTACGCTCATCTTTAACCCCACGCACACTTACATCATCAGTAATAATGTATTCAACTTCAAATCGTGTATCTTCTGAAAGGCTAAAGTTTTTTTGTATAACTCCATGAAGATGGTCATTAACATCAAATTCAATACCGGCCCTAAACCCTCCACGACCACTTTGATCAGAAAAATTAGGAACTAAACGAATACGTTTAAATGGCTCAAGCCAGGGTGATTGAACTAAAATATTTTTACGTGAACTAAATAAAAGATCTTTTACATTTTGCATAATAAAAGCTGGCACCACTAAGGATAAAGATTCTTCTGTTGAGCCGGTAAACAACAAGGTTGCAACCTGTTCTTCTGTTAATGCGGGAGACGAGCTCAAATTAATATGTGGATCAATTAAAGAACCCGTTACTTGAAGTCTGACGCTATATTTTTTGATCATATCTTGCGCAACAATATCCAATAGCGGGTCATATGGCTCTCCTGGTACAAATTGGATAACACCACGCAATAAAGACAATGGCTTATAAGGAAATGAGATAGTGCCACCAGAACATTTTATGGTGCCCGTTAATTGCGGCGCCTGGAGCGTATTAGTTGCCATTAAAGAAACATGTGCCTTTGTTTCTAATTGCGGAGTGCTGATAACAACAGGATCTTTTGTATTTAATGAAATATTTAATAAAAGCTCTTGTTGCCCCAAAATAATAGTCGGAATCATTGAACTGGTGAAATCTCGCTGCTCTTGGGCCGATAATGGATTTTCTTTAAATTGAGACTTATCTAAAACTAATGCTCCTTTAAGCGAGCATTGCTTATTTTCTTCTTTTTCTAAAGAACAATGGCCTGAAAATAACGCAAAAAAACTTTCTTTCCAGTTCAAAAAACAATGATTAATTTCCAAAGGTACTGAAATTTTTTGTAAATTGTACTGTTCATCCCATCCAAATTTTGAAACATGACTACTCATAGTTCCTTTATCAAAAGTGGCTTTCAAATCAGTCAATGTCACTGACAAAGGAAACCAATTAATACGTATATCAGAAAAAAAATCTGAAAGGACATTATATGTTTCTGGAATTTTAATAGTTGTTTTATTAACTGATATCTTTCCAAACATACCAGCATTATCAACTGCCCCATCAAAACAAAACTCACCTTTGCCTAAAAGTCTATAATCAAAGAAAGAATGAATAATTTGTTCAAACCCTTCATAAGCAATAGTTGCATGCACTGCACGCGACCCGTCAGAAGAACCGGTAAAATCTAATAAATTTTTACCTTCTTTGTTTTTGTAAAAGCAAGAAAGAGGCATTAAATACGGTTTTATTTGCATAGTAAAACCATATGTATGATCATTTAAAGATCCGTTTAAAGATAAAAGACCTGTTGGCACATAAGAAGCGTTTCCTTTTATGGCTACCTGTGCTCCAGTTTTTTCTTGATGTAAGGTAACCCCATAAGTAGCCAAAACAATCTTATTATGAGCACTATCTTGAGTAGTAGACAAATCTATTACCGCATCTTCTTTTCTAATTGACCATTGGTTAAACTGTATTGGTAATAATGTTGCATTAGATAACATAAGCGAAATATTGCCCAAATTATTATCTCTTTCTAAAAAACCTTCAAGGCCTATTTTCCCTTTTTTAAATGAAAAAGCACTCATTAAAGCATCTTTTTTTAATAAAAATGAAAGTCGCGCTTCATCAATTAAAAAATTTTTATATCCACAATTATTGCTAAGCACAGACCCAGAAATTCCATGGGTCAAATCTCCTTGTAGATTAACAACAACTTGCCCTTCCACTTCATCAATTTGCCCTAATGAATCTTGAGTAAAAAATGAAAGAATTGATTTTAAAGGAAAAGTTATTGAACCCAAAAATAACAGATCTCGTTGAGCTAGAACTAATGAAAATGGCGCAAAACAGAATGAACGATCTTTATTTTCTAGAGTAAAACTGCCTTTTGCATCCTTAAATGAACCGGAAAAACGACATTGATTTTTCTCTGCAGGCAAACAAGGAACTACTAATGAACCATCTGAAGAAACTGTTGTATGAATTTTACCGTTGATCCATGTTTGTTCTAGCACAACTGAACCAGCGCAATCTTTACACACAGAAACGCCAGAAACTAAAAGTTTTCCATCTTCAATATAGAATCGCGATTTAAGAGAAGAACCTACTCGGCAAGATTCTCCATTAATTAAAGACAAAATTTCAAGATCATGTTCTTTGTCTCTAATCATTAAATTGATCTGCGAAAGCGCAGAATCATAAAGCTGTATAGGTAGCCCAAGGCCACCGCCAGAAATTAATTTTTGCAAGTGTGTAATAATTAAAGGGAACCCTTTAACTACTTCAGAATAGACCGAACCGTTATGTAATTCAGTTGATAATAAAATCTTTTTATTATTATAAAACCACGAAAGAAGCGAAAATTTAAGCACTAGTTTCTGAACACGCCAAAGCCATTCATTTTCTGAATCAACTAATTCTTTCTTTAACTTGCTGTCACAAGGAACCAAAGGGCTTACGCACACACCTTGTAAAATAATGGCTGGAGGTAAAAGCTGTATTCCTGCAACCTGCGCACGGAATACACTGTTAAATGAATGAGCAAAAATTGATTGAAAAGTACTCAATACAAAATACTGAAATTTTGGATTTTTCTCCATATAAACAGCTGATCCATACAGCCCTATAAGAACCCCCAAAAGCACTCGGCTAATTATTGACCATATTTTCATAATACTTGTATTGCGCCTTCAATCTGCTATTTAAAATAAAAACTAGTCTATGCAAATAGCAGCTAAGAGGCAATTAAAAATTCAAGGCCACAGTAAATCCAAATCCAACTCCTTGAACTACACGTGCGCCGTTAAAGGGAACTTTACAGTATAAAGAACATTGTGGTGCTTTTTGGTTAAGAGTAATTTTGCTAAAATCTAATTGTGGCTGCACTACAATAGAATGCATTGTCCACTCTTTAAGCGATTCTGCGGTATTGGCAATAGTCGATGAATAATTGTTCGAAACTACATAAAGATGGTCTTTTCCTTTTTTATTGAATTGATAAGCACAGAAGAAAGAAAAGCCTGTACAGATTTTTGGTTGAATATATAAATTAAATTTCTGAAAAAATCCTGGGTCTTTTTGAACCGCTGTTTTAGTTAATAATAAAAAATCAGTTTGACTTGCATCAACCTTAATACGACGATCTCTCGTGTTGTTAAATACGTGCAAAAATTCAACATCAATACCCGCATCAACTATCTGTTTAAAATCAACTTCAAGACCAGCTGCTACAATAAGCCCAACCGTAGAATCATTACCAAAAGGAAAGTTCATAATTAAATTTTCATCTTGAGGCAATCCTGTTGGCAACGTAAACCCAGAACGGACATTCACAGTTACTTGTTTAATCCATGGTTTATTTTGGGAAAATTTATGTTGATAGCCACCAAGTAATGTCAAATCTCCCGGTCCGGTTTTTGTCCAATTATTTAATTTTAATCCAGACCCTAAGCGTTCAACATTTGCCGCAAGATTATTTGTTAGTAATGTTTTAGCTCGATTGTCAGCAAAAGCTACATTTTGTGTTTGATCAACCCATTGTAAATTACTTAATTTCATAGAATAAAAAGGCAAAGAAGCACCAATAAACCAATGGCTTCCAAATGATTTCTGAACAGAAATAATAGTACTAAAGGGTATTGAAACATTTCCCGTAAAGATTAAATGACCGCGCACGCCATCATCATCACCCACATTAAATTGTTGTGCTATCGCCGCTTGTTCTGTACCTTCAGCAAATCCTTTAACCATTGCCAAACCATTTTGGTCTGGCGATAAATACTGCAACGAATTTACTTTGTCCCCATTGGCATTATAGCCACACACGTTAAAACCAGCCTGAAACAGAGTCTCAAAAGCTAATTTATTTTCTCTACTAATAAATCTAGAATTATTTTCAAAAGTGCGTGCGGTATTAATAGGCGGCAATCCATACAGTATAGATGGCACAACCAGCATCAAATGAGCACATAAAATAGTTCTATACATCGCCTGTTTTTTTAGTTTCATTTTATTTATTAAAGTCATTAGGGCACCTTTTATTCATTAACTACTAAACCAAATGAACCACTCATTAACCACCCACCTTGTGAAGGGTTACGCACTACATTATTTAATGCTGATGCAGCTCCAATACCCAAATCAATAGGGGTTACAGAACCTTTACTAAATATTTTTTGTTGAGTTGCATAGCTTAACGGAAAAGATTGAAATAATGGATTTTCGGTATTATTTTTTGAACGTGATGTGGTGAGCAATGCGCCATCAGAATAAAAATGGTTACGATACGTTCCTAAATAAGCAAGTGGCCCTGTTGTGTCTTTTAATAATTGGTCTTGAATTAACTGTAGAGCTCCATTATTAACCTCAACTGTTGCATCACCAACTGAAAAACGATACACAGCTGCTGCTTGTTCAGATACAGAAGCATTTAGAACATATAAGTTTCCATTTTGAGTACCAAAACCAGCAAATTCATATGGGAATTCAGTTGCAGATACTGGAATCAAACGAGTTACCGGAGTATACCCTCCTGGCAATAAAACATTTGTCCAATCACCAAAAACATTAGTTACAACCTCTGAAACTTTAAGTCCATTACTTGTTCTATAAAGCCCTTCACTTGTTGCAAGCACTCCTAAAAAATTTGATGCTACAAAATCAGAAAAAGTTGTCGAACTTGGCAACCCCATACCAGCAGGCGTTGCAATAGTCCTTCCAGTAATAGCAGATGCTGGATCATTGTTTAAATCATCACTTTCAATACGTGTTAATGATGTTGGCGTCAAAACATAAAGGGTTTCTCCTGCACACCATAGCTTAATGACATTAGAAAAATTTCCAATAATATCAAACTGCATAGTAGTTGGCATATTAACAAAGTTTTTTTGCAATCCACCCCACCCATTCCCTTCTTGACCTAGTGCAGTATCACGCAAAGCAGCAACGCCACCAACTCCTGCAACAATCAAATAGCCATCATTACCATTACGACTAACTATTGTTGCGCTGGTAATTGCACCTAGAGTATCAAGCGCACCACCGGTTACTGAAACCATAATTGTATTCCCACCGGTAGTGTTGCCCCACGTTCCATCTGTTTGCGTTAGTTTATTGGTCGCAAAATCACCTACTTCTGGAAATATTACATTATTGTTTATTGTTTTTCCTAATTGAGCAATTATCACCTTTTTATAACCAGTAGCAACTCCAACTTCTAATTCAATTCGGAACCCTTGAGTAATTTTTGGAAAAGTAAAAAACCCTTGTATACCGCCATTAGATTCTGGAAACTCATTTTTTAATTGAGCAACTAACCCCACTGAGCTATCAGCAGTAGTTCCACCCAAAAGACCATCAAGCGCTCCATCTGACCATTGAGTAGATCTAATTTTGTTAAAATTACCATCACCTTTCTTTCCTACAAAAGTAAAATTACCTTTTGTTGGAGAATAAGCCATTCCCGAAACTCCCGAGTCATTCTCATCTACTCCATCAACAAAAGCACGCTGCCAAACAGTCCACCCTTTAATGCTCCCATTCGCATTAAACAAAGCTTGTGAATAATAAATACCAGCAGCGCAGTTTGCATTACTCTGTGCTGCGGAAATAAATACTGTATCGCGATGCACAAACATATCTATCACATCAATATTAGTAGGTCCACCGCCAACCATAGCTGAAAACTCTTCAAAACCAGCGGAATCATAAAGATGATCAGCTTGCGTTGCAGGAGTAGCATAAGTACGACTATAAAAAAATTCTGAAGAAGCACTGCCAAATTGCCCAAGAGTCCAGTTGACCGTTGGCGCACTCTTAACGCTTGCAAGTGTTCCATGTGTTGCACTTGATGTCCATGCGGTACTAGATGCAGAACTATTTTCATCAACCAGTGGTAGGGCAAAAACTCTTTGTTTCTCTTCCCCTGGAAGGGGGCCTTCTACCGTATTACCATTAACAATTAAATAAGAAAGCCCAGTGCTTGTATGCATTGTGCGTACTTTATAAATAGTTGATACTATTGCTTGACCGACAACACTTTTACCACCAACAATACGATTAGCATCAGGGAAACATGCTTCTGGCGCTATAGCAGAAAACTCTAATTCTTGCGTGCCATTATTATTTTGTAATCGTCCAACTAAAATAGCACGCGCTCCATTTCCGGCTCCAAGGGCACCTGTTGGCTGAACTGCTACATAAAGACGTTGCAAATATGAATCACAATACATATCAACAGCATTTGCTGCCAAAGACTGTATAGGGCCAGCAATAGCCAATTTTGCTACTGTTCTATCAATTTTTTTTGCATTTCCCTGTTGCACAAGCCCAGACCCATCTGCTGCTGGTGCATAGATTGCAATGCCACCATTTAAATTTGTACGACCAAAAGGATTATTATTAGGACTTACTGCTGCAAAAATTGTTGAGCCGGTGCCAACTACAGTTTGTTGATTAGCACTTTCTACAACCCCAGTAGATGCTAACCCTTCAGCGTCACGCATAACATCACTTTTGAGCATCGTTACGGTGCTAGAGCCAGGCGCACTAGTAAAAGCATATAAATCAGTAATAGATTCAGTTGCTACCGCAAGAAGTTGAGTTCCAGAAAGACCAAGAACTGCTGGTATCTTATTATAAAATGGATTAGCAGTCAGTGAACCATTTACATAAGCCTGCGTTGGCGCATTAGGAGCAACTATACCAGAAGAAAGTTGTGTAACAGAAATTGCATAGGGCTTTTGAGCATCCCCTAGAAAAAATGGGTCTGCTGTACCAGTATAAAAATAACCATTAATTGAATCAAATGCATAAGTCCCTACATTGAATGAAAATGTATTTCCTGCTGTAGCTAAAGGATCGCCCGTTAATAATTTTGCGCTATGGGTAGGTGCGCTAAGAATCATGCATAGACTTAATGCATACATTTTTTTTGAGAATTGCTTCATAAAATATCCCTTTAAAAATTGTAGATAATGTCTTAAATAGAGGCCTATTAGTATAAGCAAAATTTTTAAACTGTCACTTATCGCTCACTTTATAAAAAAATATTTTAATCTTAAATCAAATCGAAACAAGGCAACCAGCTTGCAAAACAACGATCAAATGCTATGTTTGCACACTATAAGCAAAAGGGGAGCACGAACAAAAGGGAATAATTGTGCATACAAATACTACTAAAATTTTTTCTGCAACAACTATTGGTGTTGATGCACATTGTGTTGATGTTGAAGTTGATCTTTCATTAGGGTTAATGAACTTTTTTATTGTTGGTTTACCCGATACAGCAATCAAAGAAAGCAGACAGCGAATTCAAACTGCCCTTAAAAATTGTGGAATTATGTTACCTGACCGAAAAATTACGGTCAACTTAGCACCCGCTGATTTAAAAAAAGAAGGCACCCTTTTCGATTTACCTATTGCTATTGGCATTTTGCAATCTGCACAACTTCTACGCATGCCCAAAAAATTTTTAGATGAAACCATTTTTATAGGTGAACTTTCGCTTGATGGAAGCATTAAACAAGTTAAGGGCGTATTAGCCATTGCCTGTGATGGACAAAAATTAGGCAAAAAACGATTAATTGTCCCAAAAAACAATGCTCAAGAAGCGGCGCTTATTAAAGATATTGAAGTACTTGGCGTAGATACCTTGGTTGAACTTATTGCGTTCTTGCGTAATGAACGACCAGTAACCCCAACGCCACACACTTTTATAGAAAAAAGTAATCAAAAATTTCAAGAAGATTTTTCACAAGTTAAAGGACAAGAACAAGCAAAACGAGCTTTAAAGATAGCTGCTGCAGGGCGTCATAATATTTTATTTATTGGACCTCCTGGCTCTGGCAAAACTATGCTTGCTAAACGATTAAGCTCTATTATGCCCACCATGCCATTTGAAGAAATAATAGAAGCCAGCAAAATTTATTCAGTGTGTGGAAAACTTGAAGGAAAACCTTTAATTACACAGCGTCCTTTTAGGTCTCCTCACCACACTATTTCACAGGCTGGCCTTATTGGTGGTGGATCTTTTCCTCAGCCAGGAGAAGTAAGTTTGGCTCATCATGGCATCTTGTTTTTAGACGAACTTACTGAATTTAAACGTGACACTATAGAAGTACTGCGCCAACCTTTAGAAAATAAACAAGTTTCTATCTCCAGAGCATTGCAAGCGATAACTTACCCGGCATCATTCTTATTAGTTGCAGCACTTAACCCTTGTCCTTGTGGTTTTTTTGGAGATAAAAAGAAAAAATGTACCTGTTTGCCTGCGCACATTGATAAATATTTACAAAAACTTTCTGGGCCATTGCTTGACAGAATTGATATTCAAATCCAAGTGCCAGGCGTTGATTACGAAACAGCAACAGGCAGCAATGCTGGCGGCGAAAGTTCTCAAGATATGCAAGTTCATATTAAAAAAGCACTTGATGCTCAAGAAACACGCTTTAAAAGTTTTAATGAATCTAGCAATTCAATTGGCTATAATGGCATAATGCCTGCTCAAGATATAGATAAATATTGTAGACTTACAGCACCAGCAGAACAATTGATTAAGAAAGTTTTTGACAAGCTTAATTTAAGCATGCGTGGCTATCATAAAGTTCTTAAAGTTGCTCGTACCATTGCCGACCTAGAAGAATCGGCAATTATTGAAGAAAAACATTTAGCAGAAGCATTAAGCTATAGATGCCTTGACCGTTACTTTGAAAAAATAGTTTAACAAGAAAAAAAGACTCCTGCCAGTCTTCCAGAGCTGAATGCAATGAAGGCGTGAGGTCAAGGTTTAAAGAAAAAAATGACTTCTGTACAACTTTTGGTAATATAAAAACATAAAAAAAGTAATAATAACAAAAAAATTTAAAGGGAAATTAATGAAAAATTTATCATTATTAAGCATGATTTTACTCGGTTCAAGTATTTATGCAGCCGAACCTATTTCAGAGCAAGAAGCCAAAGCATTAGAGGAAGCAAAAATAGCCCTACACAATAATATTATGGAATGGGAAAAATCTGGTTATGCAACAAATTTAACTCCTACAGTTCTTTGCTCTGACGAAGTCAATTCAACAATTTTAAATCCTGCACTAGAAAAAAATATAACCATCAATTTTGATGGTTCATGGGCAACTGCTCTTTTAAAGCAAGAAGCAGAATCTTTAGGTTCTTCTGCTTTAGCAAAAAATCTTGGTGAAACATTAAGTTTAAAAACTCTTCAAGAAGAAGCAGTAAGTACTCCACAAAAAAATCTTGAAGATAAAGCTCTTGAAATCAAACAAAACTTAAGAAATAACGTCATTATTATTGCTGCAAAAATAGCACTTGCTGTGTTTCATGATAAAATACAAGAGACAGCACTTCCTACAACAAAAAAAGCTTTTGCTGGCGCTTTTTTACGCGCTGTTGTTGATATAAACCTTCAAGGCACTCTTCTTTCTTTCGTCCCAAAAACTAGCTTTCAACCTGTGGTAGAGTTTTTAACAGAACAAGCTGTTGAAGAAACAATCAATCCATTTTTAAATGCTAGATTTGACAAAGCATCTTTAGGCTCTAACAAATTAGTTTCAACCGTTGTTAAGATTGGCTACAAAGCATATACCGCTATTAAAAAAAACCAAGAAGATTCTGAAAAGATTGAAGCTTTAAAAACATCAGAAGAAGCACGTATAAATAATAATAAAGCATTAATTAATTACCTTTTAATTAATTCAGCAATTTCATCACAAAATAACTAATTAATTACAAACAAGAGAAGAATCACATGAAACATAAAACATCAAGTAAATGGCTATTATTGTTATGTTTTATAAAACTTAATGCATCTCAACAAAAAGCAACACCTACCGATTCTTCTCTTGCATCATCTAAGCTTCAAGCACCTATCAGTCATAATTTATCTGATGACACTTCAGACGATAATGATGATGAAGATAGTAATGATGGCGATGATGAAAATGAACAAGAAGCTTATAACAGTACCGCCAGAAAGATTGATTTAATACGTAAAATTAACAACTATGAAGCACAATTAGAACTTCCAAAATCCGCACTTTTACCACTTGCAAAAACATTGCTCAATAATTACCCTGTCAAGATTAAAGAAGATTTTGAAAAATTTGTTAACTTAGCAGGTAATGCTCGCCTTCAATTAAAATCTGCTGAAAAAACTCTTGATGCAGCCTCAGAAAGGCAAGGCTCTGGTGCTGCACAAAAATTAGTTGAAGAAGCATCAAAAATATCATCAAAACTTTTAGCGGTTTCTGTTGGCCGTGATGAACTAAGAAAAGATCTTTTAGATCTTGCACAAAATCTTTCATTTGAAGAAAGCTATAACGCAACCAATAAACTATTAACTTTTCCTAGCAAATATAAACTGTTAAAACTAATAAACCCTGTTATCTTGAATTCACTTTCTCTTTGCCTAAATCTAACACCCATTAATTACACATTCGATACAACAAATATGTTTGCCACAACTTTTCCCGCCCTGGCAAACAACCCACAATGGATAAACCTCCTAAGAAATACCGTAAGAGATAACGAAAACAAGACTTCTGCTCAAGACCTTTTCTGGTATGCCGCTATTCCAATTTTAGCAGCGCAACATTCTTCAGAAGAACATGCTCATAATTTAACTAATCCTAAACAGCTACTTTTTTGGGCAGCAACTATTTGCCAATATCTTAAGCCCCTTATTGCTCTAACGCCACGATTAGCAGAATTGCTCTTTATTAAGAAATCTCCTAGAGACGAAACTATCGAAGCATTTGCTGGTCTTTTTGGTAGTGGACTTGCTTTTGCAAACATACTCTACAAGGCTCAAAAGAAATATTTACACACTCAAAATAGTTACCCTTTTAGTGAACAATGCATAAAAGGTATTGAACAAAAATCAAAAGCATGGCAAAAAAAACTCAAAGAAAAACTTATTGAAGAATTACCACCACAAAACTTGTCGTTTAACAATTCTTCAATAAACCTTTCTCCAGAGCTTATTACATGTTTAAAATCTTCAATCGATCGTCAGAAACAACAAATAAACTCTATAAGTTGACAGATAGCAACTCTGGCTGTATCTTATAGTAATCTTCAATCGAAGAGTGAATTGATCGCGGGGTAGAGCAGCCTGGTAGCTCGTTGGGCTCATAACCCAAAGGTCGCTGGTTCGAATCCGGCCCCCGCTACCAATTTTTCAAATTCTTATCTCTTTCTTTCTTAAATCATTAATTTTATTTTGCAATCTTAACAAGATTTTTTTTTGAGTATTTTTATTAAAATATTTAAAAAAAAATCCCTCTTTTTTTCATTTTTTATGAATTACAACCTTATTTCAGTCGTTTGACAAACACAAGCAATCATTTAAACTATTAACAGATTGTAATTTATTTTAAATTTCAGTGATGTTTTAACCTCAATGCGAACGGAGTTTGTTATGAAAAAAACAGTTAACCCAAGAATATTTTTAACTTGCCTACTTTTAATAACATGCAAGTCTTATACTGCAGAACAAGATACAGAAGAAAACTCTGTTGGCTATTCACACTGCCAACAAGAAGGCAATTCGACTATTGTTACATATTCAATAAATTCAACTTTCAATAAAAACAAATTGGCGTATGAAAATCAAGACTCAACATCATGTAGAGCAATAAAAGACGGCATCTTTTTTTGTGGCGTTTTTGATGGCCATGGAAAAACACAGAGCAATCATGCAGACTTAAAGCTTATTATGGAAAATGAAAAATTTAAACAATTCCCTCAAAATTCTGGCGGTTTTATTTCTGATTACGCTTCAAAAGAGTATCCTGCTATTCTTGCGAAACTACTTTCTAGTGAAAATATTTCTGAAGGAATATGTATTCAAGCAGCACATGAATTGAATCAAAAAATGAAAGAAGACCAAGGTTTAAAAGAAATTGCTTTAAATGGTGGATCAACTGCAACTATGGTTGTTATTGATAGCGCATCTAATGTATTAACAAGTATAAATATTGGCGATTCACGAACTATTGTAATTAATAATGAAGGCAATTGTATTTTTACTACAATCGATCATACTCCACAGGAAGAAACTCTTGAAAAACCAAGACTTGGAATTCCTCAAGCAGATGGAAAGCCATTTGCGATCGGCTATGATGGTCGTTTAATAAATGGTTTAGCTGTAAGTCGATCATTTGGAGATTTTCGCTGTGAATATGATTATGCCAAAGAACAATACACTGATAATTTTTTAGATTACGGGCTTATTTGTACTCCTGTTGTAAAAACTGTTCCTTTAAAAAATGGTTACATCATTGTTTTAGCATCTGATGGATTATGGGATACAATGGGTAATAAAAGAGTTGCGAACTTTATTAAAAAAAATAAAAAAGAAACTCTAACCCTTGAAACGATTGCCAAAGAATTAGCAGAAATGGCAAGGTTTGAATTATCAGAAGATGACATTACAGTACAATTAATTGAATATAAAGAAGGTCAGCAAACTAAGCCTTCGACTATAAGAGGCGGAGATCGTCAATATAGTCCTGACATTACAGCTACTTCATCAATAACAGAGCCTGCTCCATCTAGCTCAACAAGAAGAGACCGAACTTATACTGCACAAGACCGATACAAAGAGAATGCAGAGCTAAATGAAACCACATTTACATGGACCGATTTTGGAAGATATTTAATAGATGAACATAAAATAGCACTTGGTGTTGCTGCAACTACCGCTGTTGGCTTTACAGTTGCATATTATTTAAAATTAAATCCTGCACAACGTAGACGGTTACAAGAAGCTGCTAGCTCAAGTAAAAGTTTTACAATGGATTTGTTAAGTAAATATTTTACAAAGTAATTACTATAATATTATTAATTAAAAAAGGGAGGTTTTTTATGCCTCCCTTTTTTAATACCTTTTAATAATTAACTATGCTCTTCTATCAAGAAAATATAAAGATAACCCAAACCATTTATGTGTTGCATAAAGCGTCATCAAAAAGATTCCACCAAGAGGGCAAATCCATGCCCAAAACCCAAATGATTGAGTAAAGAAATAACCATAAGATAGTGTTTTAATATGCCCATAAAGTAGAGGGTAAAGAAAATAAAATGGAGTAATTAAAGCTATAATTTGCAGACTATAACGCAATAAAAAATTACTTATTTCTTTTAAATCTAATGACAGATTATGCTGAGATTTTAAAAATATAAAAGCTAAACTCATTTGCAAAAAACCAGAAAAAGAAGTTGAAATAGCTAAACCAAAACTTCCCCACACTTTCATTAAATAATAGTTGCTTGCCACATTAAAAAGTGTTGCAATAACTGAAATAATCATTGGATAAAAAGCGTCATGAAAGGTAAAAAATAAATTAAAAAGAATTTTATTAATCGAAAAGAAACAAAGCCCCAATAAAAAACCAATTAAAATCATGCCAGCTTCTCCAATTCGATCTACAGGAAATATGGGAGAAACTGAAACAAACAAGGTCTGAAAAATTTCTGTTGATAAATAACCTAAAATTAAACTTGCTGGAATAGTTACCCATAAAATCAACTTGACCGATTCCATAAAATAGAACTTTAACTTCTCTGGGTTTTCCATTTTAATATGCGTAAAATGTGGTAATAAAATAGTAGAAAATGCGACTGCAAAAACACCAAGCGGTATTCCCATAAAACGATTTGCATATTTAATAAGCGTAACTGTGCCCACAGGTAAATAAGAAGCAAATCCTTGATCAACCATTAAGTTAATTTCCATTACACACATACTTAAAAAACAAAGAAAAAACTTCCCAATTACCTGAAAAAAGTATTTAAGTGTTTCTTTGTCCCACCAGCTAAAAGCAAAACCTAACTGAAAATATTTCACTACATGCATCAAACATTGCAAGGCACCGGCCCCTAAAATAGCAAAACATAAATACTCAACTGAAAGTGTATGTTTAATACAGACTATAAGGGCACCTACAAAGACTATATTTAAAATAACTTGAGAAAATGCGGGCACAAAAAAATGATGCACTGCCTGCATAGCACCTGACAATAAGGCGCTCACCGACACAAAGAAAATGAACGGCATTAAAATACGTAAGGATAGAACTGTTGCTTCAATTTGTGTTTCAGAAAAACCTGGTGCAAAAATAGTGGCCGTAAAATGAGCTTTCCACATAACTAATGCACAAAAAACTAACAATACTAGTTCAAAAAATATAAAAGAAAGCGTTGTTAGAGCGTTTGCTTGCTGACGTCCTTCTTTTTTAAAAAGAGTAATAAAGGTAGGCACAAAAGCAGAAGTAAGCGCTCCTTCTGCAAAGATTTTGCGTAGAGAATTAGGCAACATAAACGCAACCGTAAATCCATCAGCAAAAACTCCAAGCCCTAAATAACGCATTAACAATATTTCACGCGCTAAACCTAAAATTCTGCTGGCCAAAGTATTTGCACCAACTTGTATTGTTTTTTTTATAATCGATTTTTTTTCAAGTGCTGTTTTCATAATTTTACTCAAATTTTGACGTTATATTAATTTAACCTGGATCCTCACACTACGCTCACTATGACGAGCGAGAAAACCTTTACATTAACCTTAGGCTACTATTACAAATATCTTAACGGCTCTTTAATTGACCATCTTTCAATATATAAACCTGTTCCATCATATCAGCAATTAGATTATTATGCGTACTTACAATAAGACCCATTCCCCATTTTTTTTGACAACTAAACAAAATTTCAAGAATTTTTTTCCCCGTCTGTTCATCAACGTTACCTGTGAGTTCATCAGCAACTAAAAAAGCCGGCTTATTCATCAAGGCTCTTGCTAAGGTAACACGCTGCCGTTGACCACCAGAAAGTTGTCCAATATTCCACTCAGCAACCTGTTCAAGATCAACATCAACAAGCACCGCTAGCGCTAATCTTTTTGTTTCTTCTTCAGGTAAATTTACCAATTGCCCGGCTAACATAATATTTTCTAAAACAGAAAGTTCTTTAATCAAATAGGGATACTGAAAAACTAGCCCTATCTGTTTTGCTCGATCAACCAAGGACAAATCTGCCGTTGATACACCATTAATCAAAACAGAGCCAGATGTAGGAAGATCAAGGCCTGCAATAAGATGTAGCAAGGTAGACTTTCCAGAACCTGATGCTCCAGTGATGGCGTAAGTGTGTCCTTTTTTAAAAGACACGGAAACATCTTTTAATACTTTAATGATGCTTTTATTATAATTAAAAGATTTATTTATCTCTTGAAGAATAATCTGAAACTTTTGATCCATAAACCGTTTAACCTTAAATATTTCTAAAGGGAACAATAGGTCGCTTTTCTCTGAAAGAGATTACATGAATATACGCTTTTTAGAAGAGCTATTCATAATTAATGATTATTAAATTATTGTTTTTCGGTGAACCTATCCTCTAGACTAATTTTAATGTTTTTACCAGTAACTTATTACGGGGGGCGCGCAATGAAAACTGTAAACAGGGGCACAACTGAAGAATTTATTGAAGAAGTTTTGCCTATTATACCGACGATGGATGTGGTCGTTTTTCCTCATATGATTGTACCACTTTTGGTACTTGATGAGCGAATAATCAATGGCATCAATCAGAGTGTTAATGGGTCGAAAAAAGTACTTTTACTTGCAGCACGCAAGAAAGTTGATGATGATCAAGAAGCAATTGGAACAAAAGATCTTTATGAAACTGGAACCATTTCTTCTATTATGCGAATTATCAAGATTCCTGAAGGCGGGGTAAAGGTCTTGGTACAAGGAATATGTAAAGCTCGAGTTAAAGAAATTATTGCAAACGAACATCTTTTACATGTTGTGGCAGAACCTTTAACTTTGGTTGATTATGACTTGGAAGATGCTACTCCTTATATCAAACAAATTAAAGAGCTTACTGAAAAAGTAAGCGCTACTAATCATTCATTTAGTCCAGATTTTCACATTATTCTTTCTAAAATGAATGATCCTGTAAAAATTGCAGACTTTATTTTATCTCATTTAAATCTTAACGTAGAAGAAGCTCAAGAACTTTTAGAAACAGAAACACAAGGTGCATTCTTAGAAGGAATAATTGCGCAACTTAATAAAAATATTGAAGTTTCTGAAACTCAAGAGCGAATAAAAAATAGAGCAAGAGACTCTATGAACAAAGCACAAAAAGAATTTTATTTACGCGAACAACTTAAAGCAATCAAACAAGAACTTGGCGAAGATGATGCTGAAGAAATAGACAATATGCGTTTAAAAATTGCAGAACTTCAACTAGAAGATGAAGTTTTACAAGAAGTTAATCGTCAAATTAATCGTCTTGAAAAAACATCACCAGACTCAGTTGAAGCGACAGTAACTCGTAATTATATTGACACTATTTTGGCACTTCCTTGGAATACTGAAACAAAAGATAATCTCGACCTGCAAAATGCACAGGATATTCTTGATGAAGATCATTATGGTCTTAAAGAAATTAAAGAACGTATCTTAGATTTTATTTCCATACGGAACCTAAAAGAGGATGGTTATGCTCCTATTTTATGTTTCTCTGGGCCACCTGGGGTTGGAAAAACTTCATTAGGTGAATCAATTGCTCGCGCTTTAGGCAGAAAACATTTTAGAGTTTCGCTTGGTGGCGTCAAAGACGAATCTGAAATTCGTGGACATAGAAGAACCTATGTTGGATCAATGCCTGGTAGATTAATACAGGGCATTCGAAAAGTTGGCAGCAAAAATCCAATTATCATTATTGATGAGCTTGATAAAATTGGAGCTGATTTTAGAGGAGATCCTTCTGCTGCAATGCTTGAAGTGTTAGATCCACAACAAAATAAAACATTTTATGATAATTACTTAGGGGTTCCATTTGACCTCTCAAAGGCAATATTTATTGCAACAGCAAATAATGTTGATGCAATTTCTGAACCTTTAAGAGATCGTATGGAAATCATATCCGTATCTGGCTACACTACTGCAGAAAAACTTAATATTGCAAAACAACATTTGGTAAAACGATCTATAAAAGAGACAGGGCTTGAAGATAAAGGTATTTTATTTAGCGACGAAGTTCTTCTATGTTTAATAGAAAACTATACACAAGAAGCAGGGGTGAGAAACCTTGAACGACTCATTAAAAAGCTTTGCTCTAAAGCTGCTCGTGCTCTTGTGGAAAAACGTGAATCACTACTCTTTATCCCAGAAACTTTGGATAAACATTTAGGACCTCGAAGATTACTTGATCTTGATAAATGCGAAGGAAATTTAGTAGGAATTACTAATGGACTTGCATGGACACCATTTGGCGGAGAAATGCTTAAAATAGAGGCTATTCTTATGCCAGGCAAAGGCAAAGTAATTTTAACAGGGCAACTTGGTGATGTAATGAAAGAATCTGCTACTGCAGCCTTAAGTTATGCTCGGGCCCATGCTGCTGAATTCAATATTAATCAAGACAAATTTCTTAATTACGATTTACATATTCATGTTCCTGCCGGAGGCACTCCTAAAGATGGTCCTTCTGGTGGTATGGCCCTTCTTTCTTCTATCTTATCTGTTTTGACTAATCGACCTATAAATGCTACTTATGCTATGACAGGTGAAATAAATTTAAGAGGTAAAGTTATGCCCATTGGTGGCGTTCGTGAAAAAATATTAGCAGCAAAACGTAATAACATTGAAACAGTTATTCTTCCTCATCAAAACAGAAATGATTTGGTAAACCAAGAAGAAGTTACTGATGGGATAAATGTATTATGGGTAGAAAATGCAGATGAAGTATTAAATCACGTACTCTTACCTCTTGCACTATAACTAGATTAAATATATGAAATTACTCACTATTGGCGGCGCAACACAAGATATTATTGCAGAATATTCTGCAGACCAAGGGACTATTTTCCCCTGGAAAGAAGGTAGTAAAATAGAAGTTAAAAAGCTTCATTATACAACAGGTGGTGGAGCTACCAATAGTGCGGTTTCATTAAAAAAAATAGGGCATGATGTTGCCTGTTTATTAAGTATTGGCAATGATGCTAAAGGACAAGAAATTCTTAAAGACCTTAACTCTTATCAACTTACCCTTATGCCGCTTATTAATAAAAATTATGAAACAGGTGTTTCATTTATTATTCCCACAGAACATAAAGACCGAATTATTTTTTCTTGCCATGGCGCAAATGAACATCTTTCAATAAGCATGTTTCCTGAAAAACTTATTGCTTTGCACGACTCTCTTTACATCTCATCACTTCATGGAAAATCAGCACAGATCTTGCCTTACATTGTAAACAATGCACGCACTTGCATGCAAAGCGACTCTAAATATAAAATTGCAGTAAATCCAGGTGGAAATCAGCTACATCAAGAATTCCATTCTCTTAAAGCATCCTTGAGTCAAATTGATGTGCTTATTAGCAATACAGAAGAAATGAAACTTATAATGGCAGGGCTAAAAAATTATAATTTTCTTTCGTCGGGCAAAGGCCTTATAGTTGATGGACCACCAATTGCGCGATCAATGCAGGCAACTAATAAAGTAAGCTTCACCTTATATGAATATTTTATGGAACTTTTCTCTTATGGAATTAAACGAATTGTGGTAACCGATGGGAAAAATGGAGCCTATGTTGCAACAAAAGATACACTCTACTTTCATCCCAGCATTACTGTCCCGATTATTAATACAATTGGAGCAGGTGATGCTTTTGGATCAACTTTTTTTGGACTATTAACACTTGGACACCCTCTTGATTATGCACTTAGGGGAGCAGTTTTAAATGCAGCTTCTGTTGTTCAGCACTATGGCGCAAAAACAGGGCTTTTAAAGTTTAAAGACCTTGATTCAAAGATAAAAAATTTAAATCAAAAACTTTTACAAAAATTCTCTTTATAATTTTTTCTTACTCGAAACTTTACAACTAGAGACCAAAGTTTTAGCCTAGTAGTTATTAAAATAAAGTGGAACCATGTTGATAAAAAAGGTCCAAAAGTGAAACAACCTCTAGCAAGCACTATTAAAAAAGGTAAAGTTCTGCGTATAAGCGGTACGGTTATTGATGCAGAATTTTCACGCGAAGAAACTCCTCCTATATTTAACGCACTTGCAATTCTTATTCCTAACGAACAAGGAATAGAGCATAAAGCAATGGTTGAAGTGGCCCAACAGCTTGGTGATGGCGTTGTTCGCTGCATTGCTTTAACGGATATTTCAAGAATACGACGAGGGTTAATTGTAATAGATTCTGGACATCCGATTACTATACCTGTAGGAAAAGAAACTCTTGGAAGAATGTTTGATGTCCTTGGCAATCCGATTGATGGTATGCCCCAAATAAATACAGATTTTTATTGGCCAATTCACAGAGATGCCCCAAGCTTAATTGAACAAAACCTACAAACAGAAATTTTAGAAACTGGCATAAAAGTAATAGACCTTATTTGCCCTTATTTAAAAGGTTCAAAAATAGGACTTTTTGGCGGAGCAGGTGTTGGAAAAACAACCGTTGTTATGGAACTTATTCGCAACATTGCAATTGAACATCAAGGCTATTCTGTTTTTGCTGGCGTAGGTGAAAGAACAAGAGAAGGCAATGATCTTTGGCTTGAAATGAAAGCTTCTGGAGTTCTTCCAAAAACTGCTCTTGTTTTTGGACAAATGGGTGAAATGCCTGGTGCTCGTTTACGAGTAGCGCTTACAGGGCTTACTATGGCAGAATATTTTAGAGATGAAGAAAAAAAAGATGTACTTTTATTTGTTGATAATATTTTTCGTTTTGTCCAGGCTGGCTCTGAAGTTTCTTCTTTATTAGGACGTATGCCTTCAGCAGTTGGTTATCAACCAACCTTAGCTACTGAAATGGGCGTCTTTCAAGAGCGCATTACTAATACTGTCAACGGCTCTATTACCTCTATTCAAGCAGTCTATGTTCCTGCAGATGATATTACCGACCCAGCACCAGCAACTACTTTTATGCATCTTGATGCAAATACGGTACTTTCTCGTAAGCTTGTTGAGCTTGGCATTTATCCTGCTATTGACCCTCTTGAATCAAACTCAAAAGGCCTTGACCCTCACTTAGTAGGACAGCGTCATTATAATGTCGCACGCAAAGTACAAAACATTTTACAACGCTACAAAGAACTTCAAGACATTATTGCCATTTTAGGTATGGATGAACTTTCTGAAGAAGACAAAACAATAGTTCGTAGAGCAAAGAAAATTCAAAAATTTCTCACTCAACCATTTTTTGTTGCCGAAATTTTCACCAGCAGTCCTGGCGTCTATGTACCCAAAGAAACAACCGTAAATGATTTTGAAAAAATTATTAATGGTGAATGTGATACATGGCCAGAACAAGCATTTTATATGGTTGGCACATTAGAAGAAGCATATCAAAAAGCAAAAAAAATACATGAAGGTATTTAAACAATGATCTTAAAGATTTATTCTCTTTCTGATTTTCAGGAGCATGAAGTAGTGTGGGTTGAAATAAGCACTCCAGAAGGAAGCTTTGTTATCCAACAACATCATGTTCCTACCTTATTTTTATTGCTTGAAGATAAAGAATTTATTTGTCGCTATCGTACCGGCAAACAAGACATCCGTATATTAAAACATGGTGGATTGTTGGAAGTAACACGCGATGAAGCACACCTTTTTATAAATTAACAATCCGGTACGCAAGGTAAAAATGAAAACTATAAATACCATAGTATATCGTATAAATTTATAGGATAATCATGCCACAAGTACTAGGGATCATTACAGCAGGGTCGTTAACTGAAGGCTTAACGATGCGTGTTTCTCCAGAAACAGAACTTGAATCACTAAAAACAGGGAAGTTTGTAGCAGTCACCGGTACAGATTATACATTTTTTTCGCTCATTACTGACCTTCAGCTACAAATTACTCATCCTGATATTATGTTATATCCACCAACTGAAAAAGAGTCACTCTTGCTTAATTTACTCCGTAAAAAAAGTATCTTTGCAACTGCTCAATTACGCCCGATGATTATGCTGGATAAAAATGATAACCTTTCTGCAGTTAAAACATTACCCCCTCATTTTGCACAAGTACGCGAAGCTCAAAAAGAAGATATTGCTAAAATATTTGGCAGCGATACAGACCCTTCACAAAAATATTTTACTATTGGGTACCCTCTTGATATGGATACCCCAGTCTGTATAGATTTAGAAAAACTTACCGAACGGAGCAGTGGTATATTTGGCAAAACTGGAACTGGAAAAACATTCTTAACAAGGCTAGTGCTTGCAGGACTCTTGCATACGAGAAAAGCAGTCACTTTAATTTTTGATATGCACAGCGAATATGGGCTACAAGCACGCAAAGAGGGTGATGGGCAAATGTTTGTTAAAGGGCTAAAAACATTATTCCCAGATCGCGTTGCTATATTTTCTCTTGACCCTGTTTCTACTAGACGCCGTGCTGGTGCACCCGATGTTGAATTAATTTTGTATTATCAAGACATAAAGATAGAAGATATTATTTCACTACAACAAGAACTTAATTTACATTCAACTGCTCTAGAAGCTGCGTATCTTATTGCAGCGCGTTATAAACAACATTGGCTTCAAACCCTTTTAGAACAAACCGATTTTAAAGAATTTGCAAACTCTCTTGGCGCACATACTGAATCAATTGCTGCGCTCTATCGAAAATTAAAACGGATTGAACGATTACCGTTTATAGTTCCTGTACCACCTATTTATAATTCATCAAATCATAACTCTGCTATCGATTCTATGATGGAATATCTCACTAAAGGTATTAGCGTCTGCGTTGAGTTTGGAAATTTTACTTCAAGCTTCTGTTATCTTCTTGTTTCTAATATTGTAACGCGGCGTATCCATAGTGAATATATCGAAAAAACAGAAAAATTTTTAGGATCTCAAAAAAAAGAAGATGAGCCAACAAAGCTTATTATTACCATTGAAGAAGCTCATAAATTCTTAAACCCCACGACTGCAAAACAGACAATCTTTGGTACTATTGCACGCGAAATGCGCAAATACTATGTTTCACTCTTAGTAGTAGATCAACGCCCTTCTGGCATTGACCCTGATGTCTGTTCACAGCTTGGCACCAAAATTGTCGCCCAATTGAGTGATGAACATGATATTCAAGCGGTGCTTACAGGAACTCATAATGCTTCTACCTTGCGTTCTGTACTTGCAACGCTAGACACCAAAAAACAAATTTTAGTTTTGGGACACGCCATTACTATGCCAGTGGTTGTTCAAACTCGCAACTATGATTCAACTTTTTACCGCGATATGACAATTAATAAATCAGCATTAATTAAAACTCTTGTAAAAGAGCTATATTAAAAGAAAATAGCTTTAAAAGTTTCAGCATGCAATTTTTTTATATTTTTCTTGTATTTAATATTTCAAAATATGTATTATATATAATATAAATTACCTAAAAGAGACTATTTAATTTTAGTCATCACAAAGGGGGGCTTAATATCCCCCCTTTCCCCTCTTTAAGGCTTAAAATAAATAATTAATCTTTTTAAAAATACGTGCTATACTTACTTACATGAAAATAATTGAATCAATACACAACAAATTTATACACGAAGTAGCAAAGTTACATTTAACAAAAGAACGTAAAAAACAAGAACGTTTTGTTGTTGAAGGGCTTCGCGCAGTCACCAGTTTTGTAGAAAACGGCTACAAGTCGCTTGATTGTTACATAACTGAATATATGCTTAAAGAAATTCAAGCAGATTCTTCAAATCCTCTTAATCAAATAGAATTAACCTTAGTAACTTTTGATGTTATGGCAAAAGTAAGTAACGCTGTTCACCCTAGTGGTGTTCTTGCAGTTTTTGCTCAATCAAAAAACCCTGACTCTTCTTTATTAAGTTCTGGTTTGGTGCTTGCCAATGTTACTGACCCAGGAAACATGGGTACATTAATTCGTTCAGCTGCTGCTTTTGGATACAAAACAGTAGTTGTTGTAGAGGGGTGCGATCCATTTTCTCCAAAAGCTATTCAAGCTAGCGCTGGTGCATTACCCTTAATAAATCTTTTTGAATGGTCATGGAAAGAACTTTTAGAAAATAAAAAACATCTTCCTTTGTGTGCCCTTACTCTTGACCAAAACGCTCTTTCTGTTACTCAAGCAAATGCGGACGCTGCTCTGTTTGTAGTTGGCAATGAAGCAAATGGTCTTTGTGAAGAATGGGCTGCTGATTGTGATTTATTTATAACTATTCCAATGACTGGCAAAACAGAAAGTCTTAATGCTGCTGTTGCTGGATCAATTGTTTTAGCATTCGCACGTTTTAATAAAAACTAGAAATCAAGACTATTTCGTGTCATCCTAGTATTTAATTATCTATTAAGTAGCTCAAGGAGAGACATGTCACAAGCCCATAAACTTTCATTACCCGCAGCAATTTTTGTTGCAATCAATATTATTTTAGGTACTGGCACTTTTATTAATACCGTACTATTAGCACAGAAAATTGGCTCATTAGGACCTCTTATTTATTTATTTGCAGGACTACTTATGTTTCCTTTAGTTCTTTGTATTGCACGACTTTCTGCAATGCATACTGAAGGCAATTTTCTTACGTTTGGTGCACTTTTAAGCCCTTATTGGGGATTTATTAATATATGGATTTATGCGATTGGCAAGCTTGGGTCTGCCTCACTTTCTATCCATGTATTTAATACTTTTTTTCAACACATCTTCCCTTCTCTTGCTACAATTCCAATACTCTACCTTGATCTTTTTGTTGTGATACTTTTTGTAGTACTTAATACTTTTAATGTACGAACTGGTAGTAGAATTCAATATGGTTTTGTTTTTATGAAAATGGTACCGCTTTCAAGCGCGATCATTCTTGGATTGTACTCTTTTAATAAAATTAATATCGGCACACCTCATCAAATTTGGTCAGGTTTTCCACTTGCTATTCCTATTGCACTATTTTGTTGCCTTGGGTTTGAAGCTATTTGTTCATTAGCAGGAGTCATAGAAAATTCTAAAAAAAACACACCTCTTGCTATTATGATCTCTTTTTGTACCGTAATCACTATCGCAGCCCTGTATCAATTTTTATTTTATGCATCCCTAGGAACCACCCTTGCAGCGCAAACTAATTATACTGGGGCGTTTCCCGCGTTACTTGCTCATGCCGTTCCATGGCTTAACAAGCCTTTTAGTGCTTTTATTTCAATTGCTATTGCCACTTCAGCATTAGGGGGTGCTTATGGAATTATGTATACTAATCTATGGAATTTTTATTCGATTGCTCAACAATTTAATAATCGCCTTGCAACGCGTTTTAGCTTTTTAAATAAACACCAAATTCCAATTTTTTGTGTGCTTGCTGAAGGCCTACTTGCAATTATTTATTTAACCAGTACTGGCGGAGCACAAATTCCTTTACAGTACACTTCGGTTCTTGCATGCGTCATTACCTACACTATTTGCGTTCTTGGTTACTTTAATATTACCAAGTCTTTATTGGGCATTTTTGCATTTATGACTTGTCTTTTATTGCTTTCAACATCATTTTATGGATTTATACAGACAAGCATTATTCCCCTATTTATATTTGCTTCCATTGCATTAATTGGGTCATTACTATATTTATTAAAAGAAAAAAAAATTATTTAGAAAAAAAATTAACGGATCTTTAAAGTCATAAGAGCTAATAAACATAAAATAAAAGATATAATAGAAAATCGCACTGTAATTTTTGATTCTTTCCAACCAAGAAGTTCAAAATGATGGTGTAATGGTGCCATTTTAAAAATACGCTTTTTCCACAACTTAAAGCCAATTACTTGTGCCATTACTGAAATTGTTTCGATTACAAAAAGACCACCAGCTAGTGCTAATAAAAATTCTTGTTTTGAAGCTAAAGCCATAAAAGCCAACACCGCACCAAGACCAAGCGCGCCAACATCACCCATAATGATCTGTGCAGGATAAGTGTTGTACCATAAAAAACCAAGCGATGCTCCAAACAACGCTGCGCCTACAATAGAAAGCTCTGCTGTTCCAGCAAAAGGGATACCTAAATAAACAGCCAAAATCGAATGTCCTGCCAAATAGCAGATAGCCGAAAAAGTAGCAAAGTTTGATAATAAGCCACTAATAGCAAGCCCATCAAGCCCATCAGTCAAATTTACTGCATTACTTGCCCCTGTAAGGATAAAAGTAACCCATGGAATAAACAAAACTCCTAAAATTAATAGGTATTCTTTAAAGAATGGGACCGAAATTATGGTAGAAAAATTTGAATCATAACTCCATAAAAATAAAACGCTTACAGACGCTAACAATTGCAAATTAAATTTTAGAGCTCCAGAAATCCCCTTTTTGTACCAGATTTTATTAAGATCATCTAATAGACCAATTGCGGCAAAACTTATTAAACACCATAAGCTTGTCCAGACTAAAACATCAGAAAGGTCTGTCCATAATAATACCGACGCGCACACTACTCCTATAATAAAAAGCCCCCCCATAGTTGGCATATCATTTTTAGCTTCTTGATGAGACTCTGGCGTAAAAGAACGCGCCGATGCTCTAAATAATTTTTTCGAGAGCTTAATAAATAATTCTCCAAAAATAAATGATAGCGCTAGCGAAGTTAATAATGCAGCCATTGCCCTAAAACTCACATAGTGAAGTACGTTTGCGCCAGAAATATACTGCTTTATAAGCCCAGATAAATGGTAGATCATTTTCGTGTTTCCTATTAGTAATTTTTAAAATGCCTTTTTAAGCTTATTCTTTTTTTAAGGTGGGGGTCTTTGACCCTATTTTTTAATGCTATATCATTGAAGTTGTGTCTTGAAAATCAAGATTGTTAAATAAAGTATAAAATAAAGTATAACTCAATAAGTACAAGGAAACGATATTTATGAAAGTTAATTTTAAAATAATGGCCCTAAGCGCCATACTCATAACAAATGTAACTTCTCAAGCAAGCCAAATGCAATGCGCTATGATATGTGCTCAAACTGATACTAACGCTGGCACAATTTCATCAACTGATGAAGTGTTTGATATCATCGTCGAAATTATCACCGGCAAACGTGAAATAATCGTATTTGAAAGAATTATTGCACAAATCGGCGACGATTCATTAAAAGAAAAAATAAAGCAATTTGCCAAAGAAGTTAAAAGCCTTGTAGGCAAAGAACGTGTAAGTAAATTAAGAGTTATTGCATGTAAACATCTTGGTGTTGGCGCAACAACGTCACTAACAACTAAACTTCTTCGTGTTAAATCACAAATTAAAGAAGCTCTGTTTCATATGTTTGTTGATCAATCAAATATCTAAGCATTATCGCTTACTATTAAGACTATTAAATAAAATGGGGAAATGGGGGTTTCTTTCAAGTTATTTAATAATAAATAAATTTAAAAGGCGTAGCATTTATTTATCATGCTATGCCTTTTTTATTTTAAAGAGCCTTTCTAGTCCTACCCCATTTGACAAAGAAAATAAAACTATTATAATAATATTCAAATAGAATAATTTTTTATATCAAATGGAGATTTGAAATGGCAATATTTAACAAAACTTTTTTGTTTTTACTTTTAGCATGTTATAGCTTTAAAGGTCTGGCAAGTGAAACCAAAGAGTCTGAAGGTCAACCAGCTGCAAGTGCTATTAGTGAACTTGCAGTACAAGAAAAAAAGGTATTTTTTGTATTTGAAGACGGTGAAAGACATCTGGTTCCAAGTTTTATTTATAATAAAATGAACACGATCAAAGATTTAGTTGATTTAGAAAACTCAGATATATTAGGAAATAGATCTGAAGATCAACATGTAATAGATATACCGATTGAAAACATCTCTAAGCGTGCTCTTAGCTTTATCATAGAATTAATGAATGCTATAGAAGAGTATGATGAAGAGGTTGAAGTTACAGATGAAGGGATAAGAGTTTATCCAAAAGAATTAGTCCATACATTTTTTACTCAACTAATAAAATCTAAAGCAGGTCATAATTACACTGATGCTCTAAATTTTTTGTATGAGATATATCATTTTGTAGATTTTTTAGATTTACGGTTAATTGATACAAAAAAAGGTGATGCTGAACTCTTGGGTATTATTACAGAAATCGTAGCTGGTTATTTACTTAAAATTGATGATTCTGTTGATTTAGACACTTTACCATTTAATACAAATTATTCTTTTACAAAAGAATTAAGACGGTTACTAGTTCCCCATCTTAAGGAATGTTCACCATTATTAGTTACTAGATTAAGGGAGGCTGCTATAGTAACCCGTATAGCTGATGGACAACAAATTTGTTCTGTAAGGCGTGGTAAAGAAAATGGTCATCAAGAGGATATTTATTCTCATAAATTAAGTTTTGATAATAGTTTATTAGTTACTTACTCAGATGATGCTATTATAGTAACCCGTATAGCTGATGGACAACAAATTTGTTCTGTAAGGCGTGGTAAAGAAAATGGTCATCAAGAGGATATTGTTTCTTATGAATTAAGTTTTGATAATAGTTTATTAGTTACTCACTCAGATGATGCTATTATAGTAATCCGTATAGCTGATGGACAACAAATTTATTCTGTAAGGCGTGGTGAAGAAAATGGCCATCAAGAAATTATTGGGTCTGTTCAATTAAGTTCTGATAGTAGCTTATTAGTTACTCAATCATGTGATGCTGTTATAGTAACCCGCATAATAGATAAGAAACAAATGTTGTCTGTAAAACCAGGTAAAGAAAACTTTCATGATACTGTATGGAGCGCTAAATTAATTTCTGATAATAGTTTATTAGTTACTCAAGATAATTATTATTTTCTAGTAACTCGCATAGTAGATAAAGAAAAAGTATTCTCTGCAAGAAACGGCGAAGAATATAATCAAACACTATTTAATTATTACCAAAGTCTTTTGGCTGAAAAGGATTTCAACGGATTAATTAGAGAAAGCAACTTATCTTTAAATCAAATTTACCAAGTTATTCATGCTCAAAAACAAGGCTTCCTACTTCCTTACATAAAAAACGTAATTACCCCTGAAGGCAATAAAGATTTTGTTTTTCAAGAAAAAGATGAAGATTATGAGCAACTGGAGGTTTTTTTAGAAAGGGCTCTTCAATTATTTGATAAGTACGACAAAAAATAAAAAACGGCTCTATTTGCTCATAAAAAAATCTTTTTAAAGAAGCTATTTGAAAAAACTAAGTTTATTTAAAATACACTATTTTCAAGTACTTTTGTTTTTCGTAACTTTTAATTATTCTGATAAGCTTTAATTGTAAAAATTAAAATTAGTTCTTATTATGAATTTTCTTTAGAAAATGGGTATCATGAAAAATTTGGTTGATGCATTATCACAAAATTCTGGGGTTTATATTTTTAAAGATAAAAATGGAAGTATTTTATATGTTGGCAAAGCAAAAGCCCTTAAAAAAAGAGTTCTTTCTTATTTTTGCAAAGCCCCTAGTGATTGGAAGATTCAACTTCTTTTAGAAGAAGCAACTTCTATAGATTCTATAGAAACAAAAACAGAAACCGATGCTTTATTATTAGAAGCAGAGTTAGTACAAAAGTACCAGCCAAAGTTTAATATTTTACTTAAAAATGGACAACCATTTTTATATTTATTATTTACTAAAAATTCTTTAGAGATTGTACGTACTAAAAAATTAAAAGGTAGGTATTGTGGCCCATTTATTAATAAACAACAAGCGCGCAGTGTGCATGAATTTTTAATCAATATTTTTAAATTATATCGCTGTAATAAAAAAATAGAGAATGGATGCCTTGATTATCATTTGGGCAAATGCACAGGAACTTGCCTTGCATTGTTTGACGAACAAGAATATATAATAAGGCTTGAATTAGCTTATGATGGAATATTGCAAGATCGTAAAAAATTTTTAAAAACTTTAGATGAAAATATTGCATATTATTCAGAGCGACTAGACTTTGAAAAAGCAAAAAATTTAATGGTTTATAAAAATAATATGGAGTCAATACTAGAGACACTAAAGACAAAATTTTCTCCCGAAAATTACTTAACACAAGTTGTTCATGCAACTGCCTCAAAAGAATTACAAGAAGCATCACAAGATTTATTAAAAGATTATCAAAATACTGCAAAAGAATTGCAAGAATTATTAAACTTGTCACAACTTCCAATAGCAATTGATTGTTTTGATATTTCTCACTTTCAAAGTAGCCATTTAGTAGGCTCTTGTGTGCGTTTTGTGAATGGTAAAATTCACAAAAAAAGTTTGAGGAAATTTAAAATTAAATCAATTATTATTCAAAATGATTATGCAGCACTACAAGAATGCGTACAGCGTAGATATAGAGATGGCGCAACCTTACCTGATCTCATTTTAATTGATGGCGGAAAAGGACAAAGAAATGCAGTATTACCATTTGTTTATAATGTGCCATGTGTGAGTCTTGCAAAAAGAGAAGAATTATTATTTTCTGATAATCACCCAGACGGGGTTCATCTTTCATTAAAAAATGGCTATGGCAAGTTATTAATAGGGCTCCGTGATTATGCGCATCATTTTGCCATTAGTTATCATCGTTTATTAAGAAATAATGCTATAAATGGACATTTTTAAACAATAATTAAAAAACAAAAGAAGATGGTTCATCTTTAGGAAATAAGGGGCATGACGTTAAAATAGTATAAAAAAATATACTAAAAATAAGTATACCGCTACAGATAATCTTTTTCATAAAAGTCCCTTTTTGTAAAAAATTTTATTGCAAATTATAATAATATTTTTTCGCAAAAAAAAGCAATACTTGTAATTATTCGAGCAATAATTTAGTTGATGAAACGAGGCTGCTGCGTTGTTTTATATTAAAAATGTATTACGACAAAGGCACTATTTGTTGAGCGATTAAAGTATGCCATTTTTGCAAGATACTTTTACCGTCTTCCGTTTGCAAGTAAACACTAAGAAGCGCTATTTGCTGGTCTATGCTCATAGAGCGCTTTGATGCAAGCGCTACAATATTCAACATGCCACTAAAAGCTTGAGCAAGGGCCGGAACAACATCTTCTGTAGTAGCTTCTTTTTTTTGTGATAAATTAATAAATCCTATTAAAATATTTCCCATTTGCTTTAATATTTCAGGACTATTATCACAACTATCTGTAGAATTTATTGGAAAATAACTTGAGTGAACCGCTTTATAAGTGATTTCAGATTCATTTGATAAAATTTGGCATGAAAACACAGATATAAATAGAAAAAATAATTTCCATGATGTAAAAGATTGCTTCATAGTAATCTCCTTTTCAAAGATCTAAAGTGGTTAGGTAAAACCAACCTCGCTTCATCAGAAAATTATTATAACAGGTAGTTATTTATTTATCTTTAAAAATAAGAACCTGAACAATGCGTTTAGGTGTTGCCTTTTGGACTTGAAATATAAAACCTTGATAAGAATAACGTTCGCCTTTTTTAGGAAGACGCTGCATTTCTTCATTCAAAAATCCACCGAGAGTCATTGCAGTATTTGTTTTAAAAACAAGAGGTAATGTTTTTGTAAGCTTCTCTAGACTTATTCCACCATATACAAGCCATCCGTTTGATTCTAGCTCAACAATGTGTTCAGCGGTTGCTTCATGTTCATCATTAATATCTCCGACTATTTCTTCAAGAGCGTCTTCTAAAGTCACAAGGCCAACGATGCTACCATATTCATTAAGAACAATAGCTATATGATGCCGTTGTTGTTTAAATTGACGCAATAACTGATTAGCCTTCATGCTTTCTGGAACAAAAAGAATCGGCCTTACAAGATCGCGCAATGAACGTTCTTCATGTTTTGAAAGGAGCAAGAAAAGATCTTTTTGATGTATCATTCCAATAATGTTATCAGTTTTTTCTTCATACACAGGCAGTCGAGAGAAATGGTAACGAGAAAAAAGTTCTAAAGCATTTGTCATTGAACTTTCAATATTAAGCATAATCATATCAGTTTCTGGGACCATTATTTCTCGAATAGTAGTATCTGCTAATTCAAAAATACCCGATAACATTTGAGATTTATCATTATCCATTAAACCTTTTTTATTAATATAATCAATTAAAAATTGAATTTCTCGTTCAGAAACTAGAGAATCGTCAACTAATTCATTGTTTACTTTCTTTACCATAAATGAAGAAAGTTTTGAAAGGAGTTGTACTAATGGAGCCATTAATTTAAAGATAAAATTAATGAACCAAAGAGTAGAGGTAAATAAAGTATGAGAACGTGCTTGCGCAAGGTTTTTTGGTAAAATTTCTCCCACCAGAAGAATAGCGATAGTGGCAGTAGAAACTCCTAAAATAAAAGACCATCCTAGTGGAATGCCTAAAGTTTTAAGGACCGTTTCCATAATATCAGTTATTAAATCAGCCGCTATAACATTAAAAAGACAGTTGGCAATCAAGATAGCAATTAATATCTTTTGCGGTTCTTTTTCTAGCGTTTCACACAAGTTGCGGTATCGTTCATTTTGCTCAGACAATTGTTTAAGATTAAATAAACGAAGCGCAGTTATGGATGTTTCTAAAAAAGAAAAAACAGCACAACCAAGCAATGCTAACAGTGCAAATATGCTGGGTATTATAAGAGATACAGGAGAAGGGTCCATAAAACATTTTCCTTAAGCGTTTAGTAACTGGTATATATTTTTATTACTTATTTTTTATTATTCTAAAGTACTACCAGGTACAATATCAAATTCTTTTTCAAAAAACGACTCTAATTTTTTAGAACGTGAAGGATGACGCAATTTACGCAATGCTTTTACTTCTATTTGTCTAATACGTTCACGAGTCACAGAAAAATCTTTACCAACTTCTTCAAGAGTGTGTTCTGAGGCGACATCAATACCAAATCTCATTTTAAGAACTTTTTCTTCTCGAGGAGTTAAAGTTTTTAACACTTCACGCACTCGCTCCTTAAGATCTGAGCTTGCAACACTTTCTGCAGGGGAACATTCTTTGTCATTTTCAATAAAATCTTTAATAAAAGCATCATCACCATCACCAACTGGAGTTTCAAGCGATATCGGTTCTTTTGAGATTTTAATAATGTTCTTGATCTTCTTTTCATCAATATTTAATTCTTGTGCAAGTTCTGTGTAAGAAGGTTCGCGTCCATTCTGTTGTACAAAGACGCGACGTATTTTATTAATTTTATTCAGCGTTTCAACCATATGTACTGGAACACGAATAGTGCGTGATTGATCAGCTATAGCACGAGTAATTGCTTGACGAATCCACCAAGTTGCATAGGTAGAAAATTTATAACCGCGTTCGAATTCAAATTTTTCAACAGCTTTCATAAGACCAATGTTGCCTTCTTGAATCAAATCCAAGAAATGTAATCCGCGATTTACATATTTTTTTGCAATATTTACCACAAGGCGAAGATTTGCTTTTGCAAGTTCATCCTTTGCATGCTTGTCGTCCCGCTGACTGCGTAATAATTGTTTGTAATGTTCTTTAATTTCTTTAAGCGAAAGACCCGCTTCACCTTCAGTTTTTTTTATTGACTTAATAGCTGTTCTTAAAATAATTTCTTGCTCTTCCAAATCTTTCAAAACGTCAGGAGTTTGCTTAGTAAGCGCTTTGAGTCTTTTTGTTTCACGTTCAGTGATATGAATAAGCTCATCTTTTTCTTTAATTTTTAAAAGAAATTTTTCGATGCGTTTACCAATTTTTCTAATAAAATTATTAGTAATTCTAATTGAGCGAATATCTTCTGCAATTTTTTGTTTATTCTTTTTGACTGCATCAAGCATTTCTTCTTTTTTACCAGGCTTATCAAGGTGATCTCTAAAGGTTGCATAAATCTTGCCTTCACCTTTAATTAAAGTGCTTAAATGATCAATAATATCTAAAAATGCTTTCTTTTCTTCAGCTATTCTAGGAGTGTTTTCTTCATCAAATTCAGAGAATTGAATAATGTCTTTAAGAACAATAGAGTTCTTTTTTAAGCGTTCGCCAATTTGCACAAACTCTTTATGAACAAAAGGAAAGCGCGAAATAGCATCAATACAAAGACGCTTGCTGTTTGAAATCTTATCAGCGATCACTTTTTCTGTTTGTTTGTTTAAGAGAGGTATTTTGCCAATATCACGCAAATAAGCTTTTACACCATCAGCAACATGAGAAGCATCGCTAGTAATTCTTTCTTCTGACTCACCCTCTGCATCATCTTCATCAACTTCTTCTGTTTCAAAAGTAGACGAAAGCTTTTCTTTAATTTTTTGTGCTTTAGGCGATGAAGATTCATCTTTTTCGATATCTTCTATATCATCATCTGTGGCGGTGTATTCATCAGCCATCACAAGGTCAATGTTTTCTTTTTCAAGGACTTTCAAAAGTTCATTAGCAGCTTTTTCTGAAAGAGAATATTCCTCATTAAAAGAAATAATTTCTTCATAAGAAAGATGTCCTTTTTCTTTTCCTTTTTCAATAAGAGCATCAATGTTTTCTTGTTTTAGTTCAATTGTTTTTTTTGCTTCAATTCGCTGGACAGGCGCTTTGCGTGCGATAGATTTTGCTGGCTTATTGGCTATCTTTTCTGCTGTAGTTTTTTCTATAACTACTTTTGGAGTAATCGGTTTTTGTGTTTCCGGGCTCGCACTTAATTTTGTTTTTTTAGTAGGTTCTTCAACAATATTTTTTGTAGTTTGAGTCATTTTTTTACCAGGAGAGCTAATTTTTTTAACAATGGGAGAACTGCTTTTTATTGGAGTAATTATTGCTACTACTTTTTTTTCGGGCGCTTTAATGCTTTTTTTAATAATAGTTAGTTTTTTTGGCGCTAGCTTCTTGATCGAAACTTTTGGAGCAGCTTTCTTAACGGCCTTCTTTTTTGTTAGCGGCTTAAGAATACGGCTAGTTTTTTTTACAGAAGTTTTTTTAAGTATGCTTGGTTCAGAGGTCTGACTTTTTTTATTTTTTACTTTTGTTTTAACAGCCGGTTTTTTTAAAGATTTTTTGATAGCCATTATATAAGCCCCCTACTTAATAATTTTTTCTTTAACTCAAGAAATGTACTTACAATCTCATTAACTTGAATGGTGCTTCCCATTCTTTGTGCTTGTTCCAGTTGTAATTTTGTTTCTTTTGTAATCATCTTCCAATACTTCTTTTCAAGCTGGGTAAGTAACATTTCAAACTCTTGTGCTTTATATTCTTCTTGCAGTACAAGAAGTTCATTTATTAGTGCTTTTTCTTGAACAATCAATTCATCAAAAAAGCGTATAAATCTAGTTTTTTCATCTGGCGCTTCAATCGATTTAAGCTTTTTTAAAATTATTTTAAGCTCAATTGGAAGATAATTTACCAGATTAACAACTTCTTTTTTATTTAAAAGCTCTAAGTTATTAAGTATAGCATACATAAATTTTTTTTCTAATGGACAGGCTACAAGAGATTTTTCTGTTTGTGCAAGATTTGGCTCATTGGCGCTGTAAGGTTCTATAGAATTTACTGGCAAATAAGGCCCTGCAGATTTTGTTTTAAGCCGACCAAGCTCTTGCTTTAAGGAAGAAATAGGTAGATTGAAAATACCTGAAACTTGTTGTAATAAAATTTCTTGCTTAAAAGGGTCATTAATATTTTTAATAATAGAAAGGCATTTACGCATACCTTCTAATTTTTGTTGTAATGATTGTTCACTAAATTGGTGACCTGTAGTTTTAAAGAAAAACGTTATAATATCTTGAGCTTGTGGCATGAGGTCTTCGAGTCTTCCACCATCTTCTAAGAATTCTGCAGGATCTTTTTTATGCGGGAGAAAGAGTGCATAAAGGTCTACATTTGCCTGCCAACAAAGTTCAGCAAGGCGCAACATAGCATTATGACCCGCGGCATCACCATCATAAAGTATATAAAGTTTTTCAGCATGATAAGAAAGTTGTTTTAGATGTTCAAGCGTGCAAGCAGTGCCTAAGGTGGCAACAGTATTTAAATAACCATATTGCACCATTGCAATACAATCGGTATATCCTTCAACTAAAAAGACAGTGCGAGTTTTGTGTATTTCTTTTTTTGCAAGATCAAGACCAAAAAGCAAGGATCCTTTTTGAAAAAAATTAGTTTCGCGGGAATTATAATATTTTGAACGTTCATCATCTTTTTCAAAAACTCTCCCCCCAAATCCACAAAATCTTCCTAAATGATCTTTAATAGGAAAAATTATTCTTTTTTCAAAAGAAGAATGAAATACACCTTTTGATTCATCTAAAAAATGAATATCTAAAAGATCTTTAGCTAAAATAGTCTGCGCACGTAGTTCTTGTAAAAAGATTTTGAGTGCTGCTTGTCCGCCTGGCAGATATCCTACCATGAATTGATTAATGCTTGCAGTGGCCATGTTTCTTGTTGCTAAATAATCAAGCGCTATATGATTTTTTAATAAATTTTTATGAAGTAATTCAGCAACTGTTTTACAAATTAAAAAATACTGTTTTTTTTCATTGAGTGATTCAGTTGGTGTAAATGCTACTTCTTGAGGAAGTTCAATATTATAGCGATCAGCTAAATTTTTTGCAGCTTCTAATTGAGAACAGTTTTCTATTTTGCTGACAAAGGTGATCACATCACCACCAGCATGACACCCAAAACAATAAAAAATTTCTCTGTGTGGGCTTACAGTAAATGATCCTGTTTTTTCATCATGAAAAGGACAGCGGCCTTTCCAATAAAATCCAGCCTTTTTTAATGATACTTGCTCATTAATAACAGTAAGTATTGAAACGCGCTCTTTGATAAAATTAAATAAGTTATTGTTGTCTAATGTATGCATAAGAAACTACGTACCATAGTAAGATGCCAGTTAATATAAGACCACAAGAAATTGCTTGAATAAAAGAAAAATTATTCATTATGAGTGTGCGATCTGCGCGTAAAAAGTCAATTAAAAATCGCTCAGCACCTACTCCTATTAAATAAATAGAAACTAGCTTTCCAGGAGTTTTAAAGGAGCTTTGTTGGGTGTATAAGCCTATAAAAAGCAAGCCAAGTAATGCTGAACTATAAAGTTGCGTTGGGTGTAATGGTATATTTAATGGAGCTGCGCAAAGTTTATTTGAATAGCTAATTGCCCATGGCATTAAGCTTTCTATACCATGACAACACCCAGCTAAAAAACATCCAATCCGTGAAATTGCTTGTATTAATGGTGCATAAATAACAAGCCTGTCAAGAAATTTTACAATCGGCACACGAATAATATAGTGAAGATAAAATGGTAACAATAAAGCAACAAAACTAATCGTTCCAGTAATAGAAAAACCGCCGTGCCAAAACATAAAAAAGTTTTTAATTGTTTGAATAAAGTTCCAAGAAAATAGTTCAGAATTTTCTACACACCATAATAATCTACCGCCAAGCACCGCAGCAATAATGATAAAAATTGCAATATTTGATAACGTTTCTAGTGTCATGAGTTGCTTAATTACAAGATCACGTTCTAGTAATAAATAACCTATGAAAGCAGCTATTGCAATACATAGTCCATAACTATTTATTGCAAGCGATCCATATATTTTAAAAAGAACTGGTGAAAAAAAATTATTTATTAAACTCATTAAACAAATTTCGCTTTTTTAGCATAAGTAATATTAATAATTAAGAATGATAATGCCGCAGGTGTCATCCCGGGAATTAAATGCGCTTGTGCAATGGTTTCTGGGCGATGTTTTTCCATTTTTTGACGAAGCTCAATAGAAAGACCATTCATATTACTATAATCAATTGATTCAGGGATACGTAACTGTTGGTGTTTGCGTAGTTTTTCTACATCAATCATTTCACGTTCTATATAAGGTGCATATTTAATAGATGCTTGAATGGTCTGACATGCGCGAGCATCTAATCTTTTTCCTAATTTATCTGCAACTACTTCTTGCGCATTGGTGTTATCACCAAATAATCTTAAAAGTTCAGTATTGTTTATTGATCCACGCAACTGAGTAATTGAGTCGTTAATAATTTCACGTTCTTTGGTAAAATCTTTATAAAGCTGCTCACTTAATAAGCCCATTTGGTAAGCTTTATCACTTAAGCGTAAAAATGAGTTATCTTGTCTTAACAATAAGCGATGCTCTGCGCGAGAAGTAAACATGCGGTATGGCTCATCAACGCCAAGCGTTACAAGGTCATCAATCATTACACCTATATAACTTTCTGTTCTGTCTAAAACAAAAGGTTCTTTTTTTGCAGCTCGTTGATGCGCATTAATACCAGCAATAATTCCTTGACCTGCAGCTTCTTCATACCCTGTAGTCCCATTAATTTGACCCGCTAAAAAAAGGCCTGGAATTTTTTTAACTTCTAAGGTGCGTTTCAATTGATCAGGAAAAACAAAATCGTATTCAATTGCATAGCCAGGGCGTGTAATTATTGCATTTTCAAATCCTTTAATTGCTTGAATATATTTGATTTGAGCTTCTAAAGGCAGTGAAGTAGAAAGACCATTTGGGTAAATCCATTCAGTGCTTGCACTTTCTGGTTCAACAAAAATCTGATGAGCGGTTTTATGAGGAAACCTAGTTACTTTATCTTCAATTGAAGGGCAATAGCGAGGACCAATGCCTGTTAAATCTTTACGTAAAATCGGCGAAAGGTGTGCATTTTCTTTAATAATTTGGTGTACGCGTTCGTTAGTATGAGTAATATAACAGTCACGTGTTGTGATAGAACTATGTGGATGAAATTCAAATAAAAAATCAAGCTTATCGTGTTCTTGCTTTTCCATCACTTCAAAATTTAAGCTTGAACGCAATAAACGCGGTGGCGTGCCTGTTTTTAAACGACCCATCCCAACACCCATTGTTTTTAACGAAGCTGAAAGGCCAACAACTGCGTCTTCTTCTTCTCGTCCTGAAGCATAATTATGTAGGCCAATATGGACTAATCCATTTAAAAAAGTGCCAGTTGTTATAACTGCATTTTTAGTTAATATTTCTGTACCATCAGTTAAAGTTATACCACAAATTGAACCTACCGCATCTTGATTAAGCTTATCAACCATTCCTTCTATAATGGTTAAGTTTTCAATATTGCTTAAAAATTCTTGCGCCTGCGAAGAATAAGCATGTTTATCTATTTGTAATCTAAGGCCATGAACAGCCGGCCCTTTTTTTGTATTAAGCATGCGAGCTTGAAGATAGCTCGTGGTGCATAATTTTGGCATAAGACCACCAAGAGCGCTTATTTCAAAAACTATATGCCCTTTCCCAATCCCGCCAATAGCAGGGTTACAAGGCATATAGCCGATGCGATCTTTTTTTAGCGTAATAAGCGCAGTTTTTGAACCAGCGCGTGCGGCAGCATAAGCTGCTTCTATGCCTGCATGCCCACCACCAACTACTACTACATCAAAATCGTGTATTGTTTTTTTGTTATTCATAGTGATACATCATGCCTTTTAAACAACCATTTTTATCTTAATAATTTTATTTATTTCAATTGTTTAGTTTACTGAAATATTTGTCGGTTAGCAAAAAGAGCCTTTTTCTTATTTTTGTCGTACTTATCCAACAATTAAAGATCCCTTTCTAAAAAGATCTTCGTTTCCTTATTATCTTCATCTTTTTCTTGAAAAACAAAATCTTCATTGCCTTCTGGGGTAATTATGTTTTTTATGTAAGGAAGCCGAAAGCCTTGTTTTTGAGCATAAATAACTTGGTATATTTGATTTAAAGATAAGTTGCTTTTTCTAATTAATAATAAAGAAGAAATATTTTTATGAAGTTTACCAGAGCATATCGCCTCTTGATGAGAATTTAGTTTCCCACGCCTTACAGAAAAAATTTGTTCTCCATCAGTTATACAGCTTACTATAACAGCATCATAGCATTGAGTCGCTAAAAGACTCTCATCAGAACTTAATTGAACAGAGAGAATATTCTTTTGATGACCATTCAGTTCACCACGCCTTACAGAACAAATTTGTTCTCCATTAGCTATACGCGTTACCATGGCAGCATCATGGGATCGAGTCGTTAAAAGACTCTCATCAGAACTTAATTGAACAGAGAGAATATTCTTTTGATGACCATTCAGTTCACCACGCCTTACAGAACAAATTTGTTCTCCATTAGCTATACGCCTTACCATGGCAGCATCATAGGATCGAGTTGTTAAAAGACTCTCATCAGAACTTAATTGAATAGAACGAATATCCTCTTGATGGCCATTTTCTTCACCACGCCTTACAGAACAAATTTGTTCTGTATTAGCTATACGCCTTACTATAACAGCATCAGAAGATTGAGTGGCTAAAAGACTCTTATCAAAACTTAATTGAACAGAGTAAATACACCCTTGATGGCCATTTTCTTCAGGATTCCCTACAGAACAAATTTGTTGTCCATTATCTATGCGTCTTACTATAAGAGCATCAGGAGATATAGTCGTTAGAAGGCTGTTATCTGAACTTAATTGAACAGAGCAAATAATTTCTTGATGACCATCCAGTTCACCACGCCTTACAGAACAAATTTGTTGTCCATTATCTATGCGCCTTACCATGACAGCATCATGGGATCGAGTCGTTAAAAGGCTGTTATCTGAATTTAATTGAACAGAGCAAAAACTTTCTTGATGACCATTCAGTTCACCACGCCTTAAAGAAAAAATTTGTTCTCCATTATCTATACGGGTTACTATAACAGCATCATCGGATCGAGTCGTCAAAAGGCTGTTATCAGAACTTAATTGAAGAGAGTAAATATCATTTTGATGACCATTTACTTCACCACGCCTTACAGAAAAAATTTGTTCTCCATTATCTATACGGGTTACTATAACAGCATCACTTGATTGAGTAACTAATAAGCTATTATCAGAGCTTAATTGAACAGAATGGATATTCTCTTGATGACCATTTACTTCACCACGCCTTGCAGAAAAAATTTGTTCTCCATTATCTATACGGGTTACTATAACAGCATCACTTGATTGAGTAACTAATGATGTTAAATATCCCTTAAGATGGGGGACTAATAACCATCTTAATTCTTTTGTAAAAGGATAATTTGTATTAAATGGTAAAGTGTCTAAATCAACAGAATTATCAATTTTAACTAAATAATCAGCTGCTATTTCTGCAATAATACCCAAGAGTTTAGCATCACCTTTTTTTGTATCAATTAACCGTAAATCTAAAAAATCTACAAAATGATATATCTCATACAAAAAATTTAGAGCATCAGTGTAATTATGACCTGCTTTAGATTTTATTAGTTGAGCAAAAAATTTATGGACTAATTTTTTTGGATAAACTCTTATCCCTTCATCTGTAACTTCAACCTCTTCATCATGCTTTTCTATAGCATTTATTAATTCCATGATAAAAATAAAAGCACGCTTAGAGATGTTTTTAACCGGAATATCTATTACAGTTTGATCTTCATATATATTTTCTGAGTTTTCTAAATCAACTAAATCTTTAATCCCCCTCATTTGATTATAAATAAAACTTGGAATCAGATGTCTTTCGCCGTCTTCAAATACAAAAAATACCTTTTTTTCTTGTCCTGCAGGTTCGCTAACAGCACTTGCAGCTTTTTGAGCCCCAGAGTCTTTAAGTTCACTTGCCACACCTGTAGTGCCATAACACGCTAAAAGTAAAAACAGAAAAGTTTTATTAAATATTGCCATTTTAAATCTCCATTTGATATAAAAAAATTATTCCATTTGAATATTATTGTAATAGTTTTATTTTCTTTGTCAAACGGGGCAGGATCTTAAATGCGCTCACCGAACTTCAGTAAGCACATTTAAATTTAAGGACAGCTAGGTTTAGGTTTGACCTAAAGTTTAATTTAGGCTTAACCTGGAAGTCCACAATTATTATTAGCAAGATCGGCTGGTTGAGGAATGCGACAATTATCGTTAGAAGGCGCCGGCATATATTGAGTGCTTCCTGCAGCTGGGTTCATTACGCAACAAGGAGACGTTTGCCAACAATTTCCCGGGCCACCCCAAAAAGCACATGAACCAGCCTTACAAGAATCATCACCATATAAACAGCAAGAAAAATCAGGATTTTCAGCTAAAGAGGTTCCGCAAACATTGTTACAATCACCAAGAATACAACAATTATCTGTCGGCATGCACCAATTTGCAGGATCAGGAAAACTTTCCTGGGTAAGAGTATCACCAGCAGGCATTATTCCGCCAGATGCCGGAGTAGGGACATTTGCTATTGCTGCCAGTAAATTACCATTTGCTGCATTAAGCGCAGAAGTATCAGATCCTACTATATTATTTACTGTAGCAAGCTGGCTGGTAAGAGTATTTAATGCTGTTGTTGCAACAGCAACATTGGCTCCAGCTGCCGAATTAGCAGTTGTTATTGCACTGGTAACTGAAGATATTAATGTAGTTGCTGAATTAACATCAACTAATAAACTGTTTTTAGCGCTTGTTACTGCCGCCAAAGCTGCAACTACAGAAGAATTATTTGAAACGGCAGCTGGAACCGAAGGAACTGCTCCTAACGCACTATTTGCGTTATACAATGAACTATTTGACGCAGTAATTGATCCAACTTTTGCAAGTAATGCTTGGGCAGAATTTACTGCACTTTTTTCTATTTGTGCAGCCTGTGCCGTTGTAATAACACTTTGAATCGAAGCAGGAAGTTGGCCAAAATATCCAGCTAAACTGTGAATAATTATCGGATTTGTTGCGTTAAATTGAAGTGACGCTACAGCTGAAATCGATGTTGGTTGAGTAGTTTTGCTACTGCTAGACTGAGTACTGCTTTGAAGTAAAAATACTGAGCTAGTAGTCAAACTCACCATGCCGTCAAAATTAAATATTGATACGTCTGGAGAAAGCACCTGATTTGCTACAGGAGCACTTGAAGTAGTTTGAGAAGTGAGCATGTAATAATCAACTTGATTGCCTGGTATAGTTGTCCCTTTATAGACATAAAGACCATTAGCTAATGACGCTGCATCTGCCTGTAAGTTCATATTATTAAAAGTAAATACTTGACCTGTTGTATCAGCAGCATATTTAGTTTGTGCAGCTTGAATTAGGCCCAATAAAGTTGGATCTAAAGGTGTAGTTCCTGGTTGTATTTTATAAGCATTCAAAACATTAGGAATAACCCCCTCTATCGCCATTGTTCCAGCTGATTCATAATACCTAAGACCTGTAACAAGACTCACAAAACCATTAGGTGATGATGTCATTTTTGAAACACCTAATACGGGACTCGTGTCAACATTTTGAGCAAGAACGACATAATCTGTCATAAGCCCTTCTGGAGAACTAGCACCAGCAATAAGAGTGCCGGGAACTGAGCTTGTTCCTACTATCGTATATACATTTTGCCCAGCCAATAATAGTGATTCGCTATAAGCATTTAAAGTATAAGGGGGCATCGATAAAGTAAGGGCTCCCTGCAAACGACTTTGCCAAAGGCTTTCACATTGACTTTCTATTATAGGAGTTTTTCCTGTAGGACTAATCTCTACAGCTAAATCACCATTATATTGCAAACGGTTAGGGAAAATTAAAGTCTGTGTTTCTGGGTAAATAACTTTATACTCAACTGCTGCGCCACAAGCTATAACGCCCATAGATCCTGCAAATGCTGATTGTGCTGAAGGGGTAAGTATGGAAGCAAATGGTACTGCATTATCTACGGTAAATGTCTGTATCTGAGCAACTGGCGGTGGCGTAGAAAGTGGTTTTACGGTAGTTAAATTATCTGCTTCCCAGAACGCAACACTTAAAGTTGTACCTTTAAGTTTTGCTTGCATACGATACCACACACCTTGTTTAAAACTAATAGGACTAAATGTTGGTGTTTGTAACCACCCATTTTTTGCATTAGTAGATTCTGTAGCATGAACATAGACACCCAATTGAGATTTAGTAGTAGAAGTAACTGGCATACCAGTTATTAGTCCTTCATTTCTATAACAAACAAACATTTTTGCAAGAGAATCATAATCAAGTAAATATCTATTAAAAGCATCAAGTTGAGACCAAGCTGTATTAAAACTAGGAGTTCCATTAGGATTAATAACAGCCGCATTAAAATTATTATTCAATTTGTTCATTTCTCCAATATTAAGAGAGCGCTCTGTTAAATAAACACCAATAGAAAATGGTTGACCGGAATCATAAAGAGATCTAAAAATAATGTCTGCTGCTACCTGTTGTCCAACCGGAACGTTAGAAAAATCTTTTAAGCTAAACCAATTACTCTCTGTCTGTATTGTGGTAGTCCCTGTATTGTCAACTGGTAGCGCTGTTAATTGAGGAAACGCTGCTGGAGTAGCTATTTCTTGTCCAAATGTTTGACGACCTTCATTATACACTAAAAACCCTTGGCCTGGGTTTAAAGTAATTCGCCCTGTTTGTATGCCATAGACATAACCAGGATCACCAACCATTGGCGATTCTTGTGGCCCACCAGGAGTACTTGTTGCATATTGAGTTCGATAATTATAAAAAGATCCAAGATTATATGCTTGAGTTGAAAGAGTTACATTGGTAGTATCGTTCATCCAATTTTGATAAAACGCTAACGTGCGATTTTGATTATCTATAGCTGATGAAGTATGAGCTTGATAACTTGCAGCCTGTAAAGACGCAATATTACCCATCTGCACTTCATTTGAATTTACATATGCGGCATAACGTTTTACAAAATCACCTTCTGAAGCGATTTGATTAACAGTAAGTTGTTCTTGTTGCGCTGTTCCTGCAATATTCATTGCCATCATACCAACATTCACTGTTAACATTGCAAGACCAAAAGCACTGCCTGCGCCACCAGTAGCAACAGTAAGGGCAACAATAAGCACTGTAGTTACAATGCTCGAAATCAATGCCCTATGAGCATTAATAGCATTATAAGTACTAGAAAATTCTGAGCTTGCTGCATCACCGGCAGCAGATATATTACCTGTTTCTATATAGGTTAACATAAATTGTCCGGCTGCCATTATAGCCGCTCCAATATCATCTATCATATCAACAATAGAACTTATTAAATAACCAACGGCCGCCATAGCATTAGAAAGAGAACTTTCAGCATCATCTGCAACTAAAGTAATAGAGGAAAGAACTGCGCTTGCAATACTTTCACCAAATGTCTTCCAGGCGCTTCCTACAGAGCTAGCATTACCAGATAAAACATCACCTACAGTAACTGACAAAGCATTAACCGCATCAGCAGTCAATGTAATAAGATTAGATGTTAAATAAGCTCCAAAGTCACTACTTAACATGCCGACATCATAAGCTGTTTCTGCTATTTTTTCAAACATATTAACATAATCATTTCCAAGCTTGCTATCGAATGCAAATAAAATACCACCAGTTGCATAGGCAAGACCTTCAGCAAGAGACTGATTCAGACTTGCTGCAGTACTTCTTATACCATTCATAGTAGTTTGAAGATCAGACATACTCGCACTTAATTGCTTTGTTGCATTAGCCCGAGCACTTTGTGCTGTACTAAGAGCCCATGATGAAAGATTTGTCCCCTTTATTCCATCAATTGCTTCACAAGTAGGCAAAACAATTACCGCAAGGCCCGCCCCTTCAACTCCATACCCAATAGCTTCTCCCAAGTGTTCAACGGTGCTGCCAAAAGGTTTAACTACATTGTTATAGACGCTTTTAGCCGCATCAGGAACAGTATGAGTAAAAAAATGGCCAATTGAATCTATAAACCCTGATGAAACAACTGAACCAGGGGCAAGAGTATTATTATTTAACACGCCAGTAGGAGCAAGAAGATTATTAATTTCATTAAGAAACATATAATCTTGAGGTTGATAAAAAATAAAAAATGGAATTTGAACTGTGCCAATTGCTTGAATTTTTTGTAATGTTGCAGCTAAATTTGCAGATTGGAACAGATAAGCTACTTCTGCATTTAAAGCTTTGAGTGCAGAAAAACAGAGCAGTTCCATATATCCCAAAGTAGGGGCCATCGTAGTAACCCCATTTTGAATTAAAGGCCCAAACAATGTCTGGAAAAGTGGTGTAGTTTCAAAAGATGGCGCAGCACCTTGTGGACTAATAATAAAGCCAGTATAAACAAGACTCCCCAATCCAGTCATCCACACAACCCCATTTGTATCTACTTCAAAAAATGATTCATATGCTGGCAAAACTGTAAGTTTTCCATTAATCGTACTAAACATTGTAGGAAAATTTGTTGAAGTAACTAATGGCAATCCTGTAGAAGAGATGGGAAATGTTGCTTCAGGGTCAACTGATTCAAATTGCATAGTTGTTGTATAAAACGGGCTATTTTTAAAAGTTATAATATCTTGAAAAAGAGCGTTTCGCTGAGCTAATGCTGTGGCTGGAGCTGTTGAAGTTACTATAGTAGACCAATCAGTACACTGAGAAAGATAACGCTGCCGTAACTGTTCTGTCATTAATAAATAAAATCGAGTCAATTGGGAAATGGTTCTTAATTGAACAAATGAATTTTGATAAAAATTGAATTCAAATTGAGGTAAGTAATTAAAAGTTGAAAGTTCATTCTGCTGAATCTGTTGAAGAAACTGCAATTCTTGATCGTAAGAGTATGCTATTTTAATTTTCAGATAATCTTGCCAAACTTTTGATTGAATTAATTGTGCACCAGTTAGTACAAAATTAGAGGGCACCGAAACATTTACTTGTGTTGGCAATGTTCCAGAAGGAACTGTTTGAGCAAGTGACTCTTCTTCTGCAATAAGATATAACATATTATAAAATTGTTGAATATGAGTAATAATAGAAGATGGCAAGCCTAACCCTACCGCATAAACACGGTTAATTTCTGCAGCAATGGCTGAAGGAATATTTGCAGCCTGAGGAAGCGAAGAAAAAAAATAATTTGCTTGGGTTATATTATTTTGCTGAATAGCCTGGGCAGCTACTACAGGATTAGCATTGCTTGCAGTAAGTGCCTGCTGTTGCGCAATCGTTAATGAGGAAGTATTTAATGTATTTGAATTAGCAGGCTGAGAAGGCTTTACTGTGCAAAAACAGTAAAAACCGATCACTATCAAAAAAAGAACAGTTTTCTTTATTCTTTTATTCATTCTTTATCCTTTAGTTTACTGTGAAATCGGCGTTGACAAGCCAAGCGCGTATGGTTTTTCTATAACAAAGGAACTGCTTGCTCCTGCACTTATTAAACCTATGCCGTGAAAATTAAAAATGTTTGCATTCAAGTTTTTCTTAACAAGCTTAAATGTCACCGGCTCTTTTGGTGTTTCATCAGTTAAAACAACAGTTGCTTGCGTAGGTTCTGTAATAATACTAATTGTATACTTTCCTGGTATTGCTAAAGGAGAAGTTAAAAGAGAAGAAGGTGTAGGAATAATAACTTTTTGAGTAAACGCGGTGGCAAATGAAGAAGGTGGAGTAGTTGCTACTAAATAAAAGGGTGACTGCATAGAAGGCAAACCAGAAGCAATCTGCGCAACCGAAGAAACTAAAGACTCAATCACCACAAGATAAACAGTTCCATCGACCGCTCCATAAAGACCTGCAAATCTTTGTTGCCGATACCTATCTGAAACACCAGAAATCCAACGAGCATTATTAAAAATAACTCCTATAAAAAACGGGTAGGTAACGCTTAATACTCCTATATTAACACTAATCTGATAAGACGAACTAGTTTGTGGATAATACTCGGTAAAAATAGCACTAGAAAATGCGGGGTCTGGTTTTGCAACAGTAGGTGCATCCAAAGGAACAACTGGAGGAACTTGGTAAAAAGTATAAGCCGTTTGATTATTTACAATACTAGAAAGACATTCCCAATTTCCAACCCTAAAAGGGTTATACCACTTACCCAAGAAAGGCAAAACTGGTGAAGATGTTGATTGTTTTGGAATTGATAATTGAGGAGTGTTATACATTGGGGATAAGTAAAATTGTTGATCAAAAATATAAGTGTTTTGGTTCGTATATGACGCTTGAGAAGACTGCTGAAGCAAAAACTTACTTATTATATTAAGTTGTGTTTGAGTAACATCACTAATTGCTTTTTGATTAGCAATGTATCCAGAAAGTGCATTATAAAAACTATTTTGCCCAGTAGTCTGAACAATTGCTTGTTGCATATTAAGCATTTTACTAAATGCTTCAAAATCTGATCCTATTGCGGTATTTTTAACAGCGTCTGCTTGAAATATTTTTGCATTTGCAGAACTAGCCCAAGAAGCTGCAAGCCCCCCACCCTGCATAGTGCAAAGCTGAATAAGTGTATCAATAGGCATTTTTAAATAATGAGGCAAAGCAGACAAGCCTTTATTCAATGGATTATTTTCTAAAGGCGCAATAATATTATCATAAATAAATTTTTTATAAGGAGCTTCTATAAATTGATCGTAAGTATCTCCAATAAATTTTGTTACTTTACCAACAAATGATCCTTTATAAGCATCAACTAAACTGTTCTTAATTGATGCCATTCCATCCCAAATTTTGCTTAATACACTTGCGCCAGAAGAAGGGCTTGCAATAATAGATTTTACGGCAGAATCTAGATCTTCAAGTGCTTGAGCTTCAACTGAACCTGCCGGCGCCTCTGATGCTGCATTTGAAATAGCAATATCAATATCAGTTTCCATTACTGTAGAAGTAGTTGCACCGCCTATACCAGAAGTAGCAGTGCTTGTAAAAACATCAGCCATCCCCGCTGCTATAGCTTCATCAACATTTGTTTCTGCCGTCTCTAAAGTCTCTAAAGTATCTCCTGCGGCAATATCAATCAATTCTTGTCCGCCGGCATCTAACAATTCAGCTAAAAGCTGAATGTGCGGACTCTGTTTTTTAAGCCTGCAAATTAACTCATGATGAATTTTTCTCTTTTTCCAAAAATAAATAAGTATTGGAAATCCAATTGTTTTCTGAACACTAAACCATTCTAATGTTGCCTGATAATTAATAAATAATTGTTCCCGCTCAAAACGTGCATAATTATAAATTTTAGATGCAGTATCGCTTAAAGTAAAAGCTTCAGCGCTTCCGAATATTTTTCTTATATACATAAGAATATTATTCAAAAAACCATAAATTTTATCTTTAAATGAAAGTTTTTTTTCTAATAAATTTGCTTGTTCATTAAGACTATTTTGTTGTTGCTTAATAATGAAAATACTTGTCTCTAATGCTATTTTTTTTGATTCATCAACTTTCTCTAATGCATCTATTCGCGCTTTAATGTCTAGATCAAGATTTTCTGCCGCTTTGCGCGCAGAATAAACATCCTGATAAATTGATTGGTTCAATATTTGTGTAAGTAATTGGCCTAGCTCATGTTGATAAACAGAGGGAAGTCCTGCACAACTATTAATGGAAAAAAGATTATTTACTATCCAAACACCACGCATACAACACGCCGATTCAGCATCTATTTTTAAAGTAAATGTTACTGCTACCATTAGAAGTAATAATTTTTTCATGAAAGCGCTCCTACAGTTTGAATTGATTGCTCTCCAGAAATAGTATTTCCATATGCTTGCGCAAGACAGGTGTTACACGCAGCCTCAAGAATGGATACGTTTGGATCGGTACTACTATAAGCAAGTGCACTTATAGTGGTAGGTATGTTTTGTGCATAAGCTAAAGATCGCTTTATCATAAGTTCTAAACAAGGATCAAAAATAGTATCTGACAATGTCAAAATAGAAGAAAAATCACCTAAACAACCACGAAGCATTGTCATAATACCAGTAACAGAATTAAGCCATGCAGGCTGTGCATAAATTGGCTGTTCATAAAGACGAACCAGGACCCCAGATGCACTTGTTTTATTTGGATCAGATGAAGTAATAGGTATATTCATATAAAATCCTTCTTGTCCTTGTGTTTGACGAGATGGTAGATAAAGAAATTGAGAGGTTGCTGTTGAAGTTGCTGGCACAGTAACTTTTTGAATCCAACTTAAAGTAGAATTTGTCATTGTTGGTTGCCCACAAAATGGTGTTGTTGTTTGGGTAAATGCAAGATTACTTGTAACGTTATTGACTGTATTATTATTACAATACACATTTCCATTAACATCCTTAAAGAAAAACCTAGGGGAAAAAGGTGCGTTTCCGGGAACATTTACTATGCAGCTTGGCACTGAAATTGGTACTTGCGTTGTGGGACTAGTCATCATATAAATCTGATTACTTTGAACAATTTGCTGAGCATTAGATGCAGTATTTGATGTAGTGTTTGCTGCAGTAACCAATGACCCTGTTGCAATATTCATTCCAAACGTTGGATAAGGTGCAGATGAAGTGCCATCTACCATCCCAGCAAGAACAGGGATAATGTTTATTCCTGTCATTGTTTTAGCATCATAAAAAAAGAGTGTCGGATTAAGAGTCCCAAGTGGCGTATTTTGTAATGAAGTTTGAATGCTTTGTGCTATTTGCGCAAACTCTGTAAAACCAGTAGTTGCTGTTGAACTACTCTGTAACTCAGCACTCACTAAATTAGTATTCAATGTATTAGTATAATTATTCATAAAACTTAAATATGCTCCCATGGTGGCAAAATAAGTTTGCTGATTCAAATCAAGATTATTGTATAAAAGAACCATTGCCGCAATACCAGCAAGGTCAGAAAGCGATTGTTGTTGTGACGCTGGTGCAGATGCAACAGCCTGCGCCGATGAGGGCGTAGAATTATCTGGTGGATATTGATTAAGCAATGCCTGATAAGTTGTTAATTGAGAAGAAAGATATGCAATATCAGCAGGCGCAAGCGATGATAATGCAAAATTTAAACCCTGAACAGCTGTATAAAGATTAGCCAACTGAGCATTACTATAATTAGAAGTTGTCTGCTTTCCTGCTGCATTAGCTAATTGTTGTAATGCGGGAGATGAAAAACTTTGCGTAACTAAAAGATCAAGTATGCCGACAGGAAGAGCCGAAGTTGTTACCGGCAAAGAATCATTTGTTAATGTTGGAAGTGTTGGCTCAGAAGGAGTTACTCCAACAGGCGCTTTAAAAAGAGTAAGAAGACTTAATAAAGCAGCTTGTTGTGATGAAGACAAAGCAGTAATTGAATTCCCGGCAGAAGCTGGATTTGTTGATGGAGCCATTGCAGTATAAATTGATGCAAGTTCATTATATTGATCATAACTAAGTGCATTATAAACAAGAGTGACTGCGTTTGTTTGTGATTGTAAGAGGTTGCTTATTGATAATGCTTGCGATTGATGCATGAGCATGCTGCTCTGATATGCTTTTCCTAGTGCTTGAAAAACAGTCAATGCCATTATTTGTTGGTCAACAGTTAATGTTTGCAATGCCGCTACTCCCCCAACTCCCTGATCAAGAACTGCCGTTAAGCTATTCAGTTCTGCCTGTTGCGCAGAAGTCGAATATAAAGTATTCATATCTGCAGTAGCCTGAGCAATAGAATAAGGAACAACAACATATGATTGAAATATCAAAAGTGCTTGCTGATAGACTATTTCTTGAGCATTAGTAAGAGCTGATTCTGGAATAGGGTTTTGCAATAATGCAGAACCTAAAGCGCCTAAGGTTGCAGTGTCTAATGTTGGCGGGGTTGCTGTCAATCCTAATAACTGTAATGTCACTGCACTAAGTGGGGGCAATACTGTTGGAGGATTTGCCGCAAGCCAAATACAACCATTAGCCAATACTATTCTGTCGGACTGAACGAGATTCCCTAACTGATTAGTATCTGCTAATAAAGAAACTGCCAATGTTTGTAAGTATGCCTGCTGAAACTCTGTTAACTGGTTAAGTGCAGCAAACTCAGTTACTTGAGCAGGGCTTAATGTTTGTATTTGAGATTGAATAAGCGAAACTAATGCACCAGAAAGATAAGCTGCTGCATTTACTGACTGCTGTTCAAAGTGAAGCAATGAAAAAGCAATAATTCCAAGAAGAGTTGACTGATCTGCGCTTGCCAAAGATTGGGGAGAAGAACTTTGCAATTGAGCCTGAATTCTCAGAAGAGCATTCATAATAGCTTCAAGCTCACCACTAAAGGCAAGAGTACTCACTACGCTTGTTAACAATGCTGATTGACTATAGGTAAGTGGTGCTGATGGTACAGGAGTTGCCGCCACTGCCCCAACAAGATAACTAAGGTCCGTCAATTGTTGATTAAATGCAAAATTTCTTGTTAACAATTCAAGTGCATCAACTAAAACATCTCTTTCTGATAATTCTGATGATGGAGTAGCAGAAGTAACAGGAGTAGTTGCACAAGTAAGTTGTGATAAAAAAGTAGGCGGAGTGGTGCCGCTTGGCAAACTAGAATTAGTCGCAATATAAGTATTTAATTTTGTTATAATTGATTGTAATGTTGGCTGATAAAGTGACGAAAGATATTGTATGTTTGCAGAGCTAGTAAGGGCAGCAAGAACTTCCTGCCACTCTGGTATCGAAATTGGAGCTATATTAATTGAAGCGCACGCAACATCTTCCATATCAACCAACAAAATCTCTAACTTACTTTGAGAGTCATTATTAAGAGCTGCAGGCCCTGCAATAGTAGCATATTGTTGAGGCATGCCTGGCATAAGTGCCTGCAATGCTTGATTAAGTTGTGCTTCTATTAGTTCAATAAAATGCTGAACAATAAGCGTCTTTTTATTAAGAGCATAAATCGATTCCATAGTTAAATAAGTTTGCAAATCATCAATATGAGTCATAGTCAAAGCCACGTAGATACCCATTAAATGTTGATAAAGTTGATGAAGCGCAACTATATGAAATCGAGTAAAAATCGGCACAAATGAAGCATTGCCTTGAAGAGAAGTCATAAGCGCTTGATATAAAGGCGCTAATGATGAATTGCTCGAAAATAATCCCTGATTCATAGTAACAACATTTTTTTTCTGAGTAACACTTAACGATGCAGATTGACTAGTTAAACTATTTGCAACAGGAAGAGAATGCTTTGTTAAAGGAGTAACTTGCACAGCTCCTGCAGTCATCTGACTGCTAGAACTTCCTCCATATTGCGCAGTAGTCATTCCTGGCTGAGTATGCCTCATAAATGCACTACTTGTTGCAATAACAGGATCTGTTGATTGCAAATTGGTATAGACTTGAGTAGATAAAGGACTTAGCCTTGTACTTTGTGGACCGACGCTCCCACCTGAACCAGTACCTCCACCTGGAGTCGGAGTAGGTGGTGGTGTAACATTTCCACCGCCACCAGAAACATTTCCACCATTTCCAGTATTTCCACCAGTGTGAATAGCTATTGGTAGTGTTTCAATAAAATACTGTGTTGCTAAAAATAAAATAACCAAAAAAACCTTTTTAACGCGAATCATAAGGGAAATTCCTTTTCAGGCATAACAGAATTTTAATGTTATGGAATAAAATTGTTCTATGAATCAACTCTATTTTTCTATATGCTTCATTAAATACGAACAAGTCAATAAAATAAAAATTTAAGTAATTTTTTTATGGAGAAAATATGTTGAAATTAAAGTTTTTATTCTGGATAATAATTCTTTCTTTTACTGGATGGCTAGGAACAAAAGGATATTACTATTTCTTCGATCATTCTGCGCCAATAGTAATAGTTTCTGGAATAGAAGATGGTGGTTTTTATAATGGGGACGTGTCTTGCTCAATAAGTGGCGAACATCGCTACAAAGTAAACACAATTTCTATCATGCTTGATAATAAACCATTGGTTTATAACTATAACGTGAGTAAATCTTCTTTTGAATATCCATTTATTCTCAATACAAAAACAATATCTAATGGAAAACACCAAATTGGTGTTAAATTAGTAAGTGGAACTTTCCATTCCAATGAAATTCATAATATTTGCGATATTTTTGTAGACAATGTTCCTCTCCAAACCGCGTTTGTTCAGCAAGCAAGTGATATGAAAATCTTCCAAGGAAAAACTCTACATATTCAATTTCAAGCAAATAAACCACTAAAAGAAGCAACTGCGCGATTATTTTCAAAAAAATATGCCTGTTTCCCCGAATCAAAAGATTCGCTGATTTACGAAACATTTATTCCTATCGCTTGCGAAGAGAAACCAAATGAATATATTCTTGCCATTGATTGCATAGATTATGTTGATAATGAAGTAACGCTTGAAGAACGTATACAAATTATTCCGTTTCCATTCAAAAAACAAAAAATAGCTGTTGATGCACAAAAAATGAAAGAAGAAAAAGAAATCAGCCTTTCTCAAGATGCACTTAATCTAAAAATGGAAGAATTAACAGAACAATCCCCTAAAGAAAAATTATGGACTGGAAACTTTTGCGTTCCTACTGATGTCACTATGACATTTACCGATTTTGGCACACTAAGAACCACTTCTGATCGTGGCATGTATGCACATAAAGGGATTGACGTTGGGAGTGTTCCAAAAGCTGGCGTATGGGCTCCTCAGGATGGCGTGGTAGTAATTAAAGATCGCTATGTTTTTAGTGGCAATACTGTAGTCATTGATCACGGTTGGGGAATTTTTTCACTCTTATTTCACTTAGAAGATTTTTCTAATTCTCTTGAAGTAGGCCAAAAAATTAAACGCGGTAATCCTGTTGGAAGAGTTGGTAAAACAGGGTATGCAAATGGCTACCACCTCCATTGGGAAATGCGTGTCAATAATGTTGAAGTTGACCCAGCTCAATGGACAAAAGAAGGATTTTAAAAAAAAGCCCTCCAACTTTAAAATAAGCTGAAGGGTTAGGGGGTGAACAATGTTTTTAGCATTGTTCGCTTAGGGACGTTCTTTTCTATCAAAAGAAATTGAAGTGGATTCTAACACCCGATATTTTTGTTGTCAAGAGCAAAATAAGCTTTTAGCCCCACTAATAAAAGCGTTAATAAAGGGGAATTTTTCTGGACATTTAAAGATCTATTAAGAGCAACTTGAAATCTTAATAGATTTAATTTTCCTATGCTCAGCAAAAAAATCTTATTGTTAAAATGTTGGCAAAATAGTGAACGGAACAATATTTCTATCTCTCCAATATTGCGTACCATAATAAGTTAAAAGCTGTTCGCCAGGATAAATATCTCGCTTTGCAAGATAAACAACATGCCATGAACCATCAAATGGAATTAGTTCAATTCCTACATTTTGATATTTTCGCAAACTATGATTAATAAACCGAGCAATATTTCCTGATTTTTCTGCATTAACACAAAAAGTTATTTTTTTTCTTCGCCCTGATGCGGTCTTTTCAAAAAGGATTGTTGGGTAGTCCCACAAATAAAGATTATCACTTCCATAGGTTTCTTGCTCTACAATGCCTGTATATTCGCAAATCATATCCCCCTTGCTTATTAATTGCTCGGCATAAGCACCATAACCCACCTGTTTATTAACTAATTTAACAGACATTTTTGCAGTATAACCTATTTCAATTAACGACCCATATCGCTTTTCAAGCTGGTCATTCAAAACAGGATTAATCGTATATTCTTTATCCTTTTTTATATCCCATTTTTTTAATCTCTCATCTACTAGAATGCTATGCATAAGATGAGTAACCTTAAATTTGTCTTCAAAGTCTTTTTCATAGTAACATTTTTTATTTATAGAAGACATTTCTATCCTTTTTTAAGCTTGTAATTTTTATATGCCTAGTTTAACTAAAATTATTTTTTTTAAGCAACTACCTAACAATTTAAACGAAATTAACACAACACTACCGCATTGACAGGTTGAATTTTGTCTGGCATATTTTATTAATATAATATTTCTTAATATAAAATTAAACAAATCAAGGAACTTCTTATGTTAAAAAAATTTCTACTACTTTTAATGCTTTTTGGGCTAACAAATAAAATACAAGCAAGCCAAAGAAATCCTTTTAATTCTTTAGAAGAAGATATTGCAGAAAACGAAAGAATCTATAGAGATCATCTAACAGATAATGAAGATATAGAATGTGCCACTGAAGCACCCACAGAATACAAAACACCCACAGAAAAACTTTTAACGGTTCTTTCTTTTCTAAAAGAAACAATGGTAAAGTTATCGCCTTCAAGAGAACCCTTTGAACAAGAGCTGCCGGACAAAAAAATAGAAGATGTCGAACAGGCACTGCCTGAAAAAAGCATAAAAGAAGCGGAACAAGCGGCGCTGCCGGACAAAAAAATTGAAGGTAAATATGACTGCCCTGATTGTAATTATAAAGCTGTTTCTAATAGTAAGCTTACAAGACACATTGTAAAACACACACAAGAAAAACCTTTTAAATGCCGCTTTCCTTTATGTAGAAAGAAATATGCTCAAAAGACGGATTTAAAAAATCATCTATTAAAAATACATAACTACTGCTTATCACAACCAAAAAAACGCAAAGCTTTTGAAGCTGAACAAAACGATGATGATCTTTAATTTTTTAAAGATCGTTCATTCTTTTTTTAGTTAGTAAGGCTTGTTTAAGTTCTACTATTCCATGAGTGTTGCCTATCAATAAAAAACCCTTAATTATGCCATTTTCATGGACAATAAGCCGATAAGAGTCTTCAGCTTTTTGCATTTGTACTTTATAAAGCCCATTACAATCATTAAGGGTTCCTGCAGAAAAAAATTTAACCCCAAAAAATGCTGAACTTGTAATTATAATAACCCCAGAATATTCACGCTCTACCCCTGCCATATTTGAAGCTGCTACTGATCCTTGAATAAGCGCATCTGGCCAAGTACAGCTTTTTACAAAATTACCGGTCAATAAATCTGTAACTATAGCAACATCTCCTGCAGCATAAATATCTTTATTATTTGTCTGTAAATACTTATTTGTTACCAGCGACCCTTTTGTGGTTTCAAGATATGCAGTTTCTGCTAATGACCCATTTGGCGTAGCTCCGCAGGCACTAATAACCAAATCAGCTTTTAAAACTTCTTTATTACTCAACAAAACTTCCGAGGCTCTAATTTCCTGAATTGAACAATTAATTTTCAACTCGATTCTCTGATTTTTAAGCGCCCTTTCAATAACTTGCGCTCCATCAAAAGTAACTTGGCATGGTAATAAATGTTTAGCGCGTTCAACAACGGTAACCGATTCAACATACTTTGAAACTGCATCAGCGCACTCAAGTCCGCTAAGTCCCGCACCAATAATCACTACACTTTTAACATCTAAAGATTTTATTGCCAAAATAATAGCATCCGCATCTTTCATAGTATAAAAAGAAAGCACGTGAGGCTGTTCAATGCCTTTAATTGGTAATTGTCTTATGGACCCACCGGTTGCAATAAGTACCTTGTCATACCCATATTCAAGTCCATTACGGTCTGTAATAAATTTATTTTGAGGATTAATTTTAACAATTTTTGTATCAAAAAATAAGATAATATTTTGACTAGCTAAAAAATCTGGTGTCCGAATTAAAATATCAGTTGCCTTTTTTCTCCCATGCAAATAATCAGCTAAGAAACATTTATTATAAGGAAACTCTTTTTCTTCTGAAAAACAAATAATTTTTGCATCTTGGTCAAATTGTCGTAATTTAAGCGCAGCGGAAATACCAGCTGCCGAAGCGCCAATGATTAAATAATTTTTTACCATATAGATCTTTATCATAAAAAGAATAAATTTTTTCTCATTGCATTATTATTTATGGTAATGCAAAAATATACAAGAAATACTCAAATAAAATCAGGAAACCTCTATGAAACTTTTTGTTGCAAATTGGAAAATGAACTTCACTCTTCATGAAGAAATCGAATGGTGTATTAAAAATCTACCAGAACTAGCTCAGTTGCCAGCCCTAAGTGAACTTGTTTTATGCCCTTCTAGTGCATCACTCATCCCTCTTTCAAACTTACTACGCACTATTCCTAACAACCCTATAAAACTTGGCGCTCAAACCTGTTCTGCGCATATTACCGGTGCTTACACAAGCCAACTTTCTGCAACAACATTGAAGCAGGCTGGTTGTTCTTATGTAATTATTGGGCACAGCGAAGAGCGCACTGAATTTAAACTTTCTAATAACTACATTGCTCTCCAAGTAAAACGTGCTTTAGAAGCAAACCTTATCCCTATTGTATGCATTGGAGAATCACAAGAAGAACATGATTCACTACAAACTCGATCAGTGCTAGAAGAACAACTTGAACCAATTTTAGGTATAAACTACTCAAGCGCCTCTTTTTATATAGCCTATGAACCTTTATGGGCTATTGGATCTGGTAACAAGCCAGACATTGAAGAACTAGCTATAATTTTTTCTTTTATTAAAACATTAACAAGAGAAAGTAAATTGTTGTATGGTGGAAGTGTTGACGAAGACTATGTAAAAGAATGTACTAGAATAAACTACTTGGATGGGTTTTTAATTGGTAGGGCAAGTCTGAATTTTCAAGAGCTAAAAAAAATAGTATCCTTACCATTCTAAAAAGTAATTATAGAAGGTAAAATAAGTTAATTATATAATTAACAGACTAAAATAAAGGAATTGTTATGTTGTTTGAATTACTCGTAGGTGCGTTTTCTGTTCTTTGCTTTTTACTTGTGCTTCTTGTTTTTTTACAAAAAGGGAAAGGGAGTCTTGGCCTTGGATCAATGGGTGGCGGCGCGCAAATGATTTTTGGTGGTAGTGGCGGACAAGATATTTTCCAAAAGGCTACTTGGTTTTTTGTAGCATTATTTTTATTCGGATCACTAGGTCTTTCTATCTATAAAACACACACTGTGCTATACAGTATTCGCACAGTACAACAATCTTAATAATAACCAATAAGGAAGAGAAAAATGCTCTTAACTATCCCGCAATCTATCGGTAAAAACATTATTGCCGTATGTGGCGTTTTTGGCATTTTTTCTCTTTTTTTCATTCATGCATTAATTACCCTCTTTACTACAAAACTGCGTATTCATAAAACATTTGTTTACATGCAAGAAATTGGGATTGAGTCATTGAATATCGTTCTCTTGACAGGTTTTTTTACAGGAGCCGTACTTGCCCTTCAAACGTATACTGCCCTAAAGCGTTTTGGCGCAGAAGGAAACATTGGTCCCATTGTTGCAATAAGTTTAACTCGTGAATTAGGCCCAGTACTTACTGGACTTATGGTAACTGGTCGTGCTGGTTCTGCGATTGCAGCAGAAATTGGCACTATGCAAATTACTGAACAAATCGATGCACTTAAAACTCTACGCATTAACGTTGCCCAGTATTTAATTGTTCCACGCATGGTAGCAAGTACCATAATTCTCCCCTTTCTTGCTTTATTTTCTATGTTTTTTGGAATAATTGGTGGTTACGTTGTTACAGTTTATGCACTTAATGGTAATGGCTATGAATACATCTCTCAAATAAAACAATATTTAGAATTAGAAGATATTACCGGAGGCCTTTTAAAATCAGCATTTTTTGGACTCATATTTTCTGTAGTTGGTTGCTACAAAGGATATCAAACTGAAGGCGGCGCAAAAGGTGTAGGTATTGCAACTACTCAAAGTGTTGTAGTTGGATCAATATTAATATTAATATCAAATTACTTTTTAAGTGCCTTTTTATTTTAACAAACAAACTTGCTTATTAAGGTTAAAGACGTGATACAATTAATTGATGTAAAAAAACGATTCAATGATGAAGGCGCATGGATTACTGATGGAGTAAATCTTGAAATCCCCGAAGGTAAAACAACCTGCATTATTGGTCGTTCTGGTGAAGGAAAATCTGTCCTTTTAAAGCAGATCATTGGTCTTATTAAACCTACTTCAGGTTCTATTATTATTGATGGTACTGATATTACAAAACTTAAAGATAAAGACCTTTATACCGTATTTGAAAAAGTTGGCTACGTCTTTCAATTTGCTGCATTGCTTGATTCGCTTAATGTTTTTGAAAATGTTGGATTACCACTTCTAGAAAAAGGAATGGATAAAAAAAAGGTACTAGAAATTGTAAAAGAAAAACTAGCTCATGTTGATCTTTCACCTAACGAAACACTTGAAAAATATCCATCTGAGCTTTCTGGTGGAATGAAAAAACGAGTAGGGCTTGCACGTACTTTAATCACCGAACCTAAGATTATTTTATATGATGAACCTACAACAGGGCTTGATCCTATTACCACGCGCATTATTCATGAACTGATTAGTTCTACTCAAAAAAAACTTAATCTTACTTCTATTATTATTTCTCATGATCCTGAAGTATTTAAATATGTCGACCGCATAGCGCTTTTGAATAATCGAAAAATAGAATTCGTTGGTGAGGCGGCAACTATTTGGGATTCAAAAGACCCTTCAATTTATCAATTCATTAGAGGGCTCACAGAAGGGCCTATTCAAACAGAAATCGTATATTCTAAAGATAAATTTTAAATAAATAATAATTATTAAGCCTATTTACCCCATTTGATTAAACAATAGCTTTTGGTATAATTATACTAATAGAAATTTGTTTTAATCAAATGGAGTAAAAATGAAAATAATCACTAATAAGTCCTTGCTTCTGTTAATGCTG
>CAYSQM010000003.1:0-123573 GCA_964433415.1 uncultured Pseudomonadota bacterium
TAAAATACTATTTATTTTGACCCTTCTTCTTCCAAACGACCTGAATCTTCTTTTTGGTTTTCTTCTTCTTTCTCAAAAACTTCATTGCTTAATGGGTTTTGAGGTTTTTTATATTCAAGCTTATGCACAAGACAAACATGCCTTTTATGGCTAGAAGAATCTGTAAATGCTTTTGCTCACTGATCACACTTATGACGTTTTTCCCCAGTATGTTTAAAGATATGAACGTTTAAAGCACTTTGAGTAGTAAATCTTTTTTCACACTGATAACACTTATAAGGTCTTTCTCCTGTATGTGTACGCATATGAACAGTTAAGGTACCACTTTGAGTAAATCTTTTTTTACAGTCACTACATTCATAAGGTTTTTCTCCTGTATGTCTACGCACATGAGTATTTAAATAAAAATTGCTAGAAGATCTTTTATTATCATGCTGATCAATTGATGGCTTAGATAATTGTCTACTATCTTCATTCACCTCAGCCTGAAACTCTTCTTCTTGATTAGCATCTTGCCAAATAGGCAATACTCCGTTGTCTGTATTTTCAGATGCACCAAAAGGTGTATCTAAAACAGAACCTATCTCTTCTGGCCCTACATCTCTTTTTGAATCATCTTCAATGATTCCATCATCATGTCTTTCAAAATGAACCAAAGCTCCGCCATCATTGGTTAAAAAAGAATCATTAGGATAATTAGGTAATGCTTGAACTGGCTCAAACGGCTTTCTTTCAATAATAGAGCAAAGGAGTTTTTGACCTTCTTTATTTTTAATAAGGTTATGCTCTAATCTCATATGGAGGGTTAATTGACCTTGATGAAATTCTTTTTCACACTGACCACACTTGTAAAGTTTTCCTTTATTATGCATAGCAATATGCCGATCTAAACCAAATTTTTGAACAAATACTCTACCACACTTATCACACTTATATCTTATTTTTCCACTATGTATATTCATATGCGTATTTAAATTACCTTTAGTAATAAATTTTATTTTGCACTGACCACACTGAAAAAGTTTTTCATTATCGCGCTGAACAATTGACGACTTAGATAATTGCCTATCATCTTCATTCGCGCCAGCCTGAAACTCTTCTTCTTGATTAGCATCTTGCAAAAGGGGCCATACTCCGTTATCTCTGTTTTCAGATGCACCAAAAGATGTATCTAAAACAGAACCTATCTCTTTCGACCCTATTTCTCTTATTCTATTATCTTCAATAATTCCATCATTTTGTGCAAAAGGAGTGAAATAAGGATCATTAGAATAATTACTTAATCCTTGAGCAGACCCAACCGGCTCTGTCGCATTTTCAAAAGCGAGCTCTTCAGGACCTAAAGCCCCACCTGTAAATAAATTTTCAGCTATATCTTTAAATAATCTTTCATCATCGCTTGAAAATTCAAAGTCATAACCATCTCCAAGAAAATCTCTAAAAGATTCGCCTGCATGAGCAATACTGGCAAAACTTAAAATTAACAATAATACTTTTTTCATAAGCCCTCCACTTAAAAACAAATTCAAATTACTTATATAATATAATACACTAATTCATTAAATTTACAAGTCGAAATATTAAATCTTGTTAACTATCTCGATTACGCTAATTTAAATTTAAGGCTAACTTAAAAAATCAGGTTTAAAATTATTGCAGTTAGAGTTTTAAAAATGGTAACTTAAAATTTATATTAAAGGGAGCAAAATAAAAGTCTGCAATGCTTAAAGAGAGTATCTCATGAATACAAAACTATTAGTCAATAAAAAAACACATCTATTAATTATTTTATTGTTGTGTATTGCGCCTATTAAATCATCTGCCTCTACGGATCATATTAATTCAAATACTCTAATTTCGAGTCCTTTTTATATAAACACAGAAACAAATGCGGTTCTTGATCAAGATGGGTTGCCTTTGAATTTTGAACATATCATAGCACCCACTATTAATACTAATCTTAAAAATGAATCTTTCTTAGATACTTTATCAAATAATCTTCGACTTATTCGAGGAATAACTGTTGGAAATCCTTTAACCCCCGGCGAAACCCTGCTTTTAACTGGAACATTTATTGGTATTGATATAATAGATGCTTCTCACACACTTTTAAGCGCTCATCGTTATGCAGACAATGGCACTAATGTTAGTTATGTCGACGTACTAAATTTTATAGCGCGAGTCACTTTAGATAACTATTCTGCTCTTTATAGTAAACCAATTTTATCATCTATAAAAGACGAATTGGTGAATGCAAATAATTTAGCGCTTACTAAAGGAGTTGTTCAATTTTTAGTAAACCAATCAAAACAAGTTATTCTTAATAGAATAGATGCAATGAACGCTGATAGCTTAGCCTCAGGAGCATCAGCAAGCGATATTGAAAATTTTACAGCAACAGCAAATAAAGGGTTAGGTATTGTTAATAGACTAATAACTGGGGAATCAACATTTATAGATAGATGTTATTTTAAAATTATCAAAGCGACAGCAAATGCGGCTGATTGGATACGTACAAAAATCTTTAGAAAACCAAGCATGCGAGATAATTTAGGCGATAAAATTATTGATGTCGTTTTTGCTAATGATACAGTTCAGTCTCTCTATAATAGTGCAAAAAACTCAATAAACAATGCAACCAATTATGCTGCCGCTACTGGCGAAACCATTTTTAATGGAATAAAATGGATTGTAAATACTACAAAAGATGCAAATGCGGCTTTTACTAAAACAATAGAAACTATTAATGGAATAAGTTCAGAAATTATCACTGATATTAGTCAAAAATCTGGTGAACTTTATGCTACCGTTACACAAACTATTACTTCTGGCACAGAAACTGTCCAACACATATTTACTGTATCTGCAAATAATGCTGCTGACGCTTTTAGTCTAGCAAAAAGCACCGTCGAATCGGCTTTAGAAATATTAAAAAACAATCCAAAATCTAGCCTGCAAGCTCTTAGCTTTTTACAAGATGCTTTTATTGCAACAAAAAATGTATCACTCAAAGATTTTATAAAATCATCAGTTCAAACAATAGAAAAAGGATGTGAAACTATAGTTGCTGCAGCCGTAATGAATGTCATTACTAATAGTAATGACATCAATACAAATCTTCTTGTAATAACTGCCCTTATGGTAAATAATCCTGATCTATTTAATTTAATATTTCCTGACGAAGAAACTCCCAATTCTTCAAATCCATCAGCGGATATTATTGACATGCACGATGAAATGCAAAATTTATTTGATACAGAAATTAATGACCTTTTAGCAAAATTAGAAAAGCTTCCAGGTAATGAATCTGATAAAATTAATTCTGCTATACAAGTTAATAAAGAAGAAGTAGCAAATTCAACTTTTAACAAGCTTACTTTATTAAATTTTGTTGATGCAAAAGGTGATTATAAATTTGATATTAATGAACTAGCCAAAGACAATATTACTGTTAATACTGCAAAGAAACGCCTTACAGATCTTTTATCTCAATCAACATCTAGAACTGATAAAACTACAATTAATAAGCTAATTTCTGATATTGACACTGCTGTTGCTAATCGACCAGTAGAAAGAAGCCCAGAAGAACAAGCAACCTATGAAAGGTTAATAATCGAACTTAATGCACTTATTGGAACGCCTAATGAACAAAAATTAATTGATTGGGTAAATGAGCTTTCTGATTCAGACTATAATTTAGTAAGAGATGAAATAGATGTTGAAATTTTTAAAGACACGATTACTCAAAATACAGCTGCTCTTGATAAAGAACTTTCGATAAAAGAACTTATAGAATTAAAGAAAATTTTTAATGATTTTATTCTAAAAGCAGAAGATTTTGGTTATGGAACAATGCTAGGAGAAAAAGGAATTTTTACAAAAAGCTTTCAAGATATTTTAACAAAAGCAGGTATAAATTCTCCAGAAAAACAACAACTTTTACTTAATAACATTACAATAATTGATGAAAAACTTATAGAAACATTAAAAAATAACTATTCTATTGCTGGAAACAAACAAAACTTGCTAAATAAAATTACCAAAAATAATGGTTCTATTGCTTTTGACGCACTTTCTAACGAAGGAAAAATAGAATTTCTTAATGGACTTTCTGATCTCACACAAGAACAACGCGATAGCTTTATAGCTGCCGCATTACAACATACAATTGATCAAGCAAACACCGCAGCTGAACTTCTTGCCTTACAAAAAGAAACATTTGCTCAAGACGATATACTCTTACAAGCACTACAAGATAAAATAAAAATAGCGTTAACCAATGAGTACAAATACCTTCCCCCTTTAGACCAATATAATTTCAAGCGATCATTACTAGATCAAACAGATTTCACCGATTATTCACGTGCATTTAAAATGTTATCATTGGCCGATCAACAAGCAGTAGCATCTTTAGTAGGAATTTCTGATATCGAATTAAAGACCTTCCAAAAAGGATTTTTAGCTGACAAAATATTCTTTTCAAAAACTTTTGATGAAATTAATACATTAATACGGGACATAAAAACAATCAATGATAAAACTCCAAATTATTTTTCTAATACTGATATAGCAGGAAAACATGGCTATCTGTATATTGCCGATGCAATCATGAGCAAAACACAAGATATTATTGAACAAAAAATAAAAAGTTCTGGTGTTGCAAGCAATAGTATTTTTAAAAACAGTGCCGATTACTTTAAAATAGTGTTACTCGACATAAGCTCAGGTGATGCTTATGCAACAGCTTTTAGAGAACTTCCATTAACCGCACAACATGAACTGGCGCAACAATTTGCACTTGAACAAGATAATTCTTTTAAAGAATTTCAAAACTCTCTTTTTGATGATGAAGTTGGTGTTGCTACAACTCCAGCAGAATTATCAGCTTTACAAGACATTGCTACAAATTTAGGAATTGATACTGCTGAAGTTACTGCGCGCTTAAATAAGGCAATAGCTTCAGGTGTTTCAATTGAAAAGCCAAAAGCACGCAATATAGAATTAAACCCTGATGATCTTGTCAAACAGCAAGAAAATTCTGGCGGGGGAACTGAAAACATTTCAGAACCTACACAAAATGAAATAGGGCAAGAATTTGATTCAGAGTCTCTTTCTGAAGACACTTTTTATGATTCATACGAATCAGAAGAAGAAAGAAAAAGAGCAGAAGAAAAATATCAAGAAGAAAACATTGCAAAAAAAACTGAAGAGTTAGCAGAAAAACGAACAGCTGAAGAACACTCTGAGCCTAAAGAAATGATTTAATTATGATAAAAAAAATTAAAATAATTTTTCTCATATTCATTTTACATCTTACCTTAATAAATGCTGCCCAAATAGATTCTATAGGATTTATAAATACTGAAACCGGCGCTATTTTAAATTCTCAAGCAGAAAATAATATTTCTTCTAATTTAGAAGAAATTATAAAAGAAGAAGAAAGAAATACAGTTTTTCCATCATTAACTTCTGAAGCTATTACTGCCTTACAACATTTAGCAAGTGGTTACCAACTTACAGACAAAGAAAAAACCTTAATGAGTTCAATGTTTTTAACTATTGATATTATTAATGCATTTCAAGACTTTTTAGATCAAATCTCTGATAAAAGCATAGAGCCTGCACCGCTAGAAACAGTTACTTCTTTTATTGTATGGAGCTCCGGAAGAGCTCTTGTTGCCAATAAAACAATATTAGAGATGCTTAAAGAAGATCTGAATACTGCTGGAAAATCAAAAACAGCATTAGCAAAAGGAATAGTACAACATCTTTCGCAAAGATTGCTCCATAGAATATCTAACAAAACGATAGAAGAAATCAGAGCTACTAATACAGGTTTAGCAGTAATTGATCGTGTTATTACTGGAAAAACAACTTTTTTAGATCGTTGCTATGTAAAAATTGTTAAATCTTTAACTACCGCTACGGATTGGATTCGTAAGATTTTTGGCAAAAAAAGTATTCGAGAAAGTTTAGATATTAATATTGTAGATGTTCTCTTAAATGAATCGGCGGCTCTTTCTGCTCTTGATTATGCAACAACTTTATCAAGGGATGTTCAAGATAATTTTGCTCCGCAGATTAAACAATTAGAATCAAATAAGATAGAAACTCCACAATGGACAGAAGTTAACTCTATAAATATAGACAATAAAATAGTCCCAGAAGTAATTGATACTTTTTCTATTACTACCTGTGTATCTCAAGTCATGATTAACGGAAAGATTGAAACAATAAAGACCTATGTTACACAACGCACTTCAGATCTAATAGATTCGAGTGGAGAAGAAAAACCATTTGCAACTATTACTCAATTGATCCAAACCCCTGAAGGGCAAGTTACTCAATCATACAGAATTACTGGAAATACAGCGAATGATGCTTTTGAAACTGCAAAAACTATCACAGAAAATTCAATACTAAAAATACAATCAGAAGGGTCTCCCCTTACATGCGAAGTAAATTTATTAGAAAAATTTGAAATCGAACTTGCAAAAACAGGAAAAATTTCCCCTGAAGATTGTACACAAGCAACCCTAGAAGCAATAAATTTACAAAATCAAAATTCAATAATAAAAATGACTCAAACGGTATTTGAGTTAAAACCCAATATAACTATTTCAGGAGTTCTTAATCTTATAAAAATCAATGCATTACAAAGCACACCAAGTGAACTAGCACTTACTCAAAACGATATTGATTTATCTATCACAATAATGACTAAAGCGCTTACTCCAAATGAAGATATTCTTGTATCTATACAAAATGTACCCGGAGAAGAAGAAAGTAAAATTGATGATCTTATACAATTAAAAAAACAAGACATAGTAAATGCTATTTTTGATACCTATAACCTTGAAATTTTAGTAAATGCAAAAGGTGATTATAAGTTTGATATTAATCAATTAGCATTGGATACCATTACAGCAAATGCAGCAATAGCTCGCCTTAACAATTTACTGGGTAAAGCATCTTTTATAGAAAGAAAAACTATCAATAAATTACTTGCTGATATTGATACTGCACTTGCAAATAGACCTATTGAACGCGAACCAGAAGAAGAAAAGCGCTATAAAGAACTTATCGATCAACTTAATCTTCTAGTAGAAGAAGATGATGAATCAAAAATTATTGATTGGGGACAAAAACTTTCTAACGCTGATTATCTCTTAGCAAGAGATGCTATCGATATTGAACTTTTTAAATACACCTTAAAAAGCACTCATAGCTTAGCAAGCGAAAATTTAACAACACCTGAACTTATAGAAATTAAAAAAGTATTTACCGATTTTATTATGGGTGCTGAAGATTTTGGCTATGGCTCATTACTTGCCACAACTAATGTTTTTCCAAATGAATATAAAAATATCCTTATAAAAGCTGGTATTAACTCTCCAGAACAACAGCAACTTTTACTAAATAATGTTGCAATTATCGAGTCTAAACTATTAGAAAAATTAGCTACAGAATATGATAGCCAAACTAATAAAAAAGCTTGGCTTGATAATCTTATTAATACTAATAATTCGATAGCATTTAATGCTCTTTCTAACGAGAGTAAAATCAATTTTATTAACGATCTTATAGATTTATCGCAAGAAGAACGTGATTATTCTTTAGCAAATGCTTTACAATCTGTTGTTAATAAAGCCACTACTTTAAAAGAATTATGTGATCTTCAAAAAGAAACATTTGCTCAACATGATATACTCTTACAAACATTACAAGATAAAATAAAAAATTCATTAATAGATTATTACAAGTACCTTTTACCACTAGATCAATATAATCTAAAACGATCTTTTCTTGATCCAAAAGATTTTACAGATTATTCACGCGCGTTTAAAACCTTATCTTTTTCTGATCAACAAATTGTAGCCAATACTTTAAACATAAGCTCACTTGAACTTATGGCATTCCAAAAATCATTTTTAGCTGAAAAAATATTTTATGCTAATACATTCAATGAAATCAACGCACTAAAAAGCGATATTAAATCTTTTAATAAAACAACGCCAAATTGGTTTACTAATGAAGACATAGCAGGCAAACATGGGTTTTTAACAATTGGAGATGCTATTATTTCTCAAGTACAAAAACTAATTGAACAAAATATTAATACTGGAATTGCGGTAAACGAAAACCGATCAATAAACGATAAAGATAATTTTAAAATAACATTACTCGCTATTAATTCATCAAATGATTATGCAACTGAGTTTAGAGAGCTCCCTTTAACTGCTCAATATGAGCTTGCTCAACAATTTGGAATTGAACAAGATGCTCAATTTAAGGAATTTCAGAACTCTTTATTTAATGATGAAGTTGGCGTAGCTACAACTCCAGCAGAATTATCAGCTTTACAAGATGTCGGCACAAAACTAAAAATTGATACTACTGTAGTTAATGCACGTTTAAATAAGGCAATAGCTTCAGGCGTTTCAATTGAAGAACCAAAAGCACGCAATATAGAATTAAACCCTGATGCTCTTGTGAAAGAGCAAGAAAATCCTGGCAAGGGAACTGGAAATTTTTCAGAACCTACAAAAAATGAAATCGGGCAAGAATTTGATTCAGAGTCTCTCTCTGAAGACACTTTTTATGATTCATATCAATCAGAAGAAGAAATAAAAAATAAAGAAGAAGAGTATCAAGAAGAAAACATTGCAAAAAAAACTGAAGAATTAGCAGAAAAACGTGCTGCTGAAGAATATTCAGGACCCAAAGAAAAGATATAGCTATGATAAAATTAAATAAATTTTTGCCTGTTTTTTTATTTTGTTTAATAAATTTAAATCTTTTTGCTCCACTTATTATTACACCAACAAATAATGTTACAGATGGTCAGGAACCAGCAAACCCCGTGCCTACCGACTACAAAGAACCAGCGCCACGAAACATTGTAGTGCTTTTTGATAATGGACAAGAAAACCCTTATAACGAACTCTATGGGCCAGGATCAATACAAAGCTTTTTAAATAATCTTTTTGGTGAAAAGAATTATGAAGACCCAGTAATTATAAATCAATTTATTAGTGCAATTAGCTCAAATCCAGCCCCTGCAATTTTTGTCTCAGAATCAATTATGAATAGCCTTATTGCTAGGCAAACTATTGTAAACGATTTTTTAACATTATCTGACGACGCTCTCACTAAAAAATACGAAGGTATGACAAAATTTAAAGATGCAGTTATGCGAGCAGAATTTAAATTCTGTTGCAAAACAATATTAGAAAATTTCAACTCAATCAAAACATCTTTAAATAATTATACTGAAAATCCAAGTCCTGAAAATCTTGAACTATTTGGAAAAGCTAATCAACTAGCTACAAATACTATAACTAGCCTCAAACAAACTATCGCTACTATTTCTTTTAATGGCAATACAACCGAGTCTCTTGAATTCATAAAAGATATATTATTTAATTACTTACCCTCTTATAATGCATTAGATCTTAATAAATGGGCTATTGGAAAAACAAATGAAGGTTCATATTTTTTATTACCTAAGGATGAAACTGGAACTATCATACCAACAGGTTTTAACTACAAAAACCTTGATGGTTTTAATACTATTACGGTAGAAAATCCGTTTGATCGTTTTAACGCTAACCCTAAAACAGCAATTAGTAATCCTAACACAGACCTATCAATGAGCCTTGATGCTCTTTTAAAGATTATAGAATTCAATCCATTAACTACTAAAAATGGCCTGCCATTTGACAATTCAGATTACGCTAAACTTAATATGCATATTATTGGACATGGGTCGGGCTCTACTCAATTATTAGAAGGAAGCAGAGCAGGAATATCACTTACCGATTTTAATAAAAAACTTATTCCAGCATTAGAAAAATCTTTTACTCAAACATTAAGTGATGAAACTTGTTATGGTGGAGATATTAATAAGGCAGAATCTTATAAAGCAGAAGATGGCTCTACAGGAATTCACTCCTTTACAGCTATTAGTGGGATATCATCGCTCACCCCACTTACTCTCTTTCAATCACACTTTATAAATCAAGCAACCAATATTTATCAAGAAGAAAAAGCACTTATTAAAAATGGAAAACAACCAAATTCAGAAAATTTAGAAAATCTTACTATAACATTAATAAGTAATCGTAATTTCGGAACATATTTCAATAAAATTGCTACCAGTACAGCTGAAGCGGTAAGCAATTTTTTCAAAAGAGATAATGAGAGTATTGAAGGATTAACAGGAATTCCTTCAATAAAAACTGCAGGAAGTGACCATTGGTTTACCGCTGATTATGTTCGTGATAATATTTTGCAAATATCAGATCAATCAAACATTAAAGACAGAGCCCGAGCTGCTTACGAAAATCCTTTTATATACAATTTTCCAGAAGGAGGTGGTTTACTCACTTCAAAAGAAACTATTGTAACTCCTATAAAAATTGAAGGTAATTACTTACCATTTATTACTCCATTAAGTATTGGACAAAAAATTCATTACTTAAAAGAAGTAATTATTGATGATCCATCAATTTCAATAAAAGAATTTATTGCACAATCAATAAAACCATTTATTGATCAAATGAATGAAATAGAGCTTATTCCTCTTATTGATAAAAATATTGCTGAAAAAACTATCATTATCGATTCATTGCATACAAAAGAAGGAATAATTACTTTAGTAGTAACTAAAGACCGTGCTCTCTATACTATTAAAGAAGAACCAAAAGGATTATTTGGGCAACAACCACTTCATTCTATTTCTCTTACTGATAGTTATTTTTCGTGGACATTTGCTTCATCCTTTAAATCCCTTCTTAAAAAAGGACGCGATAATGCAACGCTAGAAATGTTAGAAGTAGAAAAATTACAAGGTATTTCTACCACAATTCAGAATAGACAAAAATCTTTATTACTTCTTCAAAAATTAACCGCTAATGTTGACTGGGCTCTCTATACAAGAACACATGATTTAAGTAATAAACAAATCATTTATAATGCTATTATTGAAATTATTAAAAATAATGATAATAATCCATTAAATGGTGATTTTTTACTAGATTTTTCATCTGAAGAATTAATAATTTTAGCAGATGTAATAGGTAAAAATCTCAATACCGCACTATCTTTCAAACAAAGAAATGCAATCAAAGATACTTTAAATGAAATAAAACAAGAATTATCACGACAAGAATTAGTTAAAAATTTACAGGAAAAAGCAGCCATAGATAGTGACGCCACACTTGATTGGTATATGACACTACCTATTGATCAACAAATTTTAATTAAATATGAATTTAATGCTGAATTTGAAAGTGGAACAATTTTATCACAAGACCCTGATACGCTTAGCAATAAAGAGCGAACTTTTCTAAAAAGCTATATTCAAGAAACAATCAATATATCTTCTAGCGCAACACAAATTGCAGAGCTAAATAAAAAATTAGAAAAAATAAATAGCCCAAGGAATGAAGAAAAATTCAATCAATATTTAAAAGATAAATTAGCATCACTAAACTCTTTAGACCAAAGAGAAACATTAATTGATTGGGTAGCCTCATTAGGTCAAGAAGAAAAAAAAGTTATAGCAATTGATATTGAAGTAATTTTTTTACAAGAAATTTTCAATAATCTTTACGAACAAATTACAGAAAAAGATAATCTGAATGTAAATGAATTATTTGAGTTAAAAATAAATTTAAATGATTTTCTATTAAGTTCTGACAACCAAAAAGAGTTAATCCTAAAAAAATTAACCCTTACTAATTTTAATGCCCCAATTAGTTCTCCCTTAGCGCAAATAACTATTTCTGAATCTCTAAAAGAGATTGATGATCTTATTTTTAATAAATTTATAAAAATCACGCAAGAAGAAGAAATAGGACTCCTTAGTAAAAACTCTATTGATGATTATGCGAAAATTTTCAAAGAACTACCCTTTGAAATGCAAACAATGATTGCCAAAAACTTAGCTCTTTTAAAAGATGTAATTACTACCGATCTTTTGAATTACCAAAAATCACTTTTACCAGAGCGTATTGCAACTGCTGCTACTCCTGACGATCTTGATGCTATTCAAGCAGATTTAACAGCCGCAATGAACTTATCTCATCTAAATTATAGCCCAACAGACATGCCAGCTGATTTTCAAATAACCTATGACAAACTACTTACCGCACAGAATAAACGTATTGCAGAACATGCTCCAGCAATACCTAGTGCTGGATCTACTGGCCCTTTAAATTTTGACCCTACAATTCTTAATCAACAAACTGGTCAGCCTCTTGCTAACACTAACCAAGATAATCCTACTAATCCAATCAACCCTGAAAATACTCCAGGGCAAGTTATTCAAGATAAAAATCCAGACTTCCAAGACAAAGAGCTTGAAGATGAATGGAAAAAAGAACATGAACAAGAAATTCTTGAAGAAAAACAAGCAAAGTCTGCAGAAACTGCAAATGAAGAAGCTTCAAAAAATAATAATCCAGAAAGAATAATTGAATAATTGAATAATTTAATTGATAAATGTTAATCTCAACAAGGTATTAAAAAGTAAAGCTTAAATAAGAGACTAAAATGAAAAATAGTAAGATTATTTTAATAATATACTCATTAGGATTTGGATTAACAAACATATCCCTTTTTGCACCGGTTATTAATATTGAACCAACTCATCAAGCTACAGGGGGATTATCTGCGCCTATTGAAATCCCTAACCCACCAGCCCCAAGAAATATTTCAGTCTTTTTAGATGACGGACAAGAAAATCCTTATGACGCACTCTTTGAAAGAGATATAAATAGCTTTAGAGGATATCCAGTTACTTATAAATTCATAAAAGCATTAAATTCTACTACAAATACCGCTATTTTCGTCTCAGAATCAATTATGAATAACTGCATAGCTGGGCAAGCTATTATTCAAGATTTTTTAACACTTTCAGATGATAAACTCACTCAAAAATATAGCGCTCTTCCCAAATTTTCTTCTCAAGACTTAAGGGATGCGTTTAAATCTGTGTGCACAAAATTAAGTCAAAATAATTTGGCAATTAACAATGCATTTGAAGCTTATCAAGCGTCACCATCAAATACTTTATTAAACAATTTAAATACTCTCGCTACCCAAGCAAACACTGATGTAACAGAACTTATTTCATTAGTATCTAAAAAATTATTCTATAATGACCAGTCAAAAGGAGAAAATTTTGTTGAAGACATAATCTTTAATTATTCACCTTATAATGATGCTTTTGATTCAAAAAAATGGTCTATTGGAAAAACAACTGACGGTTCTTATCTTTTATTACCCAAAAATGAATCGGGAGATATCTTACCAACCGGTTTCAATTATGATCATTTAGATGGTTTCAATGGCACTGCTATTGCTAATCCCTTTGAAGCTTTCAATAAAGATATAAAAACAGCCGTTACTAACACTCATACTAATACAGAAGCTGCAACAACATCTCTTTTAGAGATTATTAAAATTACTCAACCAACCGCTAATCCTGACCCTTCAATTATTACATTCACCCCAGAAACTTACGCTAAACTAAATATGTACCTCAACGGACATGGATCTCCAAAAACAACCGTTGATAATGGTTCTCTTGCCGGCATTGATATTGATTTTTTTAATAAAACTATGTTACCAGTTCTTGAAAAAGCATATACTCAAACCCTAACTTACGAAACTTGTTATGGTGCTGATGTGAACGCTCAGGCTGCGTTTGAATCAAAAGACCCATTTTCTTTTACTGTTATTGGCGGAAATTCTATATTGGCACCTTTAGGGATAGCAATTAGTCCTTATGGTGATATGATATTAGAATTTTGCACAAGCGAAGAAGCTCTCTACAAAGAAAGAGGGTCATTTTCAACACCTGAAGAAATACAAAAAAAAATGATTGATATGGGAATCATTAATGAATTTAATCAGTATTTTAATGAAATAGACACAAGTATTGCGCAAGGTGTTTCTAATTTTTTTAATAGATCTCAAACAAGTATTTATGGTATTACTGGACTTCCCTTAATTCAACTAGCAAGCACCACTGAATGGCTTACTGCTAATAATCTACGAGATAATTTATTGCAAGTTTCTACTATTAAAGATCGCGTAAGCGTAGTCAATCAAGAACCATTTCTTTATAACAAAGAAAAAGGCGGAGGAGTGCTTGTTTCTACCGAAACAGTTCTAACCCCTATAACTATTGAAATAGGTTCTGAACTCCCTTTCATAGTTCCACTAAGTACTGGAAAAAAAATTCATTATATTAAAGAATTAGTAATTAAAGACCAATCAATTACTACAGAAATGTTTATTACAAAATCAATAAAGCCCTTTCTTGATCAAATTAATAACTACATCGATATAGATAAATCATTAGCTGATAAAACCATTGTTATTGACTCATTAAAAACTAAAGACGGTACAGTCACCTTGGTAGTGACACGAAGATACGCAATGTACACTATTGCAGAAGAAACAGATCTTTTAACGGAAGAAGCTCCCCTACACTATATTCAATTAGTTGATAATAAATTTTCATGGAAAGACTTAAACACTTTCAAGTCGAACATAGAAATAGCGCACGAACAAGCTACCCAAGAATTTATAGAAATAGCAAAGATACAAAATATTTCTACTACCCTAGAAACTAGACAAAAAGCATTAAATGTTATTGGAAGATTACGTGGAATTGTTAATGTCAATTTGGGGATCAATGATCAACTTACTATTTGGAATGCCACTCAAGATGCTATTATAAACAATAATAATAAACCAATTTCTAAAGAGTTTTTATCAACCTTTTCTTTAGATGAACTCCAAACTTTTTGTAATATTATAGCTAAATATATTATTACTCTTGATTCAAACGAACCACTAGCAGTTGAGGTAAATGAGACTTTAAAAAAAGCTTACCAACAATTGAACTATAAAACTTTAGAACAAAAATTGGCTACAAAATTAACTATTAATGGTGAAGCCGCTCTTAATTGGTATATAACTCTTACACTTGACGATCAAACCCTTATTAACGACCTTTTTAATGAAAGTTTAGAAAGTATAATTTTACCAAACTTAGACTTAACCACTCTTACCATTAAAGAACAAATTTTAATAAAAAATCGTATTCAAGGAATATTAACCATAACAACAAATATGCCACAAATTGATGAACTTAATGCACAACTCAAAATTATTGATACTCGTCATGATCTAGAAAAATTTAATCAACACTTACAAGATCAATTTAGTTTATTAAGCACACTTCCTGATAAAAGTTCATTTATTGATTGGATTTCTATCTTAGAAGAAACAGAAAAAGCTAACATTGCTTTTGATATCAGTGCATTTTTCATACAAGAATTAATTAATGATCCCTACTTAGGAGCTTATCAAATATATAAACTCAATATTGATGAACTTTTTGTAATAAAAATAAATTTGGAAATTTTCTCATCAAGCTCTGAGGCTCAGAAAAATAGTATTTTAAAAAAATCTTCACTACGCAATGGCTCTTTAATTACCCTAGAAAGCGCAATCAATGCTATTACTAATGGAATAAAAATGCTTGATCAATCGATTCAAAAATATTTTTCTAATAATCTTTCTTTGAAACAGCAGCTTGCACTACTTAATCCAAATCCTGTTGATGATTATGCGAAAATTTTCAAAGAACTACCCTTTGAAATGCAAACAATGATTGCCAAAAACTTAGCTCTTTTAAAAGATGTAATTACTACCGATCTTTTGAATTACCAAAAATCACTTTTACCAGAGCGTATTGCAACTGCTGCTACTCCTGACGATCTTGATGCTATTCAAGCAGATTTAACAGCCGCAATGAACTTATCTCATCTAAATTATAGCCCAACAGACATGCCAGCTGATTTTCAAATAACCTATGACAAACTACTTACCGCACAGAATAAACGTATTGCAGAACATGCTCCAGCAATACCTAGTGCTGGATCTACTGGCCCTTTAAATTTTGACCCTACAATTCTTAATCAACAAACTGGTCAGCCTCTTGCTAACACTAACCAAGATAATCCTACTAATCCAATCAACCCTGAAAATACTCCAGGGCAAGTTATTCAAGATAAAAATCCAGACTTCCAAGACAAAGAGCTTGAAGATGAATGGAAAAAAGAACATGAACAAGAAATTCTTGAAGAAAAACAAGCAAAGTCTGCAGAAACTGCAAATGAAGAAGCTTCAAAAAATAATAATCCAGAAAGAATAATTGAATAATTGAACCTAGAGATCAAAGAAAGGGCATAATAATGGGTATATTTAAAAAAATATTTATCTTTGTTTTGCTTTTATGCGCTCTAACAGCTGGAGCTAGCTATATTATTTACACCAATTTTTATGAACATGTTGTTGCTGCTGCACGTACTCCAAAAGGAAGAAAATTAAGATTAAAAGCTGAAGAATATGGGCTTAGAAAACGGAGTAAAGAAGAAAAATGGATAGACCGCTATGATTACGGGAAGGAACTCGTACAAAAAAAAAAGAAATTTTAATAAATGTCACTACTAGAGGAGCTACCAAGCTTTATAATGGCATAAAAAAAGGGCTAAATTTTATTAATCCATTCAAAAAGAAGTCAATAGAAATTCAAGAAAAAAGTAAATAAAATATCTATAGCATTCGATACGAAACTTTAGTGAAGTATGGTGTGCCCGGAAGGACTCGAACCTTCGACCTACGGATTAGAAGTCCGTCGCTCTATCCAGCTGAGCTACGGGCACATATATTTTAAGATTAATAAAGACAGTATAAGGGATTTTACCAAGCTTGTCGAAAAGTATTGAGTAAAACTCAATATTATTCAGGGGCAACAAAAATCATGCTAAATTCTTTTGCCAATACTAAAAGTTCTTTATAAATTTCTGGGGAAATATCTTCAGACGTTTTAATAAGCTCATACACATGAGGATAAACAGATTCAACATAGCTTACAAACTGAACAACAAACGAATGAACTACCGATAATTTACAATCATCTAAAAAACCTTCTTGAAGCACAAAAAGCATTAAAGCCTGCTGAACAAAAGAATAGGTAATAAATTGTGATTGTTTAAGTACTTCAACCGATTTTTGCCCTCGAGCTAAGCGCCGCTGAGCATCTTTATCTAAATCAGTACCAAATTGAGAGAAATCTAAAAGATCACGATATTGGGCAAGTTCAAGGCCTAAAGTTCGCACCGTTTTTTTAATAGCCTTTGTTTGAGCAGCGCCACCAACACGAGAAACTGAAAGCCCCACATTAACTGCTGGGCGAATACCACTCTTAAAAAGCTGATCATCTAAAAATATTTGGCCGTCAGTAATAGAAATTAAATTAGTTGGAATGTACGCAGTAATATCATCACTTTGAATTTGTACAATAGGAAGAGCTGTTAATGACCCGCCATTAACTGTTTTTCCTGCCCGTTCAAGCAACCGGGAATGTAAATAAAATACGTCTCCTGGATATGCTTCTCGCCCAGGTGGCCTGCGAAGCAATAAGGACATTTCACGATACGATATAGCATGATTACTTAAATCATCATATACAATTAAAGCATCTTTGCCTTGCTTTCTAAAATACTCTCCAATAGTACATCCAACATAGGGTGCTAGATATTGACACAACACAGAGTCACTAGAGTTCGCGCTTACCACAACAGTATACTCAAGCGCGCCGTTTTCATTAAGCAATCTCACAATACGAGCTAAGTTTGCTTGCCTTAGCCCAATAGAAACATAAATACAGGTTACGCCCTTGTCCTTTTGATGCAAAATTGTATCTAATGCTACAGCTGTTTTCCCTGTATTCCTATTGCCAATAATTAATTCACGCTGCCCACGACCAATAGGAATTAATGAATCAACACTAATGATACCAGTTTCTAATGATTTATTGACAGGACTTCGTTCAATAACCCCTGGAGCAAACCATTCTATAGGCCAATGACTGGAAGCTTCAATATCTCCATTGCCATCAATTGGATTACCCAATGCATTAATTACACGACCTAAAAGGCCATCACCAACTGGAGCTTTAAAAACAGATCCAGTTCTTTTAACTACCTCTGTTTCTACAACAGTAATATTATTATAAAGTAAAAAAATCGATACATAATCTTCTTCAAGATCAAGCACTATACCTCTATTACCACCTTCAAATTCTACAATTTCATTATACATGACCTGTTCAAGTCCATAGACCTTACAAATACCATCGCCTACCTGAACAACCATTCCAATCTCTTCTAAGCGCTCTGGTGATTCAGAACGTAAAGCTTTTTCAAATAATGAAACAAGATCAGCACTTTTAATATCCATAATACCCCTTACCTACTGCACAAGAAAACGAGTAATACGCTGCAATCGTTGCCGTAATGAAACTTCCCAAAGTAGCGTGTCACTTTGCACCCTAACACCCGCTATTAATGTTTCATCCTGTTTATAGGTACATATTGTATGCATGCCAACCGTTTTTTTTAGAAAATTTTCTATAGTCTCTTTTTGCATTTCATTCAAAAATATTGAACTTTTCACTAACCATTCAGTTATAGACTTTCTACGTTTTAATTCAAGACGAAGTTGTTTAAATAATTCAGGCAAAAATGATAATCGTTTTTTTTCAACTAAGAGAAATAACAATTTAAGGAAAACATCTTGCAACCCAAACTGGCTACAAAGTTTTACTAAAGCTTCTTTTTTTACCTGCATATTTAATGAAGAAATTTTCATAAAAAAATTTATTTCTTTTCGTTCAAGAAAAAATCTTTCTGCTCTTTCTAATGCATACAAGTCATCGAACGTCATCTGATTTTCATATATATTTAAAAAAGCTTTTGCATAACGACAAGATAATGTCCGCTCCTGAGTATTCATACTTAATGCTCCAGAAGTGATTGTAATGCTTTTTGAATAAATTTTTGATGCAAGTCTTTATCCTGCTGAGCAATTAAGAAAAGTTCTTTTTTTGTATTATTAACAATATCTGGAACTATTGAACGTTTTGCATAATCTAATACAGATGTTTGCGCCTGGCGCTCTAAATATTTTTTCACTATTTCTTGAGCAACTTGTTTTTCTTTTTTTAAAATTTCTTCTTGTTTTTTGACCTGTGCATGCCATGTCTTTACCCGCAGAACCATACTTTTACCTGTTTGGTCTTGCACCATACACTCACGCTCAACTACATCACGCTCATTACTTAAAGAGTGATATTCGTTAGACAAGGTAGCATTATATTCTTTTTCTTTTCTATTTTTTTCATATAAAAATGGAATAAATTTTGTCTTTACAAAATAGATAAAAATAAAAATTAACACTAAGAAGTTCAGAATTTTAAAGAATCCAAAAAAAGAAACTATTGAATCATACATAAAAAACCTGCTTTATCAGATCTTTAGTTGCCTCATTTACCAATCTATTTTTTTGTTCAGGAGTTACATCAAAAAAAAGCGGGCATAAAACCGCAGAAAGTGAAAAAGTAAAAGACTGGATAATTACAGGGCTATGCTGTACAAATAATGACCTATAATATTCCCATTGCGCAGATTTCCGCCCATAACTTTCTTGCAACAAGGCTCGTTCATGCTCAACAGAAAGTGCTAAATTTTTTATTTCAAGATCTTGTTCTGCAATAGCGCAAACAAAGTCTTTAAGAAGGAATCTGTGTAAAAGCCACCATGCAAAAAGAAAATGTACTACCTGAACAACCAACGTCGCATTAACCGTTATCATGCTACCAAACCTTACGGAAAAACTAATTTAGTCAATTTTAACGAATATCAAAAAGAGAGCGATAACCAAACAATAAACTGCTGCTGCTTCTACAATGGACATTGCCAACACCATAGTATTTCTTATTTTATTAGCATTTTCAGCATATTTTCCAATATTTTCACACGCTTTCATACCAATCATACCTTGGCCAATAGCAGGCCCGATGCTACCAATTCCCATAGCAAGCGCTGCACCAAAAAGAGCGGCTGCTTTGGCATAATAAATTCCACTACCTGCATCCATGTCAATCCTTTAAAGTAAATTCATTAACGTATTAACTGTTCGTTTAATGTAGCCTATTTTTGATGATTCTTACAAGTTAAACTTGAATTTCACAAGTAATTTTATTCACTTTTAATGATGAATTCAATGAAGTTATTTCGATAAATTCCTGAATTTTTTGAATATGCTTTTCTAGTTCTTCTGAAGAACTTTCAAAATCATTATCACAATCGAGACTTAAAACTGGCGTCTGTACTAAATATTCCGCTATCTCTTTTTTATTAATAAGCCAATCTTCGTGTTTATCATTTAGTAATTTTAAATAATTAAAGGCAATAATAGATTCTTCTTCACGCGCCCTTTTTTTAAGACGTTCATAACAAACTTCTGGCGATGTTCTTAAATAAATAAATCCATCAGGTTTTTGACTATAATTATCCACCAACCACTCAAACCATTGTTGATATAAATCCCATTCAAGCTTACTGATGGTTCCCATTTCAAAACAGTTTTTTGCAAAACAATAACGATCAGAATAAACCGAACGCTCAAGGACCTGCGCCCTAAAAGGATTTTCTAATGCTTGTTCTTGCTGCTCCATAATACGAGTAATAAATGCATAAGTCTGAAATGTATATCCCCAGCGAGAAGTATCTTGATAGAATTTTTCAAGAAGATTGCCACCATTTCCTACATTTTGCCAACGAGAAAGCGGCTCAAAAACTACTTGAACTGAAAGTTTTTCTTTAATTAATCTTAAAAAGGTAGACTTCCCTGCTCCAATATTACCCTCAACAATAAAGATTTTTTTTGTATCCATATTTCCTCTAGCAGATTGTTTTAGCTTTATAAGACCGAGTACCAATCCAATTTATAAGGATCCCACTTTTTACAAAGAGCTCAAAGTATGGTACGGTTCTGATTTGTTACTGTAACAGCATACAGTTTTATAAGAATAAAATTAACCACTAATTTTAAAAATTGAAACTATATAGAATAGTATGATTAAAAAAAGTAATTATGTATTAATTGTTATGTATTATCTCTGTTTAAACCCTTTAAGCACTCAGGCAAATGAAATAGAACAGTCAATTTTTTCCGATACTTTTGAATTTGAATTAGATTATATGGGCAATCTTGATAATTTTGCTGGCGATGTTTTTGGCATGCCACATAGCCTGCGAACTCAACCTACTACAGATTCAATTGTTAATATTATTACCTCTTCAGCAATAAAAAATACTTTTTATGCCTCTATTTATCATAAATCACACCCTCTTGTTGATCGATCAACTAATTCATTACCATTTTTCCAATTCTTTCCTGATAACATTTACAATAAAACATTGCTCTCATTTCAGACACAGTTTTTTTACAATCAAATAACAGAATCATTTTACACTAAAGAAAACTCTGGCATTAATAGTTATGTTAATATGGACTTCCATACAGAAATTCAAGAAATAGATGATACCCTATTGGAAGGCATTACAGTTTCTAGCCTTTTTCAGCTTTTTAATAAAGTCAAAATACAAGAGCGTCAAATTGGCGTCATGTTCTTTTTGCAAAATAATATAACCCCATATTGGACCATGGGCGCAACAGTCCCTGTAAGCTATTTAGAAAGAAACTTTTACTTAAATGATGCAGAAATAGCTGCCATTAAAGATAATCCATTTTTCCGCGATGTCGATGGTGACTATTTTAAGTTTGCACGCGATCATTTAGTAAGTGATAAAGTTGGCTTTGGCGACCTTAAATGCTATTTAGAAAATACGCTTTATACAACTCGCTGCTCTGAATATAATATTGGCATGGAAATGACCATCCCTGTAAGTTTTTCTATAGCAAAAGGATTGGTCGGCAGCTCATTTGATGAAAACAAACCAAATCCAACATTTAATATACATACCGATCTTCTTAATCTTACAGAAGGTGGCGCACCTCTTTCTGAAAATCTTGCTAAAAAAAATATTGAAGATTTTTTTACAGGGGCACTTGATAGACTTTCTACCTTGCTATTAGAAAGAAAATTAGGAAATGGACGTCACTTTGCTGTTGGCCCTTATTTTAAAAGTCATCTTATTTTCAATCAAAAAGCAACATTAACCAGTAAAGCATCAGCTGAATTTTCTTTACCTTGGCAAGAAAGAAGATTCTTTAAAATTGCTTTAGATAAAACAAGACTTGATACCATTTTAAATAATGACCGCACCTCTGATGCTCAAGCAAAAGCTTCTTTAGAGTATTTAAGTAATGTTGCTATTGATAAACTGTATTTGCGCGGCTACGACACAACCATACTTCCTGGAATTGTTTTACAATCAACCTCGCGTCTTGCTTTTAGAAGCAACAGATGGACGCTTGCTGGTGGTTCAGATTTTTGGTACAAAACAAAAGAATGGTTTTTAAATGTTCATACAACAGATACTGTTTTAGCAACACTTAACCTAAAAGATGCACATAAACCTTTTGGGTTACAAAACATTCTTTGGGTTTCTTTAGAACGAAATAAAAATGACAATAAATATTGGGATCTTTCATTTAAAGTTGCTGGAACTACTTTTAGTACCGGCATAGGTAATTCATTCACCTTAGGTTTTCAATTATCGCACGACTTTTAAAAGGAAATTTATTATGAAAAAAAAATTATTTTTACTCTTTATTATTTCTCTCTTAACTAATTTTCAACGCGCTATGGCACTAAGATTTATTCATTTAGAAGATAAAGCAATTCATTGGGTTGACGGTATCACTGGCCTTCTTGATGCAGAAGCTATTCGAGACACTCTTGATGTACGACGCATTATTAATAATATAATTCATGGAGTAAAAAACAATTCAACAGGAATGTTTGAAAAAACATATGATCTTGTTGGTTGGCCAGAAAAAGTCTCACTTAATGATATTGTTCGTCTTTACCTCACTTATACCAAAGAAAATATTGATCTAAACGATCCAAAGATGATTGCGTTAAATGAACCATTAAGTGCTATGAAGAATGATTTTTATTCCCTCACCAAACCGCTTCTTGATACGGCCGCTGAAGCAATTAAAGTTAATATGCGTCTTATAAAAGAATGGACCACTAAGTCAGGAAGAACCGATTCAATATTAACTCAATGGGGGACGCTTGATGAAGAAAAAGCTTTATGGGAATCTAATCCAGTTCAATTCAAACAATTTATTATGGACTTACAAAATTTCTTAAAAGATCTAATGTTTAGTTGCCCAAAAGCTCGTAAAAAATATGCCGAAAAGCATATCAAAAACCCTGCTAAACAAAAAGCCTTTGAAGAGATATTCATACAAAGACCATAAGCAAAATTTAGTTGCATTATCACACACGCTCGTCACATTAAATTAATGCTTAATGCATGGGTTAGAATACTATTCTAAAACAAGCTAAATATAATCGCACTCTTCATCCAGAGCTAAGCGAAGTACAAGCATGGCATCCAGATTTTTTAAATTATATTCCTGACAAACTTGATATTTTAAAGTATCATTAAAAAATAAAATTTATAAAATTTATTTTTATTTTTAGGCAATAAATGGAAGAGCTCACTGGCACTGTAGAAAAATTTCTTTTTAAAAACGAAGAAAATGGTTTTTGCGTTTTTGTTCTCCAAATCAATCAAAGCACTCAAACTACCGTACGAGGCTATGTTCCAGGGCTTCATGATGGACAACGTGTTGAACTTAAAGGTTCATGGACTTTTCATCCAAAGTTTGGAAAACAATTTGAAAGCCAACAATTTTCTATTGCCGTCCCAACCAGTGTAATTGGACTCAAAAAATATCTTGGGTCAGGAATGATTAAAGGAATTGGAAAAGTCTATGGAGAAAAATTAGTTAATCATTTTGGGGTTGATGTTTTAACCATCATTGATAAAAATCCAGAACGACTGGCTGAAGTGCCTGGCATTGGCACAAAACGAGTTGAAGGAATTATCAAAGCCTGGCGCGATCAAAAAGAAATTTCTACCATTATGGTTTTTTTACAAGAAAAAGGTGCGTCAACTTCTTTTGCTACAAAAATTTATAAACACTACGGTAAAGAATCTATTGCCATTATGACTGAAAATCCTTATAGGATTGCTGAAGACATCTGGGGTATTGGATTTAAAACAGCTGATGCTATTGCTCAAAATATTGGGTTTGAAAAACATTCAATCAAACGCATTAAAGCAGGCTTGCTCTTTTCTATCTCACAACAAACAGCCAATGGACATCTCTATGCAGAACTTGAACATCTAAAAAAAATAACTTTAGAGCTTCTTGAACTTGTCCAAGATTATAATGAACATGATCTTGCCAAGACCTTAAAAATAGCTCTTCATGAACTCTATGATCAAGAAAAAATAAAACTAATTACTTGCGAAAATAAGCATTTTGTAACCTTACCCCAATTTTATTTTACCGAACGTTCAGTAGCTGCAAGAGTTATCAATTTAAATAATTTTGAATCACCTAAAAAATTTAATATTCAACAAATTTATCAAGAACTACGTGTAGAAAGAAAAGGAGAAATTTCTCTTAATGAACTGCAGCAAGAAGGTATTATTAATTGCCTACAACATAAAATTACTGTAATTACTGGTGGTCCTGGAACTGGCAAGACAACACTCATTAAGAAATTACTTTCTACCCTAAAAGAACAAAGTGTCATCTACAAACTTACTGCGCCTACAGGACGCGCTGCTAAACGAATGACAGAATCAACCGGTAATTATGCAGTCACCATTCATAGATTACTTGAATTTAATCCCCAAAATATGGGGTTTATGCATAATGAAAAAAACTCATTAAAATTAGATTTTTTAATTGTTGACGAAGCATCTATGATCGATATTTTTCTGGCACATGCTATTTTAAAAGCGGTCCCCTTAACTGCTCATATAGTTTTTATTGGAGATATTGATCAGTTACCTTCTGTCGGTGCTGGTAATTTTTTACATGATCTTATTGAAAGCAAAAAAGTCCCGGTCACACGTTTAAATTTTATTTTTAGACAAGCAGAAAACAGCTTAATCAGTTACAATGCTCATAGAATTAATAATGGTGAATTTCCCGTATCAAACGCACCAAGTTCATTGAAAGATTTTTCACTCATTAAGGAAGATAATGTCGAAAACCTTAATGAACACTTAAAAAATATTTTCCAAAAAAAACTCTTTCAGCTTCATTTAAATATACAATCTGCAACGGTGCTTACCCCTATGAATCGCGGATCAGCTGGAACACATTCTATCAACCATTATTTACAGTTGCTGCTAAATCCTAGCGATCAACCTACTATCATGTACCGAGGTACTGCATTTAAAGTAAAAGATCGCGTAATGCAGATTAAAAACAACTATGATAAAAATGTTTTCAATGGTGATATTGGATTTATCGAATCAATAGACTTAGAAGATAAAATTATCAAAGTACAATACCCAGAAAATGTTGTACCTTATGAATTTCTTGAACTAGACGAGCTAGTTCTTGCCTATGCATTATCAATTCATAAAAGCCAAGGTTCAGAATTTGATACCGTAATCATTCCACTATTTACACAACATTTTACACTACTACAAAGAAATTTAATCTACACTGCATTGACACGTGCAAAAAAATTTTGTTTCATAATTGGACAAACAAGGGCTATTGCCATTGCAATTAATAATACAAAAGGTACTGAACGAATTACTTTTTTAAATAAATTTTTAACTACGGATTTGGCATGCCGCTCATAAAAAAATTAAGTCTTATTTTCTTCTTGCTCTCCGGCACAGCGTTAGTTTATTCAACCCCTAATAATCGCTGGTTTACTGTAATGATTGACCCGGCTGGCGACACCCATCATACAGGAAGAACTATAGATAATGCCCTTGAGCGAGATTTAACATTGCAAGCTGCCCTTGAATTAAAACAATTATTAGAAGAGCGCAACAAAGATGTTCGTGCTATTATAACACGCACTGCTGGAGAATCGATTGAGCCATTACAAAATGCCTCATTTGCTAATCGCCTAAAAACCGATTTGTATTGTACTATTAATTTTTTTCAAACAAAAAGTAGCTCACCTTCACTATTTATTTATTATTTACAAAAAAATAAACTTACTGATGATTGGTATAAACCAAAAAGTACACTTTCTTTTGTGCCCTATAACTATGCACATACTATCAATAACAAACTAACCAAAAAACTTGCTGACAATGCGTACAGTGCACTTAAAAAAGACTATTCTCATTACTTTACGCTTCATGCCCCATTAGGGTTACCCTTTACACCCCTTATTGGCATTGTAAGCCCTGCACTTAGTTTTGAAATAAGTCTTTCTAAAAAAGAGGATTGGAAGTCTACGATTACACCATTGGTTGCTATATTAGAAAATTGTATGCACAACATAATGCAAAGAGAAGGGGCATCGAATGGCTAATATAAAAAAAATTGTTCTTGGCGCTAGCTTCTTAGCAATAGGCTTTATATTTTTCTGTTTCTATGAACAGTGGATAATATTTGCATTACCTGTATCAACAGCTCATTTGCAACAAACAACTGAACAAAATTACCAAAAAAAAATGGTTAATTTAATCTACTATAAACAAGAGAAGTTGCACAAAGAAGAGGTTGAACTTATTATAGCTTACGACACCACACAAACGTTACAAACGCTTATTAATGCATGGCTTTGCTTGGTAGAAGAAGAAAATTTAGTTGATAAAAAAATTACTGCCGACACGGTAACCATTGCGCCACAAGCTAAAGTGGGGATTATTTCATTTAATCAAAATCCGTTTAATACTGAACAATCGATACATGAAAAATTATTATTTATTGAAGGCTTATTAGCAACTGTAGGCCAATTAAGTTTTGGTATTAATGCGATGCATTTTTTAGTACAACAAGAACCACTGAAAGACTACCATCTTGATTTTAGCCAAAACTGGCCACTTGAAGGCTTTCTTTATCATTAAAATTAAAAAATAATTTTTTTCAAGAAGCTTTTTTAATAAAATAACAACTCAAAGAAGATTCTGTACAAAAAAATATGTGTTTTTCAATTTCTTCTCTTTTTAATGGGTCACGCCAATATTTTTCTGCAAGATCAAGATCTAATTGGAGGGCTTTTCTATCCATTTCAGATGCAATTAACTTATATATTTTTTCATCCATTTCAATATTTAAATGGTCTACTAATGATGGTAATTTTTTAACAAAATTGCATAAATTACTCACAGTAAATAACGAGTCTTCTGAGGAATAAAAATGCTTAATGGCGGTTTTAATTTCTAACTCAGTGGTACATCTTAATAAACTTATTAAGGGCTCAAAGCATTCTTGAGGGCAATCAATATATACTATTTTAAACTCTTCTAATAGCTGGTCTTGACGGTTCTTAATTTGATATACAATAGATGGACGAACCAAAAAACGAGCTCCTCCTGGAAGAATAACAGTAAAATTATTTTCAATAGGAACAATTCTAGGTGAAAATTTTGGAAAAACCATATTTCGATCACTAGAAATTAAATTACTCACCAAAAAAAATGTAAAAAATATATTATTTTTATTCATCATAAAAGTTCATGGTTTTGAAGCCAAACGCTCTTGAAAAATACGAACTGGAACAGCAATATCCATACTATTTTCACGCAATTTTCTAATAATATTGAAGCGTACAGAACTTGCAATTTCCCACTGATCTAATGTTTTTTCTGGGCTAATATAACAACGAACTAAAAACTGAAAACCCAGTTCTTCAAAACTTTCAAGACGTACCATAGGAAATGGTGTTTTTAGAACATTAATATTTTCTTCTGCAGCCAATTTTAAAACTTTAAAAACCTCATCTGGATTATTAGTGATAGGAATCATAACGATAATATCCGGGCAACAAATATAACTTAAATTATAGTCCCAATTAGTAACCACTTCTTGAATAATTTTATGATTAGGAACAATAAGACAAAAACCGCGATTTCTTCTTAATACCACAGAGCGAGGAGTAATGCTTCTGACAGCACCTTGAATCTCATCATTAATTTTTATATAATCACCCACTTTTATAGGGCGATTAATTAAAATAATAAAATAAGAGACAAAATCATTTAAAAGATCACGCAATGCCCACGCCATACCAAATAAAAGTGGCCCAAGGTAGTACAAAACTAAAAATCCTAAACCTTGCTGCCAAAGACCCAGCGTGATTACAGTAATGACTGTGATGTAATAAGAGATGGTTGAAACAGCGTTATGTACACCAGGATTAACTAAAAGAACACTAAATATTCGATAAAGGACAAAGCGATCTACAATAAATCCTACAAAAAAACCTACCGGAATAATAGCAAAAGTTCCCATTAGTCCAAGTAAAGTTAATTTTTTGTAAACACCATTACCCATATCAATAGTTAATCGCTCAACCATCATAAAATCTGAAAAATTACCCAATGATATCGGTTTTCCCCATAGCCAAGCTATAAGTAATACTGCTGTGAAAATAAATGTACAAAAGAGAAAAATAATAGAAATACCATAAAAGGTTTTAGCAAAAGAAAAACGCTCACGCAATGACTCTCCATCAGAGAAAAATAAAATAGTTGCAGAGTTTCTGCGGCAGAACATATAGAAAGAAAATAAGACTTTAATAATAACAACAGTGCCTAACATTCCCCACAATAAGTAAAATATTAAATTGTTATAACCGCCAACATGCGGATCACTCATTACAATAAGCAGTACCCCAACAAAAAATATAATTGTGTAGTAGCGATCAATAATGCGCCAAAGACGTGCAAAAAATGGAGTCTTTGTTGGAAGAGCATTTAAAAGGTCTTCTTTTCGTGGTAATGCAAGAATCAAAACTCGAATTACTACTCCGTAAACTGCAAGTAAAATATCTGGCAGTTCAGATTTGATATAAGAACCAAGTAAAAACGCTTCTCTAAAACAGAGTAAAATAATCGTTGCAAAAAATAGTGCTCGAACTATTTTAAAAAAATGCCCCTGAAAAGTATGTGCAAAAAAAAGATGTTCATGATGAATGTTGAAATTAAGCAAATAATTAACTAATTTATGCGCTATAAAAAGCAAATACGGAATAGAAAAAAGATAAAAAAGAATCAAAGGATAAATTTCTGAACCAGTATAAAAACTACATAACCCAAAACAAAATGACCACAAAAAAAGGCTTGTAAAATAATGAGCTATAAATAAAAGTAATGCTGCTAAAAGTCGACTAGCCGTATATTGTCCAATTGATTCTTTAGTTACTATAAAAAGAATTCGCCCAATTTTAGGTATATAGGTACGTGTTAATGAAAATAAAAGAATTAATAACAAGAGTTTAATAATAAAAAATAAGAGATCAAAAGGTCGACGCACTGTATAAAGTATTGATTGCCCTATATAAGCAAAAGTAAACCCACCAAAATATTCTCTTCCAAGAACCATTAAATCTTCAAAGAAAGTAAAAATATCAGGAATACTATTAGCAAGACCACTGCGTGAAATAGCCCCACCAGAACGCTGCCATAAACTCACCCGTTGCAACTCAATAAGCATTGCGCTGACTTGACGAGCCATTCCATTAAGAGCTACTAAGATTTTTGAGTAATTTTCAGTTAATTTACTGGTTATTTCAATCTGCTTACCAAGCTGTTTTTGAGCATCATCAAAAAAATTTCTTATCTTTAAGTAGCGCTGTTCTTGATGAGAAAAAAGTATATTTTTTTGTTCATCAAACTTACTTATAATTTCTTTTAAATTAATACGAGCTTTATTGCGTAAATCTAAAGAACTTATTGCTGCCCTTCGCTTATCTTCATACACTAAACGTTCTCGATTTAGCTCATCTATTTGACTTTCATACTCTTTCACTTCAGCGCTAAGTTCTTCTGAATTTTTAAAAAGCTGATGCTTTATTTTATACCAAGTATAAATAATAGATGCAGTGGTATCTTCTGATTCATAATGCGCTTTTTCAAAATCTATTTGAGTATGCAATAATTCAACTTCAAGACCCATTAAAAAGTTTTTATCATTTTTATAACCAATTTCACTCATTGCAGAATAATCTTCAATGCTAATCGGCTTTCCTGTCCACTCATCTAAATGAATGCCTGCATTAGCAAATATCTTTTGTTCAGCTTCTAAGCGTAATTTAAACGATTCTTTTAGTTGACCTTGTTCAACTAATAATTTTTCAATCTTTTTCAAATAATTATCAGTTATTGTCAAATAATAACGTTTCTTTTTTTCAAGATCTGTTCTAGCGGTATCAACATCCTTTTTATCAACTCTAAAAGACATTTTCACCATTGCATCACGCTTATTTTTAAGCATGTCCTGCTTTTTCTCTTCGATATACAATTTTGAGGTAATCAACCCTAGTTGAGTTGATTTTTCTTGAACACGCAAACTATTAAGTTCTTTTTCCTGCTTTTTAAATTTTACCTCTAAATCAAGAAGTTCTGCCTGTTGATGAACGTCAAATAATTGTTCATAATTTTTTTCAGAAGGAAAAGCTGCCTGCTCTTTTATCTTTTCACGCAATGCGCGCTCACTCAATGCAAACTTCTTTTTTCTATCGTCAAGATCAAGCTTGGTCTGCCCCTCTTTCAAATTAAGTTCACTTATTTTATCATCGAGTGTTGCAATTATTTCAGTTAAAGACTGTAAATCCTGAATCGTATAAAAAGACTTTTTTTCAAAATTTAAATCATGAGAAAATTGATTTTTTTCTTTTACTAAAGCTTCTAAAAGCGCAATATGTTCATTTGTAGTAACAATAACTTCTTTCCATATTGCTTTAGCATTAGCAAGATCCTGATTATATGAACGTAATAAAAGAATTTTTTTATTAGTAAAATCATCTTCTCCTTGAACCTTTTGCTGACTTTCTAATGTAGAAATTTCAGCTTCTACCTGATTTTTTTTAATAGCAATATCTTCGCTTGCCTTTTTTTCATTTTTTTCAAAAGTTTCTAATTCAAGCTTCAGTGCTTTTAATTCTGTTTCTTTTTCATCACCAAGCACCACATCAAAAGGTCGCGCGTTTTTAAGATCAAGCATTGCTTGAGCATTAGCGCTCACCAATAAAAAACTGATTAAAATAGCATAATTTTTATTTATCATTTTATAGTCTTTTCATTTTTTAGAAAAAACGGAACTGCCTTAAACCAATGTCCGAAAGGATGATCCGCCACACACCATTGTACCCATCTATTAAAAAGATCTTCTTGCGCTAACTCTAAGACTGATTGACTAACATTGTCAATAGGTGTTTCTGAAAGGACCTGAATAAGGTGCTGAAACTCTTTTTCTATAGGATAAATACCAAGAATAACTAATAATTTTGCCACTATAATTAGAGCATGCGGCAATAGACCTTTTTCTGACATTTTATAAACAGCTTTAAAAAAATCAAAAACCCCTGAAGTACAACTTCCGACAGGAATAAAATAATAACAAAGCTCTAATAAACAATGCATTAACTGAATATTATTTTTGGCAAACTCTAAAGGAAAATAATCTAATAATGGCTCTTGAATATAAAAAATATTCTTGTATCTAGACTTCTCTCTATAAGAAAGAATAACCCCTTCATTAAGCTTTTGGTAACGATTTCGATAAGAGATAATAACCTCATGTCGTTGACCAGAAGCTTCTAAAACTATAACTCGTTTGCCATGACATTTAAGAATTAATGCTTGCTGTTGATTCATACACTGCCATCTTGAATTTTTTCAAACTCATTTAATGATTAATTTAACCCTAGCTTACGTAAAAACGCATCTTGTTGTGGCGCGCGCCCTAAGTATTTTTCAATCATACCGTTAGGATTTAAACTTCCACCAGGCTGCAATAAATCCTTAGCATATTTTCTACCAACAACAGGATTCAATAAACCATTTTGTTTTTCTATCGACTCAAAAATATCAGCTGCTCTTATACGCGACCATAGATATCCATAATATTTTGCTGCGTAACCAGTTAAATGGCCCCATGAGCAATAATAATGATTTTGCACGTCAAATTGAATAAACTGATCTACCTGTTCAGTATATTTTTTAATAAGAGCTGCAGGGTCTTTCTGTTCACCTTTTTCAAATAAGGCTAATGATATCATGCTTAAACCAATTTGACGGGCGTAGAAAAACCCAGTACTAAATTTAAGTTCATTTAACTTACTTTCAATTAACTCATCAGATAATGGCTCTTTAGTAATATAATGCCCACTAATCATCTTTAGAATATCCTTATCTTCAAGCCAATATTCTAAAATCTGCGAAGGTAATTCTACAAAATCTGGTTTCACTTGGGTTCCTGATTGTAGTGCTAAATCAGTCGCCCCAAAAATACTATGTAACGCATGCCCAAATTCATGGAAAAACGTTGAAACTTCCTGATATTTTAAAAGTGATGGCTTATCTTTTGTTGGCTTAGTAAAATTACATACTAATGATGAAACCGAAGGATATATCTTACCTTGCACATCTTTGCGCGCTAAGATTCCCCCAAATTTTGCTGCGTGTTGAAATTTGTTATTGCGTGGATACAAATCTAAAAAAACATATCCTAATATTTGTAAACTATCAGCTGATTTAACAATCACCAAAGTTACATCTTCATGCCATGCTTGAACATGTTTTAAATGTTCAAAACTAATATTAAAAAATTTAGAATACACATCAAATAATCCTTGAATAGTTTGTTCTAATGGAAAGTATTCAGCTATAGCAAGCTCATCTACTTGATAATATTTCTTTTTATAATAATTAGATAAAAAAGAAAAATCCCATGGATAAATTTTTTTATCGGCAGTTAATACAACAGAATCTGGCAAATCTGCAATCAAAGCCTCATATTCAAATTTCTCTTTTTTAAGAGCCTTTGGTAATAATTCATCTAACATAGCCCAAACAACATTCGAATCTTTAGCCATGGTATCATCAAGATCATACTGAGTATGGCTTTCAAAGCCCATTAATAAAGCCATTTTATCTCGTAATGAAATAATTTTTATTAATAAATCTTCATTAGAAGGATATGCCTTATTATTTTTTGCTTGATAGAAAGATTTACGTGTTTTTACATTTTCACAACGATTTAAAATCATCTCACCTGTTGGATAATCAATTGATAAAAGATAATTACCAGAAGCAGTTTTTTTTAACCCATCTTTAAAGTCTTGAGAAATTCCTTGCAATTCTTCATTACTTACTTCAAGCATAGTAGTATCTTGAGCAATGTTTAATGAAAATATATTAGTAGCATCGCACAGCTCTTTAGATAACTTTTTTAGTTCATTACGTTTATCTTCAGAAAGATTAAGCCCGTCCCGCTCAAAGCCTTCTATTAATTCTTTCAAAAAGAGAGTTTCTTCTGGAGTTAAATTTTCTTGTAAAGCATTGCCAATACTATAAGTTTTAAACTGATTATATAAAGCAACATTGCTACTGACTAAATCAATCCATAAAGCCTGAATTTCTGTGATACTTTCTGTAGCAGCTTTGCGCATTTCTTCATCAGGATTAGTTAATTGAACAGTATGACATAATGATAAATTGGTCATAAAAAAACTAGCACTCTGATCAAACTGCCGAATCATTGAATCTTTTGAAAGTTTATCTTGAGGCAAATCAACAAGCATTAAAATGCTATTTTTAAAATTTTTCAAAGATTCTTGAGTTCGTAATTTAATTTCTTTAACTGTACGGGGGTATACCGTAAATAATTGATTTAGAGAATCAACAGATTGATAACCAGTTTCATCTTGCAAAACACCCAATGAAGGCTCACTTTTTAAAAAAAAGTAAAACGAAAAAATAAATAGTAATATAAACAAAAATGAAAGAGAAAAACGAATAATCATGACGAGCTCCACTACATGAATTTTAATTAATTTATTAAAAATAAGTATAACCTTATTTTTTTAAACAATATATCGGTATCAAATCATTTAAGTTATAATAAAGTCTTAAATAATTTTTAATCACATTTTTAATACATTAATTATGAATGGATTTTGCTATAAAGAACATTCAGATCTCTTTGAATTAACTACAATTAAATTATTTTGCAAGCACACTAAAGAACTCATAGAATCTTAATTAAACAATAAAAATTAATTATCCTCATCTTTTTCTTCATCGCCAGACTCTTCTTTGCTCACTTCTTCATTCCCGCTTCTTAAAAAGGCCTCTTCTCTTGATTTTTGACTTTATAACTATAGATCTTATCGTTTTAAAATTAAGATTATTTTAATGATGTAAATATACTTACATTTTTATCTAAAGAATCTTCTACTGTATCATTAATAGGAATAAAAGTTTTTCTGTGCATAAGAGAATTTCCCTTATTATTTAGCCCTTCTTGATGTTCGCTAGTGCCATACCCCTTATTATTTTCAAAAGCATAACCAGGAAAATAAGAATCAATAGCTCCACGCATAAGCTCATCACGATATTTTTTTGCAACAATAGAAGCAGCTGCTACAGAAATAGACTTAGATTCTCCTTGAGTAAAAGATAAGGTTTTATAAACACCAAGAGCTAAAGGAACCGCATCAACAAGCGTTAAACTTGGCAATTGATTTAACTTTGGATGAACTATAAGACCATAAAAAGCTCGCTTCATAGCCAAAATAGTTGCGTGATAAATATTAAGCTTATCAATAAGATTATTATTAATAATGCCAATAGAGTAACAACTGTTTTGTTCAATCCAAGAAGCAGCCTTCAAGATATTATTTTCTGATAGAATTTTCGAATCAACTAAAAACTCATGCTCAACAAATGGATTTAAAACCAGACAACAAGCCACTACAGGCCCTGCAAAACTACCCCTACCAACCTCATCTATTCCAAAAATAAGCTCATTTCGCAGCCAAGCTTCATACTCAAATTGATAGGCCAATTTATTTCCAACCCTGTTCAAAAATAGATTATTAGACATATTCATTTGACAAATTGAGTTTTAAGTATACAATCAGAAACTATCGCAGTGTTAAAAACAAATTCTAATTCATAACCATTTTTAATGGTTTTAAGAGGAGTAAAATAATGTCATCAACATCTCTACGTGTCAAGGAACTCTTAAGAGAGAAAGGCTGGACTACAAAAGTTCTTGCTGAAAAAACTGGAATGTCAGAAAGCTACTTAACCCATATTAAAAACGGAACAAGGCGCTGGAACGAAGATTCTTTAAGAAAATTAGCAAACGCTTTTGAAATTAGCCCGTTAGACCTGTTTGCAGAGCGCCGCAAAAGAACTGACAACATCGACAACAATGTAAGCATGCCAGAGCAATCTGACGTTGACCTTAAAGTACAAATCATCCCTGTAGTTGGAGAAATTCCATCAAACCCTTCGCCTTACAACAACCAACTGATGCAAACAACAACCGGCTATAAAGATGTATTTATCCCTACCTTAAATACTAATGATGCCGCAATGTTTGCGCTTGCTATAGATAATAATAATCATGCGCCTTCGTTCATTAAAGGTGATTTTATTATTATTTCACCAGAAACATGGACTCGTTCAAGTGATATTGCTGCTATAGAATATGGTAACGAAACTTCAATAAAAACTATCGCTCAAGTAACTTTTAGCGAAGATTTTATTGTTATCGAATCTTTAAGCAGAAAACAAGCCCCAATTGCTTTAGTTCGTGGCAAAGATCATTTTAGAATTATTGGCCGCGTTACTCAACGAATTCAAAAATTCGTCTAAAATACTATCTTTTTTGGCAAGTTCTGTTATTTTTTTGATAGAGATTTTAAACAAAATTAGCCATGGTGGCATTTTTGTAGCCTTATTAGGCTTCCAATTATAAATCATAAGGGATTACGCGTATGGTACGCTACGAGGTTTTATTTCTCACAGTGCCTGAAATTACAGGTGATGAGATTGCTACAATAGAAAAAAATATCGATCAAGAAATAAAAAATGCTAAGGGAACAACCCTTTCATTTGAACGCTGGGGAAAATGCCGTCTTGCATATCCTATCAAACATCATGATTATGGTGTTTATTTTTTAACTCGTTTTGAATCAGAGCCAAATCAAAAACTTCTTCAAGCTCTTCAAGCTATTTTTATGGTTCGCCATAATGAAACAGTTATGAGAATTGTTACTCATAAGTTAGAAGAAGGCCAAACTCTTGAATATAGAAGACCAGACTCTGTTGAAGAAGCTCCAACACGTGATGTTGATTCTTTTTTGAGAGAAAATCAAATGGAAGGATTGGTTTCTAAAGGACGCCATGACAAATCTTCTGATTTCTCACATCATGCTGAAGACCTTACTACTCAAGAAGGAAACTAAACAATGACAAAAAAAATAAAATTAAAAGTAAGTTCTCGTCTTATTAAAAAAAGAAATAAACGTTTTGGTACTGTACTTGGTAAACATTGTCGTTTCTGTTCAGACAAACAAGCTGAACAGTTTCTTGATTACAAGAACACTCCACTACTTAAACATTTTTTAACTGAGCGTGGTAAAATTTTACCTTCTCATATTTCAGGAAACTGTGCACGTCACCAACGTTCATTGAGTTCTGCAATTAAGTTATCACGTACTATTGCTTTGCTTCCTTATTGCGCAATAGCACGTTAAAAACTGCTTATTAAAGTTTAAAGGTCACGCTAATTATATTAGTGTGACCTTTTTTTTAAAATTAATTCAAAATGGATCTAAACATTATGTCGGTTATGCAATCTTATAAAGTAATAGTCGCTTATAATGGCATTAATTATCATGGTTGGCAGTGGCAGCCAAACAAAAAAACAATCGATAGCACCTTACGTGAGTCTTTCTTAGGAATCTTTAAACAAGATCAATTGCTATTAGTAGGAGCATCTCGTACCGATGCTGGCGTTCACGCACAAGGACAAACTGTAAGGATTCGTACAACTTTAAAAAACGTCAGCCCTGAAAAACTATTAATGATATGGAACAAAGCTCTTCCTCAGGATATTCTTATTAAAGAACTTTATAAGGTGAATGACCAGTTTCATCCACAACACAATATTCTTGGCAAGACATATGAATACAAGATTTTCACCAAACGCCCCGACCCTACGCAAGCACATCTCGGCTGGTTTGTAACATATCCCATTGATGCCCATCTTCTAATTAAAAGCCTATCGTGTTTTGTAGGAACCCATGATTTTAAAAATTTTTGCAAAGAAGAACTAAATAAAAACACAATAAAAACCATTGAAAGCATTAATGTTATTTTTTGTAATACAACAGAAAATTATATCATTACGTTCAAAGGCAAATCATTTTTACGCCACATGATTCGGCGTATAGTTGGTAGCGCAATTACTCTAGCCTCTACAAAAACAAAGAACATAACTTCAGATACTGAATTAAAAAATATTTTTTTCGAGCTTAATCCCTCAAAACTCTTGCTAACAGCACCTGCACAAGGGTTATGCTTAAAACAAATAGATTATCATGAAGATGGAGAAAATCATGAATAAAAAATTATCCTACATTTTATACACACTCGCTATAGCCATTACTGGTTATTTTACTTTTTACTTAGCCACAAGTCATATAAATCGACATAAAACTGTTCACTACGCTACTCCTATTGCTACTCAACCAATATTAAATAACTCAACTCTAAATTTTGGCGACACACGTGAAATGCGTGAATACACTGAACAAGATAAAGAATTTATAAAACAACAATTTAAAGAAAATTGGGCTTTATTGATCAGCTCGCCAGACTATGATATTGACGATATGCTTACTACAAACTCTCCTCATGTAGACGACTTTAAACATCGAGGAAAACTTATTACTAAAGTTCTTTATTACAATGGAGAACGAGCTGGTTTCGGTTCATGTTATATGGACACCAATGTCCGTGGCGACATACTTTTTGTCGAAGTTGATAAAAATTTCAGAGGAAAACGACTTGCTGAAACTATCGTAAATACTCAAGTTGAAGATTTAAAAAAACTAGGCGCTACTACAGTAAAACTCGCAACACGTACTGATAATTTTACTGCTCAAAAAGTCTATACCCGACTTGGCTTTACCGAAACTCATCGTTCAAAAACTCATGTTTATTACCGCAAAGATTTATAAATCACTAAACATCGTATGGATAATAAATGGGGCAATATCAGAAAGTTCATATAATGGTAATTCTTCTTGACTGTTTTTCAACTGCTGTTGAACCATAATAAAAGGTACAGGATTATTAGTATGCGCAGTACGTGGCTGATTGCTCTTTCCATCAAACATAGACTCAGCCTTGCCATGATCTGCAGTGATATACAAAGTGCCATTAAGCTTAGTAATAAACTGGTCAAACAATAAGCTTAACTCTCTATCAAGACATTCTATTGCTTTTACCGTTGCGTTAAAGTTACCAGTATGACCAATCATATCTGCATTGGCATAATTGATCACATAAAAATCTTTTGGATTATATTTTAATGATTCAATAGTTGCCTGCGTTATGCTTGCTGCCGACATGCAAGGATACGTTTCAAATTCTCGAGGCAACAAAGAAGGAATCAATACACGCGTTTCATTTTCATATTTTGTTTCTCTCCCGCCATTAAAGAAATAAGTAACATGAGCATACTTTTCGGTCTCTGCAATAAAAAACAGTGAACATCCTTTTTCATGCAAAAACTGACTTAATGTTTGCGAAACTCGCTGTTTTTCATATAGAACAATAGTCTTATAGCCTGAGCCATAAGAAATCGGTGTAATTAAAAATGAAATTAATGGCGACTTAGATTTTAAAAAAATATCTGTTAACTGACGTGCTCGATCAGGACGAAAGTTAAAAAATATTAACCCATCATCGGGCTTAACAAAAGTATTAGGAATCAATTGAGTCGGTTCAACAAACTCGTCAGTAATACCTGCTGAATATGATCGTTTTAAAACATCATACCAGGTCTGTTCTTTTTTTATCTGCTCCTGAGTAAGTATAAAAAAAGATTTTTCACTCAATTCATTATTATTGTTTCGATCCATTGCATAAAAACGTCCCTGAATTGAACCTATAACACCACCATATATTTTTAATTGATCTTCAAGTTCAGTTAAATATTCTTCTGCAGATTGAGGTGGCACATCACGCCCATCTAAAATGGGATGGACTACTATATTAACTATTCCTTGATCATGCGCTACTTCTAAAAAAGCAAATAAATGATCAATATGGCTATGAACAGCAGCATCTGAAAGTAATCCAATAATATGCAGAGTTTTTCCAGTTTTTTTTAATTTCTGTAAATTTTCAATCAAAAGATCATTAATAAAAAAAATACCTGACTCAATAGCATCTGTTATAATAGTAAAAGGTTGGGCAACAGGAGTTCCACATCCGATAGTTAAATGACCAACTTCTGAATTACCATTATACCCTTCTGGCAGACCAACCGCTTGACCTGATGCTGCAAGCAGCGTTGTAGGATAATTTTGTAATAAAGACGTAATAAAAGGCGCATTAGCCTGAGCTATTGCATTATGTTCAGTTAAATTACTATAACCAAACCCATCAAGAATAACCAAGGCCGCTGGGGCGTGTTTTTTCATATATTTACGTCCTTTTTTTATTAAAAACATTTTCTATGTTATAGTACCTTATTATTAGTTGCACTTACCAGAAAGGGGTCTATGAAAAATATTTCCAATGCTTGCAAATTATCTGCATTATTACTTACAGGAGCCTTTATAAGGTTACCAGCACAAGAAGCAAATTCTGAATTGATTGACGGTATACAAGCTATTGATATTTTCAATGAAAATAATGATGAAAAACATGCTTCGTTTGATATAGCATCGGTCGCTATTAGTGAACTTGCTTTGTATAATCAAAATGATGAAAAGCATGCCTCATCACACGTTGAAGAAATTATCATTAATGATAATAAATACGATTCACACAATCAAAACGTACAAGACGACAACTTTCTTGATGTTATTGCAGATGATGTGCGCATAGAAGCGCCACATGCACCACGTGATACTTCTTCAGTACTTGCAAAGCTTTCTATTGCTACAAAAATTGCTCATAATGTTAGCGTTAATTTCTACGAAGAAACCATTAAACCTGCAGTTGTTGGGTTATGGAATAGCGTCACATCACTGCTCTAGAAACCATGAATACAAAAAACATTCATGAATTTGCACTCTATGTAACCGATCTGCCTGGCCTCAAACCAGGCACTCTTTATACGCTTAAAGATCAAGACTTAATTCATCGCATGCTCCACGTGCTTCGTTTACAACAAGATGATCAGTTCATACTCTTTTCACGTACTCATGCTTTTGTCTGCACCATTAATACGTATTTAAAAAAAGAACTTATCATTAACATTATAACCCCTAAACAAGTTTCAAAAATAATGCCTGTGATTAATGTATTTTTACCCATGCTAAAGCGGACAGCGCTAGAAGAAGCGCTCTATAGTTGCACAGAATTAGGCGCACAAGTTATTCAATTAATTTACACAGACAAGACACCACACACAAAAGTTCAACCTAAAGACCTAGAGCGCTATCAACGCATTATTATTTCGGCTGCTGAACAATGTAAGCATTTTTGTTTTCCTGAACTACGAGCCCCAATAATGCTTGAAAAAGCACTCAAAAATATTAACCCTAATGTGCTTAATATTTTTGGTGACCCAGAAGGCAACTCATACACAACATTATTAGACGCTAAAAACCCTCTAAACTGTAAAGAGATTACAATTTTAGTTGGCCCAGAAGGCGATTTAACACCAGAAGAAAAATTAGCACTCAAAGAATATAATTTTAATTTTGTTCATTTAACTCCAACAATACTACGCGCCCAACAAGCTTTAACCGTATTATTAGGAATTATTAGATCTTTATAAATTAAGTATAAATTAAATACTTGGGCAAGAAGTTTTATACGTATTTGATTTTAAATATAAAGGGATAAGTTTGCGTGAACCTTCTTTCGTTGAACTCCATAATAGATCAGCAGTAAATGCTATATGTTTAAGTGAAGGAAACTCTGGAAATGGATCTGGCAAATATGCTCGCTCTTCAAATAATCTTTTAATATCTTTTTTAAAAAGCACAACGCCATTACCAATAAAAGTAATATTTTGCATAGGATATAAAGCGGCAAGCTCGTCTAATAATAGAGAGCCAGGCTTCCAGCCACTACAAAGCATTTTATCTTTATTAGTCACTGCAAAATAAAGATCCTGATTGAAAGCATTAAAAATACACACCACTAAATCTGTTTGAAAAGTATGTTCTGTTAAAAAAGTTGAAAGACCATCAATGCCAATTAAAGGAACTCCTACCGCAAAACTAATACCATTTACGGTAGCAATAATTGCACGGAGCGTAGTGAAAGGACCAGGGCCTTGATTAACTCCAATATAAGCAATATCTTTCCATGTAAGATTATATTGTCGCAATAACATTAAAAATCTATCCATTAGAAATTGGCTTATTTGGTGCTTATCTAAGAAAATTTCTTGAATAAGCGCATTACGTTTAAATAATGCTAAAGAAACATTTTTATAATCAGTTTGTATTATGAACGAGTAAACCATTTTATTTTTTATTTTTACATTTTTGTTGTTGATAAAAAATTCCAAACATATCACATTCAAGTGTTTTTTCTTTCTTAGGAATTACTTTGCCGCAATTTAAACATTTCCATCCATCAAAATTTAAAAAATGATCAAAAAACGATTGCAGTACCATCAATCCAGAACATTTTTTGCACTTCATTGCACTACCCTTTCCAACAATACTTTAAAAAGATACTTTACTACTCTTTTTAACAAAGGACCGCTTACTCCTGTTCTTGTTCGTCACACATTTTCTTGTATTGAACGTGCATAAGATATGATTCAAGAATAAGTGCTGCAGCTAAAGAATGTATCCTTTGTTTATCCCCCTTATCATTTTTCAATGATCCTGCTTGTTTACTGGTTAAACGTTCATCCCATAATGCCCATATTTTTTCGGGAAATTGTTGCTCTAATGCTTCTTTCATTACAACAATAGTTTTTGTTTGCTGACTTTCATTTCCTTGCATTGTTTTTGGATAACCAACTACAACAGTAGAAATTTTTTCTTGTTTAAAAATTTTTTCCAAAAATTGAGTAAGTAATGGAGTTGTCACTGTTTCATAGGGACGCGCAAGAATACCTAAAGCATCAGAAATTGCTGTTCCAGTCCATTGGTCCCCTAAATCAAGAGCCAAAATTTTCATATGACATCCTTCAAAAAATATTTTATAGTAACAGATTGTGTATTATACTCTGAAATCCTACAAGAAAGGAAGGATTATGTTGAGTCATTTAATTGATAGTTTTAGTAATTTTATATGCACATGGCCGCTACTTGTTTGTTTTATGGGAACAGCAATCGTAGTTACCATTGGATTAAAAGGAATTCCTTTTAAAAAATTCTTTACCGGTTTTTTTTCACTTCTTAAAATTTCTGGCAATACGGCAAAAGCAGGCGCAGAAATAACACCACTACAAGCATTCTTAAACGCACTCAGCACAAGCTTAGGTAATGGCGCTATTGCTGGTATTGCAGCAGCTATACACCTTGGTGGACCTGGCGCAGGTTTCTGGATATTTGTTGCGGGTTTTTTCTGCATGATTCTTCGTTTTTCTGAAGTATACTTGGCAACTTCATTTGCTTCTCTTTCTTCAACCGGTCGCGTCCTAGGGGGGCCTTTTCTTTATTTAAAAAATCTTCCTGGTGGCAAATTTTTACCATTTATTTATGCATTATTCTGTTTGGGATACACCATGATTGGTGGTTGTGCAATGCAATGTAACTCTATTACTAGCGCACTTGTTGCAGTAACTGGCGTTCCTACATTAGTAGTAACTGGAATATTAGTTATTTTTGTTCTTTATTCACTTATTGGTGGCGCGCAAAGAATTGTTAAAATTTCAAGCTTTGTTATTCCTATAAAAGTAATAATGTTTTTTGTTTTTTGTACTGGCATTTTAATCTACCATTGGGCAGCATTAATTCCTTCAATAAACTTGATGATTAAAGCAGCGCTTACTCCAGAAGCAGTTCTTGGTGGTGCTTTTGGGCTCTCTATACAAAGAATATGTAGCATTGGTCTCTTACGTACAATAAATGCAAGTGAAGCTGGATTAGGTACTGCTGCAGTTATTTACGGATCAACAGGATCAGTAAATCCATCAGACGATGGGCTATCTGCTATGCTCGGCACCTTTATTAGTACAAACTTAGCCTGCTTTATGGTTGCTCTTGCAATTGTTTCTAGTGGTGTTTGGAACAGTGGTGTTGATGGAAGCGCATTAACCGCTCTCGCTTTTGAAACAGTATATGGAACCCTTGGTGGCTGGATAGTTGTATCTCTTACTGTGCTTCTTGGTTTAGGTGTCTTTGTAACTTGTGGTTTTGTTGGCCGTCAATGTTGGCTTTATTTAACTAACGATCGCTTTGAATTTGTATTTCCTATTCTCTTCTGCTTATCAGCATTATGGGGATCTATAAATAATGTTGCTGCAGTATTTGGCGTGCTTGATCTTATTGTTGCTGGCTGTGTATTTATTAACTTATACGGCATTATTTGGTTAATACCATTTATGCGCAAACAATTAACTACTGCAAAAATTTAACCTCATTAACTTTAAAGCGCTTCTTATGAATAATAAAAATCATCTTGTAATGCCAGAAATTTTCCCAGTTTGTTCACACACCAAAAACGTAGGACCTGGTTCGACGTTTGTTGCCATAAAAGGATTACAAGATAATGGCATTAACTATATTCAAGAAGCGCTTAACCGTGGCGCAACTATAATTATTGCCGATAAAACAGTAGAGCTCTCTTCAGAAATTACTCAAGCTATTTATGCTAAAAAAGCAACATTACACCTAGTTGAAAATACGCGCAAAACACTTGCCGATTTAAGTGCAAAAGCAGCACAAATAGATTATGAAGCATTAACTATAATTGGTGTCACTGGCACCAAAGGTAAATCAACAACTACACACTTATTATTTAATATGCTCAAAAAAACTGGCGCTTCTGTTGCCTGTTTAAATAGTGTTTATAATATGATCAATGATACTATCTTTTCTGCACCATTAACTACTGCGCAACCGGATTATTTACAGCAATTTTTAAAACTTTGCCAAGACAACAAAGTACAGTATGTCGTTATGGAAGTTGCAGCTCAAGCATTCACCTTTCACCGCATTGATGGCATACAATTTGATGCATTTATTTTTACTAATTTTGAACAAGAACATGGCGAACTTTATCGAACTATTAATGATTATTTCAAAGCAAAGTGTGAATTATTTAAACATATAAAAATCAATGCTTCTGTTTTTGTAAATGCCGATGATAAAGCATGCAAAATAATTATTAATCAAAAAAAACAACTCGATCGCGAAACTAATTCAGAAGTTCTTGGATTTTCATTAACTAATGATTTTAAAAGCTATTATCATTCAAACTACAAAGCCTTGCCTGGAAACAATTCACAAGTCTCTTTAATGATAAATAATAGTAATTATATCTTTAAATACACTGGGTTTACAGGTTTATTTAATGCATATAATGTCACTGCAGCACTTATTACTTTAAATGATTTTTTACCAATCACCCAAGATCTATTAGGAACAGAATCATTTAACTTTCCACCATTACGTGGGCGCTCTGAAGAATATAACCTTCCTAATGGTGCACGAGTAATTATTGATTACGCACACACACCAAACTCATTTGATGCAATACTTGGATCTGTTCGTCAACTTACTAATCATTTAATAGTTATTTTTGGAGCTGGTGGAGGTAAAGACCATGAAAAACGTCCTTTAATGGGGGCAGTTGCTGCTCATTGGGCAGACCTTGTGATTATCAGTTCAGACAATCCACGACACGAAGACCCTGTTATTATAGCAAATGCTATTAAAGCTGGCGTAGATCAAATGCATCTTAATAAAGTGGTTATTGAATTAGATCGAGAAAAAGCAATAAATTTTGCATATAGCAAAACACAAGAAGGTTCAATTATTATGTTGCTTGGAAAAGGACCTGATGAATATCAAATTTATGGTGACATTAAAATGCCATTTTCAGAAAAAAATATAGTGTTGAACATAAAATAAGTAATTCTTGTTCAACACTATAAAAAAATTAAACTATTTAAAGTTAAATTAATACTATCTTCTATTGCTAAAGTCTTGTTTGCAGTTTTTAAATTCTATTAATCAACTTGATCAAGAAATTCTTGAAATTTAATCTCTACAAGAAGCCATTTGCTTTCATCTTTTATTTTTTGAATTTTTAATTCTTTGCAAACAGCCTTACCATTAATTCCATGTTGAGCTTTCCAGTCAGCCGCTTGGCATTCAACATTGCAATACCAAATATTTTTACATGCAGAACATGCTAATAATTTTTGTTCTTTAGTTCTCCATTTATTGGTAGCATCAAAAGTACAATCAACATTAGAACAAACAAATGGACGACCTTGTTTATATTTTCTTAAAACCTTTACCAACTCGGTCTTTGTTTCCCCGTCGCCAAACATTTTAATATTTTGAGAAACAGGCAATAACGAAGCTCCAACATCTAACAAGAATTTAAGTTTTTCCATAAAAAGGCATAAGTTTCTTTTTCTCACTTCATCCTGATCTGCAAGAGATAATTTATCAATTAATAATAATTGACCTTCTTCTTCCTTTTTATCAAAGGAATCAATCTCTGGAGTCCTATCTAGGAGTCTATCATTACGATCTTTAATTTTTTTCCCAATTAGACTAGAAATACCAATGTGCTCAGACATTCTTATATTTTTTAGGTAATAAAATATGCATTCTGATTCCAGAAAATAATAATTATTTTTTTATACGGAATTTCAGGAGATGCATTATACTTTACCAACAATGAAAGAAGTTTTAAATTACCAAATTGAAAAGCCATCGCAAAGGGTGTCCTTTTTATATTTAAAAAAGTATTTTTAAAACAAATTTTATTTAAATTAGGATGCATAATTTTAAATATTTCTTCCAGAAAATATAATTGCTTGCCAATCTTTGCTTCTTCTAAATAAAAATCACCAATAGACTTAATCAAAACGCCCAAAGAATTTAAGAGAAGATCGCCATCTTTAACAAAGACATCAAAAATAAGGGGGCTGTCGACTTTGAAAAGTTTTAAATCTTTACGCAATCCGTCCAGTGCTTTTTCTACATTTTCTTCTCGATTATAGCGCAAAAATAAATTCAAAATCCTTGCAACTTCTAGGGGAATATTTTCATTTTCTGCAGCAGAAAGACCAGTCATAAAAAAGAACCCTACACAAAACGGTAGCAATAATTTCTTAATTTTCATATAAACTCCATTTAATTAATCAAATAAGATATTTCTCACAATAATAATACTAACAGAAATACTAATTGTTTCAATCAAGCATCTTTTTAAAAAGAATAAGAACAAATAATTTCAAAGTCATTTCAAACTAAGCAGAAAGCTCTGCATTGATAATGTCCTGTATCATCATGATTCTTATAGACAATGACCAATCTTCTCTATTTGTAATATTTCTTACTTTTAAAAGAATTTCTTCATTTAATTTATAATAATCTCTTGCGTCACAATATAATCGCTCCATCATTAAGTAATCATTCAAAATAGTCTCTACTAAATTACTTATAAATTCATGCTTTAAATTTGGACAATAAGCGATATTTATAAAAAATAAAGACAAAAAAGAACCAAAAATCAATTTCTTAATTTTCATATAAACTTCATTTAATTAATCAAATAAGATATTTCTCACAACAATAATACTAACAGAAATATTAATTGTTTCAACCAAGCATCTTTTTAAAAAAAATAAGAACAAATAATTTCTGAGTCATTTTAAGCTAACTAGAACCTAACAGGCTTAAAAAAGCCAGCCGACTTTACAAAATAAAGACGTGTGCTACCATAAATCCGTTGTATTCTCTACATTTAACCCTAAAAGGATTCCTCTATGATAGATTTATCTGTCGCATTACTTGCGGTAGTAGGGCTTGGAGCATTAACTGTTGCAGGCTTATTTATCCGTATCAACGCTATTAAAGTTGATGATGCAAAAGCACAAAAAATAGCTGATGCTATTTCAACTGGCGCAATGACCTTCTTAAAAGAAGAGTATACGGTTATTGCGATAGTAGTATTGCTTGTTTCTAGCTTTATTGGTTATTTCATTGGCACAATTGGCGCAGCAACCTTTGTAATTGGTGCTTTATTTTCTATGGCAACCGGTTTTATTGGTATGAAAGCTGCAACTCGTGCAAATGTACGTACTACGATGGCTGCAAAAAATGATGGCGAACATGCCGCTTTTCTTGTTTCATTTTTTGGTGGCGGCGTTATGGGTTTTGCCGTTGCTACTTTTGGACTTCTTGGCTTAACTGGCCTTTTTTATTTCTTAGCTTCTCATGAAAATTTTATTCTTTTCCTTACTTGCTTTAGTTTAGGCGTTTCATTAGTTGCCTTCTTTGCACGCATTGGTGGCGGTATCTTTACTAAATCAGCAGATGTTGGCGCAGACTTAGTAGGGAAAATTGAAGCTGGTATTCCAGAAGATGATCCTCGTAACCCTGCAGTTATTGCTGATAACGTTGGTGATTGCGTTGGTGATACTGCTGGCATGGGTGCAGACATTTATGAATCTTACGTTGGCGCAATGGTTTCTACCGTTATTCTTGGTTTAACTTTACACAAAGAAAACCCTGCTTATGCCTTATTGCCCTTAGTTTTTTCTGCTCTTGGATTAATAAGTTCTATTGTTGGATTACTTTCAAATCTTGTTTTAAAATCTGGACCTGCTGCCATGTTACGTAATGCAACTTATGTTGCTATTGCTATCTTTTTAGCACTTGCTTACTGGTACATTGGTTACGCAGAACTTCCTTTTGGTTTATTCTTTGTAGCAGCTATTGGTTGCGCAGCTGGTATGGTTATTGGCCGTATCACTGAATATTATACTGGCGGAAACCCAGTCAAACGTTTAGCTGAAAGCTGCCAAACTGGCGCTGCTACTAACGTTATTTACGGACTTGCTTTAGGTATGGAATCTGTAGTTATTCCAGTAGTCCTTCTTGGCGGTGCAATTTTAGCCGCTTACTCTTTTGGTGGAAACGATCTTTACGCTGTATCATTGGCTGCATGTTCTATGCTTGCAACTGTTGGTATTACTATGACCGTTGATGCTTATGGACCTATAGCAGATAATGCTGGCGGTATTGCTGAAATGTCAGGATTTGGAAAAGAAGTGCGTACTATCACTGATCGTTTAGATACACTTGGTAATACTACTGCAGCAATTGGTAAAGGTTTTGCAATCGGTTCAGCATTAATGACCGCACTTGCTATGTTTGCTGCTTATGCAGAAAGTGCAGGCCTCACTGAACTTAATGTTCTTGATCCTTTGATTATGGTTGGAATTTTTATTGGTGGCACCGTTCCTTTCTTGATTTCTGCATTGACCATGCGTTCAGTAGGTAAAACTGCTTGGGCAATGGTACAAGAAGTTCGTCATCAGTTTAAAACTATTGCAGGTATCATGGATGGTACAGGCGAACCTGATTATGCTCGTTGTGTTGCTATCAGTACTCGTGCTGCACTACGCGAAATGATTCTTCCTGGTGTTATTACAGTGCTTACTCCAATTATTATTTTCTTTACCTTTGGCATAAAAGCTCTTGGTGGTGTATTGGTTGGGGCTACTATTACTGGTGTTATGCTTGCATTGTTTATGGCAAACGTTGGTGGCGCATGGGATAATGCTAAGAAATATATCGAAGCAGGAAATCTTGGCGGAAAAGGATCTGATGCTCATAAAGCAGCAGTTGTTGGTGATACTATTGGTGATCCATGCAAAGATACTTCAGGACCTGCTCTTAATATTTTAATTAAATTAATGTCAGTTGTAGCATTACTTCTTGTTTCAATTTAGCTATTAACTAATTAATTTTAAAAGGGTTGCACTTAGGTGCAACCCTTTTTTATTATAGAGTTCTCAAAACCCCTCTCTTAAAAAGGAACTTATGAACTATTTATTAATTACTGGATTTTTAACGAGCATTATACTCAACGCTCATACCCAAGAACAATTAACAAAAGTTTTACGTTATCAATTTAGAAAACTTAGCTACGCTGTGCACATTACACGCAATCTTTACAACGACAAGATGCTTTACCTCCCTGCAGAATATAAAGAACTAGATAACGGATCTCTTATAGTTGAAGGGTATGAATTTTCAGAAAATTACATGATAACTTCGCTTAAGCATATGTGTGATGAAAATGATTTTTCACCATTTCTTTTAATTTGGGAAGCATTTACTCGCTATAAACACTTACAAGAAACAGAGCCATTAAAAGAATTTACTCTTGCTATCATATGCGTCTTAAAAAGCACTGTACGACATCATTCACCAAATGCATATCCTGAATGGATAGCTCATGAATCAATTAAAACTAATTCTATTACCCTCTCACAAGCGGTAGAAATTTTAGATGTACTAGTTCATGAACTTCCACCACTTTTTGATAAATATGAAATAACTTCAAGCCTTTCTTGGGAATCATGGGGCCGAAAACATTGGCTTATTTTTCCTATTGCATTAAGCGTCTTATTGATAAAAACTTACTTAAATACCATAAAATAAATTAAACAAAATCCTAGATTCCATTCACGCATTGCATTTTGCTTTGGATGACAAGATTAGAAATTATGGGCTAACTTATAAAGAAAAAACCTGTTTAATATAACTGCTCATGGCATCATGTTGCATATAGCCAACATGAACATCATTGATTGAACGGCTCGCGTCTAGTGCTACAAAAGTTGGAATTGAACGGGGTTGTTCTTTTAAAAGTCCTACTTGAGATGCCGCATCCACTAGATCACGATTAGTGATATCCAAAGCATAAAAAGAAACTTTCCCCTGAAACTCTGTTACAATATCTGGCATTATTTTGTCTGCCATTTTACATGCGCCACACCATGGAGCATATAACTTAAGAACTACTGGTCCAGTTACTGCAGCTACCTGCTTAACTTCATCAACGCTCATTAGCTCTACTATTTCAACAGGCTCAACTCCTTTATCTTCTACCTTTTTAATTTCTTGTATCACTTCGTCTATTGCTTTTTGTTCGATCACCCCATCTTGGCGCTCAAGAGCAATTTCACCAACAAGGGCAAGTTCTTCATTGTTCTTCATTACTTTATTAGACGATAAAATTCCAGATAATGGCAAATAACGAACAGCGGTAACAACTATTACAGTGCACGTTACTGTGACCAATAAAATAAAAAGAATATTTTTTCTTAACATGTTATTTTTTCCTTTTAATAATTTTAAACAAAAATAATATATCACAAAGAATAATCTAAGAGTCAACATTTGGATTTAAAAATCTTTTTAAAATAAGAATAAATTTAAACCTTACAATTTTTACTTATAAAAAAATGACCATTTTCTTTTTTTCTGTCTTAAATATGTTCATTTTTTTTCTTTTCAAAATGAATCTTGAATGGTCTTGTTTTTTATAAAAAATGTAAGTTGTAACATAGAAAAAATCTTTAATTTTTTTTATTTGATTCTAGGAAAACAAACCATTACAGTAGACTATCACGAATCAAAAAAATCAAAGGGTTTTATAAAAAAAGTATAAAAATAAATACTTCATAGACCAAGAAAGGGTAAACATGCAGGAACAAGAAAAACAAAACGGTAAAATATTTTTGCAAGCCACTTCTCAAAACAAAGAAAATGCAAAATCCATTTCATCTGCATGTATACGAGTAAATAAGCGCAATGGCTCTGAAGAACTTTTAGATCATAAAAAAATTTATTCTTCGCTCAATCGAGCAACTCAAGGTATTGTATTAACTATTTCATTTGAAAAAATAATGGAAGAAGTTATAAAAAATATGTATGACAAAGCGGCTACTCATTCTATTGATGATGCACTTATTCTTGCAACATTATCATTTATTGAACGAGACCCTTCTTATTCAATTGTAGCATCAAGATTATTACGCCAAAAACTTTCAAAGGAAGTTTTTCAAAGATCAACTAATGAAAAAAGTTACCAACAAGAATATCATGCTTCTTTTATAAGAAGTATTCAAGAAGGCGTTAAGCAAGAAACAATCGATCCACGCTTGCTTGAATTTGATTTGCCCTACCTTGCATCACACTTAAAACTTGAACGTGATGACTTAATTGAATATTTAGGTTTACGGACTCTTTATGAACGCTACTTTTGCAAAGTTAATGGATTAAGAGCAGAAATGCCTCAAGCTTTTTGGATGCGTATTTCTATGGGGCTTTCTCTTCTTGAAGAAAACAAAAATGAACGAGCTTTAGAATTTTATGAAATAATTTCTCAGCTTTTGTATGTTCCAAGTACGCCAACACTGCTTCATGCAGGCACAAGCCATCCTCAACTCAGCTCTTGTTATTTAACAACTGTAACCGACGACCTTGACCATATTTTTAAGTGCTTAGGTGATAATGCCCAAATGTCGCGCTGGTCAGGTGGCATTGCCAATGACTGGACCTATTTAAGAGCAACCGGTTCTTATATCAAAAGTATTCGCTCTGGAAGTCAAGGAGTTGTTCCTTTTTTAAAGATAGCAAACGATGTAACTGCTGCCATTAATAGAAGCGGAAGCCGCCGTGGCGCTTCTGTTGCCTACCTTGAAGCATGGCACTATGATTTTGAAGATTTTATTGATCTTCGTAGAAATACTGGTGACGAACGACGCCGTACCCATGATATGAATACTGCAAGTTGGATCCCTGATCTTTTAATAAAACGTGTTATGCAAAATGCGACATGGACCCTCTTTTCTCCAAACGATACGCCCGATCTTCATGATCTTTACGGTAATGCATTTGAAATACGTTATGCAAAGTATGAACAGATGGTTTTAGAAGGTAAAATAACTCTCTTTAAAACAATGCCTGCAGTAGAATTATGGAAAAAAATTCTTACTCGTCTCTTTGAAACTGGCCATCCATGGATAACCTTTAAAGATGCATGCAATGTTCGATCACCACAAGACCATGTTGGCGTAGTGCATAGTTCAAATTTATGCACAGAAATTACTCTTAATACTTCAGCTAACGAAACTGCTGTTTGTAACCTTGGATCAATTAATCTTGCAAAAATGATCACAAAGACAGGGATTAATAAACCACTTTTTGCAAAAACTATTGAAGTTGCAATGCATATGCTTGATAACGTAATCGACATTAATTTCTACCCAACAAAAGAAGGAAAGCATTCTAATATGCTTCATAGACCGGTTGGCTTAGGATTAATGGGATTACAAGATGCCCTCTATATGCTTAATATCAATTTTGACTCGCAAGAAGCACTTGATTTTTCTGATAGCCTTGGAGAGCTCTTTTCTTATAATGCCATTCTTGCCTCTTCTAAATTAGCAAAAGAGCGTGGCGCTTACCCTTCTTTTAAGGGCTCAAAATGGGATCGTAATATTTTCCCTGTTGATACCCTTAATTTTCTTGAGCAAGAACGTGGCATGAAAATAGAAGTTTCTAGGACAGAAAATCTAGACTGGGCACCTGTTCGTGAACACGTTAAAAAGTATGGTATGCGTAACTCTAATACTATGGCAATTGCTCCAACTGCAACAATTTCAAACATTTCTGGCTGCTACCCATGCATTGAACCTATCTATAAAAATATTTATGTTAAAGTTAATATGGGCGGTGAATTTACGGTTATTAATAAATATCTTATTGATGATCTTAAACAACTCAACTTGTGGAACCAAGATATGCTTGATTACCTTAAGTACTATGATGGAAATATAAAAATGATTGATAGCATTCCACAAGTTTTAAAAGATAAATATAAAGAAGCTTTTGAAATCGACCCGCTACACCAAGTTCATATGACCGCGTTGCGTGGAAAATGGATAGATCAAAGCCAATCACATAATGTATTCTTGCAAGGCGTATCAGGGAAAAAACTTGATGAAATTTATCAACTTGGTTGGAGGCTCGGCATAAAAACTTTCTATTATTTACGTACTTTAGGAGCAAGTCAGATTGAAAAATCAACGCTTGATGCTAAGAAATTTGGATTTACCCAAAAACGTGAATATCAAAGCATAGATGCCATGAACGCAAATAGTGCTGCTAATCAATCTACACAAGTTGATGCTGCTCCAGTTACTATGCCTACTTCAACTGATTTAAATGATATCAATGTGCAAGCATGCAGTATTACTAACCCTGAATGTGACTCTTGCCAATAAATTAAACCCCCTCTGTCATCCTGAGATAACAAAGGATCCAGATTTTTAAAAAAATTCGAGGATAATTATGGAAAATAAAGAAAAACTTTTTGAAAGTGGTATTGTTAATAATACCAAAACTGACCCTAATAAAATTTTACCTATGCGCTACTTATGGGCACGCGAACATTATAAAAATGGTGTCGCAAACAACTGGACCCCTGAAGAAGTTTCTATGCAAAAAGATGTTGAGCAATGGAAAGATCCACAGTTTTTAACAGCCGGTGAGCGTCGCCTAATTTTATGGAATATGGGTTTTTTTGCAACAGCAGAATCGTTAACAGCAAATAATCTAGTACTTGCTGTTTATCGCCATGTAACTAATCCTGAATGCCGCCAATATCTTTTACGTCAAGCGTACGAAGAAGCAGTACACACTGATACCTTTATTTATTGCTGCGACACTCTTGGTCTTGATCCTGATGTTATTTATAAAATGTATGAAACTATCCCTTCTATTAAAGCTAAAGATGAATTTGTTATTAATCTTACCAAATCTATTTTTGACCCAAAATTTGAAGTAACCGACGTCTTAACTTTACAAATGTTTTTACATGATCTCATCGGTTATTATGTCATCATGGAAGGCATATTTTTCTATGCTGGCTTTGCGATGATGCTTGCTCTTAAGCGTCAAAACAAAATGGTTGGCGTTGGTGAACAATTTGATTATATTATGCGTGATGAAAGCATACATCTTGCTTTTGGCTGCGATTTAATTAATACCATCAAAGCTGAAAACCCATCAGTCTGGACACCAAATTTTCAGGCTGAACTTGTAGAACTTATTAAAAAAGCAGTTGAACTTGAAGCTACTTATGCCCTAGACGCATGCCCTAACGGTCTTCTTGGTATTGGCGCTGAACAGTTTGTAAATTATGTAAAACATATTGCAGACCGACGCCTTGAGCGTATTGGCTTGCAAGCGATTTATAAATTAGATAATCCATTTCCATGGCTTTCTCAATCAACTGACTTAAGCAAAGAAAAGAATTTTTTTGAATCTCGCGTTACTGAATATCGCACTGGCGGCTCTTTAGAATGGTAAACCTCCACTTCTCATCCAGAGCCCAAACAATATAAAGATAAGGGATCAAAGAAATTTTTTCCAAATTAACCTGGATTATAATAGTTTATGCCACTCTAAACAAAGTGAAAAATCCAGATTTTCCAAATAAAATAATTATTATGAAAGATTTTATGCAATTAATGAAAAGTACGCTCTTAATATTTTCTCTATTCAGCACATTTATTTTTACTGCTCAAGCAGCAGAGGCTCAAGAAAAACTAGCTGGCTTTGATAAAACAACATTATATACTCTTTTAAATATCCTAAAAGTCGATCACTCTGGTGACCTTTCTAGTATAGTTAAAGCAACACAAAAGGCATGGATCCGTAAAGGCGAACGCTGGGAAACTGCTGATCTTTATGAAGAAAAAAAACAAGAACTCTTACCCTATTTAGAAAAATTAGAATTAATTAACGCATGGCTTCCTCAAAAAACAACCTATACTGGTATTTTGTTTTTAGGCAGCGCAAATTTTTCAGTAGAAAATAAAGCTGATTTTTTAATTAATCAACTTCAACAAGGGTTGGAACCAAACTCCCTTATCCTTCTGACAGGCCAACGTTATTTAACAGATGAAGAAAGAGTTACGCTTATTGGCCAAGGAGCCAACAAAGATACAATGATTACTGAAACCGATATGGTACGGTTTACAATCAATAAAAAATTATCTGCTGCTGGTTTTGCAGATATTCCAATAACTGTTATAGATACTCCTGGGAAAACAACCCACGAAGGGAAGTATCTTCGCCCAACAACACTTGATACCGTAGTTGAATGGTTAAAAACAAATCCTACTCCTGGCAACTATTTAAGTATATCTTTCCAGCCACATTGCCGCTATCAATTAACCATTTTAGAATCAATGTTGCCAAAAAATATTAGTGTTGAAGTAGTAGGTGATAAATATGATACTCGCGTTGCAGTTCTTTTAGATGCAATTACACGTACTTTATACGCTTACCAAGAAGGATTAAAATAAATTATTATAAATAACAGGCCAAAAAGATGGTGCAGTATTCATGAAAACTTTCAGTAGACTGCACCTGATTAAGAATATATTCAAATTTCTTAAAAATCTTTCTATGGTTTTTATCACATAACTTTGCACAAATAACAATTTCTGCCATAAGATCGTAATTTTTAATAATCCATTTATTTTTTTTACATCTTTTTTCAAGGTTTTTAATAATAATTTTTGTAGATTTTTCCAGTTTTTTTGAACCAAACTCAGATTCATATAAAATTTTATGAGTTAATAAATATAAATAAGCAGTTTCATTATGTGCAATAAATTTTTCAAGTTGCGGCATTAAATCAACAACTGGCGCTATATAAACTGGATCACAAAATTGCATAGCCTTAATAATTATCCAATATAACAAACATTCCACCGGGTTATCTAATGTTGCAATGTGCTTCTTAGTAAAATATGGCTGAAGTACCAACATATTAGGACGATACTTATCTCCAAAACCTAAAAGCTTTGTTAAATACCAATAATCAATAACTGCTTGAAGGTCAAACCCATTAGTGACTTTTTGATGCAAACAAATTTGATCAAAAAGTTTTATTCTAAAACTATCCAGCTCTGCTTTAAAAAAATTCGGATCATTACGCTCTAATAGGTTAAAAGTAACCATAACAGCAGAAAGGTTTTCGTTAGTTAAAGGCATGGCTTCTATCAATTTCTTAATAACAACTAAATCTTTACTAACTAAAGAAAAATTAACTGATTTAATTGTTAAACTAACAAAAATTAAACCAATAAAAATAATATTTTTTTTAATCATTTTTCTAACTTACCGCACCTTCTCAATGTATTCATTTCATCCAAAAGCTTTATTTATTCAATGCAAAAAAATAAAATGAACCAAAATTAAAAATTTATTATCAAATAATTTCACAAAAATCACTCTTTTGATCGAGTTATTATACACTTTTGCTGACTAGCTATCTTTTTAAATTCATAAAATGATCGCCACTCTCTTGACGTAAGAGTTCGTATAAAATAAGGCAATACAATTTTTTTAACACGAGCATTAAATATAATTTCTTTAAGTACTTCAAAAGTAGCTCCATCAGCATTATCAACTATTATTAACTCGATATCAAGTAATCCAGTTTTTTTAATAATCTCTGGCAATAAAGTATATTGAACCCATGATTGTCTCGATTTTTTCACAGAAAACAGCCCGCAATCTTTTAAAATAACAGTCTTGCCAAAGGTAGTTATTTTAACCTCTTTTTTACCACAAGGAACTTTTATTTCTTGACTATAAGGTTGAGTGCAACTTAAAAAATAAACCGTTCCAAATGATATGCCCAAAAGAAATATCACACTTATTAATCGACGCCCTAAAAACTTATGCTGCATAACAACAAAACCAAAAAAAGAACCAAGGCATGCTATCCATACACTATGAGCAGGAAATCCTATAAGCCATTCTTTACTCCCCCATGAAAGCAAATGTAACCATACCAAAGAAATATGTTCCAAAAGAAAAATAAACCACTCATTAGGGATACAAAAAAGTTCCGTAAAAAAAACAAGTGATGATACAAGTAAAAATAAAGTCAGAAAAGGGCTAAATAAAAAATTGCCAATAACCGTAACAATAGAAAACGGAATCCCCCAAGAAACTACTATGGGAAGCGATGCAAGCGAAATAAATAATTGCACCTGAATAAATTGAATAATACGATTACAAGCTTTATATAAAGATTTTTTCATAATAACAAACTATAGCTTCTTTATAAGAAACATAAAGTAGTTCTTTATCTTTTAGTTTGTTTTCTGTTAAAAACCTTTTTAGAGAATTGAGCAACCGGCACTTAATGACATTCATTTAAAAGGAAAACTAATGAATTTTGATCTTTTAAAAAATAAATCTTATCAACTACGCGTTGACTGTACCCGCGCAACAACAAAAGCTGGCTCAGGACATCTTTCTTCTTGTTTATCAGCTGCTGACATTGTATCAGCACTTTTTTTTGGAATTATGCGATATAATCCAGAAAACCCTAAACAGCCCAATAATGACCGATTTATTTTATCCAAAGGGCATGCTGCGCCACTTTTATATGCAGCATGGAAACAAGTTGGCGTTATAGGCGATGAACAGCTTATGACGTTACGGAATATTCATTCAGTACTTGAAGGACACCCAACAGCGCGTTTTTATTATGCCGATGCGGCAACAGGCTCTTTAGGTTGCGGTCTTTCAATCGGCCTTGGAATAGCCCTTGCAGGCATTATTGAACAACGAGATTTTTACACCTATGTACTTTTAGGTGATAGCGAATGCGCAGAAGGCTCTGTATGGGAAGCAGCCAACCTTGCAGCTTATTACAAAACAAATAGATTAATAGCCCTTATTGATTTTAATCACTTAGGCCAAACAGGCGAAACCATTGAAGGCAGCAGGCCTGAAATCATGGCAGAAAAATTTAAAGCTTTTGGATGGAACACACTTATCGTTAATGGGCACAGTGTCGAAGAAATAATTGCCGCGCTACAAAAAACACATGAATCAACAAAAAATTCAAATAAACCAACAGTAATCATTGCAAATACTTTAAAAGGCTATGGCTTAAACCTTATCGAAAATAAAGAAAATTTTCATGGAAAAGCGTTAACCCCTGAACAGTTAGCCGGCGCTTTGGAAGAGTTAAAAGCAAGATTTAGTGATGCTGCAAATTACAATAAAACTCCTTGGTGCATAAATTTACCAGACCCAGACGCTACTCATATTATGTGTACAGACTTTCAAATTCCTACACTACAACTTCCTGATAAATTGTCTACGCGTCATGCTTATGGAAAAGCACTCACTATTGCTGGCGCTGTTTGTAGAACAATCGTTGCCCTTGACGCTGAAGTAAATAATTCAACATACTCTTATCTTTTTAAAGAAAAATTTAAAGAAAGATTTTTTCAATGTTTTATAGCTGAACAAAATATGATCGGTATGGCAATTGGGCTTGCTTCACGAACAAAAGTCCCTTTTGTTTCAACTTTTGGTGCATTTTTTAGTCGCGCATTTGATCAAATTAGAATGGCAGCTATAGGCAATGCGCCTCTTAGATTAGTTGGTTCTCATTGTGGCATTTCAATTGGAGAAGATGGACCTTCTCAAATGGCGCTTGAAGACATAGCTTTAATGCGAACTATTCCAAATTCAATTATTTTTTATCCCTCTGATGCAACAAGCACCTATAAACTTGTTCAGGAAATGGCAAATTACGAAGAAGGTATTAGTTATTTAAGAACAACCCGCGAAGAAGTCACCACTATTTACCCAACAACTGAATTTTTCTTTATTGGTGGTTGTAAAGTTCTTAAAAAATATCAAGACGCCTGCGCTCTTATTATTGCTGCTGGCATTACGGTGCATGAAGCTCTTGCTGCTGCAGTTCTGCTAGAAGCAGAGGGTATTTTCATTAATATTATTGATTTGTACTGCATCAAACCTATTGATTATGAAACTATTGTATCAACTGCAGCTTTTTCAAACAATTTAATTATCACCGTTGAAGATCACTATCTTCAAGGAGGCATTGGAGAAGCGATTGCAGCAGGTATTATTAATAAAAATATTATGTTATATCAACTTGGCGTAAAAGAACTGCCCCGATCTGGATCGCCACGTGAATTACGTGCATGGGCCGGTATTGACACAAAGGCTATTATTTACGCTGTAAAAGAGTTTACACGCTGACCTTTTTGATGCAAACTGTGACTCATTCTAAATGAAGCATAAAAAAGGAATAAACTATGAAAAGAATGGGTCTTCTTATAATTACTGCATTAAGTTGTTTTTCAAGTAGTACTCTTTTTGCAAAAAAAGGTGATCGTTGTGTTGTGCTTGTAAGTACAGGGTTTGATAATAATGGTCTAAGTAAAATTGCTGTAAAATTATCAAAACAAGCTAATGCCATAGTACGCTCTCAAATAGCAAGCTGGAGTCCTCATACTGCAGAAAGAGGTTCTGTTGTCTTACAAGGATATATGCTTCCCCCAACTATTATGCGAGAACATTTAGAAATTTTTTTTACTCAAGGTATGAATATTGACTGCAAAAAAATTCTTTCTGAGATAAAGGCTGCTAAAGACAAAGAGATTAATCTTGAAGATAGATTATGGATATCATCAAGAGCGCATGTCATAATGCCTTATCATTGTTTGCTTGGAGAATTAGATAATAAAAAAGGAAGACGTAAAGCCTATGATTTTTCCGCTGAACGGCGTGGTATTTCATGGTGTGATGCAGACAAACGTTTACGTGGCGGCATTCGGATTGCAGATCTTATGGATGGAAAAAATAGAAACAATCGAATCAAAGAAGAAGTTGAACATGCTAATATTATTATCAAAGAAGTATATGGCGGAACTCCTCTTGACGTTAAAGCTATTCAAAAAGATTTTGCAGAATATGCAATTCAATTAAAGCCATATGTAAAAGATAATATTGAAATAATTCTTAATCAGATGCTTGCCGCAGGCAAATCAGTTATTATTGAAGCCACTGGCGGCACCTTTTTAGATGTTGGGCTAGGAACCGTACCGTTTGTAAGTTCTTCTGCTACTACTGCTGCAGGAGCTTGTGCAGGTGCAGGAATTGGTCCAAAAAGAGTAGGTGAGGTTATTGGAGTTATGAAAGCCTACAGCACACGTTCAGGAAAAGGTCCATTTCCTACAGAAACTAATGATTCTGTTATTATTGATCGATTTAAAAAGATCAATAAACATAATCTGTTAGAAAAAAAGAAAAACGTCATTCCCTTTGCAGCTGCCTCTAACGAAATACAACAAAATTGTGAAATTTTATGTGAATGCGATACCAACGTCCGCTTTGGCTGGCTTGATTTAGTACTAGTACGTCAAGCAATTTTAATCAATAGTATAGATACGTTAGCACTAACAATGCTTGACGGATTAGACGATTTTGACGAAATTTTAGTGTGCTATGATTACGTACTTGATGGTAAAAACATTGATTACCTTCCCCCGCTGGTAACTGATGCCCTACGCGTCAAACCACGATATATGAAATTTAAAGGCTGGAAATGTTCAACTCAACAGGCTAAAAGGTTTAGTGATCTTCCTGAAGAAGCACGCTATTTTATTAAAAAAATAGAACTTCTCTGTAATAATACACCTATAGATTATATTTCAGTTGGCCCAGACAATTCTCAAACCATTGTAGTACAAGGTTCTTTAGTATTATAAGAAAACAGTGATAAATAAACCTATAAAATATAGGGTCACTATGAAAATAATATTTGTTACCAATAATTATACCCCCTACAGCGGCGGTATTGTGAGCTCTATTGAATCATTCAGCAATGAATTAAAACACCAAGGTCATCAAGTAATAATTATAACACTTGATTTTACTGGAATAAAAACACCAGAAGATAGCATTATTAGGCTTTATTGTCCTATTAAATTTAGCTATCGTAATAATCCAATGGCTATACCGTTGTTTACAAAAAAGCAACTAAGAAAGCTCTTTCTTGCGCTTAAGCCTGATATTGTTCATGTTCACCACCCTTTTCTTCTTGGGCAAGCTGCCAGGACTATAGCAAAAGAGCTTGGCATCCCAACCGTATTTACTCATCATTCTCAATACGATCAATATGCGTTACATTATGTACCCATTTTTCCCAAGTTAATAAGCAAAATAATTAATAACCGTGTAATTAAATTTTGTCAGGGGGTTGACCATCTTATTGCACCCACCTTATCAATCAACAAAGAACTTCAATCTAAAGGGGTCACGACTAAACAATCAATCGTCCCCAGCGGGGTACTTCCACTTTTTGAGTCCCTTGTATATACTATCAAACATAAACAGCCTTTATTCCGTTTGCTTTGTGTGAGTAGATTTGTGAGCGAAAAAAACATTCCCTTTCTTTTTGATGTATTAAAAGATCTAGGGCAAGGGTTTACTTTGACATTAATAGGGTTTGGAGTATTGTACGAAGAATTAAAAAGTTACGCTTACAAAGTGCTAAAGTTTTCTTCTAATCAAGTGCATTTTATCTATCAACCACCTAAAATGATTATTGCTCAAGCCTACACCAAGGCTGATCTTTTTATTTTTTCTTCACTAACCGAAACCCAAGGAATTGTATTTGCAGAAAGTATGATGGCTGGAACACCGATTGTTGCACTTGAAGCGCCTGGAGCAAAAGACTGCATTAAAAATGGAGTAAATGGGTATCTAGTCGATTCAAAAGAATCAATGGTTAAAGCAATAAAAGCAATCGCTCATAACCCAATATTACACGAACAACTACAAAAAGGTGCATGGCAAGAAGGGCAATCATATTCCAGAAATCATACTACGAAAAAACTTATTACCGTTTATGAGTCTATGCTCTGCTAACGAACAACTTATAACGATTAAATTCAAAAAGGACACATGTGAAAAAAATAGGGTTAGGGATTGGAATAGTTACTTTAATAAGTGTTATTTTTACAACTACTACACAAACACAAGAAAAAAAATTAGCTAAAGCTCTCACTCATGCGCCACTACTGATCACAAAAAAAGACCCATTTAAGGATCTTTCTCCAGAAAAAAAACGTACTGTCCTTGCTGAAGAATGTAAAAATCTTGCAAAACTTGCGCGCCAACAAGCAGAAAAACCACTCATTAAAAAAAGACATTCAAGAAGATTATTGTGCAGCAAAAATCGCTCAGCAAAAATCAATGTTCTTATTATTGGTATTGGCGGTGGCGGTGGACATAGAAATGCTGCTGATGCTCTTACTAAAATTTTAAATAACTTACCCAACGGAAAAGATCTTTTTAATATCGTCTATGTAGAACCATTTATGAATTATTTCTCTGATGTTTGGAATAAAGACTTACAAGAAGAAAACGGCAAAAGACTTGCTGCGCATATTAGTAAAAAATGTATTTTAGATTTTGGACTTGGTTTTTTCCCTTTTACTAGCATCTTACGCAGCTCCTTAAAGAATGCATTGCCAAATCCTAATGTTATAATTCAGGTTCAGCATGTAGGGGCCGCACGTTTTAAACGTATTGCCAAAGAGATGGGCGCGCAATTTAGAATAATTCCTACCGACTTAGATGTAAGTCAATTTATACATGGAATCAAAAACATAAAGGCTGATGATTTTGGATGCTCCCTTGATATAATGGGGGGGATTCCAGAACTTCCTAATATTTTAGAAAAAAAATCTATTAAAAATTACAACCTTGTTGGTTATCCAACCCGCTTAGAAATTCTTGAATTAGCAGAAAAACTTTATCACAAAGATAGCTCAATTAAAAAGAAAGCTGAAAAAGAAGTCTTTCAATTTTTAGAACAACAAAACGGATTCGGACTTATTGATGGCTCCATTAAAGATGATATAACTTTTAAGAAAGGTGATTCTGTTATCTTTATTATGATCGGCGCAAAAGGAACACTTCAAAGCCGCATTTTACGTTATCTTCATATTATTGCAGAGCACGCAGACAGGCTTGCACCTAAACACAAAAAAGTACATATATTTTTAGCCCAAGCTGATACCTACATTGATGCTTTAAAGAATGAACTAATAGCTTTTACTAACACAACCAAAAATCTTAATGTGGTGGTCCATGCGCTTGGTAAAGTATCTGCAAAAGAAGTTGGTATGTTAATGCATTCTGGTATTACTCTTTGCAAGGCTGGTGGCTCAACTATTGCAGAACTATTAACGCTTAAGGCGCCTGCTGTATTTGATATGAGTGTCAGTAATTTTATTGTGTGGGAAAAATATAATGCTGATCTTTTTGTAAAAAATAACTGGGGCATCCAACTAAAAAACTCAAACGATGGTAAAGAAGTCGCTGATGCCTTAAAACAAGCATTCAATTTACATAGAACATGCCATACTTCTATGCCAACTAACCATTTTCACCTTGATTGGCCAAAAGCATTTATGGACGATTTATCAGGTTCTTTAAGCCAACAACTTTTACAATAAATCAAAAGGGGATAAAAATAAACCCGCTTAATAACGCTGCAAAAAAGGATCCTAAAGGATTTTATTTAAAAAAAAATAATCGCATACTCAAATCTTTATTTTTACGTATTGCCAAAACCCCAATTGTCAAAAGTGACTAGCAACGCTCCAAAACTTGCTTGTGCAGAAAAACACATATTCAGATCTCTTATTAAAGAATGTTTGCTAATGTTGTTTGCTTATCTAAAGAAATATTATTTTCTTCATTAGAGCGGCTATTTTGAACTTCTTTTTCAAGGGATTTATTAATTACACCTGGATCCCACTCTCTAGCTTGTTTCACTCTGGGTAACAGGACAGGCGCGCCATGCTTTTCTAATCCCAGCTCGATAATTAATTCCAAAAAATCCACTGGCTTAATGTCAATCTCTGCAGCTTGGTGAAAGAGACAAGTAGCAGGGGTAAGGGCTGGCAATGTATTAATTTCTAAAATAACTACACGCTCTTTGCCTGTAGGGCTTTGCAATGCTTCCTGATAAAAACAGTCAATACGACTATAACCAGAACAACCAATTACTTTATAGACCTTTTCCACTGTTTTTTGCACTAAAAGCATCGCTTCATGAGTCAGCGGTGCTGGCGTCTGATTCTCTCCTGCTCCCGGTAAAAACTTTTCTTCAACCGATAATATCTCACCAACAGATAATGACCGACTTGGTGGCAAAGCTCTTGGAATAGCATTGCCAATTACCCCAACCGTTAACTCCATACCAGGAATGTATTCTTCAACAAAAGCATGCGAAAAATTTATTAATAGATTATTAATGCCTGATTCAAGCTCCTGTTTTGTAGCAATTTTTGAAACACCAGTACTACAGCCATCATTATAAGGTTTAACAATAAGCGGCAAATGCAATGTATCTAAAATATTGTTCAGCACTTTTGGTTTATCATGGAACCAATCTTCTTTTGAAACTAAATAATTTTTTGGAACATCAAAACCTTGCGCATGCAAAAAATTATTAGTTTTATATTTATCCATACATAAAGCACTAGCTGCAATACCTGAGCCATTGTAAGGCAGATCAAGCATTTCTAAAGCTCCCTGGATTGAACCATTTTCACCACGGCCACCATGTAAACCAAGAAATACAAAGTCTGCAAATTTAGGTAAATCGGTCCATGCTATTTTTGTTGATCTATCAAGATCATGTTCAATTTCTGCTGTAGCATTATGTACCAATAAACGCTTGTCTAAAGGGTAGATTTCAAACTTATCATCAACAAACAATGGCAATACTTCATAATTATGTCGTATAAGCTTGTAACAAACATTACGGCCAGATTCTAATGAAACTTCCCGTTCACGAGTATCTCCACCAAAAAGTACCGCAATACGCATCTTTTTTTCTCCTTGCACTACCGCTTGTTTTCTGGCGCTCATATCAAATTTTTTATTATGAGTTAAAAGAGCATAGGCATAAAGTTCTGTTTCAATAAGATGATTAATAAAGTCAGCATGTGACATATTAATACAAGCTGCTTGATTAAAAACAAAACCTGATGGCGCCATTCCAGAAAGTGAATTAGGGTCAACAATGACCACTGTTCCATCTTTTTTTACAAACCCATCAATGCGGGCTATTGTTTTAAATTCTAAAACCTGCGACGTTTTTACGCAGGCGTCGTGAATATTTTGTTGTGTCTTTACTGAACAACGGGCCGGAGTAAATTTTAATGAACGACCCGGCATATATTTTTGAGCATAGTCATGAAAATGAGTTCCCTGTTCATGCACTACTTCAGTTGGAGGCAATAATAATGCGTTGCCATCTTTATCAAAAACCGTGATATGCGTAAACTCCATGCCTTCTATTTTTTCTTCTATTAAAGCTGATTGAGGGCGCGATTCAAAAACAAAAATTGCTTTTTCTAGCGCTGGCAATAATTCTTCTTTTTTGAAAACAATAGTGATACCAAGACTTGAACCTTCGCTATTTGGTTTTACAACTAAGGGCAAAGCAAGGCCTTGTGCTTCAAGTTGAAGCCATAGGTTGTCGGAATTTTTATAATTTTCAAATACTTCGGGGGTGATTTCTATCCCATTTGGCACTGTAATGCCATTCATAATAAGCCATTTTTTTTGTTGGCTTTTATCCATTCCAAGAGCGCTGCCAAAAACTTTTGAGCCCAAATACGGTATGTTTAAAACCTCTAAAAACCCTTGTAAAATACCATCTTCTGCATAACGCCCATGTACAGCAATATACATAAAATCGATTAAGTTTTTTAAATCATCCCAAGAGGTTTTAATTGCTTCAAGGTCAAGTCGTTGTAAAAAATCAGAAATTTTACCCCTATGTAAAAAGCGCCATGGTAAAATAAAGAGTCTATTATCTTCTGTTTGAAACAATGGAATTGCTTCATAAATTTGCGTATCTAAATGATCGCATATGGTACGACCAGAATTGAATGAAACTTCTCTTTCAAGGGATTTACCCCCCATTAACACACCGACTCTTAATTTTTGCATAACACTTTACTCGTGAATAAATATGGCCAATATGCTCGCACTCGTCATCCAGAGCGAAGCGTGGGATCCAGGTTTTTATGATTTATACTTACAACTCAATTAGTTTGTAATTTTACTTGAGCAATAGTACTGATGCAAGGAGATTGTTAAAAATAATCCCTTTTGTTACTCTCATTTTAAAGTACTTAAATACTAAACTCATAGTTATATCAAGAAAAATAATAATTTTAAGGGCATATGTGAATAATTGCGAAAATCCTATAGAAAACTCTCAAGAAAAAAAGAAAAAAATAGAACTTGATCCAAAAGACAAGCGATTTGTCTGGATTGATCTTGAAATGACCGGTTTAGATCCACGCAAAAATGTTATTCTTGAAATAGCTGCCGTGGTAACTGACGGCAATCTTTCTATTCTCGCCCAAGGCCCTGATATTATCATTTCTCAACCAGAATCTACTTTGCAACTTATGGATAAATGGTGTACCACTACCCATAAAAAAAGCGGCCTCTATGATCTAGTAAAAAATTCAGAAACAACCTTAGAAGACGCCGAACGTCAAACTCTTGCCTTTTTACGTGAACATACTAAAGAAAATTTTGCACAACTTGCAGGAAATTCTGTCTGGATGGACCGTGTTTTTTTAATGCATCACATGCCACGTCTTTATGATTTTTTACATTACCGCACTATCGATGTCAGCACCATTAAAGAGTTAGCACATTGCTGGTACCCAAAAAATCCTAAATTAAACTTCAAAAAAAATAATGCTCATCGGGCACTTGATGACATTATTGAATCTATTGAAGAACTGAAACATTACCGTAATGGATTTTTTATAAAAGAATAAATTATTGGGGCTCGCCATACAAAGCTCTTAAGAGCAAAATATGGTGGAGGCGATGGGAATCGAACCCATGTCCGCACTGCCACAGAACGAAAGTACTACATGTTTGTTCCTTGTTTATACAAGATAGCGTCTTTCAAGGACAAAAAAACTACTATCTGCTCCAGTGTGATACAAACAAGCTACTACCAGAGTAATCTCACTTATAGGTTCTATCGTTTATGATACGAATCACCCTGACTGATAGACACGTCAGTTTGATAAGACCACTAGACTAAGACTTAAGCAGCTGCGTAGGCAGACACCCCTGTATTAGTTTGCGGTATATACGCAAAAGCGTTTGCATTTATTAGTTGATCATTTATTTTACGAGTACTCAATCAAAGCTCGACATGCACTCCCGCACCCCAACAACACGTCAAAGCCGGTGCGCCCCCAATAATTTCAATGAACAAATAAATAGGCAAATGCCTACTTGTTTATAAAATAACACGCGCAGATGCCTGAGTCTAGCGATTTTTCATTTCACGGTCAGTTTCACGCTTAATATCTTGTTCTTTAAGAGCCTGTTTTTTATCAGTAGATTTTTTATGCCTACAAATTCCCAAATCAACTTTAACCAAACTTCTGCCATTAAAAAATAATTTAAGCGGCACAATAGTGAAACCTTTTTTAGAGATGTCACCGATTAATTTATTGATTTCACGTTTATGTAATAATAATTTGCGACTACGGCGTGCCCCATCTTCATCTTTCATAAAAGCTTTATCATAAGGGGTAATATTACAGTTCAAAAGAAATAACTCACCTTGATGAATAGCTGCAAATGAACCAGTTAAATTAACATGGCCAGATCGCAAAGACTTAACTTCATCGCCATTTAAAACAATACCTGCCTGAATAGTATCAAGTATTTCGTAATCAAAATAAGCTTTTTTATTCTGTGTAATAATTTTCATAAAATATCTTACTGGTTATGATGGTTATGGTAGTTATTGCTAGAATTTTTGCGCTTTTTCCACCAAATAAAAAGTTTTTTTGAAAATGGATACGTCAAAAGTGCAAGCAATACTCCTAGTATATTTGCTCCACACATAAATGCCCAGAATGAAATGTCAGAAAGCCCCACATAAGCATTTAAGAAATTATTAATTCCAACCATCCATAATGGTGTTGATTGAATAATGCTTACTCCAAGAACAGAATGCAAAAGCCAATAACCAAAATAGTAGGTGCCTAAAATAATAGGTACCAAAGTAAATGGATTATTAATGGCATAACCTAGTCCAACCAATAATGGGACATTAAGATTAAAAAACCACCCAATCCCTATTAACATTAAAGTATGCAACCCTATAAATGGAGAAATTGCTACATACATCGCAAAAGAACACGACAAAGCAAATTGATGAGGCGTTTCTTTATAAAAAAATAATTTTTTAAAATAATTTTTCATCGCACTAAGAGGCATATTTTTGTTCCTTATTAAAAAAATCAATCAAGAATAGTACAGCCAAAAATTGCTCTTTTTTGAAAAACTTATTGATTACGTTATATTTTATCAGATCAAGTGATGCGGAACAAGAACTTATATATCTTAACATAACACTTTAAATTAAACGGGGTAATTTTATGCTAAAAAAATATTACTTTTTGTTTGTGTGTTTATACTTTTCAAACAATCTGCTAGCGCGTGACTTCAAAGCTTTATACTATAAAAGCTTAGGCCCCACTTTTGAAAAAAAGAATCCTCCATCAACAGTAAACTCTGAAATGATTTTTAATAGAGACCTCAATAAGAAAGTTTATAGCGGCAGCATAAAAATTGGAAACCAATTTATTGAAGATATACCAGTAAGAATTTACTATAAAGGTGACATTATTCCCTGTCAGTATGGTATATATCATTTTTTTTCAGAAAAAAATCTTAAAGATTTCCATCTTTTAATTGCACTTATTGAATCCCCAAAAAACTCAACTATTAAGTCCTTAATGGTGCCAAAAAAAACTAATTATATTCTTTACTCACTTACCCAAGAGGTGAAGCATGATAAATGTTTATGGGTTATTAATGAAAAACGCGGAAACAATGGATTAAATATCCCCAATAATGCGCTCATCATACAAATTGAGGCTCAATTTATTGAAGGCCTTGCAACAAGAGAATGGAAATACAATACCTTTCCTATTCCTTTTCCTTCTTTAATTTTAAAAAAAAGCATTACAAACTCGCAAGAGACCACAGATAAAGCTATATTAGAATCACTTAATATTGATATTTTCCATAAAAAATTATCTACTAGCACAAAAATCCAAGGTCAAAAATCGTCTATTGCTCTAGCTCAGGAAATAAATTTATGAACCAAGATACCACTCTCACTCAGCCACCTTTATTAAACGGTTTACAAAGATCACGTATTCTTGCCATTGAAACATCATGCGATGAGACAGCAGCTTCTGTTTATTCAAGAGAAGAAGGAGTTCTTTCAAGTGTTTTATTTTCACAGATTGAAATGCATAAACAGTTTGGTGGTGTAGTCCCTGAACTTGCTTCACGTGCCCATATAGAAAAAATAGATCCTATTATTCAAGAAGCATTAACCGCTGCGCATATGACCCTTGATGATATTGATATTGTTGCAGTAACAAACAAACCAGGGTTACCTGGCTCGCTACTCATTGGCACCTGTTTTGCAAAAGCAATCGCCGGCACTCTCAATAAAAAATTTATAGGGATTAATCATCTTGAAGGACATGCTTTTTCTGCCTGCATTGAAAACAACATACCTTTTCCCTTTTTATGCTTAACCGCTTCAGGTGGGCATACTTCACTTTATTATGTAGTAGATTTTGGTAATTACACTACTATTGGCACAACACTTGATGATGCTGCCGGAGAAGCATTCGATAAAATTTCAAAACTTCTTGAGCTCGGCTACCCTGGCGGACCAATCATAGAAAAACGAGCAAAGGAAATGAATTTTGAAGATTTTTTCAAGTATCCTCGCAGCAAAATAAAAACTTTAGATATGAGTTTTTCTGGTTTAAAAACAGCAGTACTTTATGATCTTGTTGCCCGCGGAGCGTACGATTTAAAAGAAAAAAAATTATTAGACTCTAACGAAGAACTAAAAAATAAAGTCGCTAGTTCATTTTTAGTCTGTATTGGAGATATTTTTGCAAACAAATTAAACTGTGCACTCAATGAATATCCGGACGCAAAAGCTGTTGCATTTGTTGGCGGAGTCGCTTGTAATAAATATATTCGTAGCGTACTCGATACTTTATGCAAAAAACGAGCAATTAACCTGTTCTACCCATCACCAAAATACTGTACTGATAATGCTGCGATGATAGCCTTTGTCGCTGGATATAAAGCAGCTCAAGGTAAATTTGACGATCTCTCTCTGGATATTTTATAAAAATAAATAAGTAATGCACTCAACAACACCACATAAATTGGGAGCAAATATACTAATCCGCAAGAAATAAAAAGCACAGACAAGAAAGATATATGTATAAGTAATTGAACAACTACCGACTGCTTTTCTAATAACAATCCTAAATATTTTTTACTATAAAAATATAAAGTCAAAATAAAAGCTCCTAAAAAATAGCCGCCTATAACATCAGAAATAAAATGAGCTCCTAAATAAACACGCGTAAGTCCTACAAGAAAAATCATAAAAAGCGCTGCTATTTTTAAAAAATTTTGTTCTGGCTTAAGAAGCCTCAAAAAAATATAGCCAAAACAAAGCGTTGCTGCTGTAGCTGCGCCACTAGGAAATCCATAGCCAACTCTTCCTAAAATTTTAAGACCTGCATCCAGCTCATATGGTCGAGGCAATGCAAATGCTAACTTAAGAACAGAGCACACTGTTGCACCTACAACCTGTAGGTACAAAAACTCAAGCCCTTTACGTGCTTCAAAAAAATTCCAAATGATAATAGTAATCATTAGATAGATATAATTATTATCAAAAACGTTTATCATTAAAAAAAACTGGGTTACCCAATCAGCCTTAATTAACTGAATAATTTTAATAATTTGAATCTCGAAAATATGAATTTTAAACATAAAGCTCCATTATTAAAGCCAAAAAAAATTACCTGGCTACTCATAATGATACACCTTACAAAATCAAACTGCAATATTTTTGCGCTGGCGTCTTATAAAAATTGAGATTAGTGCAAAATGCTCTGTTTGCTGTACCATTAAAGAATCAAACTAAACAAACTAACAAGGTTATTAACCATGATTCAAAAATGTCTCTATTCTTTTCTTATAGGCTCAGCACTTTTTATAAGCGACATAAAAAATAGTATTAAAAGTTTCTTTAGTGCGTCACACAAAGGCGCATTTATTTACGACGAACATCAAAATTTTTTATGGACTGAAACATTTGGCAGCAAAAAAAACCCCAGCATTCTTTTAATTCATGGCGCTGGATCACATAGAAAATTTTGGCCCGATTCATTTTGTAATAACCTTGCAAAGCATAATTTCTTTGTTATTCGTTATGACCAACGAGATAGCGGTTATTCTGCACGTTACAAACTAGAAGTAGAACAAATAAGCCCCTACTCATTTAAAGACCTTATGGATGATGCGTGTAAAGTTCTTGATTATTACCAAATCAAAAAAGCACATATTGTTGGTCATTCAATGGGTGGTTGCATAGTTGCAGGATTACTCGCTTATCATGCAGATCGACTATTAACTGCAACCATTATTGGGTCCGGTGATATTTTTACCCAAGAAGAACAAAAAACATTAAATCTTTCAGAACGATCAGAAGAACTTATTAAACAACTACGCAAGTATAAACCAACAGGTTGGTATCAAAGAGATAGAGAATATTTATTGAAAAAAACTAGATTAATTCATGGAACCTATCCAATCAATAAAGTACTTTTTGATGAATATGCCAAAGAATTTTACACTCTTATGCAAAAAAAATCGACTGTTAAAAACCATATTTTAATGTTTAAAACAATCCCTAAAACACTAACTTATAATTTAAAAGCCTCTCAGTTTAAAATTCCAACACTTATCATGCATGGAACTCATGATGCGCTTGTTCCTTATGATTGGGGAAAAGCTGTTGCACAGCATATAACCCATGCAAAATTCATTTCTCTTAATGGTGCAGGGCATATGTATTTTGATCAAAAATTATGGACTCTCTTTGAAAAAGAAATTTTAGAGATAATTATTAAAGATAGATAAAAAAAAATGCATGCCCATTTAACTAAAAATTAGCATGCATTAAATTACTTAAAAAATTTCAGATTTTTTAAAATTCGAGTTCTTAAAAAGTTATTACTTTGAAGAAGAACCATTACCATTACTATTTGAGCTTGAGGTAGTACCAGAACCGCCTACACGTTTTAAATTCATAGACTCAAAGAATTCATCATTCGTCTTAAACTTGCCCAGTTTATCGACTAAGAATTCCATAGCTTCTGCAGTATTCATAGCTGATAAGAATTTTTGCAATACCCATAAGTGTTTTAAATCTTCTTCAGAATGCAATAACTCTTCACGGCGTGTACCAGAAGTCAATAAATCATAAGCAGGGTAAATACGACGATTTGCAAGTTTACGGCTCATGTGCATTTCCATGTTACCGGTACCTTTAAACTCTTCATAAATAACTTCATCCATGCGCGAACCAGTTTCAATCAATGCTGTTGCAATAATGGTCAAAGATCCACCTTCTTCTGCACAACGCGCTGCACCAAAGAAACGTTTTGGGCGTTGCAATGCATTAGCATCAATACCGCCAGTTAATACTTTTCCTGACACGGGAGCCGTTGTATTATATGCACGAGCCAAACGAGTAATTGCATCAAGCAATATTACTACATCTTTACCGCCTTCAACTAAACGTTTTGCTTTTTCAAGCACCGCTTCAGCAACCTGAACATGTCTTTCTGCAGCTTCATCAAAAGTTGAACTGATAACTTCAGCATGAGCACCTTTAACGCAACGCTTCATGTCAGTAACTTCTTCTGGTCGTTCATCAATTAACAAAACAATTAAAAAAACATCTGGATGATTTGCAATTAAACTTTGTGCAATTTCTTTAAGCAAAATTGTTTTACCAGCTTTTGGTGGTGCAACAATTAAACCACGCTGACCTTTACCAATCGGTGTAAAGATATCCATAATACGTGTTGAAATAAAATTTGGATCATACTCTAATTTAAATTTTTCATGCGGATGTAAAGGCGTCAATCTATCAAAGTAAGGACGTTCATTTAATTTTATTGGATCTTCAAAGTTAACTTTATCAACTTTAAATAATGCAAAATATTTTTCGCCATCACGAGGGCGTCTAATAACCCCAGATACTGTGTCACCACTACGTAATCCAAATCTTCTTATTTGAGAAGGCGAAACATAAACATCATCGGGAGATGAAACATAGTCAAATGCTGGCGAGCGTAAAAAACCAAATCCATCTGGTAATTTTTCCAATACACCTTCAACTTGAACTTCTTTATCTGGATCTTTTTGCACTTCTAAAATACGTTCTACTAGGCCATTATAAGAAAGTAAACTTGCACCAACAATGCCCAATCTACGGGCATGAACATTAAGTTCTTGCATAGAAAATTCTTGTAATTGTTCCTTGGTAAACACTTTTACAGGTGGTTGCTCAGATTGTTTATCTTGTTGCTTATTATCACCTTGTTGTTTATCTGATGGAGACTTGCTATATGATTTATTATTGTTGTATCTATTGGTGTTATTAGAAGGCTTATGTTTTTGATTATTATTTCCTTGATAATCACGCTTTACATAACCAACTGTTTGCTGATGAGTTTGAACATGTGACGACTCAACATTAACTGAAATATTTTCTGGCAACGCTACTGAAGAAACCACTCCTGAATTCGACTCTTGAGACACAAGAACTTCTTTTGCCTCTAAAACAACTACAGGTTCTTTAGCAGGCATCACTACTTGCTGTGGTTGTTGTACTTGTGGAGTCTTTTTATAAGCAGCTCTTGGTGTCGGCACTGGCACAACCACTACTGCTTCTTGCACAACAGGAACAACAGTTACTACTTCTTTTTGAGTAGCTTCTTTAAGCGTTATTCCTTGCGCTTGCTCAACATTTTTTTCTTGTACTTTTTCAGATATAACTGTTGAGGCAGCTGATTTTCGTGTTTTAGCAGCAGGCTTTAAAACCTGTTCAGATGGCGTTTTCATAGCATCCCTTCCATTTTATTATTATAAAGCATCTTCTGAAGTACAATAGTTCATGTCCTTTAGAAAAATAGATTAATTTTAAACGCAACGATAATTTTAACGTCGCAAAGCAAGCATTACTGGGGAAGCAATATAAACTGATGAGTAGGTGCCAACAAGTATACCAAACAGCAACACAAGTGACCATGTATGTAATGATTCACCACCCAAGAAAAAGAGTGCTGCCACAGTAAGCAAAGTAGAAAAACTTGTTAACATTGTTCTTCGCAATGTTTGATTAATACTTACATCAACAATTTTATCCGCTGATGATCCTTGTATTTTACCAAAATTTTCTTTAATTCTTGAAAAAATAACAATAGTATCGTTTATCGAATAACCAAGTAAAGCAATAAGACCAGATACTACTATTGGAGAAATTTCTTTTTGCAAAATAGCAAACAAAGCAAGCGTTGCTAATGCATCATGCAACAAAGCAACCACTGCGCCAACGCCAAAAGCAATTGACCAAGAGCGCCATGCTATATAACCCAACATCACCAACAAACAAAATAGTAATGCTAAAACTGAACTAGCCCTAAGAGATCCACCAACACCAGCTCCAACAGCGTCTGCTTCTAAAATTTCTGCATTCATTTCAAGAGCTTGGTTCAAACTTTGTTGTAATTTTTGCGCAAGACCTTGAGCATCATTTGAAAATTCTTTTACTCGTACCGCTACTTCATTGTTACCAAATTCAAGAACTACTGAATCATTCCAACCATTCTCTGCTAATGCTTCTTTTATTTGCTCAGAACCTACAGGTTTATTGCACCTAAAAAGCACTTGTGTCCCCCCAGTAAAATCTACACTATACTGCAGCCCACCATGATAAAAATAAGCAGCTACACCACAAAGCAAAAATGTTGAAGAAACAGCAAAACACACATAACGATACTTAAGAAAATTAATCATTTCATTACTCTCAAAGAGAAAAAACGCTCATTACAATAGCCACCACTGGCTTATCTCTTTACTTTACTAGCACGAATTATATTATTTCGCAAAAGATTACAATTTTATTTTATATAACTGGAAGAATTGAAACAAATTTACGACCGTGCAATCCACGATGAAACTTGATCGATCCAACACCTAATGCAAACAAGGTAAAATCTTTTCCTTGTCCAACTAATTTCCCAGGATGAACTTTAGTGCCACGCTGACGTACAATAATTTCGCCACCAGTAACTTTTTGCCCATCAAATAATTTAATGCCTAAACGTTTACCTATACTATCTCGACCATTACCCGTGGAACCGCCCGTTTTACTCGTTGCCATGTTTATCCTTAAATTTGAACTAGAGTATTAGATTTTTACTTATTTGACTGAGATAAACCCTACGAAGAATTTCAGTAGGTTTTTCAAACTCATTTCTAATGATGACATTCTCGAGCCAGAAAGTCAATACCCCCCAAAGAAAGAGCTTAAAAAGTTCATTATCGCAAGGAAAAACCGATGCGAGAAGCTTATTACTCGTTAATTATTAACCAAGTTGTCGCGTCCATTCTTCTAATTGATTTTGCCATTCTCCATCGATTAAATGAATCTTAGACCATTCTCCCAAAGAAATGGGAAAATGGAAAAATGATAATTGAAGTAATGCCTTTGCATAGTCACGAATTTCAGACTGAGCACCGTTACCTAAGCGCAACTTTAAAAAATGCATGAGCGAATGTAAATTACACGTAAAAATAAATTCCGTATAAGTAGCTACTGGCAAAACTGCACGAGCTTGTTCGCGGCATACGCCAGCTTTTAATAAATTCTCATAAGCTTGCCAGCAATTATCCATAGCCTGCACATAAGTTGCTTTAAGTTCAGCGCTAACAAACCCACCAAAAGAAGACTGTTTATTCTCTTTATCTTGCAATCGCCATTCTTGTGGAACATAAAATTCTGTAGAAACTTTTACATAACGATAACTTATTTCATTATAAGAATTCATGCGGTGACGCATCCATTGTCGCGCAACAAAAATTGGTGCTTTTATTCGAAAAGAAAGCTGGTTATGTTCAAATGGGCTTGTATGGTTATGTTGCATTAGAAATTTAATTAATGTTTTATCTCGCTCTGAAATCGCTTTTGATAGTTTTCCATATGATACACGCGCTGCATTAGCAACATCTAAATCTGAACCAGAAACTCTCACCAACTCAACCGAGCTAATACCATCACTCAATGGATCAATTATTTGCGAAATATTTTCTTGCTGACCAAAAAAATTAATATTAGTTTTTACTTTCTCTGCTTCCATGTCGGCCCCTTTTTAATAACTATTTTTATATACAAAAATTACGAGTAAAATTTATATAACCAACTATTGCAAAGCTAACAAAAAAAAGCCCCTTGTACAAAATACAAGAGGCTTTGGAGGTTCAAAATAAACAAAAAATAATATTATTTTCTTGCAGCAGTCAAAGCATTATAAGCAACAGCACCAGCAGCACCTAATAAAAGAATAGACACCCCATCTTTTGCTCTATTTTTTACGTTGCTACAAAATTTTTCAAGGCGTTTTTTAAATGCTTTAAAATTCTCTTTAACGCTATTATTGAAACGATAAACTGGATAAATCATTAAAAGATTAAACAAACAAAATGCTCGCTTATCTATTGAAAATAAACTTTTTTCAAATCCATATGCAGTTGATAATACTTTTTTAGTCAAAACAAACGAAGTACCAGCCGCGCCTTTAACAAAAACAAGTAGCTGCTCTTTAAGCGACAAACTTCCTAATGATTTTATAGAACCAACTACAGAAGAACTAAATCCAGATTCAAGAGTCGATACTAACTCTGCACCTAAAGCATTCACTGAAAAACTCAAAAATAAAGCTAAAAATAAAAACTTAATACGCATATATATCCTTGTTTATAAAGCCTGATGTTCTAAACAGTATTACACAAACAAAAATCTTTGAAAAACGACCATTAGATCGATCTTTTACAGCTTAAATCTTATTTCAATTTGTCAAATTCTAGTTTTAGCTTCTTGTAAATAACCTGCATATCAGTAGAAATTTGCTTAACATTTGCAATAATAGGTAAAAAGTTAGTATCCCCCTGCCAACGAGGCACCACATGAACATGAAGATGTGAAGGAATCCCCGCTCCACCAGCTCGACCTCTATTGATACCAATATTAGATCCCTGATTACCCAAAACTCGTTCAATAATAGCGTCGCTAGTTGAGACAAGCTCTATAAGCTCTGCGCGGGCCTCGCTAGAAAGGTCTTGAAGATTTGCATGATGAGTTAAAGGTAAAATTAAAAGATGTCCAGCATTATAAGGAAACTTATTCATAATGATAACGCTATGCTTAAAGCGACCAACTATCATAGATTCATTGTCATTGCTACTTTTAATATACTCACAAAACACGCATTCTTTTTTCTGTGAATCTCTTTGAGAATCTTTTTGCACATCATTAATATATGCATCACGCCATGGAGCATGTAAACTTTCCATAATTATTGCCACCCTCTTAAATTATTTTATTTTAAGTTTTTTATAATTTTTTTATTTTTGCAACGCTAACCATTCATTACGTAACTTAATTGCTTTTTCAAAATCAAGCGCTTGCGCAGCTTTATGCATTTCTATTTCAAGATTTGCTTTTAATTTTTCTAATTCTGCAATAGATAAATTTTGCGCCACCGATTGTGCTTGCTTTTTTGCTCGCGGTGAACCTTTTGCAATAGTTTGTTGTAACGAACCAATGCTTTTTGTTACTTCTCTTTGAACTGATTCTGGCGTAATGCCATGTTGTAAATTGTAATCAACTTGTAATTGACGGCGACGATCTGTTTCATTAATTGCAGCGCACATTGATCGCGTTACAGTGTCAGCATACATCAATACTTTTGCATTAACATTTCTAGCTGCTCGACCAATAGTTTGAATAAGTGATCGTTTGTCTCGTAAAAAACTTTCTATATCCGCATCCATAATGGCAACAAGTGAAACTTCGGGCAAATCTAACCCTTCACGTAATAAATTAACCCCAACCAAGCAATCGAAAACACCCGCTCGCAATTTTTGCAATATTTCAGTACGTTGTGGTGTTTTAATATCACTATGAAGATAACAAACCTTTAGCTTTTGCTCTTCCAAGTAACGCGCAAGTTCTTCTGCTAATTTTTTAGTTAATACAGTAACTAATGTACGTTCATTGCGCTCACATACTGTTTTTATAGATGCAATTAAATGATCAATTTGACCAATCCGTGGCACAACTTCAATAACTGGGTCTACCAATCCAGTTGGTCGTATAACTTGCTCAACTAAAACATTTGAATGAGTTAACTCATAGTCACCTGGCGTTGCAGAAACAAAAACTGTATCAGTAAAAAATTGCTCTATTTCTTCAAATTTTAATGGTCTATTATCAAACGCCGAAGGTAATCTAAATCCAAAATCTATTAAAGATTTTTTACGTGAACGATCACCAGCGTACATCCCACGCAACTGAGGAATAGTGATATGCGATTCATCAATCACACATAAAAAATCTTTTGGGAAAAAATCAAAAAGTGAAAATGGTGACTGACCAGATTTTCTACTATCAAAATGTGACGAATAATTTTCTATACCAGAACAATAGCCTATCTGATCAATCATTTCAATGTCATTTGAAACACGCTGTCGTAAACGTTCTTTACACACAGGACTATCAATAGTTGATAAAACATCCATCAATTCAGCATGAATACTGGTTAATGCGGTACGCTTTTTCTCTTCGGTTGTTACAAAATGTTTTGCTGGAAAAATAATTGCATTATCAAGTTTCATAACTATTGTATTATTTTCTTTTGATAACCATTCAAGTGATTCAATAATTGTACCGAAAAGCTCTATACGTAACCGTTCTTTTTGATAAGGTAAATTAATTTCTATAGCATTACCTCGAACCTGAAAACTGCCTGATTTACGCTCAACATCATTACGTTGATACTGAATAAAAATCAACTGTTTAATTAAATCAGCGCGTGAATAAGTTTGCCCAATCTTTAATGAAAGCGCTAACTCACGATAATCAGTAGGATTACCCAGTGCGTAAATTGCAGACACCGATGCAATAACAATAGTGTCTTGTCGATTAACTAACGAAGCTGTTGCTTCAACGCGTAATCTTTCTATTTCTGTGTTAATTTTTGTTTCTTTAGGAATATAAATATCTTGCGCTGGCAAATAAGATTCAGGCTGATAATAATCATAGTAACTTACAAAATAACAAACTTTATTTTCTGGAAAAAAAAGAGAAAATTCTTCATATAATTGGGCAGCTAATGTTTTATTTGGCGAAAGAACCAAAACTGGCTTATCTTGTTGCGCTATGACATTTGCTATAGTAAATGTTTTTCCGGAACCAGTGACGCCCATTAATGTCGAACATCCTGGCCGCGCTACTACTAATTTCTGAATAGCTTCAGGCTGACTACCACGTGGTTCAAAAGGTTTTTTAAGTTTAAACAAAGCCAAATTCATTCTCCAAACAACACAGCGGCGCTCTTATATTTATTAAGTTATTATCGAATAAGATCTTTATGCTTCCATGAAAGTATTAATAAGCCAACCAAATGAGGTATTGCAACCATAATCATAATAATATCCATAAGCGCCCAGGCAAGCGGAACATAAAGCAATGCCCCTGAAAAAATCGTAATGCCTAAAAAAAGATAATACCAACGCATTCCACGATACTGCGTAAATGAAGCAAAGCTTTGAGATGCATTAAAACTATTTCCTATTACTGTTGTTAAAATAAAAAGAGAAATACTCAACAAAAGAACCCACTTACCAAAAAGAGGAGAAAAATCTTTAAACACTTGATACACTAATGTATTGCTCATGTGCGATTCTTTTAACCAAACACCAGTTACTAAAACTAAAAGTCCTGACAGAAATGCTAACATCATATCAGCAGCCATCGAATACATTGCAAGAACTGCTTGATCGCGTCCATTATCTGTATCTGCCATAGCATGAGAGACAGAAGAAGTTCCAAGACCTGCTTCGGTAATATGAATATTTCTTAGAACACCAAAGCGTAATGCTGTAAACACTGATGCCCCTGCAAAACCACCAAGCGCTGCATGTGGTGTTAGAATATGATTAAAAATCAATAAGAATGCTTGCCCAAGCGCATGAAGATCTTGAAATAAAATTGCCCAAGCAAATGAAACATATCCAATAAACATTATTGGCACTAATTTACTTGCAACATCACTCACTCGCTTAATGCCACCCATTAAAACACGCAAGGCGATAGCGGCCAAAACTAGCCCAGTTATTCGTTTATCTACCCCTTCAAGAGCAAATATATTTGCCAAGGTATTTGCTTGCAACCCGGACCAGCCTGCAAATAAAATAACAGTTAAACCACCATACCAATAAGCAAGAGTTGGGCTCACTTGTTTTAAGTACTGAGACGGGCCCCCTAAAATAGTACCATCAACAAGTTTCGTTCTAAATTTCATAGAAAATAATACTTCAGTAAATTTTGTCGCAGCACCAACAAGAGAAAAAGCTACAAGCCAAAATAGCGCTCCCGGACCACCAACTTTAATTGCCACAGAAGGTCCAACCACCGTGCCCATTCCAATAGTTGTTGCCATCGAAGTAAGAAGCGCATGTAAAGGATTAATTGCTTTTTCATTGGTTCTATGATGATGCTTTATACCTTTAGAAAAAAAATTTAATAAGCGAGGAAACGCTCTTATCTGTATGAAACGAGACTGCATTGTTAAATAACAACCTACTCCAAAAAAAAGAAGCGTTGAAGGGACTGCAAAAAAAACATCTATTTGATTACAAAGTGATAATAAATCCACAATTTTCCTTTTTAAAAAACTCATAATAATTTATGAACTTTATAATCTTTTTGCTAAAAAAGATAGGGAACTGCGTAGCAATTCATCAAAAACATACTCTTTCCCAGAAATTTTATTTCTAGCATGAGCTAATGCAGCATCAATTTCTGTGCGTGAATAATTTAAGGATTGTAAAACACCAGAAAGATTTTTCCACGACTCAAGAGCCGCGTAATCAATAGCTTCTTCTGCGCTTCCTTCTAAAGATAGGCCTTTAGCAACCAATTTCCCAACCTTATGGCGCAATTGAACAATCATCTGTTCAGCTTTTTTTGGACCAATACCATTAACTGAGCTTAAAGTTTTTTCGTTACCTTCTTGAACAATTTGAATAAATTGTAAAGGTGACAACTGAGATAAAACAGCAAGACCAATTTTTGGGCCCATCCCAGAGCAACTGAGTACTAATAAAAAAATATCCCGTTCAAACTCTGAAAAAAATCCATACAATACAGGTCCTTGATCTTGCATCCAATGAAGATAAGTAATAATTTTCACTTCTTTACCTATCTCAAACTGCTCAGCGCGAGCAATCAATAAAGAAAATCCCACCCCACCAACAGCAAGTGTTAATATTGAATCACGACTAGAAATTACTGAACCTTGAAGATATGCAAACATATACGCCCTTAAGCCGTCGCCCTGAATAACCTGCTCAAAAAAATCCATTAAAAAACAAAATACGCAAGAGTCCAAGCTAAAAATAAAACCAATAATACTGTATACTAAAGTAACACTACTCTAGTGTTTATATTCTTGCAAGCGCAATTAAGCTTATTCTTTAACTTGAAACTTATAAACTTTTGTCATGTTTGGATTAACCGTGTAAGCGCCAGATTTTTGATCTCGCTTACTTTCAGAAATAGTTATTGCAATTATTCCAGGCTTAGTCATATGAATAAATGTATAAGTAGTCATAAAACCATTATGCATAAAAGTTATAGTATTTAAATATGAAGCGGCGCCCGCTTCATATTTAACCAAGGGCACATATTGGGTATCTCTATAGTCAGAATTTCCCAGAAAGCCACGAGTTTCACGACTTTTAAATCTAACTACATCATAAACAGATAAACTAATTAATTCATCTGTTGGCGTTGCATTATCTAAGTCTTTACTTGCCAAATAATTAGTTAATAATTCATGAATACCGATTCCTTCTGAGTCATCAACAAGCGATTTTGATTGAGATGCATGCATACAAAAAAAGCCAAATAATAAGCCAAAACCAACTATTATTTTATTGTTTTTATTCATCATTTCCTCCATTATCAAAACGTTTATTCAATTAGAATTATCGTACCATAGACACAAAACTGATCGCAATATTTAGCAAAACAGTTTCCTACCATTGACAAATAAAAGAAGTATGTTACCTTAAATTTCATGTTTGCGGGAATAGCTCAGCTGGTAGAGCGTTGCCTTGCCAAGGCAAAGGTCGCGGGTCCGAATCCCGTTTCCCGCTCCAACTTTAGGCCCATCTCAATGAATCACTGCTTCGATTCTTACTATTTCCCCATATCTTTGTTATAATATAAATAAAGGTGGGAAGTTTGTTTGGGGCTACGAAGTAGCAAGACTGCTGAATTATGGTATTCTTCAGATCAACAAACGTGAAATGAAAACTTTCCGTAACCAAAAAAATTAATGTTATTTTAGAAAGGTTGGCTTAAATTATGAAATCATTAGTCGAAGAGGCTTCAACCGTTGCAAAAGCGCTTGAAAAAGCCTGGACGCGAGCAGGAAAGCCACAAGAATTTTCAGTTAAAGTATTTGAAGAACAAGAAACAAATTTTTTAGGGTTTACTAAAAAATCTGCTAAGGTTGGAATATTTTTTGAAGAACCACAAACACCACGCTCTCATTACGGTTCATCAGATAATCGTTCTTCACGCCAAGGCCAAAATCGTAGGCCAAATCCTAATGCACGTCCTGTTGCACATAGAGAGCCACGTGAATCAAAGAATGATGCAAGAGAACCTCGCGAAGTCCGTCATGAAAAACCTGAACGAACCGAACGCCCTGAAAGACAAGAAAGAGTAGAGCCGCGCGTGGCTCATGCAAAGCCCGTCCATCCTCGCCAAGAAGAGATTCGTCAAACCGTACAAGAGCCGATAACAATAGCGTCTGAACAAATGCATAATGCTGCGCCTCGACCACAACGCCAAGAACGCCCTGCTCAACCGCGTACTAACAATAGACGTCCACAAAATAATAATTACAAACAAAGAGATGCTATTCGCAGAGAAGAGCCAACTCAACAAGTTGCTCAAGATGTTATAGCTCAACCTGTTCAACATACAGCTCCAGCTCGTCACGTTGCTCCACAAAATCATACACCAGCGCAACAACCGCACTATGAAGTTCGCCAAGATGTGCGTCCTGAGGGGCATATAGAACACCATGACCCAAGAGCTAATATGCAAGTTTCAGCAAAAGCTCCTGCCCATAATGTTGAACACGAAAGCCCAAAACATTCAACACAGCCAGCACCTGCTGTACGTAAAGTATTAAAGGTCTCAACAAGATGTTATTCGCATCCTAAGAAAAATGATGGCTCAAAACCATAATTTTAATTATTAATACGTTTATATAAAAGAGCTCAATGCTTAATACTATTAATTCTACTGATACTATCGTTGCGCAATGCACTCCAACAGGAACTGGCGCCCTTGCTCTTTTAAGAGTATCTGGTCCAGACTCGATAAAGTGCATTGCGCAATGTTCATTATTATCTTCAAAAAAATCATTGCTCGAAGTGCCAACTCACACAGTGCATCACGGTTGGGTAATTAATACTCAACAAGAAGCGCTTGATGAAGTAATATTTATTGTAATGCATGCACCGCGTACCTTTACTGGTGAAACCACTGTGGAAATAACGTGTCACAATAATCAATTTATTATCGAATCGGTTATGCAGCGCATTCTTGCCTGCGGCGTTCGTCTTGCACATAATGGTGAATTTTCTCGCCAAGCAGTCCTCAACAATAAAATGGATCTCACTCAAGCTGAAGCGATTAACGATCTTATAAATGCAAACTCACAACAAGCATTAAAACGTTCCTTGGCTCAGGTTAAAGGATCACTTTCTCAGTGGCTAGAAATGCTAGAAAAAGATCTTCTAAAAATACTAGCATTATGTGAAGCTAGTTTCGAATTTCTCGAAGAAGATATCGATTTTGGTGATCAAATACGTGCAGACCTTACGAACGTTTTAGATAAAATAAAATCACTAGCAAACAGCACTCAACAAAATCATCTACGCGAAGGCATACGAATTGCAATTGTTGGATCTGTAAACGCAGGTAAATCTTCTTTATTTAACGCATTGCTTGGAAAAAACAGAGCTATTGTTACCCCTATTGCAGGCACTACTCGCGATGTTATTGAAGCAAGTTTTTATAGTGATGGTTTATACTGGACTTTTATTGACACTGCAGGATTACGCCAAACAAACGATATTATTGAACATGAAGGCATAGAGAGGTCTCATCAAGAAGCCGAGCGTGCCGACCTTGTTTTACTAGTAATTGATGGCAGTCGCATAATGACCCCCGAAGAAGAAATTATTTATATAAACCTTATTGAACTTTTTTCAGATAAGATTATAAAAATACAAAATAAATCGGACTTGCCAATAACTATGCAACAACAAAAATCTCTTTTAGGCGACACACTAAACATCGCCACAAAAGATCCTGAAACTGTTAATCAACTTAAAAATGCTCTTAATGCTCATGTTCAAAAGTTATTAAATAGCACCAATTGTCCATTCTTACTTAACAAACGTCAGTCTACCCTACTTGCAGCATGTCAGCTGGAACTTGAGCAACTTATGGCTTTGCTTCTCGCGCCTATTGAATATGAATTAATGGCTCACCACCTTAAAAATATCTTAGAATTACTCTCTGAACTCACCGGTAGATCGATAAATGAAAAAATGCTTGATACAATTTTTAAAGAATTTTGCGTTGGCAAATAATAAATTTGAAATAAAATTACAATAGTTATAAATTTCTATTTATTATTTGTACAAACATTTAATCATAAAAGGCTTTTATGAAAATAAATACTACAATCTTTTTGTTCTTTTTTTCTATCGGCCAACTTTCTTCTTCAAAGACAAGTGAATTTCCTGGAATAAGAAAATGTTTAGACAAGACAGGATACGCGCTCGCCAAAGAAGCGCCAATGACAACTAAAGAAAAAACAACTAGACGATTAATTTTTGCAAGCGCTCTATTTTTAAGTACTGCAGTTAATTTTGCGACACTATCTTGTACGCCAAAATGTTATAAGGAAAATTATATTGGCCCTCTTAATGCATCAATAGTTGGAGCCACTGCTGGAATAGCCACCGTAGGGGTAATTTCTTCTTTTGTTAGCCCGCTATTAGAACAAAAAATAAATATTTCTGAAAAAAAAATTGCCAATTATTTTAAATCTGAAGACAGCTTTTTTGGTTTGCTAAAGTCATTAGCAGCTCATATTAAAACAAAAAAAAACACCTACTTTGTTGAAGAAACAGAAGAATTCATACAATTAATTAATGACACTAAGGATGATGAAAAGAGATTTGAAATGTTTTCACAAAGAAGTAGCTATTTCGGCGAAACTGGACAAGTTGAAAGAGCATACAAAATGTTTGATATTTTCAAATCGTACGAAGAGGAGCTCCTAGAACTTAAAAAGCGTTTTTGCACACTCAGTTCTGCAAATACACACTACCAAGATACTGAAAAATTACATCAAGAAATTACCGCTGATTCAAGCAAAATCAAATTTATTTACGACTACTATTTAAAATAAAAAAGTTACAATTATAAATAACTCTCAAAATTTTTATATTTAAAATAAATTAAATTTAAGCATTAAAAAAGGGGACTTTATAGGTCCCCTTTTTTAATGCTTAAATTTAGAAAATAGAGCTTAAGCAGCAACTACTGGTAAAATTTCAGCGCGTCTGTTTTTACGTTCTTTTCCTGGAACATCAACAAGCTTTTTCGCGTCTCCATAACCAATAGTCTTAATTTGCGAAGCAGGAACACCAGCTTCAACCAATTCTTTTTTAACTACTTCCGCCCTAAGTTGTGATTTTGCAACGTTATAAGCTTTGCTCACAAAATAACTGTCTGCATCTCCTTCTACTACTACTGCTACATTATCATTAGCAACAAGTTCTTTTACTCTCTCAATGTCATAAGCAAGAACCGGTTGTTGATCTGGAGTTATTTCATGACTATCAAAACCAAAGAAAATCGGCTCACAAGCCAATGAATTATTTTTTGCAGTAGACCATGAAGTTGCTTCATCTCTTCCTTCAACAAGAACGCCTTCTGAGTCTTCATTAAGAGCAAAACTTTCTACCTGCTCGTCAAAATACTTTCCTTCATCTTTGTTGCCAGAGGTTGGAATACCCTTCCCTCTTTGACGTTGATCTTTTTTGACCATTTTCTTGTTTTTTTCTTCACAGCTTTTTGGACCACACGCAGGCAATGCCACAAGCGCTACCAATAAAAACGGAAGTATTTGTCTTCTTTCCATGATTTCTCCTCAGTATTTTATTAATTTTTTATTTATTCTAGATGTAGGTGAACTTTAGCATAAAAAAAAACATTCGCCAATTTTATCAAGCTTAAATGCATTTTACTGCAAATAAACTATAATTCTTCTTGAAAATAAGATATACTTATTAGCTGGGATAGTGAGGTAAAAAAATTTTAGTGCCACTCGTGGAAGATATCTATATATATGAAAAAAATTCTTATCAATGAAGAACCTTGGCAAACACGCATTGCTATCATAGAAGATGGTAGACTACAAAATATCTATTTTTGGTCTCATGCTGGCAATACCATTGAACGCTGCTTCTTTAAATCTTTAGTAACTAAAGTACTTCCTGGAATTCAAACAGCATTTGTTGATATAGGGCAAGAAAAATCTGGATTTCTTCATATTTCAGAAATTGATCGCGAGCTTGCTATTAACAAAATCAGTGAAAACATAGGTCAACTTGAATCAACTTCAAAAAAAGAACAAAATCGAGCGCAACATCAACCTCTTGATATTGGAAAAATATTAAAAGAGGGCGAATCGCTTTTAGTGCAAGTGACCAAAGAACCAATAAATGAAAAGGGTGCAAAACTTACTACTTGTTTTGCATTGCCTGGAAGATTTATTGTACTTATGCCAAGTATTCCTCGCATTGGAATTTCAAAAAAAATAGAGGCTCAAGAAGAACGTGATCGCCTAAAAGAGCTTGTTCTTGCAAGCATACCAGAAGGTATGGGCGCAATTATTAGAACAACTACTGAACACCGCACAGAACGCGAAATCAAACAAGATATTAAATTTTTACTTAATATTTGGAATACTATTCTTGAAAAAGAAAAAACTGCAAAAATTGGTGAAGTTATTTATCAAGATGTGCATTTAGCATTCCAAGTTATACGCGACCATTTAGATGAAAATGTTGAACAAGTTATTGTTGATGACAGAGCTCGCCAAAAAGAACTCGCTGCTTATGTTCAAGAGATTGCTCCTGAGCATTCTGCAAAAATCTGTTTATATAACGGAAGAGAACAGCTTTTTGATCGTTACAATATTGAAGAACAAATAAGAGAATGTTTAAATAAAAAAGTTGATCTTGCTTCTGGTGGATCTATCATCATCGAAGAAACTGAAGCAATGACTGTTGTAGACGTTAACACTGGGCGCTACATCGGAAAAACTAACCTTGAAGATACTATTTTAAAAACTAATCTTGAAGCTGCTCAAGAAGTGACGCGTCAATTAAAAATTAGAAATGTTGGCGGACTTATTGTTATTGATTTTATTGATATGTTTTCAAGCGCTAACAAACAAAAATTATTTAAATTTTTTGAAAAAGAACTTAAAGAACAGGACAAATTTCAATCGGTTCTTTTAAAAATTTCTGAATTTGGCTTAGTTCAAATGACCAGAAAGCGCTCTGGAAAAACGCTAGGGAGACAACTAACTGACACTTGTACGCATTGCACAGGAACTGGGGTTGTTCCTTCAATAAAAGCGCAAAGCTATAAAGTGCTGCGTAGCATTAAACAAGAATTAACGACAGGGAAAATAAGTAAATCCATATTTGTAAAACTTAGCCAACCTGTTTTTGATTATATCTCTACCGTTGAATATGCAACCATATTTGATTTTGAAAAAACATTTAACTGCAAAATAACGCTTGAAACAGACAAGGCCATTTCTATTTCACATTTTAAAATTATTGAAATTACAAAATAAAAACAAAATTATTGTAACAAATAAGCCAAGTCTGTTTTGATAAAAATTCCTAATTTGCTATCTTAATAATCACCTTAACACTATCAATGCAAATGGGTGCATAAGAACAAAGGTATATACCAAAACATGTAAGGCAAGGCTATGGAAGAAAAAAAATCAATAATAAATCGCTATCCTGATTATCGAGTAGACATTGGCATTGAAGTACATGTGCAACTTAACACACAAAGTAAAATTTTTTGTTCTTGCTCAAATAGTCAAACCACTAAAGCGAATGATAACATTTGCCCTGTATGTTCTGGTTATCCTGGCGTGTTACCGGTTCTCAACAAAGAGGTTGTTAATTCAGCCATAAAAGCTGGTCTTGCAACTAACTGTATTATTTCTCCAAAAAGCACATTTTCGCGTAAGCATTATTTTTATCCGGATTTACCAAAAAATTATCAAATTACTCAAGACAAAGTGCCTGTATGTACAGAAGGCGCTATAGTTATTCCCACAGACGATGGGGCTCAAAAAACAATTCGTTTAATTAGAATTCACATTGAAGAAGATGCAGGTAAAAATATCCACGCCACAGGTTCAAATGAAAGCTTTGTTGATCTCAACAGAACAGGAACCCCTTTGCTTGAAATCGTTACTTATCCAGATATCCAAAGCACAGCACAAGCTATAGCTTATCTTAAAACTCTTCACTCTATTGTTGTTTATAGCGGAGTTTCAACAGGAAATATGGATGAAGGTTCTTTTAGGGCAGATACCAACATTTCTGTTCGCAAAAAAAATGATCCTAATCTTGGCACTCGTTGTGAATTAAAAAATATAAATTCATTTAAATTTATTGGCGACGCTATTGAATATGAAATTGAACGTCAAATTGAAACTTTAGAAGCTGGCGGAAAAGTTATTCAACAAACTCGCCTATGGGATACTAAAGAAAAAGTAAGCCGCCCAATGCGTTCAAAAGAAGAAGCTGCTGATTACCGTTATTTTGAAGAAGCTGATTTACCAATTATTCAAATTTCAGAAGAACAAATAGCGGCCATCAAAAAAATAATGCCAGAATTACCTGACGCAAAGACTAAGCGCCTATGTTCTAGTTATGGATTATCAAGTTACGAAGCAGGAATTCTTATTGAAGATAGAGAACTTTCTGATTACTATGAAAAAGCTGCGCAAATAATTAGAAGTAAAAACTTAATTAATTGGATATTGCGCGATTTAATGACCCTTTTAAAAGAAACAAAAGAAACTCCTTTTACCTGCAAAGTTACTCCTGAAAAAATTGCTGCACTTATTTCTCTCGTTGATAAAGGAACCGTTAATACTCGCGGCGGACAAGAAATCTTTAAAATTCTTGCACACAGCGATAAAGAACCAATTGCTTTAGTCAAAGAACTTGGGCTTGAGCAAATGAGTAATACAGAAGAACTTGAAAAAATAATTAAAGAAATTATTAATACAAATCCAGAAAATGTTGCTCTTTATAAATCAGGAAAAGACAAGATTTTTGGTTTTTTTGTTGGACAAGCTATGCAAAAAACAAAAGGGAAAGCTGATCCAAAAATAATTAATGACCTACTTAAAAAGTATTTATCATAAATAATGAAACATTTTAAATAAGCATATAATATAGATAAAAAAGATAATAATGTTTGCAATAAATAAAAAGATGTTTCTTTTGATTTTTCAATTTTTAATACTACAACAAACATATTCGGGCAATTATATCATAGAACAAACGATCATTCCTCAAAAAGACAGAACTGTTCCTTTATCTGTTGATTGGATCGCGATTAATCAAGAAAGCAGCAAAATTATAGTTGTTGCTGATGAATTAATATCACTAGCGTCTCTTAAAACTGTTAGTTATTTGAGAATATTCAACATATTAACAGAACAACTAGAAGAAGAATTGTCTCTGGTTAATGATGATAGAAAAATTAATCAAGCTTTTTTCCATCCATACGACAGATATGTTTATATCATAGGTACTCATAATTTAGAAAACAACACCCTTCTTTTACTTTATGATACCCCTAAAAAAACCAATTTTGCATTAAAATTAATGGACCAAAATCTTAACTGCATTGCTCTTTCTCCAGATGCAAAATTACTTGCTGTCGGAGGAAATCAAGGATGCTTAGCCTTTTTAGAACCATTTAGCCTAGAACCAGCACTTGAACAACCTAACATCAACAAACACGAAACCGTCACCTCTTTTAACTTTAACAAAAGGGGTAGCCTTCTGGCTTCTGCACACCAAACAACACATTTTTCTAAAATTAATTTATGGGACACTAAAACTGGTGTTTGTACTTTTGCATTAACAAATGAATTTTTGTGGGGAATAAATAATATACGCTCAATTTTCTTCAACCCACAGAACGAAGAAGAACTTGTATTAACGATAAAAAATAAAATGTTAGTTTTAAACTTTAGAAGCAAAAAAATTATTTTTCACCATAAACATTCAACTAACAGTGTGGGGATCGATTAAGAATCAAATGCTATAACCATAAATAGTCAAGGCCAACTCAAAACAATCGATTTGGGAAACAAACGCAAAACCGAAGCATCTACAGATGAAATCACTCCTAATAAAACCACACCAATTATTCCATTTATCGGCGCTGATCACTTAAAAAAAATAATCGTTGCTAGCAATGGAGACAATTTTTCAGCTCAGCCAAGTATTCAAATATTTACAAAAAAACCATCTTTCATGGAAATGCAAAAAAGACAATATACTGGCGTGTTATCAAAATTAAGAAAACAAAAATTATAGGTTAATATGATGAATAAAAAACAACTATTTTTTACATTTTTAATTTTTCCAGTAACTCTCAATAATTATTTAATCGCAGACGAACAGAAAAAAACTGATAAATCGCTCTTATATTTAGATTATGTTGATACTATGCAACTAGAACAATTAGGCCGACTATCAACCAAAAAACCTACTCTTGATGATAAACTACCAGAAAAATTTGAAGAGTTAACGTTAACTCTTCAATCAATCAATAAATCAACTAGTATAGCGCTTACCAAAGAAGAACGCGCTGCTTTAGTAAAAAAAGTGAATGCTGGTTTTTTGAGTCAAAATCCTGGTTATCAAAAACGACAATAAATGCTTTATAAACTTAATAAATCTTTATTTTGTTTAATGAAATTTTCTTTTATCATACCATTGATAACCTTGTCGGCCAGGTCTTTGCAAGAAGGCAAAACTTCAAAAAGTTTTCTAAGCAACTCTTGCTCTGTAAGTTGCTTGCATTCTAAAAGTAGGCGAACTAGCGCCCCACGAACCTGTCGAAGAGACCCTTCAAAGGGTGACTGTAGTTTATAATGTTTACTTTTGCGACTTGGATTTTTATATAATTTTTTAAGATATACCCCATAATCCATTATGGCATAATACCATTCGCGTGGATTTTGTTTGTCAACCGTAGCTCGCACAAAGGGTAATAATTCTCTATCATCTACTTCATCTTGATTATTAAAAAACGTATGCAAATAAACTGCTCGCACGTTCGTCTCTATAAATTCTGTCGGCTCATTAAAAGCAAATGCTATAATTGAAGATGCCGTTGCATGCCCCAACCCTTTAAATGTTTTTAATATTTCAACAGAGTTAGGTAACTGGCCATTATGTTCAGAAACAACGCGCTTAGCAATTTCATGAAGGGCCAAGGCGCGACGATTATACCCAAGACCAACCCAAAGACTTAAAACTTCAGAAGTTGAAGCCTGAGCAAGCGCTTGAAAAGTAGGATACTCAGAAATAAAAGGGGGAAACTTTGTTGCAACGCGATAGGTCTGCGTCTGTTGCAACATAATCTCCGAAACTAGAATTTTGTAAGGATCTATCGTTTGACGCCATACAAAATCACGCTTATTTTCTTGATAAAAATCCCATACTGTCTTTTTAAAAATTTCTAGCTTGTAATGTTCTTTGTTCATACATCTACGCGACCAATTTGAATAGTAATCATTTTAGAACTATCCATGTATTTTTTAGCAGCTTCTTTTACATCAACAAGACTAATTTTATTTATATTTTCTTCGCGTTTATCAAAGTAGTCTTCAGGCAACTTAAACTTATCAACTGCTAAGAAAGTTCCTGCCATTGCCTTGTTCGATGAAAAACTAGAAATTCGCGCATTAATAATTATCTGTTTTGCATGCTCAAGATCTTCTTCTGTAAGCGTATCAATAACCGTATCAATAACATGCTTAATTGCTTTTTTTGCTTCTTCAAGGCGATCGCGCGAAACGATAGTTTTAACTAAAAAAACGCCTGGTTGCTCATCAGCCCCTGCAATTAAAGTTCCTGTTATAGTATAAAAAAGACCAGTTGCTTCACGCAATGCAAACAACTTAGAGTTCATAGAGCCCGAAGAACCGCCGCCAAAAATCTGATCAAACAACAGCAATTTATCATAATCAGCATCTGCTCGATCTATAGTTGCTCTAGAGAATCCCAGCACTACCTGATCACGATTAATTAAATAATTTCTATCTTGGGCGCCATCATCTGTAAATGGTTCTTTTAATGCTGGATATTTAACTTCTTCAACAATTTTTCCTTGCCATTTTCCAAGATGTTTTTCTAACAATTTATTTGTTGTTTCATAATCCTTAATGTCACCAACTACGGCAATAGAAGCTCCTTGTGGACTAAAGTATTCTTTATAAAAGTTAATCAAATCTGCTTGAGTAATACTTTTAATTGATTCAATAGTGCCGTAACCGTTTTTGCTATACGGATGTCCTTTATAAATTTCTTCGCTTACTAATTGCCCAAAGAAGCTTTTTGGCTCATCCCAAAACATAGTTAAATCCATCAAAATCTTTTCACGAATTTTTTCTACTGCTTTTTTATCAAAAATAGCATTGGTCAAAATCTCATGTAAAAGCTCTAAGCCTTTTTCAAAATCTTCACTCAATAAACTTAATGAAATACGCCCTGGCGAAATACTAATACTCATACCATGCTCTTCAAGAACATCTACAAGGTTCTTGCCACGGTAATTTTTAGTGCCTTCAAGTAACATATCCGCAACAAAATTATAAAGCCCTTGTTTATCTTGCGGATCAACATCAGATTTAGCTTTTAACGCTAACACCAACTCTATTTTGGGGAATTCTAAACTATTAAAAGCAAAAACTTTTAAACCATTTTTCAAAGTAGTTTTTTCTGGTTTGTGAAAATGAAACTTTTTGGTCGGCTTAACCTTAACCTGATCTGCATACTTCCCTGGCTCAACAGGTGTTTCACGGGTCTTTCCTTGCAAAATCCTTGCATCTTCTTGATCAGAGATTTCTTGTAACTGTTTTGCTCGCTCTTTATCAACCTCTTTTAATGGTAGAACTTTACCAACTGCCATTGTTGAAGACGAAAAACAAGTTTTAAGTAATTCTTTTATTTCGCCTTCTAGATCATCAGTTTGATAATTTAAATAATTATGCAAAAAATTTTCATCGCCAGTAAATAAATAGCCTTCAGAAATAAAACTTACCTGTTTTGAATAATTTTCAAGCTTAGAAATATGTGCTGATTTTAACTTTTTTGTTGCCCGCAAAAGTTCTTTTTTTGGAATTGATTTACTTAATTTTGTAATTTCTTCATAAATAATATCCATAATTTTTTCAGTATCGCGTATATCTTTTGGTGTAAAATACATAAAAAATAAAGTCGCATCTTCAAGATAGTCCGCAAATACTTCAAATTCTGTAACTAACTCTAACTCATCGACCAGTTTTTTTGTTAGACGAGAACTTTCACCTGCACCAAGTAACCAGGTAATTACATCAATAAGATATTGTTTTTTATTTTTTGCTGAAGGCATCAAAGTGCCCATCAAAACGACTGGCTGCTGCACATCGCGATAAGTGGTTAAGGATTTTGCAATCAAGTCTTGGCTATGATAAAAAGTTTTTCTTTTGTAGGTTGGATCTGATGGAATTGAACCAAACCATTTTTCTGCAACTGCAAACACTTCTTCAGGATCTACATCCCCAACAATAGTAAGCACTGCATTGTTTGGCACATAATGTTTTTCATAAAAATCTACCAAGGCTTGTCTATCTAAACTCCATAAGTCTTGTTTAAATCCAATAATAGGCGAATGGTAAGGGTGATCATGAAAAATCGCCGAAATTAAATCGTAAAGCATTTCTCCAACATAATTATCTCTACCCATTTTAAGCTCTTGAATAACTGCTTTAAGCTCAGAATTAAGCATCTGCTCGTCAAAACGACAATTACGCATACAGTCAGATAATAACATAAATGATTCATCTAAATATTGAGATGGAAACTCATATACATATGCAGTAACATCAAACGAAGTAAATGCATTAACATACCCAGAAAGCTTATGTCCTATTATATTAATGTCACTTTCGGACAACTTGTGGGTGCCTTTAAAAATCATGTGCTCAATAAGATGCGCCATTCCTTTTTCTGAAAGGCCATTTTTTGACAAACCTTCATCTTTTGATCCAACATGATAAGCAAGTTCCATTGATATTTTGGGAATGTTATGAACAGCATGCACCAAAACTGTTAATCCATTTAAAAGAACTTTTTTAATAACCCCAGAAGCTAACATGAAACCACCCTTCATTAGAGAAAAACTACCTATATGCTTATAGAAGTATATTAAAAATAGCCTAGAAAAGAAACCTTTGTGCCTTTTATTTACAAAAAGAACCAGCCAGATTATCTTTTTAGTTAATCAAATACCCTAAAGAGGCTTGCAGTGAGTTTATTCAATAATTTTTTACCTTTATCGTTTCATGTTACTTTTTTTTGTCTTTTGGGGTTGATCACAGGTATCTGCACAAAAACTTCTATGATTCCAATCTTTTATTATTACTTATTAATTCCCTTTATTTTTATAATTTTTATACTGTTTATAATAACTCCAACAAAGAAAATTTACGGAACTCATCTGCTTTTTATTGTTCTCTTTGGCATAATTGGCCGTGTACTTATTACGCGACAAGAAAATAATTATTCATTATTTGAACCAAAAATTAATCCTCTTTCTATTGGTTACGTTGAAGAAATTATTAAAACTGGTAATAAATCCTGGAGCTACAGAACGCGTATCAAAACGATTGAAGAAACTAATTTCTTTAAAAAATTTTTCTCTAATAAAGCAATTTCTCTTTATGTATATAGTAAAAAAATTCCCACCCTAAAAGTTGCTGATCAAGTATCTATAAAAAATCTTTCCATAAAAAAACCTGACTATGGGGATTTTAAAAAATACCTCCTTAAAGAAGGAGTATCTGGAACTGCTTTTGTTTATAAAATAGAAACTGAACTTGTCTCGCGCCCTCACTTTTCTTTATGGCGCTGTCTCAATGAAAAAAAACAGTCTCTTATTAATTCCTTACAAAAAAAAATGTCAAAACCGGTTACAGCGCTCTTTTGTTCGCTTTTTTTAGGCGAACAAAATCAAGATAAAAATTTCATTGAACAAGAAAAATTAGGGTTTAAGGTGTGGGGAATTGTTCACCATCTTGCACGATCTGGGCTACATCTTGCAATTTTTATTTTATGTTGGTTTTTTTTATTAAGTTTTTTACCCATACCTTTTTTTATTAAACATATAGTACTTATAGTACTCAGCACTACCTATTTTCTTTTATCAACACCAAGCATTTCTTTTGTGCGTGCTTTCCATCTTTTTTTATTGTTTACTTTGAGCGCTTTATTAAAATTGCCAATGGGCGCTCTTCACGGGCTTGTTCTTTCTGCGCTCATAACTCTTTTATACAACCCTTATCAATTATTTTTTTTAGACTTTCAACTTAGTTTTTATTTAACTTTTTGCCTTGCGTGGCTAGCTCGCCTTGATAAACAAAAAAAATATTCTTATGAAAACTATTGAATTTCAAGCAAAAAATTACGTACCTTTTTAAAAAATAATTTAAAAAAGGATACGCTTCTATGTTAAATCAAATAAAACATTTTTGGCTCTTGTTTTTGATTTTTACCTTTCTAAAAACAACTTCATTAGCCGCTCCAGTCCAACAAAAAGACACCACATTTCTTGTGTATGCCGCCGCAGATAATGATCTTAATTTTTTTGCACATAGAAACATACAAGAAATGAAACAGGTAGGTTCAACAGAATTTATTAATATTTTAGTGCAACTTGATGGCTACGGAATTCATGAAAAAACAAAAAGATTTTATATTGAAAAAAACATGGCAATTCAAGTCAACAGCAACGATATAACAAGTTATCAAAAATTAAATAGCGGCAACGCTCAAACCCTTGTTAGTTGCTTTAAATGGGCTGTTGATAATTATCCAGCAAAACATTATGTTCTAGTATTATGGAACCATGGTAGTGGTATCTATGATAATATTAGAGGAAAAGCTGTTAATTCTTCTGAACTTTTTGCCTTTAATCCTACTACACACATGTTAGAATTAAACAGGTCTATTGGGTTTATTGATTTTGTGCAACAACGCTATGGAAACAGTTCGCCTGACAAAGGTGTTTGTTTTAGCGATACCTATGGAAGCTATCTCACTAATGAAAAACTTGATCAAGCCTTAAAGGAAATTTCTACAACTGTTTTAGGGGGTAAAAAAATTGATATTATTGCTTTTGACGCATGCCTTATGTCGATGATAGAAATTGGAGGAATTTTAAAAAATTACGCAACCTATATGGTAGGGTCAGAAGAGGTTGTGTTGGGAACAGGCTATCCTTACACGGCTATTCTTGAACCTTTTAAAACACGATCACTCTCCCCCTTAGAGCTTGTTCGTCACATTGTAAAATCATATAAAAACAATTATCAAAACATCACTAATGATTATACCCAATCAGCGCTAGACCTAACAAAGCTTTTCGCGCTTGAAAGAAAAATACTAGAGGTTAACTCAGCTCTTCTTCAGGCAATAGCAGTACAAAGTAATGACTCTGTAAAACGGGCCTTAAAGACAAGTCGATCTCGCCGCCTTTGTACTTATTTTTCAGAACCAAGCTATATAGATCTGTATCATTTTTACTCAAATATTCTTCAGGCGATTGATTTTATGAGCATGACAAATCAAGAAAATTATCTAAAGCAACAGATTGCAACAAGCATTAATGACGCACTTATTCTTATTAACAACGTGATTATTGCAAACGAAACAGGCCCTTCGTTATCACAAGCTTATGGCGTTGCAATTTGCTTTCCTACTCGATATATAGATATATCATATACGCGCGTTCCATTTGCACAACAAACCAAATGGTTAGATCTTCTTGATTTAATGTTTTAGGAAAAAATAATGAAACAAAGCAACAAGAAAAATAAAGTTGCACCATTTGCTTGTTTCCATTTTTTTATTTTTCTTTTATCGCTTTCTGGAACAGAAACGGCTGTGAACTCTTCACCTAAAAAACCATGGACGTTTCTTGTATTTATTGCCGGAGACAATGACCTTTCTCCTTTTGTGTATAAAAACATTACACAAATGTCCCGCATTGGCTCTAATCAATTTATTAACATCGTAGTTTGCTTAATTGGGGCACAAAACAAACATCAGAAACTGTATCGCATAGCTATTATAGAAAAAAATAATACTTCAGTTTTTTTTGAGTCAACAAATCAAGAATTGCTTGATAGCGGAGACCCAGAATCGCTTATATTTTTTTGCAAAAAAGCAATTAAGCTTTTTCCAGCAGACAATTATGCTCTTATTTTATGGGATCACGGAACAGGGCCACTTGACTTCCAGAAAAATACATTAGTTCGAACAAAAAATATATTTATGCCTGGAAAAGAAACAGAAAAACGAAAAGCACCTATCATTGGAAGTCTTTTAAGGATTCTTGTAAAAAAGAACTCTAAAAAAGGAGTCTGTTTTGACGACACAACCGGAAACAGTCTTTCAGAAAAAAAATTAATTTACGCATTAGATATTATTGTAAAAAATTTTTTAGGCGGTGAAAAATTTTCACTTATAGGTTGCGACGCTTGCTTTATGGGAATGATTGAAATAGCAAGTATTTTTAAATCTTATGCCGACTTAATGATCGGATCAGAACAATCAGAACCCGGCGCAGGATGGAATTATGAAAAAGTCCTTGCCCCTTTTCTTTTTAGCTCTATCAGTAAAGAAGCATTTGGTTCTCATATTGTTAATAGCTATAAAAAAACTTATTCTTTTTATAACGATCACACTCTTTCTTGCATCAACCTTTCTTTGATACAAGACCTAGAAGCTTGCATTAAATCAATTTGTCAATTATTACAAAAAGCGCTAGAAATACAAATCAATCAATCCGTTTATCGCACGATTTCACTAAGTAAAAATAGACAATATTGTACTTATTTTGACGAACCAACATTTATAGACCTTTATCATTTTTACGAAAATCTCTTAAAAAATTTAAACGCTTTTTCTTTTCAAAATAAACATCAAGAAACTATTCTAAAGCAAGCGCTCACAGAAGCTCTAAAGCAAGCGCTTTTATTGATAGAACAAGCTGTTATAAAGTCTACATCAGGTGAAAAATATCCCAACGCAAAAGGGCTTGCTGTTTATTTCCCTGAATATAGAGTTCACGAACTTTATAAAAAAAATATTTTTTCGCTAACAACCGACTGGAGCGATTTTTTAATAAACTATATTCAGCATCATTAAACAAAATAAGTTGTCTTTTAAATACGTATTTTTATACTACTAAAAACAACGCTTTAATCGTCTGTGATAAAAATCATGAATAAACAACAATTACTTAATGATCTTTTTAAACCATATAAGCAATGCAACTTGTGCCCTCTTGGTAATTTAGGGCGCACACAAGTCGTTTTTGGGAAAGGAAACCCTAACGCAACACTTATGCTTATTGGAGAAGCTCCCGGCAAAAAAGAAGACATTGAAGGAATACCATTTGTTGGACCTTCTGGAAAACTTCTTATAAAAATATTAGAAAATCTTGGAATTAAAACTGAAGATATTTATATTACCAATATTGTTAAGTGCAAACCTCCAAAGAACAGAACTCCGCTGTTTAATGAGATAAGCATCTGCAAAAAAATATTACTTGAAAAACAGATTCAAATAATTGCACCCCAAATTATCTGTACCCTTGGAAAGTCTGCTCTGAATGCGCTTATTCTTTCAGATTTTGCCTTAAGTAAAGTGCGGGGCTCCTTCCTTTTATATAAAACAATTCCCCTCCTGCCAACATTCCATCCTTCTTATATCTTAAGAAAACAAAGTGAGCTTAATAAGTTCGCTCAAGATCTTGAACTAGCATATAAAAAATCACAATAAAAGTATTAATCTGAAAATATACAAACAAATACCCTAGTTCATTTTAAAGCAAAACTTTTCTCTTAGAAAATTGTGGATAACCTGTGGATAACTTGTGGATAACTTGTGGATAACTATTTTCACACAAGCTGAAAAGGCCCTTTCAAAGGGCATTATCATTTTCAATGCAACGAAAAAGACGTCTAAATCAATATTTTAAAAGTTATCCACAAGTTATCCACAAGTTATCCACAGGTTATCCACAATTTTTAAAAAAGGCAAAAGAGCGATCTGGTCGATTCATTAAGCGTAAAAATGCAGAGTTATCCACATTTCCTCCTTTGCCTATTATTACTATATTTAAATATATTTATCTTAATAAAATATAATAAAGCTAAAACAAAAAAAATTATTAAAGAAAACTGGAAAATTGAAGAGTCTTTTTCGAGAATACTTTTAATTTTTAAGTTTTTTGGTAGAATAGAGGGGTCTGAAGATTTCCCGCAATAAAATGTTTAAGTAAAAAGGATTCATGTGAAACTCTCTAATGTCATAGAAGCTCTCGTAGAAGAAAAAGGCCTAGATGGCACAGTTCTTAAAGAGATTGTTTGTAATGGCGTGTTAGATGCGTATCAAAAACGCTATCCAGAATGTAAGTTAAGAGTTTATTGCGATGAAAAATCAGGAGAACTTGTTGTTCAAGTAGAAAAAATAGCAGTAAATAGCGTTGTTGACGAGGAAATTGAAATATCAATAAGGAAAGCAAAAGCATTAGGCTTTGCAGTTGAAGCAGGCGAAAAAGTTTGGGTTTCTTTTGATGGGACAATTGGCCGAATTGAAATTATGAGAGCGCGTCAACTTATAGCGAGTGAAATTCGGCAAGTTGAAGCATCTACGGTGTACGACGAATTTAAGCCTAAAGAAGGGCATATTATTCAAGGCGTAGTGCATAAAAATGAAAAAAGCGGCGTCTCGATTAAGGTACAAGGAGACTATCTTGCATTTTTACCAAAGTCTTTGTCGGTTCCCGGAGAGCGATTTACCGCTGGCTTTCCCATTAAAGCGCTACTTAAAGAGGTGCTTGAATTGCCTCGCAACGAAAATCAACTTATTCTTGATAGAGTTTCTTCAGATTTCTTAGCCAAGCTTTTTGAATTAGAAATTCCTGAAGTGTTTGAGCGAATTGTTGATATTAAGCATATTGTAAGAATTGCTGGTTATAAGTCGAAAGTAATTGTAAGTTCTAATGATATGAATGTTGACCCTGTAGGGACTTGTGTTGGGGTGGGGGGCGCTCGAATAAAACCGATCTTAAAGGATCTTGGTACCGAGAAAATTGACATTATTGCTTGGACAGAGAATAAAGAAAATTTAGTAAAAAACTTATTAAAGCCTGCCGAAATAAATAGGGTTGAAGTTTCGGACAATAACAAGACCGCTCGAGTATGGTTGGACGACGACCAAAGATCTCTTGCTATTGGGAAAATGGGACAAAATATTGCACTTGCTTCTCAATTAGCAGGCGTTGCTATAGACTTGGTGCAGTTAGAAAATAGAGAAGCGCTTGATAAAAAAATAAATGAAGAGTTTTAAGCAATAAACCTGTTAAAGTTTGAAAAGAGAGCAATGCGAGTACATGAGTTTGCAAAACAGTGTGATGTTTCAAGCAAAGAATTGCTCGAAGCGTTAAAGATCGAGGGTTTTCAAGTAAAGAGCCACATGGCCGTGTTGTCAGAGGAAGAACTTTCTTGCTTGTCTGAGAAATTTAAAAATAAAAATAAAGAAAGCGAGCAGGTAAAGGTCGATACGATATCTTCTCCGTCTAATCTTTCAAAAACAAAAGAGCAAGCAATTATGCAACAAGACAAGAATCAAGAAAATAATACAGTTGTTGAACAATTAGAAGATAGTGTTATTCAACAACCTTTAGAAGAAAAAAAATCTGGAAAAGTGCTTGAAAGAGCTTCTATAGAGCATCAATCAATGAGCCTTGAGGCTTTTGCAAAAAAAACAAAATTATTAAGCAATGATCTGATTTTAACATTGCTAAAACAAGGTAAAATTTACACTAAAAATAGTGTTCTTCCTGAAGATGTTGTTGCATTGCTTGCGCGTTATTATGAAATTCCTCTTTTGAAAAAAGTTTCCTTAAAAGATAAGTCTGCCGTATTTAATGGTGTTCCGCAGGCTCGCGCCGTTCAATTAGGCCAATTAAGGGAGCCTGTTGTGGTAGTTATGGGGCATGTTGATCATGGAAAAACAACCTTACTTGATTACATTCGCAAAACACGCGTAGCAGCAAAAGAAAAGGGTGGAATTACGCAACACTTAGGTGCTTATGAAGTTAAAACCCCTCATGGCGGAGCAGTATTTTTAGATACTCCTGGCCACGAAGCATTTGCAAAAATACGCAAAAGAGGGGTGTCTGTAGCAGATATTGTAGTTTTAGTTGTGGCTGCAGATGATGGAATTATGCCTCAAACAGTTGAATGTATTAAAGCAGCAAAATTGCTTGATGCAACTATTATTGTTGCAATTAATAAAATTGATAAAGCAGATTCCGTTAAAATAGAAATTGTTAAAAGACAGTTGGCGCAACATGATCTGCTTCCTGAAGAATGGGGCGGAGACACTATCTGTGTTCCTTTGTCGGCAAAAGACGGCACAGGTGTTGATCGTTTGTTGGAAATGATAGTCCTTGTTGCAGAGATGTTAGAGCTTAAGGCAGAAAGAAATGTTCCAGCTGAAGGGTATATTCTTGAAGCTAGAATTCAAAAAGGTCGTGGAGCGCTTGCAACATTATTATGCCGCCAAGGTATTTTAAAGTTAGGCGATTATTTTAAGGCCGGCTCTCGCGTTGGGCATGTAGCGTCGTTAACAAATTCATACGGTCTTGCCGTGCAACAAGCATTGCCATCGGTACCTGTTTTAGTAACAGGCTTTGAAGAACTACCGCCAGTTGGAGCATTATTTGAAGTTATTACTGAAGCAGAATATCGTAAGCTTCGTTTTAATAAAGAAGAATTACCCCAACAATCATTACAAAGATCTCAATTTGCTCATGGCGATGAAAAACAAAAATTTAATCTTATTTTAAAAGCTGATACTTATTCTTCTTTAGAAGCAATTCTTGATGCTTTTGATAAGGTAGATATGACCTTATATAAACAATTTGTTGTAGTAAGGTCGGGCGTAGGAGATATTCGTGAAAGTGATGTTATTCTTGCGCAAGATACAAGTGCCACAATTGTAGGCTTCCATGTTAAGGTAGAAACAGGAACACAGTCGATTGCTCGTCAAGCAGGTGTTTCTATTCAGCTCTATGACATTATTTATAAATTATTAGAAGAGTTAGAAAAATTGGCGGCTCGCGCAAAAGAAATCAAGACAGTTAAAACCCAAATTGGCCAAGCTGAAGTTCTTAAGATTTTTGATATTAAAGGGCTTGGAATTATTGCTGGTTGTGTTGTAAGAGACGGAAGATTATCTAACAAGGGCTCAGTAACTATTGCCCGAGGCAGAAGAGAGGTTGGCGAAGGTAAGATTTCTAGTCTTCAAAGAGATAAAAAACAGGTTAAAGAAGTTCATTCTGGATTTGAATGCGCATTTCTTGTTGATGGGTTTGACGCTTGGCAACCAGGAGACATTGTTACTTGTTATTTAGATCTACCTGCAAGTGGAAAGTAGAACAGGTCTTCGTTATTAATAATTAAAATTTATTTTACTATAGAATTTCTTATTTGAAGAAGTTCTTTTCGGAATGAACAATTTCGAAAAGAACTTCTTTTTTTAAATTGTTTATAAATAAATCATGTTGTTTTTTGATCTTTCTTGTTGCAATGTTATGGTTTTGTTGCTTTTTTCATGGCCAAGGCAAAAATATTGTTGTTGCGTTTTAAAAAACAAAAAGAAATCTGTTGTTTTGCTCAAGTTTTGAGATACTCAATTTATATTTTACAAATCTTTTTCCTTATTGGTAAGTGATTAGGTAAAATGCTGCGAATTATAATGAGAGAACAAACTAACCATGGTACATACGGTTTCTTCTTAGCTAGAAACGTTCTCTCATTATTTTTATTAAATTTTGTTAATCAATTAAACTTCTTAATATGTTTAAATTTTTCAAATCGTCTTCGGGTTGTTCTTTTGGTGTCTCCAAAATTTTCGGTATAGTTGAAAACCGATCATCATTCATAATTAATTTAAATGCCTCAAGCCCAATCATGCCTTCTCCAATGTTTTCATGCCTGTCAACGCGGCAATTAAATTCTTTTTTAGAGTCATTTAGGTGAAAAGCTTTTATGTGTGTAATTCCTAAAATTTTATCAAATTTTTCAAACATTTCTTTGTAAAGGTCTTTTTTTGAAAAATTGTATCCGGCTGCAAACGCATGACAAGTGTCAAAGCAAAAACCGATTTTATTTTTATGAGTGATATTGTTGCGTATTGTTGCGAGCTCTTCAAAGCTCCTTCCTAAGGAGCTTCCTTGTCCAGCCATAGTTTCCAAAAGAATTATAGTTTTTCCATGATAGTCATTTAAAACCGTATTGAGTCCAGCGATTATTTGCTTAAGGCCTTCTTCTTTGGAAAGTGAAACTGATGATCCTGGATGTAGCACTAGGTAAGGAATATTTAATAAATTGCAACGCTCAAGTTCGCTTAAAAGAGCTTTTTTTGAGTTTTCATAAGTTAATTTATTGGGAGAGGCTAGATTAATTAAATAGGTTGCATGCGCAACAACAATATCAACAATGCTTTTCTTTTGTGCTGCATAAAACAGCTCTATTTCTTCTTTTTTAAGAGGTTTAGCTGCCCATTGTCTGTTGCTTTTTGTAAATAGTTGAATGGCAGAACATCCAAGAGAGTTTCCCGTTTCTATTGCCTTATGAAGCCCGCCTTCAATAGACATGTGCGCTCCGAGAAGAAGTTTTTTGTCATTATTTTTCATGTAATAGTCCTAAATTTATTTTTTCATTAAGAGCTGAGCGTTGTGTTGTTTTGGTGACAACCTTTTGGCTTTTAGTTTGACAAATATCTGTGTATACGTACAATAATTGCGCATCTTTATTGTTGAGTGGATCGATAATAAAATGTCTATTTTTATCGCTTTATTACCGTAAAAGGCCTTTATTATGAATAAAAAAACAACTAATCGATTTACTTATTTATCTTTATTATCGCCTATTTTTGGGGCTCTTTTAAGTTGGCAATTAACCGCTTTAGCTTGTGCCAGTGAGCATGAGACAAAAAAACCATTTATTAAGGTTTTTGGAACCCTTGAAAACGTTGCAGAATTCACTAATAATGCTTCCATATTGAATGGCAGTGCGGTAGGCGCGCAGGGCGACAAGGTGGATAGAACTTTAGTTAATAAATCAAAATTTGATATTAAAGCCAAGGGGGGCGATGAAGAAAATGGGATTAATTTTCAGTCAACGATTAGAGCTCGCTTTGTGGCAGGTAATCCAAAGCTTTTTGTGAGTACATCAGAAACAATTAAATTAAGCGAAGCCTTGGCGGGCAAGCATTCACATAAAATGGAACCTTATTTGCTCTTTTTGCAAGAAGCATGGCTTGGCATTAATTTTGACAAATTATTTAAACATAATTTTAGTAATATGAGTTTTAAAATAGGAGCAATGCCGGTTAGTTTTGGAAATGGTTGGGCATTAGGTGATGCATTTGCAGTAAGTCCAGCATCTCTTGGTTTTTATTGCGATCGCACAGTAAACCGTTATGCATATGGACTACTTTTGTCGGGTGATATTGCTACTTCAAGAGCGCAGTATGATATCTATACCGCGATTCTTAAAAACACCTCAAGTAGTCTTGGAGAAACAGGCAGTCTAAGTTATGAGCGATTCATTATTAATGGACAGCAGCCATTAAATTATTCACGTGGTTTTGGAAGTATTAATATGCTTTATGGAGCGCGTTTTAAGCTGAAGGCTTTAGAGGAAGATGATTTAAAATTAAATTTTGAACCATATGCTTTTTTAAATATTGATCCGTCACAAAAAATTGATAATCCTGAAGACACAAAAAGTGATTTAATCACCTTTGGGATGATGTCAGATTTTATGTATGAACGTTTTAATTTTAATATCGAAGCTGCATTTAACCGGGGAGAACAGGAAGTTTATGCATGGGACAAAAATACGGTAATTTTACAAAACAGGGCCGGGCAATTAGTAGAAGTTTATAGTCAAATTTATGATAATGTTCCAACTGCTCCAGGCGCTCAATTAGCGCTTTATGATCCAGCAGCACCAATTGCGCAGCCAACAGATTTTTTAAGCAGTGCACTTAATGGGCAGCAAATAGGGGCAACAGGTTTTTATAATAGTAGAAAAAGATTTCGTGATGCTTACAAAACAAAATATCTTGGATGGGCAATGGTAGCAGATGCGTCTTTATGGATTTACAAAAAAGATCTTAAATTTTCAACTATGGCTGGTGTTGCATCTGGCGACGATAACCCTTCTTTAAAGAGTGGTTCAAATAGAGAGTACCGTGGATTTATACCATTACAAGAACAATACTCTGGCAGTAAAGTGCGTAGTGTGTTTGGTTTAGGGGGCGGGCTAGCAAGGCCTTTGGGTATTTTAAGTCCAGGAGGCTTTTCTTCTACTGTTGATGGTTTTACTGATCTTATTTTTACTGGCATGGGGTTAACTTATGCACCAGAACACTGTAGCCGTCCATTTTCTATTAATCCAAATATGCTTGTATTTTGGAAATATAATAATATCAATGCGTTTGACCAAGCAAACAATGTGAGTTTTTCTAATACCCCAGCGAGCAATCGTTTAGGAGTTGAGTTTAATTCTTTCTTTTCTATTGCTTTGACAAATTCATTAAAATTTACAACAACCGTTGCGATTTTTTTACCAGGAAAACATTATGTTGACATGAAAGGCAGCCCACTTGATAGCGACACTGCTGCATCATTAAAAAGTGCTGAAGATTCTGGAGCAGCTATTGAATTGTTACCAACTCTTGGTGATGATACAGCATTTACTATAGCAAGCGGTCTATCGTATTCATTTTGAGAATAAATAAAAAACTTAAAAGAAAAAAGGGAAGCTGCAACTTCCCTTTTTTTGTATCGTAATTATGATAAACTGAAAAATATAAAAAATAAAAATTGTCAGTCGGCGCAAAAGAGGTAATTTATAATGAATTTAACAAGCTCATGGAAGCGCACTGTAGAGTGTGGTCTTATCAATAAAGATTTTTTAAATAAAGAAGTTGTTCTTAATGGGTGGGTTTCTCGTCGTCGCGATCATGGTGGGTTAATTTTCATTGATTTGCGTGATCGTACTGGTATTTCACAAATTGTTTTTAACTCTGAAACAGCAAAAGAAGCGCATAAAAAAGCAGAAGCTTTGCGTTCAGAATTTGTTATTTCAGTTAAAGGAAAAGTTGTTGAGCGCTCTGCAGAAACCATTAATGAAAAGATGCCAACTGGCAAATGGGAAATAGAAGTAGAAAGCTTAACAATTTTAAGTGAATCCAAAACATTGCCTTTTCAATTAGAAGATGCACATTTAGTTGATGAAGAAATTCGTTTACGTTATCGCTACCTTGATTTGCGCCGTTTTGAAATGCAACATCGCTTAGCTTTGCGTAGTATGATTACATTTAGTATGCGTGAATTTTTTATTCAACAAGGTTTTCTTGAAATTGAAACTCCAATTTTAACTAAAAATTCACCAGAAGGCGCGCGAGAATTTTTAGTGCCAAGTCGTTTACATCATGGATCATTCTACGCATTACCACAATCCCCTCAGCTTTACAAACAGCTATTGATGGCTGGAGGGTTAGAACGTTATTTTCAAATTGCTCGTTGTTTTCGTGATGAAGATCTGCGCGCAGACAGGCAGCCAGAATTTACTCAACTTGATGTTGAAATGTCTTTTGTTGATGCTAATGATATCAGGATGACCATTGAAAGAATGCTTGAGTATTTATTTAAGAAGATATTTAATATTGAAATAAAATTACCATTACCTACTATAACTTATGATCAAGCATTTTCTATGTTTGGCTCAGACAAGCCAGATTTGCGTTTTGGTATGTCAATCCACGACGTTACTGATTTATTTGAAACGACTGAATTAACCTTTTTGAAAGATACTTTGACAAAAGGCGGAAAAATAGGTTCGGTGAGGGTTCAAGATAAAGAATTTACACGATCAGAGCTTGATGGTTTAGTTAAAAAAGCACAAGATTTTGGTTCAAAAGGGTTGTTGTATGTTCGTTGGGGGCAAGATGGTCTTATTGAATCACCTGTTGCAAAATTCTTACCAGAAAATTTCTTTGAACAAGCAAGCGCGCTTTTTAAAGATTTAAAAAAAACCGACACTTTATTTTTTGTAGCTGGTTCTTATAAAGATGCATGGACTATATTGGGAAGATTGCGTTTGCATTTAGCTGAAATATTAAAACTTATTCAACCACATCTTTTGAACCTTTTATGGGTTGTAGATTTTCCTCTGCTTGAGTGGGATGAAAAAGAAAAGTGTTTTAATGCAATGCATCATCCTTTTACAGCGCCACAACCAGGTTGGGAAAATTTAAATCCAGCTGATGTAAAGGCGCAGGCGTATGATATCGTTTGTAATGGTATGGAGTTGGGTGGCGGGTCGATTCGTATTCATGATACTAAAACTCAAGAAAAAGTTTTTGAATTGCTTGGTTTAAATAAAGAACAAATGCAAGATAAATTTGGCTTTTTATTAGAATCATTTGATTATGGATTTCCTCCTCTTGGTGGGATTGCTCTTGGCCTTGATCGCTTTATTATGTTACTTGCAAATGCTTCATCTATTCGTGACGTTATTGCATTTCCAAAGACATCGCGCGGTTATGATGTCATGATGCAAGCGCCAACAGTAGTTGATCAAAAAACACTTAAAGATTATGGCCTTGTCCACAATAAGAATCGTGAATAAATTAAACTTATTTTTATAAAAGCATTGATTCCCTCGCTTAAAAGGTGTAATGCTTTCTTTTAAAGAAAGCATTGTGTCGGCTAAAGCGAGGGGGACTTATGAGGATAACCAGAATTGTTGGCAAGGAAATTTATGATTCTCGTGGTGAGCCAACAATCATGTGTGAAATTTTTTTAAATGAAGAATTTTCTGTTGAAGCATCAGTTCCTTCTGGGGCTTCTTGCGGAACAAGAGAAGCATTTGAGTTGCGGGATGGCGGATCTCGGCTTGGCGGAAAAGGTGTTTTAAACGCTATTCAAAATATAGAAACAATAATAGCGCCAGAACTTTTGGGCAAAGAGCCTGATACCCATATGGCTGATCTTATTATGCGAGAAATTGATAAAAGTTCTAATAAAAAAAATCTTGGGGCAAATGCTACTTTGGCAGTAAGTATCGCTGTTTGCAAAGCACAGGCCTTTGTAAATGATCTTGAAATTTTTGAAATGATTGCGCAGCTTCATGGCGTTGAATCTGTGTCGCTTCCTTTTCCTTTATTCAATCTCTTTAATGGTGGCGTTCATGCTAACAATAATTTTCCAATTCAAGAGATTATGTTGGTTCCTGTTGGATTACAAAATTTTCGATCGGCAGTGGAGTCTTCAGTTACCGTTTCACATGTTTTAAAAGATTTATTAAATCAGCATGGGAAAAGTACTGCAGTTGGTGATGAAGGTGGTTTTGTATGTACTTTCAAAAATGAGCTTGAACCGTTTGATCTTTTAATGCAAGCTATTAAAAAGGCTGGTTATGAAGGTCTTTTTACGTTGGCAATTGATGTGGCGGCATCACAATTATATAATATAAATGAAGATAATTATAAATGGGGAAATTCAATAAAAGCAGCCGGACAACTTAATGAATTCTATCAAAAACTTTTAAATAATTATCCACTTTATTCTATTGAAGATGGCTGTGCAGAATCTGATATAAAAGGTTGGAAAGACCTCTATGGCTCTCTTGGTAAAAAACTTCAAATTGTTGGGGATGATATTTGTGTTACTAATACACGCTATATAGAACAATGCATTCAAGACAACATTCTTAATGCAGTTATTATTAAACCGAATCAAATAGGCACAGTGACAGAAACTCTTGAAGCAATTGCGCTCTGTCATAAGAATAATCTTAATACTATTGTCTCACATCGCTCTGGCGATACCGAAGACTCTTTTATTGCAGATCTTGCAGTGGGAAGTAGCGCTGGGCAAATAAAATCTGGCGGTTGCTCTAGAGGTGAGCGTATGGCAAAATATAACAGACTTTTGTGTATTGAAGATATGCTTACCATGTCTTTATTAAAAGACTAAAATAAATAAATTATTGTTGACTATTTTCTATTGCAGTATGTGGGCCAAATGGATTTGATGGATCGTTATAATCTTCATCAAGTTTTTTTGCAATAGTGTTTTCAAGTTCTTCCAATGAATCATTGCGGCCTTTGAAGTTTGGATAAGATCCTTTAAAATTTTCTTCCGCTGTAACTTCTCCTGCATGTTTAATTTCTGTATTAAGAATTTCTACAAAATCAGGACTAGTAGCTATCGCCAAATCTCCCCCTTTTTTTTGCTGCTCAGAGAAAAGTTTTTTTATTTTTTCTGCAGCAGCTTTTTCTTCTTCTGTTTGATTGGATATTTGGTTATTAGTTTTATTTTCCGCCTTTTTTTGTTGTGAAGTTTCAGGATCATTTTTTGTAGCGCTCTGTTTTTTTTGAACTATAGGAGCAGTATAAGGCGGAGTAAGGCTTGGGGGAGTATTAGCAGTATTATTTTCTTTAAGTTGAAATTCGTTAGTGTCTTCTTTGTTTGTATGTGCTTTGATAGGTCTATCTTTAAATCCACGCCATTGTTCATCCATAGTGGAAGTGTCTCCAAAAAACCAACGAGTTATTGGATCACGAAGGTTTTCAAAATTTTCACTAGCAAAAAGAGATTCGACTGTTTCAGTAAATTTTTCTCTAGTATATGGATCAAAATCATGTCGTGGTTGAATAATTTCTGCTTGTAAAAAGATACAAAGATCCGTAGTAACTTTAGTTGTTGAAGTGTCGCTAAATAAAGTCCGTAATAATGGAATTTGGCATAGTAACGGAGTTTCATTTTTTTGAATATCAGTTTCTCTTTTTCCTAGTCCACTTAAAAAACATATTTCACCCGATTTCATATTTATATTAGTGGTTATCGCTCGGTTGTTTTGGTTGTTATTGTTTCCTATCCATTGATTAACATTTATAGTGATTTGAATGTTCATCGTATTGTTTTTGCTAATGCGTGGAGTAAGGGTAAGGGTTATAGCAGCTTGCACTGAAGGATTATTTACCACAACAGTACCTTGTTGAGCGGCCGCTTGACCAGGAAGAATGCGAGTTTCTGTTGAAGAAAAAACGATTTGTTGGTTGTTGGTGCCAAACCCAAATGGCTGAGAAAGAATCTGATTGTCTTGCGCGTTATTAAGAATACGAGCAATCCACCAAATATCATTAGGAATAGTTGAGGTTGGGTCTGTAAAAGTAACAATAGTAGGCTGATTACCGCTTGATGAAAGAGCAGTTGCTATATTTCCAGAGGAATTGAGTCCGTTCATAAGATTACCTGCAAGCGTTGGGCCGTTTGGGTTTGTTATTGTATCAGTTAAATTTGGTGATGAGGTAGTAATACCTACAAGGTTTCCAGCTTGGGCAGTTAAGGTACCAGAAACCATATCCTTTCTATTTCTTATTTGAGATCCAAGAGCTTTTGCTCCTGTGCTTGAAAGATCGACAATAAGACATTTAATAGCTACTTGTGGTTGTGCAGTGTCAAGCTCTTCGATTAATTTCTTAAGATTAATCCAGTCATTTTTTGTTGCAGCAATAATAAGTCTATTCCCTGTTTGTGAAACGCCGGCTGATCCGGTTGTTCCGTTGCTAGAGCTGCCGCTGCTAGCCCCTTCTGTAGTAATAATAACTCCATTAAAATATTGCGTTACTGATCCAATGCTTGTACTGGTAGATTGTCCCGAACCAGAGCCATAACCACCACCAGAAGATCCAGAAGAAGCTGTGCTATTGGAGACAATGGTTGTTAGGGTTTGTGCAAAAGTGCTTGCATCTAGATATTTTAACGGATAAATATGTAAAACTGACTCGCCTAGTTCTGTTGGGATATCTATATATTCTTTTATAAATTTTTCTATGCGATCGAGTGCATCAGCTTTCCCTATCAGAATAAGTCTGTTGGTTCGAGGTTCTGCAATAGTTTTTGTTGTTTTTTCAAAGTAGCCGGTTGAGCTGCTATTGGTTGATGGTGCAGGTTGACCATAAGAGCCGCTAGATGAGCTATTGCTTGATGTTCCTGAAATTAATTGGTCAAAAAGAGATTTGATATCTCCAGCAACAGTATATTTTAGCGGAATTATTTTTAGTGTCTGTTTTGAAGTTGAAGATTCTAGAGCATCAATTATTTCTAGTGCGGTTTTGATCATAATAGATCTGTCTGTAATAATAACTGCATTCAGTATTGGTTCAAAAATAAGCGATGAAGCTGCATCTGCAGAAAGAAAATCAGTAAGTATTTTTTGTAGAGGGCCGCCTCCGCCAGAGGCAATTTGTAAGTTTTCAAGATAACGAATATAGCGAATTCTGACATATGAATTAGGAAGATCGTCGCGCTTACAATTGATATAAATAGGCAAAGATTCTTTATTTACGTTCCCATCATTTTTAACAATATAACTAATGCCGCTTCTGTCATCTTTAACATTTTTATCCTTAGTTGAATGAGGGATGAATGTATAGCCAGAAAGATCAAGTATTGTTAAGAGTGTGTTCCATGCTTTATCAAGCGAAACTTTATAAGGCAACTCAAACGTAAGTTTGGAAGTTAATGCATTAGAGCCTTGTGGAGGAAGAATGTTAATTTTTTTTTCTGTGGCTAAATAGTCTATGATTTCAGAAATAGGGGTATCTTTGAATCTAAACCATAGCATTTTTTCTTTTGGATTATTCGCAGTAAGAGTAGTATCAGGCAAAAGCGCTTTGTCAGTTAAAGGAGAATCTAAAGAAGCGTATAAAAAATTAAGAGATGCGCTTGCAAGCAAGATAAAAGAAAATAGCTGTTTATTCATAGTAATGCCTTGTTTTATCCTAATATTAACCATTTGGTTGGCGGAGTGTTGCTATTGTAAGCGTTACATCCATGGTTGCATTTTTGTTTCTTTTAATTGTTAAATCTTTTACGTATACTCGTTTTTTTTCTTCTATAAGAGACAAGAGCTTGCAAAGTGGTTCAATGGTGATACCAGCAAGTTGTGCTACAACGCGACTTTCTTTATATTTTTTATTGTATACATCTTCCTCTGAAAATTCAGGATCTTTGTTCCCTTTTAAGGCCTCTTTAAGGTGCAAACTATCAAGACAATCTGAAAAAAAACGTGTAATTAAAAATCCTTTTTCTTCAGAAAGAAGGGCATTAACCTCTTCTTTCTGGGACCTTACTACTTGGAGTCGTTTTAAAACTTTTTGAACGTCTTCTCTTTTAAGATTGTTATTCTTTATATTTTTTTGTAATTCATTAATGGAGCTATAATAGTAGTAAATAATGCCTACAGTTAATCCTGAAAAACAGGCGCCAGCAACACCAAGTCCTTGGTAAAATTTATCACTATCAAGAGTTTGTAAAAATTCCCTTATTTTTATTATGATATTCATTAATTTCCTCCGGATTGTTCTAAGGAAAGAGACACAGAAAAATCTGTTTTTTGCAAATCGGGAACGCTAGTAAATAATGTAGTATCATTAAGCTGTCGTTGAAGTTGCCCTATTGCATCATAGTTTTTTACTTTTCCTTCAAGAGTAATTGTTTTTTTATTGATCAGCATTTTGTTGAGCGTAAGCCCTAACCCATCTCTATCAATTTTTGTACTTAAAATGAAAAGATATTCAAGATATGATTGTCTTGTTTGTGTTGAAAATGATGACCAGATGCCTTCTTCAGTTTTTACTTCTTTTTGGGCTCTGGTTAACAAATCATTTATATTGCTTGAATCAATAGTTGGAAATTCTTTTTTTAATGCAACAATAACTTCTGTTTTTGCTTCTTCATAAGCATTGGATAATTTTGAAATCTGTATAAAAGCATGTGTTGCAAGAGTAGCAAGTATTGCAATACCAAGAATCGCCCCCACAACTATCTGACGATGTATTAAAGAATTTTCTGAAGAATGAGTAAGTTTTGTGTTAATGTCAAAATCTGATGTTTTAAGTAGAGGTAAGGCAGCTGCAAGACTTAGAAAATCAATTTCAGTTGCTAAGTCTGGTGCTATGACGATGTTTTTGTGTTCAACATAATTTTTCAAAGAAAACGATGTTATTTTTGCTGAAAATTGTTGTTCTAATTTTTCCAACAACAGATAAGAATCATTAAATAAAACAATGTTTTGTATGGTAATTATGAGCAAATTATTGTCGAGATATGAACTAAGGGTTCGTTCGATTTCTTGTAGCAATAGAGCGCTTATATTGTTTTTTGGTGTAATAATAGTGCGAACATAAGAAAGTTTTTCACCTTCAAGAATGATGACAGTAGTTTGGCTGGTGCGCATATCAAGAAGTACAGTACATTCATTTTCTGGGATTTCTTTGATGGAAAATGAATAAAGTCCGTAAAGACAAATTGCATCAAGAGTTACTGCAGTAGGTTCAATATTTTTGTTGGTTAAGAGCGCAACGTGATCATTAATCCATTTACTTTGGATAGCACAGGCAATGACAGAGCTTTCTGTCTTTAAGGCATTGTAATGTGTAATAATGAAATCAACATTGAGGTCATGAAGAGGGAAAGGAAGAACTGATTGAAGTTTGTAGGCAAGAGTAGGTTCTATTTTTTCTTTATCAATAAATGGGAAGGTTAGTTCTTTAAAAGTAGCCATAGAGCTAGAGACTACGGTAGTTAATTTATTGTAAGAACCAACTTCTTTTAGTATTTTTATGAGAGCCTTTGAAACTTTTTCTGTCATTGGCTCGTGTTCAAGGCCAAGGTCGATTTTTAGTATTTTTTGTATAAAAATTTTTCTACCTTTAACAAGAACTATGGTGGCGGTTATTGTTTGTTCATCAACAAAGAGACCAACACTTTTTAGAGGAAGAATAACATAGTTTTTTATTTGATCTGGAACGAAAATGCGAATTAAATTGCGAATCATGCTGATACCCCTTTGCGAGAAAGTCTATTTTTCTTTGAGGAAGAGCGTTCTGGTTTTTCTTGCGCAATGCGTTTGCCCATTTTGTTTTTTTCTTCACGTAAGCGTTTGCGACGAGCTGGTTTTTCTTCGTCTGGTGTTATAAAATTATCAAGATTATCTAGATAATTAAATGCATCAGCACCAAAGAAAACTTTATCAATTGGGTCGCGCGATCCTCGTTCTTGTTGAGCCCCTTCAATACTTTTTTTGGTAGACGCTATATGTTTTTTTGTATAATCGTTCATAGTTTCGTTATGCGCAGAGTGAATAAGTTTTGGCGCTATAAAAAAGAATATATTTTTTCTGATGCGTTGCGATGTTTTTGAGCGAAATAAGTTACCAATAATCGGTAAATCAGAAAGTATTGGAAAAAATTTTGAGAGAGTATGGCTTACATTATATTGAGTTAGTCCGCCAAGTGCTATAATTTCACCATCGCCAATGGTTGCTGAAGTAACGATACTTTTTGTTGAGGTGTTACCAGAAGAGGTATCTGTAAATTCTGTTAATGCAATATTGATAGCCATAGAAATTTTCCCATCAGGGCTTATTGTTGGAGTAATTGCAACTGTTAGACTTGCGGGTAACGCTTCTGTGCTATTTTGACCCCCTACTGTAGCAGTTACAATTCGCCGTGTTGACCCAGCAGAAAAAGTAGCTGCGGTTTTATTGGTAGTAACTAAAAATGGTGTGTTGACAATATTTGTTTGGGCAAAAGTTTGAAGCATTTTTAAAATGCCCCACACGCCATTTATTGGTGAAGTGAGTGTAAATAGTGTTGATCCTGCTCCAACAGTTGCCGAAGTGCCAGTGCCGGCAACAAGACTCATTAAGTTTCCAAGTAGCGTTGAGTTTGCAGAGTTTGTAGGGTCTGTTGCTGTTTGTATTGTACCAAGGCCAGATGTTTGAAAATTAACGTTATTAACTACAGAACCATCATTTTTATTTCTAAATTGGGTAGAAAGTTCTTTGTTTTTTTGTACGTCTACAGAGACGATAAGACATTCTATTGCTACCTGTGGTTGCATGATGTCAAGTTGTTCAATAATTTTTTTTAATTTTGCATAATCACTATCTTCAGCTTTTATAACTAATTTATTCCCCGCTGTTTCTGGAGTAATTGAAATAGACTTAAAGAACTGTTCTCCTCCGATAGTTCCCCCATATTGCCCTGCAGTAGTGCTTGCACCAAATTTGGTAACAGTGGTAAGAATGCTTGCCATATTTGTGGCATCGGTATATTGAAGATCATAAACATGTAATGGTGAATAAGGGATGTCTAGTGTTACATCAATGTGTTTAGCAATAAAATCTTCAATTTTTTGTAAAGCTTTTTTTGGCCCAAGAAGAATAAGTGAATTAGTCCGTGGTTCAACAATAATTCGTGCATCAAGAGGAAAGTATGGGGCTTGTGGTTGTCTGCGTTGTCCTGCAAATTTATTGCCACCTGGGGATTCTAGCGAGGTTAAATCATCATATAATTTTTTTACGGTAGCAGCTTCAACTTGTTGTAATTTTAAAATAGACATTGCTTCTGGCAATTCTTTATCAAGTTCTTGAACAATGACCATGAGTGAACGAATATTGCTTGATTTATCTGTTATTATTAAAGCGCCAAGATCATCAAATGTGTTAATTTTTGCAGTGGTGCTTGCAAGAGAGGTTGATATTGTTTGTAAAGTAGCAAGGGGAAGATTTTTAACAAAATAAATATAACGAATTTTTGTTGGGTTATTTGGCAGATCAGTAATGTCTGTTCCAAAATAACAAGGAACAGGGTCTTGGTTTGCATTTGTAACTGAAGTTATTAAGTAAAGATTATCAATAGTTCCAGGAACTATTGCAAGATTTGCAAGATCAAGAAATTTAATAAAAAGATCCCAAACTTCTGTGCGAGTAAGGGGTTTGTTTGTTTTAAACGTAACTTTTTGGCCTTGAAGTGTTCCGCCGTTTGCTATTAATGGTTTTACTGCATCATCAGGAAGAAATTTTACCTTTAAAAGGTTTTCAATGTAAGTCACTACATTTTCAAATGATGCTTCTTTTAAGTAAAAACTAAATTTTTGTTCTTTTTCTTCTTCTTTTTTTGCATTTTCAAATAATTCTTTTTCGACCTTTGTTAAAGGTTGAGCTGCTTTAGGTGCATCGTTTTTTTCTTCAGAGCTTTTTGTGTCATTGGCTATGTTGGACTCTTCTTTTTTATTAGAAGTGTTCTCAAATTTTTTTTCTACAGGCGGCATGGGTAGCGTCGAAAGCTCGCTAGATAAATCTTTTTTTGAAGCGCTGTCGGTAGAATTGTTTAAATTTTTTCTAAAGCTTGAGGGTGTAGTTTTAGGAAAGCTAGAAAGAATCGTATTTTTTTTTGAACTTTGTGAGCACCAAAGAGCGTTAGAAAAAATAAACGCACAGAAGGCTTGCAAAAAGAGCATTGTAGTTTTTTTATTCATAATTATTTTATCCTCAACCATGCGTTGTCGATTCTGACAGCATGTTCATTTTTTCTTTTATTTTTAGTTCCTGTTGAGTTGGGGCAAATTTATACGCGCCCTTTAACATTTCAAGATGTTCCTGTTCAACTTCTTCGGTTGATGGGCCAGTATGAATTCCAGAGAGTGAATCAGTTTTTTGTAAAACTTCAAGCGATTCGTCAAGAGGGTTGCTAAGATCGTATAAAGTATAAGTAAGCACTTTTTCTTCGTTATCTTGCATTATTTTTAGAATAATTTCATCGCCATAATTTTTCATAAGTAATTGTTGATATAGATCATAACGTTTATCTGTTGTATCTACAGAAAGTTCGTTAATTTTGGTAATAATATCGTAAGATTCTATTCCCATTGCTTGGCCTAGAGAATTTGAACTAATTTTTCCGACTTTGCAACCGATGCTTTTATTGTCTTTGTAGACTGTAGTAAGATCGAACATATCAATAAATCGGGCTAAGTTTTTGCAAATAGAACCAAAGGCTTCATGATCTAAAAGATATTTTTCATCAGTCACTCGTTTAATAATGTGGCTCCATTGATGTTCTGCTTCAATAAATGCAGGATCTTTTTCAATATCGGCATCGTTAACATAAAGAGTTTCTTGCTGTCCGTTAGAGCGAATAAGAATGATGCGGTTAGAAAAAATACGCGCTAACTGTGCGTCTTCTATTTTTTCGCCAACTTTGTATGAAGTTTCAAGATGAGTTTTGTTGTCTGCTATAATTGCGCAATCATTGCTATTGTCGTCGACATATAAAATACCCTTAAGGGTAATATCAATAGGAGCTAAAAATGGCTGTTTTGGTTCTTCTGGTACAGAGACTTCTTTGTGTGTTGGGGGTTGTGGCATTGCCTGTGTGTAATTTTGTTCTATTGGAGCGGGAAAATTTTTTGTGTACGTATCAAAGAGATCGTTTTCGTAAATTTGCTCAAGATCAACTGAACGAGATATTTTTTTTTGCGCAATAGAAGCACTACTTGAGGTTAATGAAATTTTTTGAGGAACACGTTGTCCCGACAAAACAACAAACACAAATGCAGCACTGAGTAGCACGAGCAAGATCCCGTTTACGAGCCATAATGGATGTCTCATTTATAATCCTTCTTTAATCTATGCCCACACAATACTTAAGTTGCATTTGTTTTGTCAAGCTTGTCTTGCATTAAAAAGAGTTGTTTATATTTCTCTACGGTGATGGTACTACGCTTATTATTTTTTGTACAAGATAATCAGTAGTAATATTTTCTGCTTCAGCTTCGTAAGAAAGCAATAATCTGTGTCTTAATATCGGTAGCGCAACAGCTTTGACATCATCAGGTATAACAAAGTGGCGATGGCGTAAAAATGCATGAGCTTTTGCGGCATGGCATAGTGCAAGCGTAGCTCGTGGAGAAACACCATATTGTATAAGCGGAGCTATTTCTTTGAGCTTATAGTCTTGGGGTGTTCGTGATGCAAATACAATATCCACAATGTAATTTTTTATTTTATCATCAACATAAATATCTTTTACAAGTTGTTGAGCTTCAAAAATATCTTCTTTCTTTAGAATTTGTTTAATATTTTCAAGGTCCATTTTTTTTTGCAGCAGCTCTCGTTCTTGTTCTTTATTTGGATAAGAAACATGAAGTTTAAATAAAAATCGATCAACTTGTGCTTCTGGTAACCTATAAGTACCTTCTTGCTCTAAAGGATTTTGTGTTGCAAACACTAAAAAAGGTTTATCAAGTTGGAAAGTTGCTGAACCAATAGTGACTTGACCTTCTTGCATAGATTCTAATAAAGCAGCTTGCACTTTTGCGGGGGCTCGATTAATTTCATCGGCAAGAATTAAATTTGCAAAGATCGGGCCTTTTTTAGTTTCAAATTCATGATTTTTTTGATTGTAAATTAAGGTTCCAATAAGATCTGCGGGCAGTAGGTCTGGAGTGAATTGAATGCGAGAAAAACTAAGACCAAGCGTTTGGTTTACAGCTTTAATCATTGTGGTTTTTGCAACACCAGGGACTCCTTCAAGGAGGATGTGCCCCTGACACAAAATAGCAAGTTGGATAAAAGAAATAATATCTTGTTGTCCAACAATAACTTTAGAAACTTCGCTACCAATCGCTTGGAAAAGCGCACTTTTTTCTTTGATTTTTTCTATAGCTTGTTCGCTAAATATACCAGTTTCCATATAATACCCTTTTATTGTAAAAATGCTCCTTGAGCAAAAAGCTTAGCAAGGTTTTTAAGCTATGCCAACCTTGTTAAAAATTTTATTTAATTTTAAAATTTGTATGTATTAGATAATTTTTTAACAAAAACTAACAATAACGTAAAGGCGCGTCATGATTCTTTCTGGTAAAGAAATTAAGCGGCAGTTAGGAAAAGGCTTGTCTATAGTTCCATTTAATGATAATCAGCTTGGTCCTAATAGTTACAATTTACGTTTGCATGATGAATTATTGGTTTATCAAGATAGTCTATTGGATATGAAAAAAAACAATCCAGTTAAACAGTTAATTATTCCAGCTGAAGGCCTTGTTTTAGAAAAAGATACTTTATATTTAGGGCGTACTATTGAATATACGCACACAAGTAAGTATGTACCAATGCTTGAAGGTCGCTCTTCTGTAGGAAGACTTGGTCTTTTTATTCATGTAACAGCCGGTTTTGGTGATGTTGGGTTTGCTGGTTATTGGACCTTAGAAATGTATTGTATCAATCCAATTCGGATCTATGCAGGCGTTGAAATTTGTCAAATTTTTTATCACACCATTGAAGGTGATTTTGAAGAATACAGTAGCAATAAATATCAAAATAATCAGGGGATTCAACCAAGCATGTTGTACAAAGACTTTTTAAAAAACAATTAGCGTTAAATGAAGAAGCTATTCATAATTATCAGTTAATATGATGCCATATTGCATAGGTAGTTTTATTTTTCTATTAGGGCAAAAATCACTTTTTTCTTCAAAAGCTATTGATTTGTTTGTAAATAAATAGTAATAATCGCTTGGTTTTTTTGGAAACTCCTTTTTATATTGTTGGATATACCATTCTTCGTGTTGCATGCACCTTTTCTCTTTTAAATAACAATCCTTATAGGTTTTCTTTTTCATAAAAGAAAAAATCTTTTTTGCTTCATCGATAAAGTCTTTTTTAAAAAAATTTTCTTGTTTTTCTCTAAAGAATCTATGATAAAAGTCGTGTGTTTCTTTTGAAAAAGTTAATTCATAAATGCCAAAGTTAAAATCTTCATCTTTGTAGTTAAAAAATGCAGGAATATGAGCCGTTAAATCTTTAGAATTTTGATTCTTAAGTAAGTCTCTGCGTTTAAAAGCAAATTTATCAATTATCTTTGGAAAAGAATGGCTTGAAATAACTTTCTCTTTATCTTTTTTTGATTCTACTAATTTTTTTTTAAAAGATATTGCTTTTGGGCCTATATATCCTTGGCTTTTCAGTGCATACTCAGGTGTTTCAAGCCAGCTTGTTACTTTAAAACAGTACTTAAAGTCTTTAAAAATATCCTTTGATGAATAAGATGGCATGTAGGGTCTTTTTAAATGAAATTTATATTCTTCATAGTCATCATCGTCTTCAGCGCTATGCTTTCTTGATGATTTATTATTGGTTAGAATAGTTCTTAAATCAAATTGTGGCGATTTTATTTCCGAAAAAATAGGGTCTTCTTGAAGTAGGTTAAGTTCTGTTTTTATAAAAACTTCATGTTCAATTTCTTCGTCTCTGGTAAAGCTAATTTTTGTTGGATTTTCAAACAAATTTTCTGTTGCAATAATTTGAAAAAATAACAAAAAAATAATATTTTTTTTATGCATTTTATTCCTTTGTGAGATTTTTATTTTCTTAATTTAAGCATGATTATTGTTCATTTATTTTGTTATTGTAGTTGCGTCCCTTGTGATGGTTCTAGCATGCTAGAACCTTGTTCTTGTAAATATGTAGAAGTTTTAATGTTTCCAAGGAGAAGAGCTCTCAAAGCACCAAGACTACTAAATACATTTGATACAGGAGTAGTAAAAAAATTATTAGAAAGGTCAATTTCTTGAAGCGCAGTAAGCCCACTAAAGACATTCGTGAGTAATCCGGAAAAAGAGTTATTGCTGAGGTTGATTTTTTTGAGAGCTGTTAAATTGGTAAGCGTGCCAACAAGAGCTCCATTAAGTCTGTTGTGCGAAAGATTTAATTCTTTTAGAGCTATCAGTCCAGTAAGTACGTTTGATAAGGTGCCAGTAAAAAAATTAGAACTGAGATCGATTTTTTGCAATGCAAATAATTGTGAAAAGGCTCCAAATAAAGATCCAGTCATTTGATTATTACTGACATCTAAAGTTTGTAGTGTTGATAATCCTGCAAGTGCCCCAGGAAGAGATCCTGAAAGTTGGTTGCTTCCAACAACTACTGTATTAAGGTTTGATAGCCCAATGAAAACACCCGTTAATGTATCATTGAATTGATTTTGATAGAGATAAACTTGTTGTAATGCATTAAGTCCAGAGAAAGCATTAAATAAGTTTCCAGTAAATTGATTGTTGCCAAGGTTGATAAAGGTGAGGCTTGTGAGCCCAGAAAAAACTCCTGCAAGCGTTCCAGATATCTGGTTATTGCATAGGTCAAGTTGCTGTAAGCATTTTAAATTAGTAAAAACACCAGTTAATGTACCAGTAAAATTGTTGTTACCAAGGCTTGCAATTGTTAAGTTTTGTAATGAAGAAAATACATTACTTAATGTTCCTGATAATTGATTGTTATAAAGATAGAGTTGTTGTAATAGAGTAAGACTAGAAATTGCACCAGAAAGATTTCCGGTAAATTGGTTGTTAGCAAGGCTTAGTATTTTTAATTGTGAAAGTCCTGGAAATGCCCCTGTTAAAACACCACTAAATTGGTTGTTTGAAAGGTCAATTTCTTGTAAGTTTGTAAGCCCGGAAAAAACGCCAGATAGCGTTCCTGTTAATTGATTGTTGCCGGCATAAAAAGTAATAAGATTGGTAAGTTCAGTTAAAACATTAGATAGGGTTCCAGAAAATCGATTATTTCTAAGTGATAATTTTGTGAGCGCGGTAAGACCAGAAAAAACTCCAGCGAGTTTTCCTGTTAGGTAATTATTGTAAAGATTAATTTCTCTAAGAGCGGTAAAACCAGTAAATGCACCCGAAAGACCACCAGAAAAAAAATTGTTATTCAGGCTGAGTACTTCTACAGAAGTAAGACCAGAAAAAGATGCACGGGGCGCGCCGGTTAAATGATTATTAGAAAGATTGAGTGTAGTTACATTAACAATGCCACTAAATCTTCCTGCTGTTACGGCAGCTGCAAGCCCTGCTGTACTGGTTAGATAGTAAACGTTTCCATTGTTTAGAACTGCTGTAATGTTGCCAGTTGGTCCACCAGAAAGATCTAAAGTATTTGTATTATAAAAATCATTGATAGTAACGCCATAACCGCCGCTTAAAAGATGGTTAAGAGTTAAGTTGATTACTGCTCCATTTGAATTTAAAAAAGTAAGTGATAAGAAGATGATTGTGAGAATTTTTTTTGATATATTCATGAACTACTCTTATAGTTTTTATGATTTATATTTTTTATAAGATACCTATAAGAGCAGACATGAAAGCAATAGTTTTAAAAAACAGACAATTTTTTTATAAAATAATTTGTTTATTAGAAACTACAAGCAGAGAAAAAAGAATTATTAAACTTTTTTACTCCACTTTTATTTAATTAATTCCAGCCAAGTGATTGAGGAAAAAGGGAATATTTATCATCATCATCATTGCTGTTTTCTTTGTCGTCACTTTCTTGGTGTTTGTATTTCTTTAAATGGTCAGAAAGGCGAGCCGATTGAGTTTCTAATTCCCTTTCTTGCTTTGGTATAAAAACAGCTTTTAAATCGCGACCACCTCTTTCTTCAGTAATTAATTTTATACACGGAAATTCTTCACCAAAAAGTTGTGCTTTTAAAGATTGAATAATTTCATTAAGCGAGCAAGCTTTTGCAATTACATCTTCAAAAGAATCTTTGTATAGAGTAGTCACCATTGTATTATCATCATTAAAATGACTTATATAAGAATATGTTTTTGTGATCGGTACTCTTTTGTAAAGATTGTGTACCATAACTTTATCCCAAGAATGAGTAATCAATAGAGACCCTTCAGGAGAAAATCTAGCTTCATCTATTAGATTTTTATGACCATTTTCATCACCTCTATTTACAGTAAAAACAAGTCGACGGTCTAAAGAATTGTGTACCATGACTTTATCGCAAGAATGAGTAACTAATAAAGCCCCATCAGGAGAGAATGAAGCATCCCATATATCATTTTCATCACCTCTATTTACAGAAAATACAAGTTGACCACTTAAAGGATTGTG
>CAYSQM010000004.1:0-73796 GCA_964433415.1 uncultured Pseudomonadota bacterium
CTGTCAGTTCTTCTGCATGATTCATAGAAAAGGTTAAAGATTCTAGTGATGGCAGATTTGCTACTGTGAGTTCTTCTAAATGATTATCAGAAAGATTTAAAAATTTCAGTGATGGCAGGTTTTCTACTGTCAGTTCTTTTACATGATTTGCATGAAGGCTTAATGATTTAAATGATTGGAAGTTTGCTACTTCTTGTAATCCATCAAGAGACGTCAATGATAATTGATCAAAATGCAACGTTTCATTGACGATATTATCTTGAATTAGTTCAATTGTTACTCCTGCATTCATCAAATCTTGTATTGATAATGAATACTCAACTATTTTCTTCTCTATCAAAAAACCTAATGCTGGATTAGTTTTTTTATACTGTTTTAATGGCGATACTCTTTCACCAGATGGTTTTTCATATTCAACCGTTGCTATTTTTGCTACTTCACAAGTTATATATTCTTTTAAACCGTTAAATAGAATTCTATTCTTTGCTGATAACTCCTTAATTTTTCCAAATAACTGCGGATTGCCTTCAATCGTTTTTTTACCAATATATTCGAGTGCTAATATTTGCAGACTAGGCACAGAGCTTCTTTGCGCTGCCACTTCTTCTACTTGCACTGCTTGCACATTTTCTTGCATCAGTTCTGCAGCTTGAACAAACCCAACGCTTAACAAACTGATTCCTAATGCAAATAAACCTAATACGACGCTAATTCTTTTGTTTATTTTCATGAATTCTCCACTCAAATAGTTAAATAGGGCTAACTATTCCATCATCAGCATTTTATAATTGCAATTATATGAAATATAATGCCAAGATCATAGATATTCTCATATCGCTTAATTAAAGCCTAAATAATGAATAATCTTGATTAAATTATAGGACTCTTTCAGTACCTCTTTGGAGTCCAATTAATCTCACCAATTCTTCCTGCAAATTTTAATCTAGCTCTTCTACAATTTCTCCCATATCCGGCATACGTTGATCTTTTAAATCAAGAAACTGAATTCCTAATCTTATTAATGCCCCTTGTACTTCTTCGGTCAATTGATTATTTTTAAGATCTAACGCTTTCAATGATGGCAGGTCTGATAGTGTCAGTTCTTTTAGTTGATTATTTTGAAGATATAAATTTTGCAGTGATGGCAGGCCTTGTAGTCTCAGTTCTTTTAGTTGATTATTTTGAAGATATAACACTTGCAATGATGGCAGGCCTTGTAGTGTCAGTTCTTTTAGTTGATTATTTTGAAGATATAACACTCTCAATGATGGCAGGTCTGGTAGTGTCAGTTCTTTTAGTTGATTGTAAGAAAGACCTAATCGTTCAAGTGATTGCAGGTTTTCTACTTTTTGTAATCCAAAAAGAGAAGTCAATGATAAACAATCAAAATACAATGCTTCAAAGCCCATATTATCTTGACTTAGTTCAATTGTTACTTCTGCACCCATCAAATCTTGTATTGATAATGAATACTCAACTATTTTCTTCTCTATCAAAAAACCTAATTCTGGATTAGTTTTTTTATACTGTTTTAATGGCGACACTCTTTTATCAAATGGTTTTGCATATTCAAGCGCTGCTATTTTTACTACTTCACAAGTTCCAAATACTATTTTATTTTTTTCTAATAACTCCTTAAATTTTCTAAATAAATGCTGATTGCCTTCAATCGTTTTTTTACGAATATATTCGAGTGCTAATGTTTGCAGACTAGGCACAGAGCTTCTTTGCGCTGCCACTTCTTCTACTTGCACTGCTTGCACATTTTCTTGCATCAGTTCTGCAGCTTGAACAAACCCAACGCTTAACAAACTGATTCCTAATGCAAATAAACCTAATGCCACACTAATTCTTTTATTTCTTTCCATAAATTCTCCACCCAAATAGTTAAATAAGCTTAATCATTAATCGTCAACATTCTATAGTTGCAATTATATAAAATATAATACCAAGACCATAGATATTTGCAAACACAGCTCATATCGCTCAATTAAACCCTAAACAAAGGAACCTGCACTTCAATAATAAACTCTAAAAATCAAACCTAGAACTTATTAAGATATACATCCATACTTTGCCAAGGCTTTTTATGGATGATAAGTCTAAGAATTTTTTACTAAAAATTAACAGGTAAAATTAGCATTACTAGTCACTTTAAAAGAGCAATTGCCAATCTATTCTATCTTTGTTAACATTACGCTGTATTATGTAAGGGCTTTTTTTAGCTCAAATTTACCCATAATTGCAGGCGGATAATGAGTAACAAAAACCATGTCACAGAAACACTAGAAACGCTTAAAAAAAAATGCATTAATGCTATTACAAGTAGCTTATCACTTGAATCTTTAGAAGAAGTTCGCATTGAATATCTTGGACGAAAAGGCAAAATAGCCGATAGTATGGCTTTGTTAAAAAATATTTCGGTTGAAGAAAAAAGAGCTCAAGGTCCATTACTAAATAATCTAAAAGAAGAAGCTGAGGCCTGTTATTATCAACAAAAAATTTATCTTGAAACAAAAAAACTTGAAGAGAAAGAGGTGCTCTTTAAAGATTTTGATGTCACTGCTTGCACACCAGGACAACTTAAAGGAAGCTTACATCCTCATACTTTAGCAACTGAGCGCATAAAGGAAATTTTTACTTCAATGGGCTATAAAATCGCCACAGGGCCGGAAGTTGAAACAGAATTTTTTAACTTTGAAGCATTAAATATTCCTAAAAACCATCCTGCTCGCGACATGCAAGATACTTTTTGGACAGAAATTCCTGATACTGTTTTACGCACTCATACATCACCAGTAGAAATTCATGAAATGCAAAAAGGTAATTTACCACTTGCTATTATTGCAACAGGAAGAGTCTACAGACAAGAAGCTACTGATGCATCACATGATTACATGTTTCACCAAGTTGAAGGCCTCTTTATTGATAAAAATGTTTCTATGGCAAATCTTATTGGTACCATACAAGAATTTTTAAAAGCATTTTTTGAACAAGAAGATTTAAAAATAAGGTTACGCCCAAGTTATTTTCCTTTTGTTGAACCTGGTATAGAAATTGATATGTCTTGTCCATTTTGCAAAACAGGATGCAGTACCTGTAAACGTAGTACATGGATAGAAATTATGGGTGCAGGACTAACACATCCAAATGTATTACATCACGGAAACATTGATCCAACAATTTATTCTGGTTTTGCTTTTGGATTTGGCCTTACAAGATTAGCCCTATTAAAATATAAAATTAATGATATTAGATTAATGCATAGTAATCATAGAGAGTTTTTAAAGCAATTTTAAAAAAAAAAGAAAAGAAAGAGAGTAGAAGGCATGGAGATCACTAAAGTACTTATTCCTGCCGCTGGGGCAGGAAGCAGATTTTTACCTTATACCAAAGCAGTCCCAAAAGAAATGCTCCCTTTACTCAATCATCCAGCAATGCATTATCTTGTTGATGAAGCAACTAAATGTGACGTGTCTAATATTATTTGCATTACCAATAAAGAAAAATCAGCAATCGCTAATTATTTTGATGACAATAATGACTTAAGCGCCTTTTTAAAAGAAAAAAATCAAGAAAATTTACTTGCTGATGTTCAAAAAATTATGCGTTCAACTGAATTCACTTATATTCGCCAATCAGAACCTTTAGGGCTAGGTCATGCTGTATGGCTCGCCCGTCATTGCATTCAAAAAGAATACTTTGGCATTATGCTTCCTGATGATATTATTTTTGATAAACAACCTGCATTAGCACAACTTTTACGCATTGCTCGTCAAGAAAAAGCTACCGTTATTGCAGTACAAGAAATACCAATGGAACAATCTTCTTCGTACGGTATGATTAATATAAAAAAACAATTATCCCCAAACTTATTTCAAGTTTCTCAAATCATAGAAAAACCCAATCCTATACATTCTCCCTCAAATCTTGCCGTTATTGGTCGTTATATTATGTCACATAAAATATTTACTTCATTAGAAGAAGTAAATCGTTACAATGATAATAAAGAACTTCAATTAACTGATGCCATTAATAACATGATTCAAAACAACGAAAAAGTATTTGCCTATAAAATTCAAGGCGCTCGTTATGATATCGGCACTCCTCTTGGATGGCTAAAAGCTACTATTGCCCTTGCATTACAACATCCACACTATAGCCCCCATATAAGACGTTTTATTGCAGACTTTGATCTTGCTCACAATTTTTTTATTGAACAACCTCAATTAACAAAAAATAATAAACATTCACTTTAAGCTTTTTGATAAAAAAAACTTTTCCTGCTTATTTAACTCATTTTTTTACTTTTCTTAAAAAAGTATTGCCATTTGTAACGTAAAGTATCTATGCTTATTTATAGAAATACAGACTTGCATCACGGCAATAGACCATCCAGAAAGGCTTAAAACGCAAAGAGGGGAAATGGAAAAGATATTCTATCAAATGCTCATTATTCTGAGTCTTACTTTGATAACACAGTCATTTTTGACTGCTTGTCCTACGTGTCTTCATGACACATCTTTTATTCATTCAGAGGACGTGATAGGGGAAATGGAGGTTTTCCAATCTGAGACTGATTATGAAAAAACTAAAGACAATGAATCAATCATTTTAAATAATTATAAAAAACATTATTAATTAAATGATTTATTCTATAAAAAAAACGCAACCCACAACGAATAGTAATTGAGCGATGAGCATTTACTGAATTCATTTGAGCTTCATAGGATTTATAATAATAATCATCGTCACTAATAGTAATGACATTCCTGCCTAATGGTGAGGGCAAGTACGTTATTTTATTTAGTGATTTACATCTTTCTTCAGAAGATGAAAATACAGATTTATAAGAACATATTAATATAATAAAAATTAATTTTTTATTCATATATTCTCCCAAATTCTATCAAATGAAGCTCATCTAAGATATTATAGAAAATTCTTTAATCTATAAAAAATAAAAAATTCCCTCTCTATAATATAATTATGAAAATAAAAAAATAATATTCTCATTTTCTTTATTTTTCTAATTCATCCACAATGATATCAATTAACCCATCTACTGCTTCCAAAATCCGTAATCCCCAACGAATAGCAATTGAACTATGAACAAATTCTTCTGGAGGTCTTTGATAACCAGTATCGTCATTATCAGCAGGCATTTGAATAATACAACTATCACTACGAGATTGTACAACTTCTTTTTTTTGAAGGGTATCAAATTCAAGCGATTCTGAATTTCCATATTGCAAAGCTGAATGATCAAATATAGAATTTTCTGCACCAACATTTTCTTCACCAGAATCTTCTTTATTAATTTCTTTAATACTCATTTTTACAGTACTCGAAGATAAAGCATGAGTTAATTCTTCTTCTTTTTTTTCTGGTTCTACTAAAACCCAACCCTTACTAAGATCTTCACTATCACTCAATGAAAATCTTCTCGATGAATCATGATATTGTTGAACTCTTTTTTCTGAAGCTGAAATTACAAATTCAGAAGTACCTATTAATAAAATAAAAATTAAAAATTTATTCATATCTTTTTCCTTTTAAATTCTATTTTTTGAATATTCAACTAAAAATGGAATAACTGAATCAGCATTAAATGATAAAGAAGTAATCCCTAAATCAAGTAAAAATTGAGCAATTTCCGGATAATCTGATGGAGCTTGACCACAAATACCAATAGGCTTGCCGGCTTTTAACGCACCTTTTATAGCAGCTTCTAACATCATCATCACTGCAGGATCACGCTCATCAAAAATATTCGACAATATACCAGAATCACGATCAACAGACAAAGTAGTTTGTGTTAAATCATTTGATCCAATTGAAAAACCATCAAAATGTTGAGCAAATTTATCAATCAATAAAACATTTGAAGGAATCTCACACATCATATAAACTTTTGGCTTTTTCTCGCCTTCTAATAAACCTGATTCCTTAATTAAAGCTAAACATTTTTCTGCTTCTGGCACTGTACGTACAAAAGGAACCATTACCTGAATATTATCAAGACCCATTTCATGATATACATACCGCATAGCTTCACATTCTAAAGCAAATGCTGGTGCATATAAAGAATTATAATAACGAGAAGCTCCACGTAAACCGATCATAGGGTTTTCTTCTTGTGGTTCAAAATATTTACCACCAAGTAAATTACGATATTCATTACTTTTAAAATCTGAAAATCTTACCAATACAGGTCGTGGATAAAATGCTGCCGCAATAAAACCTACAGCACGTGCAACTTTATCAACAAAAAAATCTTGTGGCGTTTCATACTGACTCGTTAACACTTGAAGTGCTTTTTGAACTCGTTTATCAATAATTTTTTCTGGTTCTATAAAAGCCATTGGATGAGCTTGTATGCTATTAGTAATAATGAATTCAAGACGAGCCAAACCAACACCATCTACAGGAAGTTGCGATAAAGAATAAGCCCTATCAGGAGCTGCAATATTCACTAATATCTTTGCTTCAGGTCGCTTTAAATCTTGCAACTGAGTCTTTTTAACTACAACCTCTAAAGCTCCTTCATATACAATACCTTGCATTCCAGAACTACAATCAACCGTAATCATTGTGCCATTTTTAATAGTTTTTGTACCATTATGTGTTCCAACAATTGCAGCAATACCCAGCTCTCTACTCACAATTGCAGCATGACAAGTCCGTCCCCCACTATCTGTTACAATGGCAGAAGCCTTTTTCATAATTGGCACCCAATCAGGATCTGTCATTTTAGTGACTACAATATCCCCATTTTTAACCAAATTAATATCAGATGGTGAATGAATAACAATCGCTCTTCCTGCAATTGCTTGCTGACCAATACTCTGCCCTTGAGCAAGAACTTTTGCTTTTTTATTGATAATTTTATAGGTCACCTGTTCATGAGTTACTGCTTGATGATTACCATGAACCGTTTCTAAACGTGCTTGAACAATATATAATTTATTTTCAACCCCATCTTTTGCCCACTCAATATCCATTGGAGACCAATTACCATGTAATTGAGAATAATGATCTTCTATAATTTGACCATACCGAGCAAGCTCGCACACTTCTTCATCTGTTAATGAAAAAACTTCACGTTCCTCTTTTGAAACTTTTTGAACAATGACTGGAGAGCGTTTTCCATACACACGTTTAATTAATTTTTGACCACATTGAGCTTTAATAATAGGATCATGCCCTGTTAATAAAGTCCTCTTAAAAACATGGAATTCATCGGGAATCACTTCCCCTTTTACCACTGTTTCACCAAGACCATAAGAAGAAGTAATAATAATAGAATCTTTAAACCCGGTTTCTGTATCAACAGTAAACATAACCCCTGCACACGCAACATCAGAACGAACCATATACTGCACCGCAACAGACAATGCAATTTTCGTATGGTCAAACCCCTTTTCTATACGATACATAATCGCACGATCAGTAAACAATGAGGCCACACAATCTTTATAAGCTTTTAATAAAGCAGGTACCCCCTCAATGTTTAAATAAGTTTCTTGTTGCCCAGCAAATGAAGCGCCCGGCAAATCTTCAGCAGTAGCAGAAGAACGAACTGCTACTGAACATAATTTTTTATTTTTTCTTTTACACAGAACCCCATAACTTTCAGAAATTTCCTGAACTAAATCGTCTGGCAATGGGGCATCTGTAATAAGTTTTCGTATTTTTTTACCAATTGCTTGTATAGCAGGTAAAGACAATTTTTTTTTTGAAGAAAACAATGTTTTCAATGTTTCAAAAAGATTATTTTCATGAAGATGAAACCAATACGCATCAGCAGTTACTGCAAATCCTGTCGGTACTTTAACCCCTTTTTTACTTAAATCATTAATCATCTGACCTAATGATGCAGTTTTGCCACCAACTGAAGCAATATCTTGCAATGTCACTTCTTCAAAATAGCGTATAAATTTCATAAAAATCCCTCTATAACCATTTAATAATTTTAAAAAATAGTGTATACATTCAAAATAAAAAAGACATTATTTTTAAAATAATTTATTACTAATTATTCAGGATCTTCTTCTATATTCATAAATAAATTTTGTGCTATTGGTTGCTTTACCACAAGACTTGTGGCTAAGCTTAAAAAGCCAGTCATTATGCAACATTTTGCACAAGAACCTTTTAAAAAAAATAATCCAAGACATGTACAATATGCACCATTATCAAATAAGACCATAGAACAATCATCTAAAGATAGTTGAGAGCGATCTAAATTATAGACTATTTCAAAAGATTGTTTTGCATTATTTAATAAAACTAATGCCCCTGTTTGCATAACCAATGATTTCACCATGCGCAAACAATTAGGGTCAGTGAACTCAGTTGAAAACAGCTGAGTAGAAAAAAATATAACTATTAATAATCTTCTTAAATTTTTCATCATATAAAGCCTTATTATTGTGTAATTAAAGTGTTTTTCAATTATGCCAAAAAATACAAGCAGCACAATAACTATAATGTATAAACAAAAAAACTCATTCAAATAAATAAATTTTATGCAATACCAATTCAGTAAAAAAATAGTTTAATCTTATTTTTGACTCAATTTTTACAGACAAAAAATAAAGATTAATTAACTCTTTATTTTTTGTTTTTTTTGGCAATACTTATAACAACTTAAAAACAACTCATGAAAGGATTTTTCTGTGTCACTTATTACTTATCTTACTGAATATAACCGGTATCTTAATATTGTTGGGATTTTTGTTGTTATTGGATTAGCATGGATTTGCTCTCGTCATCGCAGGCATGTTAATTTACGACTTATTAGTGGCGCGCTTTTTTTACAATTTGCTATCGCATTTTTTGCATTAAAAACAGGTGCTGGCAAAGCAGTGATTGCCTCAATTGCTCAAGGTGTTGAATATTTATATCAGTATGCATCAATTGGTATACGCTTTATTTTTGGCAATCTTGCAAATGGTGTTGATACAAGTTGGGGCACCGTATTTGCTCTACAAATTCTACCTATGATTATTTTTTTTGGCGCATTTATGGCATTACTTTTTCATCTTGGGATTGTACAACGACTAGTACAAGCAATTGGCTATATAGTACGTCCTATATTAGGTACTACAGGAGCAGAAACATTATGTGCTGTTGCTAACAGCTTTTTAGGTCAAACCGAAGCACCTTTATTAATTCGCAACTATTTAAAACATATGACTAAATCAGAAATATTAGTAGTTATGGTGAGCGGAATGGGAACAATAAGCGGTTCAATTTTAGCAGTCTATGCTTCATTTGGCGCACCTATTCAACATCTTCTTGCTGCAAGCGTTATGGCTATCCCTGCTTCTATTATGATCGCAAAAATTCTTTTACCAGAAACAGAAAAAACTGAAAATAGTGGTACTACTATTGGCTTTGAAAAATCAAGCACTAATGTTTTTGATGCTATTTCAACTGGTACTTCAGATGGCTTACAATTAACCCTAAACGTTGCTGCAATGTTATTATCTTTTATCGCTCTTATTGCAATGATCAATGGCTGTTTAAGTGGGTTAACTCATTTTATTAATGCTCATACTTCACTTAATTTACCAATTATAAGTCTTGATTATATTTTCTCTTGGATCTTTTTCCCTTTTGCTTATTTACTTGGATTTACCGGTATTGAAGCATCTCAAATTGCAGAATTAATTGGGACAAAAGTTGCTATTAATGAATTTGTAGCATACTTAAAACTAGTGAGCATGGGCCTTTCTGAACGCGCTACAACTTTAACAACCTATGCACTTTGTGGCTTTTCAAACTTTTCTTGTATTGGCATTCAAGTTGGCGGCATTGGAGTTCTAGTTCCTGAAAAACGTCAATGGCTTACAGAATTAGGCTTAACTGCAGTTCTTGGTGGCGCACTATCAAATTTATTAACTGCTATGGTTGCAGGATTATTTATCTGAGAGCAAAATCAAATATACAAAATAAAAAGGGCTGTAATTTTAACCACAGCCCTTTTTTAAGCTTAACCACCCCCTACTTGTTTTAATTTCACAATCAGGCATAATTATCTTAATAGAAATATTTTAATTAATTATACCTGGAGGATACCCGTGAATAAATTTAATAAGTTAATGATTGCTTTATTTTCAAGCAGTTTAATAATGAATATATCTGCCGATGAGCATAGTATTCCAAAAACTCTAACAATCCTACAATCTAATGGTTTTCAATTTAAAGCACCTCAATCAGTGTTAGACAAAATTCATAAAAACATAGTCCCTATTAATGATACAGTTTACATTGATTGTGCAAGTGACCTAATTGATGGGCATCCTTGTAGTTCTCTGTTTTTTTTAACACAGCTCGTTACTTGTACTACTCAAGAAGAATACAATGAAGTTTTTTCAAATTTTTCTAAGAAATTTATTAATACAGACAATACATTATCTGCCCTCTTATTGCTATGGCAACATAATGTCAACCTCCCAATAATAGCGGAACATCTTGGCATAGAATGGAATCATGAAATAACAGTATCACTTACAGCATACATCAAATCAGCTCTTAAAGGACTAACCAATCAAGACCAAGGATTTTTTTTAACAAAACAATTTGATGAAATTACCACCTTTGAGCCATTTGATGAAATTACCTTTGAGCCACACGTACTTGTTACTACTAATGATGGAAAGAAAACATTTGAAACAAAAAGTAGATTAATGTTTAAGTTTAATGAAATTGAATTACCATACAACAATGGAAAAATAGAACAAATTACTATTGATATTCCAATGCATTATTTACTCAGCATATTATTTTAAGATTCAACTTTAATAAAAAAGGGCTATAAATAGAAATATAGTCCTTTTTTATTTTTTAAATTTCATATTTATTCTAATTAATTAAATATATTAAAATAAAGCTCATATGATGGATAATTACAATAAATTGATACTAGCAATGTAATAAGAGCTGGAACTTTAATAAATTTAAAATTAAATAATTTATAAGCCATGTTTGCAAATGTGATAGTTATAAAAACTGGATAAAATGTATTAATAACAGGCAAAGAATAAGTCAAAATAGCATCTAATCCAGAACATGAAATAACCATAGTCATTAATAAAATAATACCTAATGAAACTTGATATGAAAGTCTTTGTTTTGAAATATCATTATGCAAATATTCACCAAGCACAGTAGCAAGCGCAATAATCGTTGAAAAACAGGCCATAAAAATAGCTGTTGCAATAATTAATGCTCCGCTATGACCCAATACTTTTAATGAAATAAAACTAAATTGTTCAGCAAGGTTTGCCTGCAATTCCTGTGATCCATGAAATGCACCTAAAAAACCCATACCAACATACACAAGTGCTAAAAGAAACCCACCAAATATTCCAGCTTTAATTGCTGTTAAACAAAGCCTTTTGACATTATAGTCATTTTCATTTTTCATAGAACTTTTAAGAAGCAACAAAATAATTGACCCAAAGAAAACACCACCTAAAAGGTCAAGCGTACCATATCCTCTAATTGCTTCATTTAAAAAAATCTGACTTGCTGAAAGTTCAGAATGAACAAAGGGTTGTTGATACAATAACCCTTTAACCAAAATAATACCCAAGGAAATCAATAAAGCTGGACTAATAATATTTCCAAGAATATCTATAATTTTACTTTCACGGTACGTTACCAAATAAGTAAGAAAACAAAAAAATCCACTAAATAATGGTAAAGTTACATGCACTGAAAAAAATGGTGCCAACATAGTGTATGACAAAGTAACAATACGAGACATCGCAATAAAGGGCCCAATAATACACATACAAAACCCAATTAATGCATTTCCTGGGATATACCCAATACGTTCAAAAAAGGCTCTATAATCACCGTTAAACAATATAATAGAAACTAACCCAATCACTGGCAAAAGAACTGCTGTAAGTAAAAAACCAAGCATCCCCATACCAAAATGATCTCCTGATGCGATGCCTGTTTTTATAGGATACATTAAATTTCCGGCTCCAAAGAACATCGAAAATACAGCAAGCCCTGCTATAACAATGGTTGATTTAAATATATTTTTCATGTGTATCCCTATAAAATGGACCTGCGTGTTTTTTACACGCTTATTATTAACAATTTTTTAAGTATAAGCCAAAAAAATTAATGTGCAAAAACAAAAACAGACTTACTTTATTGTCTATAAAGTATCTAAGCAACTATCCACTTATAAAACATACGCGTAACTGAAGGACTATCCGTTGGCAATTCAGCAGGATTTTTACTAATCCAACGTAACTCTTTTGATTCATTATTTTGCACCACTTTTTCATCACTCACCACTTGCACTAAAAAACGAATATCATAATGCCAATGACCTTTTTCGCGTGGATTATCTGGAATAAAATGAATATCAATATCAAAAATTTTACCATTAACTGGCTCTATATGAATAATACCAGACTCTTCTTGAGCTTCTTTACACGCAACAGCACACGTATCTGAATCACCATCGCAATGACCACCCAACTGAAACCATCTATCAAGTTTTGTGTGGTGCATTAAAAGAGCTTTAGAACCATCTTTATTTAATAACCACGCAGAAGCTGTGATATGCCCAATTGCTAACGAACGCTCAAAACAATCTTCATGGGCATTAACAAACTTAATTATTTCATCTTTAAAACGAATTTCATCTTGATCTTTTGGGAAATAATTTTGTAATAGCTGTAATAATTGATTTCGTTTCATATAATACCTTTGCACATTAAAAATTATAAACCTAGATTCTAGGCTTTGCCTTGAATGATTAGCACAAGACTATTTATCAAACAAAATATCTCAAAATAAAATGTGCCCGACAGGAATTGAACCTGTGGCCTACAGATTAGGAATCTGTCGCTCTATCCAGCTGAGCTACGGGCACGTCATTAAAAGCTTTAATTTTATTAGATTTTTTAATTTTACACAAAAGAACTTTATAATTCGCTTTTCTCTCTTAATTTAACAGCCACCGCCGCCGCCTCCACCGCCTCCACCGCCGGAACTTCCTCCAGCGTCAGAACCTGAAGATGAACCTGGTGCAACACTACTAATAGAAGAAGAAAGCGACCTTGATAATGAAGAAGAAAAATTATTTATATGAAATGGAGACCCGCTATACCAAATTGGAATATAAGTACGGCCTTGTGCTTTCATCGCCTCAAAAACAGGCGTAAATTGTTTGGTCCATAGCTTTTCTACGCCTAATGCCATTGCGTACGGCAACATCTGTTCATATAATTCGGGAGTTTTTGTTGGTGGCGTAGTGATAAATTTTAAGCGCTCTTTTTCTGTTACACTCAAAAATCTTTTAAAGCCCTGAATTTGATCATAAATTTTAAGACCCTCTGGTGTATAAAAACGTACAAAATGATAGACTAACCAGAGAGATAAAGCAGCAGAACCACAGAAAACAAATACAAACATTCCATAATCAAATGAATGAATAAACATCCCACAAAGTAATGTCATCGTAAATAACACCATTCCAACCCACACTAAAAACCATGGCATTACTGAATAAAAAAATGGCTTTCCTATTGTTTTTTCAAATAACAATTTTCTATCCGCCATAAGAGCAATAATCGTTTTTTGACTAGACTCGTCAAGAACACGTTTAGCACCTAGAGTTCTTAATAATTTTTTATAATATGAATCATGACATTCATGATAAGTAGTTATTAAAGTATAAACTGTTTTGAATCTTCTAAACCATTTCCATGTTGACTCAATTTTAATATGCCCTTTAACTGCACATGCCACAATATCTGCTGAAAGGCCTAAAGCATCAACGTGCCTAGAGTTGAAATAACAGATCATACCAGGTTCAAAAGCAAGAGGAGGAGTAAATAAAGGAATAATAATACGTTTACGTAATCTATAATGCGCTATAAAAATCAACATTAATGCACTAAGAATTAATAAAAACGCTAAAACCAAATCTATATTATCTTGCAATAACCACAGCTTCTTTTGCCACCAAGAAGGTTCTTGGACAAACCCTTTTGGCCACGTGATAACAAACGTAAATGCTTGACCAGGCCTAATAACACCAAGATATTTAATAACCACAGAATTATCTGCACGCTTTTCTATTAAAGCATCTTCACCTTTATTAGTATTGCCAAGGTCTCCAGCATAGACACTTATTTCATCAATTTTATTGATCGTTAAATTCTCTGGAAAGTGTATATACGCAGATGCATTCATTATGGCAAAACGCCAATCACCACCAACAACGTTCCAATACAGTTCATCATGATTATTAAAAAAACCAAGTTGTCGCGTAGTTGCATAAGTTAATTCAAAAATATGTTCTTGTGGCACTTCAAGCAAATGTTGCCCACGCATAAAAACACGCTTACCACCTTCTATATTTTGCACTTCAATAGTTGGTAATTCTTCACCATCAAGTAGCACTTTAAAAGGAATAAATTCAACTTGTGATCGTGAATAATGTTGCCAATAGACTGTTGGGAAATCACGATACAGCCCACGCTTTATATTTTGACCAGTTGCAAAAGCTTTAATAGTTTCTGTAACTAATAATGACCCATCCTGTTGCACCGTAATATCTGCATGAAAACTGGTAATACGTTCATAACAGTTTAAAGAACTAGCAAATACAGAAATTGCTACAATTAAAAAATTAAAATTTAATCTGTTGATTTTCACGTTCTGCTCCCTGAGACACCTCAAAGTACGGACGCGCTTTAAAACCCATAACAAATGCTATCAACGAAGTTGGCAGTACTACAATTTTAGTATTTAACTCACGTACCACACCATTATAATAACGACGCGCTAACTGAATATCATTTTCAATATCATTTAAACTTTTATGTAATTCTAAAAAATTAGTATTCGCTTTTAATTCAGGGTAACTTTCTGCAACTGCAAATAATGATTTCAATGCTCCTGAAAAACCAGCTTCTGCCTGCGCTTTCCCATCGACACTTTGTGCACCGATTGCCATAGTACGTGCTTGAGTCACTTTTAAAAAAAGACCTTCTTCATGCTTTGCATACCCTTTTACAACTTCTACTAAATTCGGCACCAAATCATAACGACGCTTAAGTTGCACATCAATGCCACTCCATGCTTCATCAGTAAGTACTTGTAAGCTAGCCAATCGATTATAAGAACCAACTGCTACAATTAGCAAACTGACTAATGCACTTACCACAAGTATTAAAATCATAATTTTGCCTTATATATGCCATTTTTTAAGCACGCTTTATTAATGCCTGCTCTAAATTTTTATACGTTTTTTTCATCACCTTATAATAGACTTCCTGAATGCGCTCTACAAGTTCATCTAAAATTTCTTCAAAATCTTCTGTTTGTTCTGGATCATCAAAACCAAGTAATATACTTCTATCATCAAGCATTGTTGACCAAATATCTTCATCAGCTATCAATTTTGTCTGAATCGCATATTCTATAACTTTACGTGGGCCAACCGCTTTTATACTTTCTGATTCGAGAATATTTTTTAAGACCTTTATAAACAGATCAATGGTCTTTTCAAACTGAGGCGCAATAAAATCATGTACATATTCTTCACTCAAATCATCATTTAGAAAAACTTTTTTAAGATCTTCAATAGCACTATCTAATTTTTTAAATAATAGTTTATCAATCATTTTTTTCTCCATTATATTCTGTTATTTTTTCAGCTAATACTTTAATTAATTCAGGAAACTCAGGTTTATAATAGTCACCACCAAAGTGTCCTTTGTCTTTAAACTCATAATATTCCGAACCAAGTTTACCACTCACAAACCGTTGTTCATGAATTGGAATAAATGGATCATCGATAGATGCAAACTGCACAATCCATTGCTGATTATTCTTTGTTGCTACCCAGTCCCATGCAGTATCAAAATAACCGCTTAATTTTTCCGATTCAAGACCCAAATCAGTATGCATAGCGCCAATTAATACTGACCCTAAAATTTTATATTCTTGCGCAAATCGCATCGAAGCCAACGCCCCAGAAGAATGACCCACTAATATAGTCTCTTCATCAGCTTTACACATATCTTTTAAAAATGGCAGCCAATACTTTTTGCGCGCTAATGGAGCATCGGGAAACTGTGGCGTTAAACATTTTACCCCTAATGCTTCTAGCTCTCTTTTTGCATAAGGTATCCAGTTATCTTCTGGCGTACTATATCCATTTCCCGGAATAATGATTACTTTTACACTCATAAACTACTTTTCAAAAAAACTTGATTATAAAACTAATTCCAACTGATTCTACCTGGTCTTTAAGAAAACCAAAAGATTTTTTATCGCATTTTTAATACGAAATATTTTAAAGTGAAATAAAAAAAATAATTTTTAACCAGTAAATAAAGGGGTTTTTATGGAACAAGCAACAGTTGCTATTGTAGGCATGGGAGTAGTAGGTTCAACAGCAGCCCACACATTAATGCTAAGTACTCAAGGGATTAACATTATTCTAGTCGATATTAATGAAAATAAATGTAAAGGGGAAAAACAAGATCTTGATGACGCTTTTTCCACTAGCAAATCATCAAAAGTTTTTTCTGGCACATTACAAGATGCAGGACAAGCAGACATTATTGTCATTGCTGCAGGAGTTGCACAACAACCTGGGCAAACTCGACTTGAATTACTTGAAACAAATAAAAATATTATGAGTTCAATAATAAAAAAAATGAAACCAATCAAGCCTTCTAGTATTATTATTATAGTAACAAACCCTGTTGATATTTTAACCTTACATGTTCAAAAAATTGCAGGGTTACCTCAAGATCAAATTTTTGGTTCTGGAACATTACTAGATACTATTCGGCTTAAAGAAATACTCAGCGATATATTAAAAATCAGTGCTGAATCGATTAACATCAATGTATTAGGAGAGCATGGCGATACTCAATTTGCAGCATGGTCAACAGCAACAGTAAATGGCGCACCTTTAGAAACTCTAAAAAAATTTACTGATGACGAACATAATCTCATCGAAGAAACTGTACGTAATAAAGCATACGAAATTATCTCCTGCAAAGGATCAACCTCTTTTGGCATTGCTGCCTGTATAGAAACCTACTGCCATTCAATTTTATACAACAAACGCTCTATAATTCCTGTTTCATGCTATCAAAAAGAAAATGATATCTGTTTAAGTGTGCCGGCAGTAATTGGAATAAAAGGAATTGAACAAATAGTACCATTAATTTTAAATGAAATAGAAGAAAAAAAAATGAATAAAAGCATCGAAACATTAAAAAATATATTTAAAGCTCAAGACCATATTCCTCTTTAACTCTATTTAAATCAATACCAATTTCTTCATCAAATTCTACAGAAGTCAGAATATTAGACTTTTCATCAAAATAAATTAATGGCTCATATGATTTTTTATAATTATCAATAAAAAATCTACCTTCACTGTCTATATGGTCAGCATTACCAAAAAGAGAATAAAACGCAGAAAGAGCATAATTTCTATCTAATAAAAAGGCTTCTTTATCAGTATCGATAATTATTAATTTTTTGTCAGATTTTCTTCTTATAATATTACTCGTATTTAAGTCAGAATATCCTGTAGCAAGAATAAGTATGATTAATTGTTTAATTTCTTCTACTGATAAAACACCTAAAGAAATTCCATCAACTTCTTCAGCAAGAACATAAAGTTGCTTTTTATAACTATAAATATATTTTCTAGGAACATCAAAACAAAACAAGTTATATTTTTTTATAGATTGACGCATGCGCTCAGCATTAATAATTCTATCTAAACTTGATTCCCGTTTTATATAAAAACCAGGTAAATAGTCTTTCCATGTAAAAACATCGTCTTCTTCTTCTGCAAGATAATTTTTATTTTTATTTAAAATAGTTAATTCATTAGACGAAAACTTATATTTATTATAAAATTTTTTTAACTCTCCTGCAGAATTATTAAAAGCTAGATTCATTAAAATAAATAAAAAAAATACTAATACTTTTTTCATACATAAACTCCATTTAAGTATTATCATGATAATGATAACTATTAACAATAATAACATAATCAAATATTCTAAATAAAGAATCTTAGAACTATTATAATGATTGAAAATAAAAATTCATGCGCCTAGTCAAAAAATAAGCTCAAGCAATAATTTCTACTTTTATACCTATTAAGCAACAGAAAATATAAATCAGCTTATTAGATAAGACTTTACTTGTTCATTAAAAATGCTCATAATAAAATTTTTACACTATATTTGTATTATTAAAAGGATCTATTTATGAACTTTTTCAATCTCTCTTTACTACTCTTTTTACTTACTATCTCTACAGATTCCTATTCAAGCAATGTACAAAAAGACCATTACACAGAAAATAGTTTGCTTGCTTCTTCAGAATTAAAAAAGGATTTAGATAGATGCTCTAGAATTGCAGATACTTACCGCACAAAAAATAATGATCTTTATGCTGCATATTGGAAATTGGAAGCAGAAAAAATAAAAGCTGAATTACAAAAAATTTAATAATTACTTTTAAAAAATTGGTAGATCAAGCAAAAAAATCTTGATCTACCAAAAATAATTTAACAAATTAAAATCAAATTAATTTTTCATGCATACTTGGATCTTGCACTTCAGACTCATAAATAACAAAATTACGCCGAACAGAATCAAATGAATCTTTAAATGATTCAATGCACCCAGGAATACCAATTAAATTTTTTGAATTAAACAGTTGATTCATATTTATACAAAATAATGAAAGTTCTTGCGTTGCAAGGTCAACAATCCTATTCATTGCTTGGGCTAATGAATCATTAACTTGTAAAGATTTTCTTTGTTGATAAGCCATATAACCAATAATTGATGCACAATGATCGACAACAGAACTTAAAGCATCATGCATTTGCGCCACCATAAGATTATGTTTTGTTTGATCCTTTTCAAAAGATACTAATTTTGCTTGTTCTTCTAAAATCATAAGAAAATGCGAATAACGTGTATGCATACCTACAAACCAACCTAAAGTTACTTGAGGAAAACAAGTAGCACGAAGGTAATTAACATAACGATCTATTACAGGAAATAAAAATGAAGCTAACACTAAAGGAACACTATTTTTCACAAGATTTAAAAATTTAAAAGGTATTAAATCTTTATTCTTATTTTCTTGATAAAAAGAATAAATTTCATTCAATTTATCTTCATTAATTTGAATTCTTTCAGATACTTTTAAATAATCACCATTAAATAACAATGGTTTATCTAATGACAATGATACCTGTGGCGAACTTATAGATAATTTTTTAGGAATCCATGAAGTTAAAAATCCTGGTCTATAATAATTAACTAAAAATAACCCCCCTGTAATACCTGCACTTATTAAAAGTTTGCGACGCATTGCAAGCTGCTCCATCACTTTTTCTACACGCTTGACCTGAAGGCTTACCTCTTCTTTAAAAAATGAAACATCCGTTCTTGCAATTTGCACATAAAACAAAGCGCTTAAAAGAGCTAATGTTATACGATTAAAATTCATATAATTACCTTTATAAAAAATCACTCTATTAATTGATTGCTCACCATTTATAAGCACATAATAAGCGTAACCTGGTAAGAATAAAAAGCAAACGATCACAAATTTATCACTATGATAGTACTCTATTTTTAGCTTATTTAAGCAAACGTTTTAAATAGAAGCCAGTATGACTCTTTGCATTTTTTGCCACTTCCTTTGGAGTTCCCTGAGCAACTATCGTCCCCCCATTGAAACCCCCTTCAGGGCCAAGATCAATTAGATAATCAACGGTCTTTAAGAGATCCAAATTATGTTCAATAATAATCATAGAATTACCTTTATCAACCAAACGATTAAGAACAACTAAAAGTCGCTCAATATCATTAGTATGTAATCCAGTAGTCGGTTCATCTAAAATATATAAACTATTTTTATCACGTTTTGCTAACTCATCAACTAACTTAATCCGTTGAGCTTCTCCTCCAGAAAGAGTAGTTGAAGATTGCCCCAATTTAATATAATCAAGACCAACATCACATAATAATTGTAAACGTTTTGCCATAATTTTATGAGCAGAAAAAAATTCAAGTGCTTCAATTGTAGTCATCTCTAAGACTTGAGCAATATTTTTTTGACGATAAGTAATCTGTAATGTTTCAGCATTATAGCGTTTACCGTGACACGATTTACACTGCATAGTAACATCAGCTAAAAAATGCATTGAAACTGTTATAATGCCATCACCGTTACATTCAAAACAACGACCTTCAGGGCGATTAAAACTAAACCGACCTACTTTGTACCCACGGGCATTACTCTGCGGCAATTGTGCAAAAATACCGCGAATAGTATCAAATATTCCCAAATAAGTTGCTGGATTAGAACGCGAAGTTCTTCCAATAGGTGATTGATCAATAACCACCAGAGATTGTAGGTCTTGCGCCCCCATCAAATCACTATCATCAGAATCTATATGCACACGAGAATTTAATTCACGAGAAAGTATAGGCACCAATTCTTGCATAATTAAAGTACTTTTACCTGAACCTGATACGCCAGAAACTCCACACATAACACCTAATGGAAAATCTACAGTTAAATTCTTTAAATTATTACTTGTAGCATGCTTTAAAGTCATAAAAGATACTGGTACGCGATACGTCTCTGGAATTGGAATGCCCCGCACCCCTAAAAGATATGCCCCAGTTAATGAATTTTTATTATGACTTAATGCAATAGGATCGCCAAAAGCTGTCACATGCCCGCCATGTATACCGGCACCAGGTCCCATATCAATTACATGATCAGCAGCATTAATAGTATCCATATCATGCTCAACAACTACAACCGTATTGCCTTGGTCCCGTAAGTTCTTCAATGTATCAATTAATCGATCATTATCTCGCTGATGAAGCCCAATACTTGGTTCATCAAGTACATATAAAACACCAGTCAAAGCTGATCCAATATGTGTTGCCAAACGAATACGTTGTCCTTCCCCTCCAGATAATGTGCTTGCTTTTCTACTTAACGTTAAATAAGAAAGTCCTACATTTTCTAAAAAATGTAATCGTTTAGTAATCTCTTTTAATAATGGTTCAGCAATAATTTTTGTTGTCTCATCTAAATTAAGGTTACGTAAAAATGTTAATGCATCAACTACAGAAAGTTCACCAATATCAAATATATTTTTTTGTTGAATAACTACTGCCAAAGCAAATTTATTGAGTCTTTTACCTTGGCAAGCTTTACAAGTAAATTGTTGAGCATATTTACCAAAGTGATCTGGATAATTCGATTTCCAATATTCAGCATCATTTTTTTCCCAAGGCCATTCATTAATCAACCCAAGACCAGAACATTCCTTACACGCACCAATAGGGGAATTAAACGAAAAAAAACGTGGTTCTATTTCAGGAAAAGATTGAGCACAGGGAACACACATACGCTGCGAAGAATAAAGATACTCTTTATCGTCAATCATAACCTTAGTAAATCCTTTAGATAAAGCAGAAGCTGCTTCAATGCTTTCAGTTAAACGTGCACTATCTTCATCATTTACTTCAAATGAGTCAACCAAAAGATCAATAGTATGTTTATATGTTTTTTTAATCTCTAAATTTTTTATTTCTTCAAGATTCACAAACTTATACTGCTGTCCATCAATAATAAAACGATAATATCCCTGTTCAAATAAATAAAGTAACGTATTTTTAAACTCACCTTTTTCTTGACGGGCAAGAGGCGCTGCAATAGTTACTATTTTATTTTTAAATTCTGCAGTAATCATACAACTTATAGTTTCTGGAGAATGAGCACCAACTAATGACCCACAATCAGGACAATGAATTATTCCAATTCGTGTAAACAAGACCCGAATATAATCATAAATTTCCGTAATTGTTCCAACCGTAGATCGAGGATTTGATCCAACAGTTTTTTGTTCAACAGCAATTGCAGGACATAACCCTTCAATACTATCCACATCAGGTTTTTTAGCTATACCAAGAAATTGACGCGCGTATGCAGATAATGATTCAGTATACCGGCGCTTACCTTCTGCATATAAAACATCTAATGCTAATGAACTTTTCCCTGATCCAGAAGGACCAGTAATAACGGTTAACGTCTCTTTTGGAATTTGAACATCAATATTTTTAAGATTATGCTCTCGAGCTCCAGTAACAGATATCATACGCTTAATATTAGATTTACTCATACAAAGTCTCCATTTAACATGGCCTAAATTAATAAACTTTTAGTATACCTTTTTTCTTTGAAAATTATATTTTGCATTTTTCAGAAAGAATCGTATAATTAAAATCACCTTAAATGGTTCTAGTTGTGCCTTATTGGACTCTAGGTAATTGTTGGTGGATGTAGCTCAGCTGGTAGAGCACCAGATTGTGGCTCTGGTGGCCGTGGGTTCGAGCCCCACCATCCACCCCATTTTTAAGGTTTAAAATTAGTCGGGATGTGGCGCAATCGGTAGCGCACTCGCTTTGGGAGCGAGGGGCTGCCAGTTCGAGTCTGGCCATCCCGACCATTTTTTTATCTTTTCTATTATTTCTCAATTAAATAAATTTTTAATACACAAAATAAGATTATTTAAATTATTTTATTGAAAGATTAAACATGAGCTATAGACTCTCTTAAAGAAACTTCATTAACTTTTTAAGCTCCATTAGAGTTCATGCTATGATATTACTTGATCGTCGTTATTTTATTTATTTTGATTGGATAAGTTTCTTCTTAATGCTTACCATTACAGGTATTGGACTATCTTTTGTTTATAGTTCAACTACCACAGAAAGTATACCTTATTCTAACTTTTTCAAAAAACAATTATTTGGATTTTGTGCTGCGCTTATTATTTACTTTTTCTTTTGCATTAAAGATTACCGAAAACTTTGCAGAGCTGGCTATTTTATTTATTTTATTATTATTTTATTACTGATATTTACTCTATTTAAAGGTAAAATTGGTATGGGCGCGCAACGATGGATCGATTTAAAATTATTTAAATTTCAACCGTCAGAAGTAGCAAAACTTTTTTTCCCAGCCTTTTTAACCTACTTTTTATACTCAGAAAATGATGTTCCCATTTACAATATGGACCATTTCACACCACTATTAGGCATTTTATTATTAAGTAGTCTACTCATTTTAAAACAACCTGATTTAGGAACGGCCATCATATTTTTTTCATCAGCTATTTTAATGCTATGGCTTGCAGGAATTGGAAAACGATTTTTCAGATGGGGCCTTATCATATTTATTTTTTGCGCACCAATAAGTTGGCATTTTTTAAAACCTTATCAAAAACAACGAGTAATGGTTTTTTTAGGAGAAGGACAAGGCCATAAAGAACGATATCATATTGAACAATCAAAAATTGCAATCGGATCCGGAGCTATTTTTGGCAAAGGTTTTACCCAAGGAACACAGAATAAGTTACTTTTTTTACCCGAAAGCAGAACCGATTTTATTTTTTCTGTAATCTGTGAAGAATGGGGATTAATTGGAAGCTTACTTTTACTCTTACTCTACCTACTCTTTTTCTTACGAATACTTTACCAAATACATTTAGTACCTACATTTTTTGCACGACTTTTGGCAACAGGTCTTTTACTCCATAGTATTTTAGCAATGATAATTAATACTGCTATGGTATGTGGTTTATTGCCAGTTGTTGGCATTCCATTACCATTAGTAAGCTATGGAGTAAGTTCTTTATGGATAACTTATGCAAGTTTTGGATGGATTCAAGGAATAACTACCCGTAGATTTTAATAACCAATTAATGAAGATCCAAAGCGGTTTCAAGACTAATTGCATCTATTAATTTTTCTTGTTTTTCTTCTTCTTTTAATGCCTTCTTCTGCTTAACCCCAGTTATCCAATCCCATCCTTTTAGTGCTCTTTTTTTTGCACCTTCATATAAACGGCTTGATCCTGAACTAACCGCCTTTCCAGTTTTTGCCAATGCTGCATCAACCAAAGCTGCAAGATTTTCTTCTAGCCATTCATTAAATTTTTGCTCTAAAAGATCTGCTTGTTTATTTAAAGACTTAGAAACTTCATCCCTCAATTGTTTTTTTGCTTTATCAAGTGCCGCATTTTTTTTATCATGAATTACATCCTTTAATTCCTGTTGTACAGAATAACTTGCCACATCTTTATGTGTTACAATATAAAAATCATCATTTGTATCTTTTTCGCTCTTTTCATCTGACCAATCTGGTCTAAAGCTAAATACTTCTTCTACTTCAGATGCATGCATTGAAGCACCAAACACCAATGCCACTTGTACTAATAAAAATAATTTTTTCATAATAAGTCTCCATTTTTTATTAATTTAATTATTTACTTCAAACAACAATTTTTAACTCATTTCAACTAAGATCAGCATTATATACAGGTTTAGCTGTATGAATAACTTTATGCCCTAAAATTTTTGTGCAATACCATAACCACACTCCCCATGAACCTATTTCAGTCATCAATGCACTCAGCAACGGAGTAAAACAAGCTATAATCAGAGGTTCAGGATTTAATGCAGTTAAAGATCCAATAGTAGATACTGGATTACTACAAGCACACTTTGCAAAAGATTTTTTTAATCGTTGGAAACTCTGCAAAGGAAAGAATGCAATTCCATACTTTTGAAGAAAAAGACGTAATGCATTATCAACACTTAAATTACTTGTCAATAAAAAACTTTCTTCACACCGTTCTTTAATTATCTTTGTTTTCATTGCAACTTTAATAAGTTCATCTGCAGCTTTTTCTTTTGCATAATCTTTAATTTTTTGTTCTAATTCACTCACCATAAAATCAACAACCTGACCTGAACTCATAGCTACAGCTTCATTTAAAGAGCAAAGAAAAATATATGATAGAAAAAGTGTTTTTCTTGAAATATTCATAATACTCTCCATTTTTAAATTTACCTCACTGTTTATAATACCGCACCTAAATCATCGAAAACAAGAATTATTAAATTATCTAATCATTGAGTAGGAAAAGCTTTTAGCTTATTTAAGAATAATTCTATACTATAATAGTTCTCTTAAAAATTAGGCAAAAAAACCAAATTAGGTCATGCTCTATTTAAATAAAAGAAGATAAAAATTATCAAATACTAAGAGTCCCCATGGAAGAAATGCAAAGTATTTCAATATTAACCTTACAAGAAACACCAGAAGAACATAATTATGATTTTTCACCAAAATCATTTGATGATTATCTGGGGCAACAAGAGCTTAAAGAAAAACTAAAAGTTTTTACTCAAGCTGCCAAAATGCGTAATGAACCACTTGACCATCTACTTCTTTTTGGACCCCCAGGACTAGGCAAAACCACTCTTTCTCAAATTATGGCTCAAGTTATGAATGTTGGCATTAAAGTATGCAGTGGCCCCATGATGGAACGTACCGGCGATTTAGTTGCCATTCTTTCCAGTCTAGAAGAACGTGATATTTTATTTATTGATGAAATTCATCGGATGCCAACAAATGTTGAAGAAGTTCTTTATAGTGCTATGGAACAGTTTAAAATTGATGTTATTATTGGCCAAGGCGCTGGTGCAAAGTCAATTTGTTTACCATTAAAACCATTTACATTAATTGGCGCTACCACACAAAGCGGTAAAATATCTGCGCCTTTAAGAAGCCGATTTGGAATTAGTGAAAGAATTGATTTTTATACAGAACAAGATTTACAAAAAATCATTCTACAAAGTGCTCATTTTTTAAATTTTGAACTCACAGATTCTGCCGCTTTTTTAATTGCTCAATCAGCACGAGGCACACCGCGTATTGCAAAAAAAATTTTACGAAGAGTGCGAGACTGTGCTCAAGTAAAAGGAGCAAGTAGCGCAAATGAAGAAATAACAAGAGAAGCGCTTCTCTTTTTAGGTATAGATAATGATGGATTAAGCATTATTGATAATCTTATTTTACAAAAAATTATGGAACATTTTAATGGCGGTCCTGTAGGACTAGAAACTCTTGCATCAATAATTGGTGAAGATAAAGAGACCATTGAATCAGTATATGAACCATATCTTTTACGAAAAGGATTTCTTGAAAAAACAGCAAGAGGTCGACAAATAACTCACAAAACAGTATCTTTTCTACGTAAGAAATATTTTGGACAAGATACGCTTGCATAATTGGGAGTCGCTATGTCAGGTCATTCAAAATGGGCTAATATTAAGCATAAAAAAGCAAAAGAAGATGCGAGTCGTGGAAAAGCTTTTACTAAGTTAGTAAAAGAAATAACTATTGCTGCGCATGAAAGTGGTGATATCAATGCAAATCCACGCTTAAGAACGTTGGTTGAAAAAGCAAAAGATATCAATATGCCCTTAGATAATATTAAACGAGCTATTCAAAAAGGAACTGGTGAGTTACCAGGAGTAAGTTACGAACAGCATATGTATGAAGGTTATGGGCCAGGCGGTATTGCAGTTATCCTTGAACTTTTAACCGATAATAAAAATAGAGCAGTTGCTGAACTTCGCCATGCATTTTCACGTAAAGGTGGAAACCTTGCGGAAAACGGTGCGGTAAATTGGATGTTTTCTCAAAAAGGTATTATCAAAGCTACTGGTTCTACTCATACTGAAGATACACTTCTAGAAGAATTACTTGATTATGATGTTGAAGAAATAGGAAAAGATGAAGAAATTTTCACTATTCAAACCTCTCCAAAAGCTTTAAATGAAGTCAAAGAAGCTCTTAAAGGACTTGGACTTAAAGTTGATCATGCAGAAATTGAATGGGTAGCAAAAGATTTATTAGAACCTTCAGAAGAAGATTCAGAACGAGCTATTGAATTTCTTGATGCTCTTGAAGCGCTTGATGATATACAAAATGTTTATACCAACTTAGGATAATACCCAGGAATTAAGACAACTCAATGACGAATCAGCATTTTACACACCTACACCTTCATACCGAATTTTCACTTCTTGATGGAGCGATTCGTCTTGATAAATTAATTGAATATGGAAAACAAAATAGTTTTAAAGCACTAGCCATCACTGACCATGGTAATATTTTTGGTGCCGTACAATTTTTTCAGCAATGTAAAAAAGCTGGCATTAAACCTATTCTTGGAATAGAAGCATATTTCACTGAAGATGCAACAATACGAAACAGTGAAAATAAATATTATCATATGATTTTATTAGTAGAAAATGAAACCGGTTATAAAAATTTATGTAAATTAATTTCTTATTCCTTTAAAGAAGGTTTTTACTTTAAGCCACGTATAGATTTTAAGATTCTTGCACAACATTGCGAAGGTCTTATTGTCACTTCAGCATGTCTTGGTGGCTATATTCCACAACTTTTAAAGCATGGCGAAACTGAAAAAGTTAAAACTGCTATTGCGTGGTTTTTGGAACATTTTGGCAAAGATAGATTTTATCTTGAAGTTCAGCCAGAAGATCAACCAGAACAAACAACTCTTAATAATCAGCTTTATGAACTTGCAAAAGAATACAATTTAAATTTACTTGCAGCTGGTGATTGTCATTATATTAACGCATCAGACAGAGAAGCCCACGAGGTGATGCTTTCTGTTCAGACACAGGGTAAATTAAGCGATCCAAGCCGCTATACTTTTGGTGCATGCCGTGTACATATTCGCACTCAAGAAGAAATGCTAGAACTTTTTAAAAATCATCCTGAAGCTGTTTGGAACTCTGGTCTTATTGCTGACCGTTGTAACTTTGATTTTAAAACTGGTGTTTTACATTTTCCTACTTTTATAGTTCCTGAAGGTTACACCCAAGAATCATATTTTGATTTTTTATGTCGACAAGGATTTCAAGAACTTATTGATAATGATTTTATTCCTCTTGATAAGCTACAATCCTATGAAGATCGTTTAAATCTTGAAATAGAGCTCATCACAAAAATGGGCTATGTTGGCTATCTCCTTGTTGTTGGTGATTTCATTCAATGGGCAAAGAACAATGGAATCCCTGTTGGCCCAGGCCGCGGTTCAGCAGTAGGATCTTTAGCCTCATGGGCATTAAAAATAACCAACGTTGACCCCTTAAAATATAACCTGTTTTTTGAACGTTTCTTAAATCCTGAACGCGTATCAATGCCCGATATCGATATTGATTTCTGCATTGAAGGACGAGAAAAAGTTATAAATTATGTTCGTGATAAATATGGCCATGATAATGTCTGCCAAATTATCACTTTTGGTACCATGATGGCAAAAGGTGTATTAAAAGATGTAGCTCGTGTTTTAAGCATCCCTTTTGAAGATGCAAATGCACTCACAGCACTCATTCCCACGCAACTTGAAATCACTCTAGAAGAAGCAAAAGAACAAGAACCACGACTACAAGAAATGATTGATAGCAACCCTCAAGTAAAACGCTTATTTGAAATTGCACAACGACTTGAAGGACTTACCAGACATGCATCTAAACATGCAGCAGGTATTGTTATTTCACCAGAAAAAATCGATGATGTACTACCTGTCTATATCCCTGCAAAAACTGACGATCTTGTTACCCAATATGCGATGACTGAACTTGAAAGTCTTGGCTTTTTAAAAATGGACTTTTTAGGACTAAAAACATTAACGGTAATTGATCGCACCTTGAAAATGATTAAGGAAAAAAATAATATTTTAATCAACTTGGATAAAATACCCCTTGATGACGAAAAAACATTTAAATTAATTTGTCGTGGAGATACATCTGGTGTATTTCAGTTAGAATCAAGCGGGTTAAAAGAAGTTTTACGTAAACTTCAACCAAATAAATTTGAAGATATTATTGCAGTTAACGCACTTTACCGACCTGGCCCACTTGGATCTGGGATGGTTGACGATTTTATTGAACGGCGTCACGGACGCCAAAAAGTCACCTATATTTTACCAGAGTTACAACCCGTTCTTGAAGAAACATATGGAGTTATTGTTTACCAAGAACAGGTGATGAAAATTGCATCAGTCGTATCTGGTTATTCCCTTGGAGAAGCTGATATTTTGCGTCGAGCAATGGGAAAGAAAAAAGCAGAAGTCATGGCCGAACAATCTGCAATATTTGTTAAAATGGCAGAAGATCGCAAAGTGAATGGTAAAAAAGCAAAAGAAATTTTTGATCTTATGGCTTATTTTGCAGGCTACGGATTTAACAAAGCACACTCTGCTGCTTACGCACTTATTGCCTATCAAACTGCTTATCTAAAAGCACATTATCCAGCTGAATATATGGCAACATTATTATCACTTGAATCGGGGAACGCAGAAAAATTATCATTCTACCTTGATGAAGTAAAGAGCATGGGACTTACTCTTTTACCTCCTGATATCAATCAATCTCTTATAGATTTCAGCGTAGTAAACGGTTCAATTTTATTTGGACTGCAAGGCATAAAAAATGTTGGCATAACAGCTCTTAATACTATTATTGAACAACGGGCAAAAAAACCTTTTAAAAATATTTTAGAATTCTGTGCTCGTGTAGATTTAAGAACCGTTAATAAGCGAGTTATTGAACATTTAATTTTTGCAGGAGCCTTTGATTTATTACCAGGAAATCGTGCTCAAAAAACTGAAGAACTTTCGCAAATAATGGATCAAGCTATTGAACAAAAACATGCGTTGAGCACTGGTCAAATGGGTTTATTTAGCGCTGCCCCAACCACTGATAGCTCAGAATTACACTATGCGTTTCAACCACGTGCTGATTGGACCAATAAAGAAAAATTAGAGAAAGAAAAAGAAGTAGTCGGTTTTTATTTGAGTGCTCATCCACTTGATACCTACAAAAAGCAATTAAAGCGTTTTTCATTTAAATCATTTGAAGCATTGTTAGAAGAATCACGTTTAACTAATACAATGGATGACATCATTGTGTATGGATGTGGCCTACTAAAAAGTAAACGTATTATTAGTACCAAAAAAGGCGACCGAATGGCCTTTGTACAATTAGAAGATTATGTTTCAAAAACAGAAGTAATACTGTTCCCCTCTCTTTTTAAAAAAGTTGAAAAATGGTTAGATAATCACGAAATTTTTGTGGTGAAAGGAGCTATCGAAACATCAGGCACTACTTGTAAAATTCTTGCCAATGAATGCGTACCGCTTGAACTCTTTTTAGAAGAGTGGAAACTAATTCCTGGCATAACTCTTCAACTTCCGCACGAACCTAATCAAGAAATTCTGGAAATACTTTCTAAAATACTCAAAACAGGCAACTCTTTGCTCACTTTTAATTTTGAAGAAAACGGCAAAAATCTTATATTAAAAACCAGAAAAAAAATATCCATTAATACTATTATTATTGATAAACTTGAAGAACAAAAAATTAATGTCAAAATTAGTCTTTAGTTAAGCTAAATTCCTAACCTTCTTGTTCCACCAATAAATTGGTAAGCCTGTTGCAGTAAACATTAAGCACACAAATGCATGGTTTAAAGAAGCAGCACTTAAAGCCCAACCACAAAATAATAAGGCTAATAAAGCTATAAAACTATAAAGAATACTTTTTGATGCATAAAGCTTTAAATACGCAATCATACACAAAGCATAAATAGCTAAGAATGTAGCGCCAGAAATAGAAATTAACGTATCAAGTTGAGTCAACAAACTACTATTCATAGCCATAGCCAACAAAGGTACCATGCCAAAAAATGAGATAAGTAAGTTAACAATTGGGGCACCGTTTTTATTAGTCTTTGCAAAAATTGGAGGAAATACTCCATCTTGAGCAGCACTATAAGCCATTTGAGCAGACATTAATGTCCATGCATTTACGGTGCCAATACAAGCCAAAGAAGCAATAAAAGCAATAAATTTATCAAAGCCAGGCCCAAACACTATACGAACTGCATCAGCATGTGGAGCCGTTGAAACAGCTAACTTATCTAAAGGAATCAAACCCATAAGACCAACCGTATTGAGTATATATAAAAAGGCAACTACTACAGTTCCCAAAACTACTGCTTTTGGGACTGTTGTTCGAGGATTTTCTATAACACCAGCTGTAACTGTTGCAGATTCTACTCCAATGAATCCCCATAAACATAATAATGATGCTTTATTAACAATAGAAAAAATTGATCCTGTTGTATCAGTTACCCTAAAAATAAAATGCTCTGGATTAAAAAAGAAAAAAGCACTTAATGGAATTATTAATAAAGGAAGACATTTGAAAATGGTTAAAATCATTTCAAGTGCTCCTGCAAATACTACCCCCCTAAAATTAAGATAGGTAATAAGACTTAAAATAAATAATTCTATCAAAAATATATTTAACGAAGTCTGTTTTCCAATAATTGGGATCATATAACTTACTGCAGTAATAATTACTACAGTGGTACTGACCCAAGAAACTACCCAATAGGTCCAACTAGTAAAAAAAGAAAATTTTTTTCCAAACGCCGCTTCAACATAAGCATGCGGCCCTCCAGCTTTGGGGATATGCATGCATAATTGAGCAAAAATAAGAGCAATAGAAATAGCCCCTGCACCAGCCAAAATCCATCCAGCTAAACTTGGTGATCCTAAGCCAGCTAACTGTGCTGGAGATAAAAAAGCACCAGAACCAACTTGACTACCTATAACCAGTGATACAACAGACCAAAAACCCATTTTTCTTACTGTTTGATTTACCATTAAGTATTCCCACTGAGTATTTACGATTTTAATTAATTAATATTTATAATTTAACTGCATTATAGTTTACAAAATGAAAGCCTAAGAGGCAACTTCACTCTAAGACAAACCTTATATTTATTTTCATCAAATAAGAATGATAAAATATTTTAGAATTATTTTTTGAGTCATATTACGTTTCAAAAAAAGGGATATTATGATTTCTCTTCTTATTAATGCACTGCTTATTTTCAACTGTTTTTTCAGCTTATGCAATTCACAAGAATTACCAAAACAAACTCTATCTAATCTAGAAAGAGATTTATCTTCAATGAAGATAATGCATGAAACAATAATAAAAACGATTGAAGAAATAGAAATCAATAAACAAAAATTTAATCTTAAAGCTCAAGGCATCGAGGCACAACTAAAAAAACAAGAGAATAGAATCGATCTTAAAGAACTTTTTACAATTGCTATAACTCATACCAAAAAATTACAAATTTTAAAAAAATATTGGGAAGAAAGACTCATAGACCTTGAAATGAGTATTGAAGAAAAAAACAAATTACTTTCTCCAACACTTAACAGTTAGCCTTATTAAAATAAGCCTAAAAAAGATAAACCAATTTAACCTATTTTAAAATTCTTGTTTAACGCAAACAATAAAGTTTATATTAGAAATTAATAAATTTTTAATTAAATTACTTTATTAATGAGAAGATAATGAAAAAACTATTTATCACTACAGCTTTTTTATTTTTTACCCATCTCAATGCTCAAATTTCTTTACTTGATTTTGGCAATACTTTTGCTGGATTTTATGCTTCAGGACAAAGTGAAGAAATTAAAGAAAAAGTTTTTTATTCACCACTTTTTGGCGCAATGACTTTAGCTGCTGGCACTATAAAATATGATTATCAAAATAATGATGAAAATCATATTACAAAGAAACTTTTTAGGTTGTTAGAAGGACATTCAAATGTAGATTATTCTCGTTCTAACAATGTTTTAGATCGAGAAACTTTAACTCCTCGTATTCTTGCACATTTGCTATTAGCCCTGGAAGCAAATAACGATACTGCTTGGGATGAATTTATTAGCAGTGATGGAAAATTATGGTTTACAGAAAAAAACTTAAGCGAAATAAGAAAGAAATTAAAAGATATAAAATCTAGTTATAAGGAATTTTGTTCTACTGTAGATGCTCATGACCTTTTAACAAAAAACAAGCAAAAAGTTCGTGATTATTTTGGAGCGTTGCTTCTTTTAAAATTCGATTCTTTAAATGATATTAACAATTATTTAGAAGGACTTGGCATTGAAAATATTAAAGCTACACGAATAAATTTAAAGCAAGAAATTGAGACTTCATCTTTAAGCAACCATGAACAATACGAAAGAATGGGAATAAAATTAGCCCAAAATCCTCCTGATTACGAGGAGGATTTTATTTTATTAAAAGTTCCCTCTATCACTATCAATCATGTGGGATTTTGTATGGAAGAGACGATAATGACTATTGTCAATAATATACTTTATGATCAAAACACAAATAGGTTAACCATTCGACACTTACCACCTCAAATTAAAAACAGCATGCTTCCTGCTCTTAAAGAATATGTCTCAAAATACAACGACATAACCACACCTTATACTCAAGAAAAATTAAAAGACATACTTTCACTTTTTGCAAATATTCCAAACGTAACCTATTTAAAAAAAGAAAATGATACTCAAGAAATTAATACTATTGAAGTTGACACAACTCCTGAAAATCTACTTTTAATTCTCAATCATCTTTTCCAAACAGATTCTAAATCATTAGAAAATTTTTCAAAACAATTATCATCTGATGAAATTAAAATAACAATCAAAGAATCTACATTAAAAGATGACAAAGGGGATGATGAGGATAATGACGACGACGACGACGATGACGATGACGACGACGACGATGACGATGATGACGATGACGATGACGATGATGATGACGAAATCAATAGAATAGAGCATTATAAATTAAAATATACTATGGATATCAATAATAAGATTGGAATAATAAATCTAAGTAATAATCACGCTTGGTTTAAATTTCCTCCTATAAAATATCTAATACCTAACAAAATAGAATTAGAAAACATCATAAACACTTCAAATAATAACGAGTTTCTTTTATATCTTACTAATTTTCATAAAAACTTTATTCAAAACTGCATTAAAAACCAAATCAATGAACAAACTATAAGAAAATTAATACCTCTTAATTTTAATTTTAATAAAATTTATTACTCTAATAGCACTCTTTTAATGGATGCATTAGAATCAGATCACTATTCTGAAGAATTCATTGACTATCTTATAGATGAATCAAATGTTAATATTGCAAATAAAGATAATTATAATGCTGTTACAATTGCTCTTGATAAAAAATATAATCCTAGAGTTATTAATAAAATAATAGAAAAAACTAATCCTGAAGCTCTTGCGCTTCAATCCTATGATAATCGATATAATGCTCTTATGATTGCTATTTTAAATCAATATAATGATGAAACGATTATAAAAATTATAGAAAAATCTCCTGCAATAGTTTTTAATTCAATAGAAAGAAATCATAATACAGTCTTGATGATTGCGCTTTCAAAAGATTCTTCTGATAATATTATTAATAAAATTTTACATTTGACCTCTTCTCAAAAATTATCCTTTAAAAATTTAGAATGGAACAATGCTCTTATGCTCGCATTAAAGCAAGGGTATAGCGAGGATATTATTAGATATCTTTTATCTTACACTCATACTTATATATCTAGTAATAAAGAGAACGAATCCCCTGTCAAAGTTGCATATGAATCAGGATACTCTGAAGAAGTAATGGATGATATAATAGAAAAAAACTTAATAGATGCTCGTAATTTTCTACTTACCTACAAAGTAACTAACCTCATGGTTGCTTTTTTAGAAAACTATCCTGATAAAATAATTGAAAGAATTATTAAACAAACTCCTAATGAAGATTTTAAAAATACTCTTTATGCGGGTGATAATGCTCTTATAATAGCATTAAAAAATAAATACAATAATATAGCTATTCTTCTATCTCTTATAGAAAAAACAATGAATATTAACATTAAAAATAAGGATAAAAAAGATGCTCTTACTATAGCAATTGAATCAAATTATGACCCCATAGTAATTAATGCAATTATAGAAAAAATATTTAAAGAATCTCACTTTTCTAAAGAAGATCCTAGCTTAACAATTCTTATGATAGGTTTTTTAGAAGAATTTCCTGATGAAATAATTAATTTAATTTTAGAAAAAACCCCTAATGAAGATTTTAATATTACCAATAAAGATGGCGACAATGCTTTTATGGTTGCATTAAAGACAGGCTACCTTGAAAGTCAAAACCTACAAAAATTACTCCATTCCACTTCTAATTTATCTATCAGAAATAATGAAAACAAAACTGCTCTTGATATCGCAATTGATTCAGGATATGATGACGCCAAATACCCTGATTTATTTTTATTCTTTCAAGATTTAAGAGAAAAAATAGAAAATCAATAACATGATTATTTAATCCCAAAAACCCAATTCCTCAAGAGATTTACGAAGTTCAAACATTGGTAAACCAACAATTCCAGAGTATGAACCATTTACCCATTTTAAAAATTGTGCACCATACAATTCAACAGCTATAGCTCCTGCAGCAATCATTGCCCAAGAATGTTCAAGATACTGATCAATCCAATAATCTGGCACAGAAAATGCAAATTCTGTTTCTACATATTTTTCGATAACTTTTTCAACTTGCCATACCCCATTTCTAAAAATTTTTTTATGCACACACAATGCAGTACCAGAAATTGATTTTTCTGAAAGAGCTTTTATTTTTTTAAGAGCATCTTCACGATTTTTTGGTTTTCCATGCACAATACCATACTTATCTTTTCCCATAGAATCAGCAGTTAAGACAAAACATATATCTCCTTCTTTACCTGCTGGCACTGTTACATGATTCATTTTATGCCGTGCAATTTCCACTAACAATTTTTCAAAAGGGAATGTTTTATCAATAGCTTCCTCATCAGCACCATGCCCTATTTCTTTAAAAGGAATCAATGCTTCTTTTAATAACATTTGCCTTGATTGCGAACTTGACCCCAATAATAAAATATTTTTGCTCTTCATGCTCTCACTTTCAAAATTTTTTAATATTAAGTACGCTACAAATTTAATCAAAAAACTCTAAAGTATCAACTACAAACAAAGGTAATAAATATCATGCAAAGACTTAATTTTGGCAAAGTACACATGCCCCCTACCATTACCGGCACCAAAAAAATCACTCTAAAAAATATAATTATGAATCGCTTTCATAAATCTTAGTCAACAAATAATTGATCTCTTCAATACGTAATGAAGCAACCATTAATGGTAACTGACCAACAATAATTTCTGTAGCCATCAACTCAATATCATGAGGAGACAATGCAAGCAAACGTATTGCTGCATTTTTCCGATTCAGGAGTAGTATCAAGTGCCATGGTAAAAGTACTTGGTACATTAATACGAATATTTTATTGTGACAAGGAAGATTTTAAAGGCACATGAATAGCAATTGGTGTTAAATCAAGATACTGATAATCCTGAATTAATCGCCATACAAACGTACCACCACCATGGTAACATTTAAAAAATTTATCTGCTTGCTCCTTACCAAACACCACCAATATTTTACTTGAAGGACATCTATGGTAACAGTTTGCCAAAAAAACAAGCGTAAAAAATATAAACAGAGCTGCTAAAGCAGCACCAAAAACCATTATCATGGACTGTAATATTATTTATCAAGATGATAAACAACTAAATACTAAAAAGATCAAAAAAAAGAGTCGATGATTTTAATGTCGACTCTTTTTAAATTTGGCTGGGGCGGAAGGGATCGAACCTCCGGATGCCAGGACCAAAACCTGGTGCCTTACCGCTTGGCTACGCCCCAATAAAAATTTTTCTTACTTACTCTCTTAGCTTCTCTTATTCGTCAGCAGGTTCTTCTGATGCATCATACACAGCATTAAGATCTGTATTTTTGAATTCATTGATAACCGCTTCTTCAATTGTTTGACGCATAGTAGCGTTCAACGGATGAGCGATATCACGAAATGAACCATCTTTTCTGCGACGAGACGGCATTGAAACAAAGAGTCCTTTATCACCCCCAATAACTTTCAAATCACGAACAATAAAAGCATTTTCAAAAACTATAGTTGCATATGCTTTTAGTCTTCCGTTTTTTTCCTTAGCAGGGTAAACCTTAACTTCTGTTATTTTCATCGTAGGACCTTTGGAAACAAACAACGCCCCTTACGGAGGCCATCTTTCAACTCGATGCTCTTAATGTAATAATGAGCTAAATATTTGTCAATGGCTGTTTATCATTTTTTTTCAATAATTCGTAATTTTGCAGAACGAGATGAATGATTTTCTTTCATTTCTTCATCAGTTGCAATAATTGCTCTTCTTGAAACAAGAGTCACAGAACCATTTTGCGATTCATCTTTAAAAAAATGTTTTACAATTCTATCTTCACCAGAATGAAAACTAATGCAGACCATTCTTCCTTGTGGCGCAAGAGAATTTATCGCTACTGGTAAAAAAGAGATAATATTATCAAGTTCTTTATTTACAAAAATACGTAATGCCTGAAAGACTCTGGTTGCTGGATGAATCTTCTGTTTTTTTGCACGATAAATTCGACCAACTGAACGATCGACAAGATCCGCAAGCTCTTTAGTGGTTTTAATAAAATGAGTTTCACGTATTTTTATAATTTCACGTACAATTTGTTTTGCATAACGCTCTTCACCATACTCCCAAAATATTTCACACAACTCTTGTTCTGTTGACCAACGAATAATATCAGCAGCGGTTGTTTTGAAATGAGCAGAAGACATACGCATATCAAGCGGTGTATCATTATAAATAGAAAAACCATCCTGCTCATGAATTTGCATAAAAGAAGTACCAAAATCTGCCAAAATACCATCAACCGATTTGATATTATGTTTTTTTAATAACTTATAAAGATGTCCAAAACTTCCCCATAAAAAACTTAATCGTTCAGGAAACTCTTCTTGCAATTTTTCACCAGCTTCTAATGCCTTCATATCCCAATCAAGCGCAATAACTTTTACTGTAGGGTCTGATTCCAAAATGGCACGCGTATGACCACCGCCGCCAAAAGTAACATCCAAATAAGTTTTACCTGGGCGAATATTAAGTCCCGCAATTACTTCTTTAACCATTACTGGTATATGCTTTATGTGAGTAATTTCTTCTTGAATTTCTTGTTCTTGAATTTTTTCTGGCATTGTTATGTACATTCTTTTAAGCTTTTATAGAGATACATGAATACACAAATAACTCAGAAACCTCCCAATAATAAACGCTCTTTTTATTGAGTAAATTCTTGAACCAAGTTATTAAGTTTCATGCCACGAGAGCCTTTAACCAAGACCACTGATCCCGTGTCCAACTTTTCTTTTAATATTGCTACTGCATCTTGCCACGAAGCAACATGCACAACATCAAGCGTTACTGGCGCTGTCCGTTTAATCCAGTGTACTTGATCCCCCACAAGAATCAAATGCTTTAACGTAGGAACCTTGCGTAAAAATCTACCTAGCTGACGATGCCAAAAAGAACTTTTTTCACCTAATTCAAGCATGTCGCCAAGAATTGCAATCTTTTTTCCTGATGATTTTAAAAGTTGAAATGCTAATAATGCAGCCTTCATACTTTCTGGTGAAGCATTATACGCATCATCAATCATTAAACCTTCATATTTTTTAAGTGAACATGATTCAAAACGACGAGCACTTACTACCGGTTCTCTTAATGCTTCAATAATCTGATTATGAGGAACATTCAGCACGCAAGCAATTGATGCTGCTGCCAACATATTATTGATCATACCTTCATGTACAGTAGGAACAGAAAGAGAATAACGATTACCATAAAGCTTAAAAACACACTCTATATGATCATCTACTACCTGTATTTTACGTACTTGAACCTGATTCACTGTTTTATGGCCAAATTTAACCACTGGGTGAGAATAACCAACTGAACTTAAGATTAATTGATCACCATTAATAACACCAATATTACCATCTTTAAAATATTTAAAAATATCCCGTTTTTCAGCAGCTACACCAGCAACCCCACCAAGAAATTCCATATGGGAATGCCCAATATAAGTGATTACTGCAGTAGTTGGCTGTAATAAAGCTGCCATAAGGTCCATTTCACCACGTTTTTGAACACCCATTTCAAAGATTGCACCTTCATGTTTATCGGTCAAATGAGCAATGTTCAATGCAATACCAATTAAAGTATTTTGATTGCCATACGCACAAAAATAATTTTTCCCAGATTTCCTCATAATAGTTGCAATAAATGATTTTGTTGAAGTTTTACCAATTGAACCGGTAATACCAATTACAGGAAAAGTAAAACGCATACGCCATGCATGAGCTAAAGCAACAAATGATTCTTTAACATCACGAACCATAATAATAATTTTATTTTTAAGTAACGATTCTGGCAAAAAAGAAAGTAAATTTTTTTGTTCATAAGCAATAAAGGTACCTTTTGCTTTCTCAAGTGCTTGAGCTAAAAAAACATGTCCATCAACTTTTTCACCTTTAATTGGCACAAAAATCTCATCTTCCTGTATGGTACGAGAATCCACAGAAAAAAAGAGGTCTCCCTCTAAATGCCCCTGTACTAAAACAGCATCAGGAAGCATTTTTTTCAATAAACTTTCGTCAAGACGCATTATTTATTCCCCACAGAATGAATGTATTTTTAATTTTTAAGCACAAGCCTTAATAAAGACATATAAAAACGATGTACTCTTTTTGAAAAATTGTCAACAATTTAAGCTTAAACATCTATAGAATCATGCCTAATAAGCTTAGTATTTTTATTACATTTTCTTAGTTATTGACTAGCATAAGCCATTTTTGTACACTTTTCATTATTAAATAATTTTAAAGTGGTGGTTCGTAATCTACACATCTTTTTTTTCAGGGCAGGTAAAAGTGACTAAAAGAGTTCGTTCAAATGTTAGAAATGTTGCCATTATTGCTCACGTTGATCATGGCAAGACAACGTTAGTTGATAAATTACTTCAACAATCTGGTACGCTTAACGCGGCTAAAATGAGTGACCGAGTGATGGACTCGAACGATCTTGAAAGAGAACGTGGGATTACCATTCTTGCAAAAAATACCGGTATTACTTATGGTGATTACCAAATTAATATCGTAGATACACCAGGTCACGCTGACTTTGGTGGAGAAGTTGAACGAACCTTACAAATGGTTGAAGGTTTTTTACTCTTAGTTGACGCTGCTGAAGGTGTATTACCTGGCACACGCTTTGTATTGCAAAAAGCTTTGGCTTTAAATTTAAAGCCAATCGTTTTCATCAATAAAATTGATAGAAAAGACGCACAAATTGATAAGACTGAATCATTGATTCATGATCTTTTTCTTGACCTTGCAAAACATGAAGGTCAACTTGATTTCCCTATTTTATACGGTTCTTCACGTTTTGGCTTTGCAACAAAAGATCCAAATGTTACAACCGATAACATGAATCTTTTATTTGATACTATTATCGAAACTATTCCAGCTCCTGTTGAACAAAATAATGGCTTACAATTATTAGTAACCAGTATTGATCATTCAGACTTTTTAGGAACTATTGCAATTGGTCGCGTAGTAAGCGGAACTTTAAACATGGGTGACCCATTTGTTTATTGTTACCATGATGTAGTAAGTAAATCAATGAAAGTTACTAAATTATATACGTTCCATGGTCTTTCAAAAGTAGAAACGCCAACTGTTACCTTTGGTGATATTGTTGCTCTTGCAGGCTGTGACACAGTAGAAATTGGTTCAACATTATGTTCAGTTGATAACCCAATGCCTTGCGCATACGTTGCTATTGATGAACCAACTTTGTCTGTGTATCTTTCAGTTAACGATTCACCATTCAATGGTCAAGACGGAAAATTATTAACTTCACGTCATATTAAAGAACGTTTAGAAAAAGAATTAAAAACTAACGTTGCATTGCGTGTTGAAGACACAGGATCTCCTGAAACTTTCAAAGTATCTGGCCGTGGGCAATTACATTTGGGTATCTTGATCGAAAATATGCGTCGTGAAGGTTTTGAACTTCAAGTATCTGCACCTGAAGTTATTTATAAAACAATTGATGGCAAAAAATGCGAACCTATGGAATTTGTTACCATTGATATTGAATCAGGACACCAAGGTTTAGTTATTGAACAACTAGGTACCCGCAAAGGTGAACTTCTTAATCTTGAAGCTATGGATTCTGGCCGTGTACGCCTTGAATTTAAAATTCCTGCACGTGGATTACTTGGTTTTAGAGGACAATTTTTAACCAATACTCGTGGTACTGGTATTATGGCTTCTACTTTCCATGATTATGAACCATACAGAGGTGAAATCCCAGTTAGAATTCGTGGTGCATTAGTTTCTATGGAACGTGGTTCAACAACCGGTTATGCTCTTGACGGATTACAAGCTCGTGGTGAACTTTTTATAGCACCTGGGCAAGAAGTTTATGAAGGTATGATTGTTGGGGAACATTCCCGTGAAAACGATCTTGATATTAATCCATGTAAAGGTAAGAAATTAACTAACATGCGCGCTTCAGGTACTGATGATTCTGTAAAATTAGCACCTCCTCGTATAATGACATTGGAAATGTGTATGGAATGGATTCGTCCTGACGAACTTATTGAAGTTACACCAAAAATAATTCGTTTACGTAAAAAGGTATTAAATGCAACCTTCCGTAAAAAATCATAATAATTATTCAAAGATCCCGTTAATAGCGGGATCTTTTTTTTGGTCATTATTTTTCTTACTATCATTATGCAATTCAATTACACAGCTTTATGCTGGATGTTGCACATCAAAACAAAAAACTCTTTTATCTGAAACAACTTCAAACGAAGAATCTGATTCACCTGATGGACATAGTCTGCAAACAATGTGGTCACTTGATAAACAAACTTCTTCATCCTCACTAACAACAGCCGATGATTTATCAAGAAAAATGAGAGAATCCGTTGTTGCTTATCATCTAGCACGTAAAAAATCAGACTCTGAATTATCTCAAACCAATAGAATGGCCCGCAAAGTTCGTTTTTCAGAAGAAACATTTACTGAAAAGCATTCTGATGAATAACAATATTTTCTTATTCACACTTTTTTTATTTAATCCTCTTCTTTATGGCGGAAATAGCAGCTCTCAAAGTTCTAATAAAAAAAATATAAGTACACTAAATTCTGCTCAAGAAAAACCTCAACCATCCTCTGTCATTGAAAACGAATTTGCTAAAAGACATGAATTATTTTTTTTTGATAAATTTTTAGGACAAACTAGTACATCTTCTTTAGAAGAATCTCCAAAAGAAACTTCGCCAAAAGATGATGATGACAATTCCTATTACGACGCTTTTGAACTTCTTCCTGATCGACCACTACAAAGAACCCATTCTACTGAAAGCAATACTAAAGAACTACCTGTGGAATCTCTACCAAAGGCTTCCCATCAATCATTAGCTCAAAAAGCTTCACAATTAGCTGCTGCTTCTGAAACTATTGAAGATGATTACATTGATAAAAAAAGACTTGAAAGCGAAGATGGCGATACAACACCATTTTAATACAAGAACTATTTAATAATTTTGCGCGCTTTACCACCTTCAGAAGGCATTACTCGTCCTTGCATTTCTAGTAACTCAATAATTCTAGCAGAGCGATTATAGCCAATTTTAAATTTGCGCTGTAATAATGAAATTGATACGTCTTCAAGCGTCGTTAAAAAAGAAACTACTTCTTGTAATAATGGGTCATCTTGTTGCCCTTGTTCCTCTTGTCTTTTTTGAGAATGTTGAGCCATAACTTCTTGTATATTAATATATTGTACCGCTTGTTGCGCTCTCACGTGAGCTACTGTTGCATTAATTTCTACATCAGAAACATAGGCACCATGAATACGCTTCATACGGGCACTTTGTGCATCCATAAACAACATATCTCCTTTGCCTAATAATGTTTCTGCACCAAAAGTATCTAAAATAGTACGAGAGTCTATTTTAGAAGTTACACGGAACGATATTCTACTAGAAAAATTCACTTTAATAAGCCCCGTTACTACATCAACTGATGGCCTCTGAGTAGCTACCACCAAATGAATACCAGCTGCTCTTGCCATCTGTGCAAGACGAGCAATACTTTCTTCAATATCTTTACGTGAAACCATCATTAAATCTGCTAATTCGTCAATCATTAAAACGATAAATGGCAATTCATCTTTAATTTTTTTTGCTCTACACATTTTTTTATAATCAGTAATACTACGCACACCCAATTGAGCCATAGTTTCATAGCGTTCTTCCATAGTATGCACTAACCATCGCATTATAGGACCTGCTTTATGAGCTTGCGTAACAATAGGAAACAATAAATGAGGAATATCATGATAGGCAGCAAATTCTAAACGTTTAGGATCAATAATAACTAAACGTAATTGTTCTGGACTACACGTATATAACCAGCTCATTAACATAGTATTTAATGCAACCGATTTCCCTGAACCAGTTGAACCTGCAATAAGTAGGTGTGGCATATCAACTAAATCAACTATAACCTCTTGCCCTGATGTATCTTTACCCACCACAAAATTTAAAGTTCCCTGCGCTGTTTCAAATTTTTTAGAACGAGCCACATCACCCATCAATACCACTGAACGTTCACGATTAGCCACTTCAAATCCAACACGTGAAGTCCCTGGAATTGGTGCAACTATACGTACAGACATTGCTTCTAAAGCAAGAGCAAGATCATGCTCTAAGACAGTTATTTTACTAATCTTAGTATCAATAGCTGGTTGGTATTCAAATAAAGTAATAACAGGCCCTGGCTTAACTGCAACAACTTTTCCAACTACCCCAAATCGGGCAAGTTTTTCTTCTAAAATTTTAGTGAGTTGCGTATGTTCTTGCGTATAAGTTGCCTGTAATTTTTTTTCAGAAACCTTTAAAATAATCTTATCTGGTAATTCATACTCTGTTTTTTGTGCTGTTTTTACTAAAGGTTTTTCAACTGATGTTATAGGTACCTGTTGCTGTTGATACTGTTCAATTGTTTCTGCATTATTATTTACTTCTTTAATACTTTGTTGCTGCAAGTCGTCAAATTTCAAACGAAGCGCTGGATGCATTTCATCATGCAGTTTTGGCGCAGAAACATCAGGATAAATTAATGCATGGGTACAACGACCAACTATACGGAATAAAGTTAATAATGTGTGAGTCACTGCTTGTGTAAAAATAAGTACCGGTTTTGCCCACGTACGCCAGTGCAATAAAATAGACTTACTCACACGCACTACTGACTGAGCAATAGAAATGAATGACATACGCAAAATAATAAAGCTTAAACTCAATAAAAATGCATATAAGGCAAAAACCACACACCGATGATCAAGACTTAAAACTCGTAAAAATATATATATCGACTGCCCAACCAGACCACCATTAATAAAGTAACTTACCAAGCCAACATGATACACATACAACAGAGCAGAAACTACCGGAATTAATAAAATTCCGGCAAGCAGTCTATCCCATTCATGCGCTAGCCAATCTCCATTTTTATAAGCCACCATGCCATACGCAGTTAATGCGCACAAAGGAATCAATAAATAAGCAGCTATTCCAAAAAGATAAAACAAGAATGCTGAACCATAAGCTCCTATTAAACCCCCTGCGTTGGCAACCAAACCATGATTGTCCAAATGCGCTGTTGAACTATAAGAAAAAGATGGGTCGTACTGATCAAAACTATAAAGAATTGCAAAAAGAGCGATGGTAATGAGTGCAACAATAAACGCCATACCATAATGGATATACAAACGTTTTTTTCGTTTTTTTTCATGATACATTAGGCGTCCCATTGTTTCCCCTTTTTAACGAACTTAATTTATCCCCTTATTCAAGATGACAAATCGCTCTTTTTAATTCAATGGTTAGCTTACTCACGTAATCTCACGTAGTACCAACGTGAGAAATAATTATTAATTTGACTTAAAAATTTAAGCTTAAAACCAACATTCCAAGATAATTTTTTGACTTACTCACATAATCTCACATAATCTCACATAGTAATAACGTGAGGAAAATAATGGAAAATCAAATACGATTAAGACCACAAGCAGTTGAACATATTAAAAGCGCATTTAAAGAAATATTTTTACCAGGCGATAAATTATTTGTTTTTGGTTCTCGTGCAGATCTTACTGCACGCGGTGGGGACATTGATCTTTATATCGAAACTCAAACTGAAGATATTGATGAAGCATCTTTAATGAAACGTAAGTTTTGGGGGAAATTACAACGTTTACTTGGCGAACAAAAAATTGATATTATTGTTTTACGTAAAAACAGTCAACCAATGGATATTCATGAAGTTGCACAAAATACAGGAATTCGATTACTATGACGATTAAGAAAAAAAATTCATTAAATCCACAACGATTGAATTTTTACATAAAAATAGCCAATACTCATGAAGAAAGAATAGAAGCTGCTTTTAAATTTTTACATAGTATAATTCCTTTAAAAATTAATGATCTAGATAATTTTGATGATATTACGATTGCTTTTTTAGAACTCGCTACAAATCGTTTTGCAAAACTACAAGACATTATTAGTACAAAAATTTTCCCAATTATTGTCTCTTTAATTGGACAAGATGATGAATTACAAACATTTATTGATAAATTAAATATATTAGAAAAATTTCATTATCTTCCGAGTGCAGATAGTTGGGCTGATATGAGAGAAATAAGAAATTCTTTAGCTCATGACTATCCAGAAACAGATGCTGAAATGGTAAAAGAACTCAATAAAATTTTTGATGCAACAAGAGTTTTGCTCACCTATTGGAAAGATTTACGAAAAAAATTAGAAATTATTATCAATAAAGAAATGAAATAACCGCCAACAATCCAGTATAAAAACCAAAGAGCCAGATTTTATTGTTCTGTGCACAACGAGCAACAAAAACAAGAGCAGCGTAGGCAAGTATGGTGCTTAAGGCTATGGTAATTAAAAAACTACAAGAAAATAATTGATGCGTTTCTGGCGTTTTAATAATCCACGATACACCTTTTAAAAAGCCAGCGCAGATTAGTGGAAACTCAATTAAAAATGAGTATTCAAGCGCAACCAAAGGCGACCAACCAACCCAACGCCCAACAACAAAAGTACTGGCAAAACGAGAAATGCCTGGCACAAACAGTGCCGCACTTTGTGCAAGACCTAAGGCAATGCCATGGCTTAATGGTTTGATTTGATTTTTATTAATACTTCTGGATCCCACGCCTTTGCTCTGCTCGTCTCTGGATGAGGAATTGAAACATAACTTGCTATTTTTAGAGCCTTGAATAAATACCGTAGAAAACAATAATAAGGTAGTTATCAAAAAACCAACCCATAATGGCACTTGAAATGTACCAAACAGAGCAGAATGAGAATTAATCGCATAAAAAAATACTGTGACAACGTTGGTAATTATTCCAAAGGTTACTAGAGAGAAAATTGTTTTATCACGTTTTATTAATTTTATTAAATAGCCAAACCATTTCCTAAAAAAGAAAATACCAACAACCAAAACTGTCGGGCCATGCAAAAAAAATAAAAATTGCTCAGAAAGCACTGGTAGAGTGTTTATAGAAAACCAATAGGGTAGAAAGTCCATTAACAGCACTACATTTCCTGAGCTACTGACCGGAAGACTCTCCAACACTATTTGCACAGCACTCAACAAATTGAAAGTATTCATTTTTAGGCCCTCATAAAAATAAAAAAACTGCTAAAGAAAGATATAAAAGAACCATTGCCTTTAAATTCTTTACTTTTAAAATTTACAGTGAGTATACTTGGTACGAATGAGCAAGTCGACATCAACTTTTTGAAGATGTTTCAAGCTAATTTCAGTTGACTTGTTTTTTTAAATGTATTAGCGTGAGCTTAAAAGTCAGTATGATCTCTATAGACCAACTGATTATAAATAGTAACTAAGTTAAAAAGTTCAACTACTTTTTTTATGAAGCAACGAAAGGAGGTAGTTAGAAAGGGGAATACTTAAGACAGGGAGAAAGAAGCATCTTGATGAAGCACACTTACGAATAAAAAACTTTCTCAGAGTTAATTATTGTGGTGATTTATTTTCAATTCCGTTCTGGAATGAAAAGGAGTTTTAATATGAAACAATTTACAAAAGCTCTTCCAATAGTGCTTCTCACAGTGATGGGAAGTGTTATGGCAGCAGATTCAACCGGTAAAACATTTGCTTTAGGTAATGTTGGCCGTACTATTTCTAATGGTATTATTGCAACTGCAGGTAGAACTCATTTACCTGACCAAGATGCATTTAACGGAGTTTTTTCTGTGCAACAACATTACGCACAAAACTTCAACCAAAAATCTCTTGGTAAATACTTGTTCTTTAATGGCACAAACGTAATGACGGTACGCGGTGTAGCTCATACTGTTGCAGCTCCTACTGACATTTTTGCACCTAACTTTTCAATCGCATCTTTGACCGCTACTCCATCTTTATCAACTATTACTATTAATCCAACCGTTGCTTCTGCTACAACAGATTTACGTTTAAATGTTGGTCTTGATGAATTTATGCAAGGTTTGCATTTTAATGTAAGTTTACCAATTGTATGGACAAGCTTTGATGCTAAATTGACAGAAGCAGTCACTACTGCTGGCGCTGCAACTTTTGTTGTAGCTAATTCTCAAGCTGGTTCTGTTTTTGATGCTGTAGGTGGTGAAGCTGCTCCTTATGCTAACATGACCGCTGCATTTAAAGGTAACTTAGCTGTAACAGGTCTAACTACTCTTGGTAATTCAGAAACAATGAACTACGGTAAAATTGATGGTTCACGTTCAGAAACTGCTGTTGGAAACTGTGTAGTTGAATTAGGGTATGATTTTATTTCTAAAGAAAATGCACACCTTTCTGTAGGTCTACATGGACTTTTCTCTGGTGCTAGCAAATCTGATGCTGTGTACTTGTTTGAACCTAGCATAGGTACAGCAGGACGCCATGGTGTTGGTGCAACAGTTGAAGGACATGTTCGTCTTTATGAAGGTGAAAGTGACGATATGAACTTTACCCTTTTTGGAAGCGCACAAGTTACTGGTATGTTTGATGCAACAATGCGTCGTTCATATGACTCAACACGTCATGGAATTGGTAGCCGTTACTTACAAGTTAAAGTACAAACAGCTGGCGCTGCTTTTGCAGTTGCTGCTGCTGATCATAACGCTAACTACATCAATTACAGCTCATTACAAGCAAAAATTGGTTTAGGCGTTCTTTATGACATTAACTTAATGGTTCGTTACCAAAATGGTGGATTGTGCTGTGATTTAGGTTACACCGCATTTGGCCATGGCGCGGAAACACATAATGGATGGGTTGATGCATACACAACTCAATGGTTAGGTGCTATCGCTTTTGGTGTTGCTGATTGGAGTACAAACCCAACATTCATTTCTAGCAATATTACTATCACTGGTACATCTGGTGGTGTAGCTGTTGCTACAAGTGCACTTGGTGCTGCTACAAATATTTTAACACTTGCTGATTTAAACATCGCTTCAGGCTTAAACCCAGCTGCAATGACCAACACCGTATTCGGTAATATTGGTTATGAGTGGATGGATTCAGACTGGAAGCCTTTTGTAGGCGGTGGTGCTGCTGGCGAATTTGCTAACGACAACAACGCATTTAGCCAATGGCATGTATTTGTCAACGGTGGCGTTTCTTTCTAAGCTGATTTAGCTTAAAAAATAGTAAGCGCAAACTTAACTAGTACTTGAAAAGGGTCGGTCTAAACGCCGGCCCTTTTTGCTACCCAGTCTTCGCCCTATCGGGCTTACTACTTCACTAAAGTTTCGAAGCACTTTGTCTTCTGGCTGATGCTGTCTACTTCACAAAGCTACCGCGCGACCAGACCCCTATTATTCATATTCTTTTTCAAAAAAGTGTCACTTATTGAAATTGTCAGTAATAAATACACCATGAATTTCAATAAACCACTGATTTTTGAAATTGACAGTAATAAAAACCTTTAGTTTCAACTAACTCGAATAATAGCGGTAAAATTATATCACTAAATTATTGATTTATCTCTATATTATCTCTATTGCATCTCTAATAAATAGAGATAATAAAAAATTAAAATAAGGCTAAAAATATGAATTCCAGCTTTAATCCAAAGTACATTTTTACTTCAAAATTAATTAAAGATCTTATGCGTATTGAAAATGCAAAAGACAAAATTTTCAGGATTTAGTGCTGCGCATATAACCTGCCATGAAACTTTATGTACTGCGATTTATGGTGTGCCCGGCAGGATTTGAACCTGCGGCCTACGGATTCGAAGTCCGGCGCTCTATCCAACTGAGCTACGGGCACATTACTAAAGATGAGAAGGTCTTTAAGAATAACAAAAAAATAGAATTTTACTACCTTTAAGCCCACAGAGTAGCTGATTTAAAAAAAATGAATTTAGTATATACTAATAGATAATTAAGAGTTAGTATGAAGCTTATTTAAGATTAAAATAAAAGAGGTATTATATGAATTATAAAAAAAATAGCCCTAAACCTACATTATTTATGTTTCTTTTTTTATGTTTTAGTTTTTATCTTTTGGCTCAACTTCACCTTGAATATCTTGCAACACGCACTGAAGTAAATTCTTGGAAAACATTTAAAACAGCAGCTAATACTGTAGCTTTACATGGTATTTCTGTACTTTCTGCTGGCATGATTAATCTAGGCACCCAACTTAATAAAATACAACGTAACTTAAATAACGATGAATTAACTTCTACTCACGTACAAGAACCAATTCAAATACCAGCAACTCATGATTCTGAAGAGTCTTTGATAGAACCTCACAAAGCACCAAACACAGAAATTCATTTATTGCATCCTGAAGAAATACATAAAAAGATATTCAAACAAAAAGCTTTTATAACTGATACATCACCTGAACACGCAACAGAAAAAACAGATACTGCAGGAAAAACTATACCGCAAAACAAAGAAAATTCCGCACATCATGAAAACCAAGAAATTCCAGAACAACCTCTTTTAAAAGAAGAACTTAACCCTTTAGACAGCTCTACTTTTTCTCACATTGATACTCTTGAAGATCAATTAACGAGTGCACAGAAATATATTTTACGAGAAGAAGCTACAGACTATTCAGACCACACCATTAATGTTTTATCCGAAGAAATTAAATCATTAAAATCTTACGCTCATTATATTGAAACTGAATATGGCAATGAAGATCATAAAAAAACATTTCAGAAAAAACTGCTTACCCTTGTCAATAAATCAGAGCAATTATTAACCGCAATTACTCAAGAACTCACCGGCATAGATCAACTATTTCAACCTTCAAATACTGTTGAACAAGGGATTGAACATAATAAAACAATTTTAGCGCAACTACGCACACAGCTGTCTTAAGAACAAATCTCTTAAACTAAATACGTTCAAAGTAAGCAAGAAATTCAGTGTTACCTTCAGTCCCTTTAATAGGTGACTCAGTAACGCCATGGAGTTTAAAACCACGCGCAATAATGCCAGAAGTTACTATTTCAATTACTTCTTGATGCACCTTAGGATCTTTAATAATACCACCTTTGCCAACCTGTTCTTTACGGGCTTCAAACTGTGGTTTAATAAGTACCATTAAATTACCCTGCGGTTTTAAGACCGCACAGACAGCGTCCATGCATTTAAGTACAGAAATAAACGAAAGATCTAACGTAACTAAATCTACTAATTCACCCACTGAAGTAACGTACCGTAAATTAGTACGTTCCATCACCTGAACACGTGGATCTATACGAATTTTTTCATGCGCTTGACCATACCCAACATCAATGCCATAAATTTTCTTGGCACCATTTTGTAACGCACAGTCTGCAAAGCCGCCCGTAGACAGCCCTGCATCCATAATAATTTTATCACGCACATCAATAGAAAAATGTTCTAGTGCTTTTTCGAGTTTATACCCAGCACGACACACATACTTTGGTTGTTCTTCATCAAGAACAACCTGCAATACTGAGTCAAATGCTTCTCCCGGCTTAGTCTTAATTTGACCTTCAACCGTAACCTTGCCTTGCATAATAAAGCTTTGAATCTGATTACGTGTTAAATGTAGAAACTTCTCTTGAACTAAAAGATCAAGTCGTTTTTTTGCCATGAACCTCCAAGAGTTCTTTTATAAATGGTGATACAGGATACTTATAAATACCAGCAAGTTTTTCTGCTTCAAGAAGAACTTTTGGCAATGATAACACAAAGAAAATACCATCTGATGTTTTAACTCGAATAAATTTTTCATTAACTGATTTGAAAATAACTTCACGGAACTGATTCAATGTAGTGACTTCTTGTCCATTAACTTCTGCAATAACTGAACCCTCTGTAACCACTTCTAAACGTTGTGCTTGAGAATTTGGCACTACATGAGTTACCACCAATGCTGGATTCATTTGTTCTGAAAATTTTAAATACTTTGTTAAATCTGGCGCATTATTAATTAAGATAGGGATATGATTTAGTGTTAATTGTTGAATAAGCATGCCACCAAAAATTTCATATTCTATTTTTTCATAACCAGAATGAATTTCACGTACTGGAATAGGTTTTGAATGTTCAAAGGGAAATGAACATTCAACTTTTTTACCTTTACGATAAAATAATACCTCTACTTTTTGACCAATTTCCAGCATCGACACATAATCAACAATAGAGATCTTATCCTCACTCCAAGGAACATTAAGATCACCATAAAGATCAACCTTATGGCCATTAATTTCATACAGCATATCTCCAGCTTTTATACCAGCTTTTGCTAATGGTGCATCTTTATAAATTTCAATTACGTAGCAGCCACCTGGCAATGGATTGCCAAGATATTCTGCCATATCGGAACTACCTTTATTATATTTGACTCCCAAGAGAGGTCGCTTTAACAATAAGGTTTTACGTAAATCTTCAAGAACCATTTTTAATTCATTAACTGGAATAATATAGCCAATATTTTGAGCTGAAACTATACCAGAATTTGCAACACCAATTACTTCGCCTTCTGCATTCATAGCAGGACCGCCTGAAGAACCAGGATTAATTGGCGCATCCATTTGAATCAAATTTCTACCACCAATATGTTCGCGTCCACTTACTACACCAGTAGTACTTTTTAATGATGATTGCCCCAACGGATAGCCAAGAGCTAAAACTTGGTCAACACGACGCACTAAATCAGAATTACCTAACTTTAAAAACGGGACCGTACCTAATGTATTTTTTATAAGCGCAAGACCAGAATCTGTTACTCGCAATAAAGCAAGATCACGGTCATGCGAAATACCCACAACTTCAACGTCAATAATTGCCTTACCTAATGCTGGAATCTTAATCCATAGAAATTGTGCTTTATCTGCAACATGTGCATTGGTAATAATTTCTGATTCACTAATAAAAAATCCGGTTCCAAAATGACCATTTTGTGTTGGAGTTTTAAAAGGTTGCATAATATCGATTTCTGCTGTTTGCGCAATAATCTGTACAACACAATTTTTCACTTTATCCTGAACTTCTGCCCATGGTTGCTGCACTATTACTTTTTCAACAACTTGCACTTCCGTTTTTAATTCTTGCGCATGTTTTACTTGCTCAACAAGAGAACTAATAGTCATACGAAGTTCATTTTGATAAGAAAAAACAAAATAAAAAGTAATTCCTAATACCACTGCTGCTATACCAACAGTCACCATTTTTATATAATTTGAATCTCTAGTCATTTGCTTCTCCTTTTTGTAGAGCATTCTTAAAATAATTTAAGCACAGTACACTTTCTAGCGCTTCTTACGAGATAGTGTAAGGCTTCTTACGGCGTTCATCACGTTCATACTGTATTAATGCATCAATAATTTCATCAATTTGGCCTGTCATCAAAACATCCAACTTTTTTAAAGTCAATTCTATTTGATGATCGGTGATACGATTTTGAGGATAATTATAAGTACGCACTTTTTCTGCACGCATCCCACGACCAACCAACTCTTTACGAGCCTCACTCATCTGAGCATGCTGTTTTTCTTGTTGAGCCGCTAAAATACGGGTTTGTAACATTTTAAGTGCTTTTGCTTTATTTTTATGTTGAGAACGTTCGTCCTGACAGGTTACTACTACTCCTGTAGGAATATGAGTAATACGCACTGCAGAATCAGTAGTATTAACATGTTGCCCGCCAGCACCACCTGAACGATACACATCAATACGCAAATCAGCTGTATCAATAGTTACGTCAATATCATCCATTTCAGGAAATACTGCAACAGTTGCTGTTGACGTATGAATGCGCCCAGATGTTTCTGTTTTTGGTACACGCTGCACACGATGCACACCAGATTCAAACTTTAAATGACCATATACATCTTTACCATCTATATGCATAACCACTTCACGAATGCCACCAAGGTCGGTATCACTATAACTTGATATACCGATTTTCCAACCTTTTGATTCTGCATAATTGGTATACATAGAAAGTAAATCAGAGGCAAAAAGCGCAGCTTCTTGCCCACCAGTTCCTGCACGAATTTCTAAAAAAACTGCTTTTTTATCATATGGATTTGAAGGATACATCATATCATCAAGTTCATTGCTTAGCTGCTTTTCATCTTTTTGCAGATCTTCTACTTCTTGTTGATATAACTCAGCCATTTCAACATCACTATTTATTTCTTTTTGCGCTTGTGTAGATTTCAATTGTTCTTGAACCTCTAAAAGGGCATTTTTCTTTTCTAATAATGTTGAAAGTTGAGAAAGTTCTTTCTGATACTCATGACGCGATTTTGTTTCAAGCGTAGGCCCAGAAAGTAATGTTGAAAGTTCTTCAACTCGAACTTTTATGGTTTCCCATACAGAGTTAGTAGTGCTCATTCAAATCATCCTGTTCTTTACAAGCTCAAAAAGCGTAATCGAAACGTTATATATTTATGCCTTTTTCTTTGCAGCATTATTATAACGTTGTTGGAATTTTTCAATTCTTCCTGCTGTATCAACAAATTTTTGTTGCCCAGTATAAAAAGGATGGCAAGATGAACATAAAGTGGTACGGATTTCTTCTTGAGTTGAAGAGGTCAAAAATTGACTACCACAGGTACAATAAGTTGTTACTTCAAATGATTCTGGATGGATATTTTTTTTCATAAGAGTTCTTTCTTGAAAACTTTTTGGCTTAAAAACTTTTTAGAGACACTATTAGCCTTAATACTTGTTAAGTATCTCGCAAAATAGGCCTTTTGTAAAGATCGTTGACAGATGGTAAGCATATTATAAAACTACTAAAAAATACTTAAGCTTATTTTTTATAACTCTTAAAACTATTCCGCCAAACTCTTGCGTAAAATCAGCTACTCTTATTATCTTAATAACCTAAAGGAAAATAAAGATCATACTGTCATGCAGGGGGACATATGAAAAAATTTATTGTTTTTTTATCTTTAATTTTTATTATTACTACAAATTTCTCTAAAGAAATGCGAGAACAGAATCATATTATACATCATCATTTTCAAGAAGAACCACCTTCTTATAGCGCATCACAAGAAGAACATGAAACTAGAATTGGCAATGAAACTTTACTTGATTTTCCCACTACCGCAATTTCTTTAGAAAATCAAAAAAAATGCGCTGGCATCTTACATAATCAAGAAGAAAATTTTTTTATAACACTCTCTGATTCAAAACTTATAACCACTTCAAAACCCGGCCTATCAAATCTCATTACTTCTTTATCTCAAAGCCCTCAGCAAAGGCTCTATTCACTTTTTGATTACAAAATAAACGAAGGATACCTTTGCACAGGATCAGAAAAAATAATTATTATCCAGATAAATGATCATAATTATTTTCAATCAGCAACCATTCCACTTTCAAAGAGAAACAAAGACAAACCAGCAAACCATTGCATTGAAGCCTTTTTCAATGGTGATGCAAAACCTAATCAATGTTTTACCAGTACAAAAGATGGAAAAGTAAGATTGTGGGATTACGGGCAAAGTACTGTTGAAAAATTAAGAACATTTGTTCGCATTAAGAGCACTCCATTTGCACCCTGCATAAGCTTTAATCGAGATAAAGATCTTCTTTTAGCTCAAACTGCACTTCGATCTGTTGCCTTTTTTGATCAACGAATTGCTAAACCTATTAAAACACTTTCTACTCAAGAACCTATCACTGCACTTACTCAGCATAATAATAATATTTGCTTAGCTCTTACTGATGAAACTGAAAGTAAAATTAGCTGCATGGATTTAAGAAATTATACTACTTATAATGATAGCAATAGTATTACTGCAACTGCAACTCACCTTTCATTCAACCCTCTTGAAGGAACTTTTAAACTTCTTGTAGGAACAGATGAAGGGGAACTCATTTGCATTAACACTCTCAATGATACTTTTTGTTCTTTAGCAACAGACCTCTCTCCTTTAAAAGCTCACTATGATGCTATAACAGCAGTTAATTGGAGTGCTTATGGAAATCCATTAAGCACAAGCATAGATGGATTTGCAAAAATTTGGCATAAAGATATTACAGAACGTATGAAACCTTTTTCCACTTACAAATCAACCATTACCCCACTTGAACAAGTCGATACCCCAGAAACTTCAACTGCTAGAATAGAACCTTTTTTCCCTAGCCATGCAATTGAAGAAAGATACCATTTTAAACAGCTTGATGAAATGCCACACAAATAATAAAATACCAAAGGATATATAATGTTTCTAGACTACTATACACGCTGTTTACATATCTTCAGCATAAAAGATTTTGTTGAAATTCTAATAATAAGTGGTGGACTCTATTATTTTTCTTTATGGTTAAAAGCAGACAAACAAAAACCGCTTCTTTTTAGCTTTTATGGCTATTGCCTAATTTTTTTTACCACACATTATACAAATCTCACTGTAATTAATACTCTTTTAATTGGACTTTTTCCAGTGACCATTCTTAGTTCTATTTTAATGCATCAAACAACTTTACAAAAAAATTTTATTTCTCTCTATAAAATACGTCCAACAGAAACTTCCTCTAATAGAAATTGGATTGATACACTTATGCAAGTATCACTCATAGCATTAAGCAATAATAAACGATTTTATTGTATTATTGAAAGAAATGATCCTCTTGAAACAATCATCCAAACACCTATTGCGTTGAGTTCAATTCTTACTGAAGAACTATTCACCCTTTTTATGCATAGCAATCAATTTGATCCATACAAATTTTTATGGATGAATAATCAAGGAATAATAAAAGGAATTAATAACTCTTGGAAAAAGAATTCGGTAGAAACCTGGTTAGCTCAAGAAGTTCAAGAACAAGAAGAATTAATCCAAGATGCACTCTTTTTTTCTACAAAATCTGATCTACTTTTTATCTGTGCTGATCCGATTACACGGACCTTTAAAATAATACATAATGGTTCTTTACAAGAAAATATTTCTACTTCATTAGCATTTATTGAATTAAAACATTACTTTAACCACACAGTCTCTACGCAAGGAGATACGTATGCCAACACCTATCAACAAAACAAACCTTTTGAACAACTTCGCTCTTAAAACAATTTCTTTTGCTTTAGGGTATCTTGTGTGGGCGATGGTAAGTACTCATCACACAGTAGAAACAACCATTACTATCCCTGTTTCATCATATAGTTCTTTTGGTAATCAAAAAGAGTCTCTAGTATTTACTGGCCCAGAACAGATTTCAGTACGCATATCAGCGCCACGCAAACAATTATCAATGCTTATTTCAAAACTTGCAGTACATATAGATGAAACCACTTTAGTTCCTGGTGATAATAGTTTTACCATAACTCCTGAACTTCTTTTTTTACCAGAGTCTGCAAAATTGATACACTCTTTACCTGAATCAATTATTATTCATGCACAAGAAAGCAAAGCATAATGTCTACCACCATCTCTTTTTTTGGCACCGACGGTATTAGAGCAGCTGTTGGCACTCATATTTTAACACCTAACGGGATGCTTAAACTTGGTATTGTTTTAGGAAACTGGGCTTTTCAACAAGGACAATCTAGACCCATTATTTTTGTTGCCCATGATACACGAATTTCTTCTGATTTATTAACATCAGCATTAATAACCGGCTTACTACATGCACCTATAAATGTTCATGCACTTGGTGTATTACCAACACCAATACTTGAATTTATTACCAGCACTACTCCTGATTCATTTGGAATTATGATTACCGCTTCACATAATAATTATCAAGATAATGGGATAAAAATATTTAAAAATATTAATAACCATGCAACAAAAATTAATTCAGAAGACGAATTATATATTACAGAGCTTTTTGAAAAACAAGAGACTTGCACTAATAGACCAATAAATTATGAGAACTTAGGCTCTTATAGATATGCACAAGATTCAATTGAATCTTATAAAAAATTTTTAGTAAATAATTTTAAACCAAATTTTCTCACTACTATAAAAATAGTACTAGATTGCGCTAATGGTGCTTATTCAATTTATGCACCAGCGTTACTCACACATTTTGGAGCACAAGTAATTACTCTTAATGACAAACCAAATGGTAAAAATATTAATGATTCATGTGGCGCACTTCACCCTAAAGACTTACAACAACGTGTTCTTCAAGAAAAAGCAGATATTGGCTTTGCATTTGATGGTGATGGGGATAGATTAATTACAATTACCCCAGATGGCAAAGTCTATTCTGGTGATGACACTCTTGCATTACTTATGAGCCACCCAGCCTACAATAATCAACCAGCAATCATTGGTACAGTAATGAGTAATGAAGGCCTAGCGCACCATGCAAATGCACATGACAAAAAATTTATACGCACGCCAGTTGGCGACAAATATATTACCAAAGCATTACTTGAACATAATTTGCTTCTTGGGGGAGAGCCTTCAGGCCATACTATTTTACGTGATCTTGCGCTTAGTTCAGATGGATTATTAACCGCACTTAGAATTCTTGAAACGATAATTTTAAATAATAATTGGCCTTTAAGAAGTTTTACTAAATTACCACAATACACGCTTAGCATACCAACTCAACATAAACATGATCTCACCAAAGAACCCTATGCACAAATCATCAAAGAACATGAGCTCATAACAAAAGGAAGAATTTTAGTACGTTATTCTGGTACCGAACCATTATTACGCATTATGGTTGAAGATCAAACTGAAGGCAACGCACAAGCAACAGCTTTAAGTCTTTCAAAAAAATTAACAAAGTTTTTGTAAATTATAAAATTAAGAAAGTCCACACATGAATAAACAAATAAAGTTTTTAGGATACTGCTGCAAAAACATTATACGTCGTAGCTGGCTTTTATTTGCTAATGGACTCCTTACCTTGCTTCCTATCGTCATTACCTTTAGTTTATTTTCACTTATATTCAGCCTTATAAAAACATGGCTTTCTCCATTAAAAATAATCAGCAATGCACCATTACTAGACAATATTCCTCATAGTGAAATTCTACTAGCTCTAGGCATTATTTTTATTTCAGGAATCTTATTTAAATCATTAGTAGCAAAATCATTTGTAGAACTCTTTGAATATTTTATTAATCGTATGCCATTAATACGTACTGTTTATTCAGGGGTTAAACAATTAGTACACGCATTTTCTCCAAACGATCATAATTCATTTCAAAAAATTGTTATTTTAGAATTTCCACGTTCTGGTCTTTATAGTATCGGTTTTTTAACCAGTAAAGTAGTACAAGAACTTTCTCCTGAAGCTGATGCTGCATACTTTAATATTTTTTTACCAACCACTCCAAATCCAACAACGGGCTATTTTGTAATGGTTAAAGAGACGGACTTTAAAGTTGTTGATTTAACAACTCAAGAAGCTATGGCTTTAATTATTTCTGGCGGCATTGTACAACCTAAAAGGTTTAATAAAAAATCTTCACTTAATTAAAATACATTTATAACTTTTAAAGGTTTTACTGATGTATACTAAAATACATATCATTCTAATTTCATCTTTATTAATAACTAAAGCTCTATTGTCTGGTCCCTGTTGTTCAAAATCAATCAAGAGCGAAAATTTAGTTTTTGCAATATTACATTGCCAAGAAGAAAGAAAATTACCAAAAAAAAATACTAAAATTAAGATTTATCAAACGCTTCTTGAAATGCAAACAACCGAACAACACCCAAATTACTCTTACAGCAAGAAAGCAATACTAGAATTAAAAAGTAAAATTGAAAAATACAAAAATAGTTTTTATACCGTAACTAAACATACAATACTACCATAAAGTATGGCCCGCCACGTTCCAGCAATGCCGAACACTAACGAGCCATCTTTTGCTTGTGAAAAGCACAATTTTTATTATTAAGCTTTTTTGAGTGTTGGAAATAGAATAACATCTTTAATTGAAGTGGTTCCCGTGGCCAACATAACCAAACGATCGATACCAATACCACAACCAACAGTAGGTGGTAACCCATATTGAATAGCTTTGATAAAGTCTTCATCATAATGATGCGCTTCATCATCGCCAGACTCACGACCTTTAACTTGGTCTTTAAAACGCTCTTCTTGATCAAACGGTTCATTCAACTCATTAAAGCCATTTGAAATTTCCATGCCTGCAATAAATAGTTCAAAACGCGCAGCAAATTCTGGATTCTGAGCATCACGTTTTGCAAGTGGTGACGTTTCAATTGGGTAACCAATTATGTATGTCGGTTGAATTAATTTATGTTCAGCCACCGCTTCAAACAACACAAATAATTTTTCACCTAATGATGCATTTTTATTTTTCATATACGCTTTATGTGCTTCAAGAGTAGAATCAATAGATTGCGCAGTAAGTTCTTCAGCTTTAATATCACCATACTTAATAATAGCTTCTTGCACAGTTAGACGAGCAAATGGTTTTGAAAAATCAATTAATTTTTCACCAAATTGAGGTTCTAACGTATTTAATGAACCTTTAATTACTGTTCTGATAAGATTTTCTACAAAATCCATCATCTGTGTATAATTATGATGTGCCCAATAAAACTCAAGCATCGTAAATTCTGGATTATGGCGTGTTGAAATACCTTCATTTCTAAAATTACGATTAATTTCATAGACACGTTCAATACCACCAATCACCAATCGTTTTAAATACAATTCTGGCGCAATACGTAAATAAAAGTCAGAACCAAGCGCATTATGATGAGTGACAAAAGGACGAGCTGCAGCACCACCAGGAATAGGATGTAACATTGGCGTTTCTACTTCAACAAATCCATGCTGTTCCAAATAATGACGAATAAAACTGATAACTTTTGAACGAGTTAAAAATTTATGTTTTGATTCAGGGCTACTAATTAAATCTAAATAACGCTGACGATATTTAATTTCTATATCTGCAATACCATGAAATTTTTCTGGCAATGGATGTAAACATTTACTCAATAAAGTATATTCTTGAGCCTTTAAAGTAATTTCGCCAGTCTTTGTTTTAAATGAGCTACCACGGAACCAGACAATATCACCAACATCAAAGGCATGCTCAAATCGTTTAAATTCTTCATCACCAATAACATCTTGTTTTAAATAAACTTGTAAGCGACCTGAACTATCTTGGATAACCACAAAAGCGCTTTTACCATGAGAACGCATTGCAATAATTCGTCCTGCAATAACATATTCTTTTCCTGGTTTGTTTTCTTCTTGAGCTGCTAATTGATCAGCAGACAAATCCACGTATTCACTCAAAACCTGTTCAATTAAATTATCAACTGCTTTTTCTGCAGGCCATGGTTCAATACCTTGTTCACGCAATGCATGCACTTTTTTAACACGAAATTCATGCTCAGCTGAAGGGCTACGCGTTTCTGTTAACTCTATCTGGCTAGTATGATCTTTTTTGGTTTCCATGATATATACATTTCATTCTTAATAAAATTTTCTAGGGAAATACATTTATATTTTACTTATATTTACTATAGCAAAAAAGATAAAAATGTCACTCACGCTACTCATACAAGCTATTAGCCAATCAAAAAATGGTAACGTTCTTCTACTTTTTCCCAATTAACTAGATGCCACCACGCAGTGATGTAATCAGCACGACGATTAAAATATTGTAAATAATAAGCATGTTCCCACACGTCAAGTCCAAGCACTGGGGTTAAGCCTTCAGATAAGGGTGTATCTTGATTAGCAGTCGACATCACTACCAACCGACCCTGCTTATTGACCACAAGCCATGCCCAACCACTACCAAATCTACTTTTTCCTGCGCTATTTAATTGATTCTGAAACGCTTCAAACGTCCCAAATGATTCTTTAATCCCTTGGGATACCGGGCCTCTGGGTTGGCCTCCGCCTTTTGGCATCATACAATCCCAAAAAAATGTATGATTTTCAACTCCACCACCATGATTACGCACTGCCAAACGAATCGATTCTGGCACTGCATTAAGATCTTGTAATAAACTTATTAACGGTTTCTTTTCGAATTCAGGAAAATTTTGCAATGCAAGATTCAACCCATCAACATATGCTTGCTGATGCTTTGAGTGATGAAGCTCCATAATTTGTGCTTCAATATATGGTTCTAATGCACCATAGCTATAAGGTAATGATGATAATTCATACATAAATTCTATCCTTTTTTTGTTACTGTATCATATAAACTAGTTCATATGGACGAGCCATGTCTAATTGCTCACGTGCCATTTTTTCTTTTAAAAAAGAATTAGTTTTCCACTCATCAATAGATGATTTTAACTCTTTCAATGTTGCTTGCAAGCTTTCTATTTCTTTACTAAGCTGCTGGTTATAATCATTACGTTTTGAAAGCTGCATAATTCCTTGTGCACCAAACAAATAAAATCCAAAAAAACAAAAAACCTCCCCTACAAAAAAAAGACGCCCCCATAATCTCTTAGTAATAACCACTTTACAACTCCCTTCTTAAAAAGCCTTTCCTTTTACCTTCTCTAAAGCGTAGTATGGCAAATATAATATAAAAATTAATAGGAAGAAAAACTATCATGAATAAATTTAACAAAAAATTTATACTCATACTTACCCTGCCAGCTATTTTTAGTATTAATGCAAAATTAGATGAAAAAAAAGCATTTGAATATGACTCTTATTTACGCACGCAAGGAGAAGTCATTTCAATTTTTGAAGGGCGTTATTTTAAAGAACTAAGTCCAAAAGAAGTAATGTTTAATGCTATAAAAGGATTAGTAGACAATCTTGACCCTCATACAACAGTTCTTGATGTGAGTGATGCTAAAAAATTAGGCGAACAAATGGGTGGCGAATTTTCTGGCATTGGCGGAGTCTTTCCTATAGACAACAAAAAAGAAGAAGAAAGCATTACTCTCATTGAATTAGTATATGGTGGCCCAGCAGATAAAGCAGGATTAAGACCTGGTGATAAGATTATTCAGATTAATAATGAACTAATACGAGGACTTGAAATTGATGAAATAATGGCACAATTAAAAGGCCCAAAAGGCACACAAGTTTCTGTAAAAGTATTACGTGAAAATCAAACAGAACCCCTTAATTTTACCATAATTAGGGATATTATAAAAGAAGAAACCGCTTTAATGTATTATTTTCCAGAACATAAAGTTTACTATTTATTACTTTCTATCTTTAGCGAAAAATCTGCTGAAAACGTAAAATTGTTTATGGAAAAAGCCCTTAAAGATAAAGGAAATGCCGTAATTATTGATTTACGTAATAATACTGGAGGACTTTTTGATAGCGCTATTGAAATAGCATCTTATTTCTTACCAAAAAACACTGAAGTCGTTTCTATTAAAGATAGAAACGACAAAACAACTGGAACATGGACAACAAATAAACAACCATTAAAAATACCACAAGGTTTTCCCATCTTTTTTATCGTGAATAACTATACAGCTTCTGCAGCAGAAATCTTAGCTGGCACCTTACAAATTCAAGCACAAAAGAAAAATAACCCATTTGTTTTTATAGTAGGAACCGAAACATTTGGAAAAGGCTCTGTACAAGAAGTTATTCCAATAAGTAATGACTTTGCTCTAAAATTAACGACAGGGCTCTATTGTTTACCCTACAATACTGGTGTTCAAGGAAAAGGAGTCTATCCAGATTTTCCTCTTGAATATCGCACACCCCCAACTGAAACTATGCGTTGGATGACTACTAATTATGGAAAAGAAAGTGGACTTAAAGGCCACATTAAACCTGACAAAAATACCACAAAAGAAGAATTAGAAAAAAAAGATGCAGAAAAACCATGGAAAGAAAAACGAAAAGAAATATTAAGCAATGATTATTTTGTACAAAATACGCTTAATCTTATTGGTCTTCTTCTTATGGGCAGCAGTTGCAATCCTGATCTTCTTAAAAAAAGAGAAACTGCACTTAAATTTTTAAAGGCTCATTATATTATTGATATAAAAATAAATATTCAAGAATTATCAATTTGAAGAAATAAGCTTACTGACAGACTATTGTTAGTTATTTAAACTTGTTTATTTTGTTCTAAACTTTTGACAACTACCCTACTTTTTGCAACACTTATTAAGATCTAACAAAGGATTTTATGAAAAAAAATGTGTCTAAAAAAGTTCGTCTAGTTATTATAAGTTCTCTATTTTTTATTTTTCTTTTTCTACTTACTGAACAGCAAATAGAATACTATCCGACATCTAAGACCAATAAAAATATTACCCAATAGTTTTTTATAAAACAGTAACTGATTTAGCTAAATTACGAGGTTTATCTATAGCACATCCTCGTTGTTTTGCTATTTGATAGACAAAAAATTGCATAATACCTGTTAACACTAATGGTGCTAACAATGGCTCAACTCTTGGTAAAACAAATGCAAGATCAGCCAATTGTGCAAGCTCTTCTTGCCCCTCAAAAACAAATGCTACCAAATGCCCTTTACGTGCTTTTATTTCTTGAGCATTAGAAAGAAGTTTTATATAGACTTCTTGATCGGGATGAGAAAAAATAAAAACTGGGGTTTTTTCATCTACAAGCGCTATGGGACCATGCTTTAATTCACCAGCTGGATAGGCCTGACAAAAAACATAAGAAATTTCTTTTAATTTCAAAGCCGCTTCCAAAGCAAATGAATAAGTAATATGACGACCCAAGAAAATAAATCGTTCAAACTTAGCATAATAAGGCGCATGTAAAAGCGTAATATCATTCTTATACTTTTCTATGGTCTCTTCAAGCAAATATGCTGCTGTCAACAAAGCTGTTTCTTTTTGGATAAATGCTTCTGAAGATAATAATTTCTTTTCAAGAGCCATGCGATGCGCTAACCAATATAACGCAGCTATTTGCGTAGTAAATGCTTTGGTAGAAGCTACTGCTACTTCTGGTCCCGCTTGAGTTAATAAAAATCCATCAGACTCACGAACCATAGTACTTGAAGGGACATTAGTTAAAACAACTACTGGTATTCCACATGCTTTTACAAAACGAACTGCATCAAGCGTATCAGCTGTTTCTCCTGATTGAGAAATAGGCATAAAAAAACTTTTCTTGTGTGGATAAAAAGTACGAAATTTAAACTCTGAAGCTAATGCACTAAATGCCGGAACTTTAGCAACTGATTCAAAAAAGAACTCTGCAATTCTTCCTGCATGCCAAGAAGTACCACACCCTAAAAAAGTAATCTGATCTAATTCTTGAATAAATTCTGATGATAAACCGATAGTTTTCCAAATCGTATCACTCATCGACTGCAACCAAGTTACCGTACGAACAATTGCAATCTTTTGTTCGTAAATCTCTTTAAGCATAAAATGTTCATGCCCTTCCTTTTCTACTTTTTGCCATTGTAAATCAAGAGGCTGAATAATTGTTTTTAAAGGAGTTCCAGAATTTTCAAATAAATGAACTTCATCTTTAGTCACTAATCCATAACTATGGTCAGGCAAGAAAATAACTTTATCTGCTTTACCTGCAAAAGCTAAAACATCAGACGCTATAAAATGCTCATGCTCACCAACACCAATACAAAGTGGAGAACCATTACGCGCAATAAATACAGTATCTGGATAATCTTGAGCAAGCGCAATAAAAGCAAAGGTTCCATTAAGACGAGAAATTACTTTTGCAAATGCTGCATGCGCAGTAACTGATTCAGTTAAATAATGTTCAAATAAATGTGCTATAACTTCTGTATCTGTACCAGAAGAAAAGATATGATTATGAAATTTAAGTTCTTCTTTTAATGATAAAAAATTTTCAATAATTCCATTATGAACTATTGAAATTCTTTTTTTACAATCAAAATGAGGATGTGCATTTTCAACTGATGCAGCACCATGTGTTGCCCATCGAGTATGACCGATTCCTAAAGAACCGTCTATTGGAGTTTTTTTAAATTGATCTAATAAATTGGAAAGTGACCCTTCTGCCTTAGCACAAAGTAACTGCTTTCCATAATCATCAAGACATGCAAAACCAGCGGAATCATAGCCGCGATACTCAAGTCTCCGTAACCCTTCAACTACAGCATCCCGGCTTTTCCCAGCTCCTACATAGCCTACAACGCTACACATAAATCCCCTTTGTTACTTACTGTCATATTATCAAGAACAGTATGCAACCTGAGCAGATAAGAAAGCAAACAGATTAACGTTTAACAAATTGAAATTTACGACGAGCACCAGGTTGACCAGGTTTTTTACGTTCTTTAACGCGGGAATCAACAGTCAAAAGACCATTTTCTCTCAAAACCACTTTGAAATTATCATTGGTTGCAAGTAATGCACGAGCAATACCAAGACGTACTGCGCCAGCTTGTGAACAAGGTCCACCGCCTTCAACATTAACTTTAACATTGAAAAGTCCTTTTGCAGAACACACAACTAAAGCTCTTAAAGCATCTGCTTGTGTTTCTTGAGTACAAAAATACTCTTGCAATGAACGGTTATTAACAACAACATCACCTTTTCCTGGTTTGATCCATACGCGAGCTACTGATGATTTACGACGACCAACACCACCGGTTGCTGTATTAACCACTGTACCACTGCCAGGTTTTCTCATAGAAGCGTTAACTTCTTTTGAAGCACTTTTAACTTCTTTTTCTGCTTTTGCCTTAATCATACGTTCACTATCCAACTGTTTGAGCGATTTTTTGGTAATAGACCATTTAAAAAACTAATTTTAACGGTATCCCAAATCTAAGAATTTGTCAATCTGGAGCCGATGATCGGATTTGAACCGATGGCCTACTGATTACGAATCAATTGCTCTACCGCTGAGCTACATCGGCCATACTATTTTCTTTCAATAGAAAGCACAGAATAGCTTTTTTGCACATAAGAGTCAAAATTGACCTTAAAGAATTGGGGAGTTAATTCTATTAAAATCTTGTTCAATTGCTTCCTGACATAAAAGACATCTTGTTACATTAGGATAAAATTTTAGCCTTTTTTCTGCTATCGGCAAATCACAATCAATACAGATGCCATACGTACCTTTTTCAATCATTTCCAAAGCTTTTAAAATCATTTTATATTCTTGAATTTCTGTAGATTGTAGAGAATTTTCTAACGACTCAACCACTGCTGCCGAAGCTTGATCGGCACTATCTTGCCCCTGTTGATCACTATTTTTAGTACTACTTAATTGCTTAAACCCTTCTTCAAGTATTTTTTTTCTTTCAATTAATACTGTTTTCATTGCTGTATTATTCTTTTTGTTATTCATAACAATTCCTTTAAACAAAAATTCTTACTAAAAGACCATAGTTGTATACAGAAAGAAAAGCTGTATTGTCAAGTTTACCCTTATTTTTTCACCTCAGAACGACGCTCTTGAAAAAATTTAGTTAATAAAGCAGCGCATTGCTCTTTCTTAACACCTGAAACAATAATTAGACCATTGCCAATTGGGGCCCCTATAAATCTATCCTGTTCAGTTCTATACCCAAAAAGGGGGGAATCTGCCCCAAAGACTACTCGTTCAATCCGACTTAATTTTATAGCAGCTAAACACATGCTGCATGGCTCTAATGTGACATACAAAGTACACCTATCTAATCGCCAATCACCACTTTTATTTGTCGCCAATTTCAACGCACGCAATTCTGCATGTTCTAGTTGACTATGTAATGTTTCAACAAGATTATACCCAACTCCCACTACTACATTTTGAGCATTAACCACCACTGCACCTATAGGTACTTCATTACGATTAAAAGCTTGCTCTGCCTGCTCAAGTGCTTTTTGCATAAAAATTTCATCATTCATTATTTTTATCTTTCTTTATTTTGTAAAAAATCGATTTTGAAAAAATCCATTTAGTCAGCTATACTATAAACAAATAAATTTTAAGAATAAAATTAAGCATACCGCTCTTTATAATCAAGATTCACAAGGGAGACTCTTATGGCGAATGATGCCGAAAATAAAAAACAGGAATATGGAGCTCAATCTATCCGCGTAATGGAAGGATTGGAAGCTGTGAGAAAGCGTCCTGCCATGTATATCGGCAACACCAATATAGGAGGCCTACACCATCTCGTTTATGAAGTTGTAGATAACTCTGTTGATGAAGCGCTTGGTGGGCATTGTGATACCATTAAAATTATTTTACATACTGATGGCTCTTGTTCTGTTGAAGATAATGGACGAGGGATTCCTACTGATATCCATCCAACTGAAGGAATTTCAGCAGCTGAAGTAGTACTTACTAAACTACATGCTGGTGGTAAATTCGATAAAGATTCTTACAAATTTTCTGGGGGATTACATGGTGTTGGTATTTCCGTTGTTAATGCTCTTTCATTAAAGCTTTATCTAGAAATTTTTAAAAACGGTTCTATTTATGCACAAAATTATTCTTGTGGTAAACCATTAGATTTGTTAAAAATTGTTGGAAAAACAAGCAAACGTGGAACCTTGGTTCGTTTTACTCCTGATGGAACTATTTTAACAGAAACAGCATTTAGCTTTGATGTTCTTTCTGTACGCTTACGAGAGCTTGCCTTTTTAAATAAAGGTTTAACAATCAGCATTGAAGATCAAATTAATAATCGTGAAAATACTTTTTTCTTTGAAGGTGGAATTGTTTCATTTGTTGAAGATATAAACGTTAAAAGAATCCCATTATTCCCAAACATTATTTATTTTTACAGAGAAGATGAAGCATACGTTCTTGAAATAGCAATACAATACAATGATAGTTATACTGAACAGCTTTTTTCTTTTGTTAATAATATAAATACTGTTGAAGGTGGTACTCACGTTGCTGGATTCAAATCTGCATTGACTAAAATTTGCAACAAACGCGGCCAAGCTCTTGGACTTATTAAAGGTGAAAATCTTTCAAGCGAAGATGTACGTGAAGGATTAGTTGTTGTTATCAACATGAAAGTTCCCGAACCTCAATTTGAAGGACAAACTAAAACAAAATTAGGTAATAATGATGTAAAGGGGTTAGTTGATTCATGGACCTTTGCAGCACTTGATACTTATTTTGAAGAAAATCCTGCAATTATTAAAAAGATTATTCAAAAAGCAGAATTGGCACAACGTGCTCGAGAAGCTGCTAAAAAGGCTCGTGATTTAACACGCCGCAAAACAGTTTTAGACAATATGATTCTTCCAGGAAAGCTTGCTGATTGTTCAAATGAAGACCCAACAACCACAGAGCTATTTATTGTAGAAGGTGATTCTGCAGGTGGATCTGCAAAGCAAGCTCGTGACCGATTCACTCAAGCAATCTTACCTTTAAAGGGTAAGATTTTAAATGTTGAAAAAGCACGCCTTGATAAAATACTTAATAATGATGAAATTAGAGCTTTAATTTCTGCTGTTGGTTGTGGTATTGGTGAAGAATTTTTCATTGAAAAAACTCGTTATCACAAAATTATTTTAATGACAGATGCTGACGTTGACGGATCTCACATTAGAACATTGCTCTTAACCTTCTTCTTTAGATATATGACAGAAGTTATCGAAAAAGGTTATTTATACATTGCTCAACCACCTTTGTATAAAGCAAAAATTGGTAAAAAAGAACAGTACCTTAAAGACGAATCTGCATTTAGAGCATTTCTTTTTGAATGGGCAAAAGAACAACTTGAATTAACTGTTAATAAAATACAAATTCCAAGAATTGTGTGGAACCAACTCCTTGATGACATTCTTCTTTACGAAGCAGCGCTTGAAAAATTATGTATCCATTTCAAACTCGCTGATAATCATGGTAATCAATTATTAAACTTTATGCGCACTTACCCAACATCTAATACTGATTCTAGTGAAGTTATCTTAGAACACTTACAAGGTTTCTTTAAAAACAGTATTGTTTCTGTAGAAAACATTCTTGGAAAAGATACTTTCATATTTCAAGTGCTAAATAGAAAATGGGATGTTTCTGCTAACTTCTTTACTTCAGAAGAAGTTCCTCAAGTTATTAATTTATTAGAACCACTTGATGCAGTAGAAGACGAATGGACCTTGCAAGTACAAGAAAAAAATCGTGCTATAAATGGCAATGGTATACAAAAATTAATCAGTGCTCTTGCTGCCATTAGTAAACCTTACATGCATATTCAACGCTATAAAGGTTTAGGTGAAATGAACCCTGAACAATTATGGGAAACATCTATGGATAAAGATACAAGAATTATGCTTCAAGTATCGATTCAAGACGCTATTCAAGCAGATTTTTGGTTTTCAACTTTAATGGGTGATGATGTAGGCGGCAGAAAAGATTTTATTGAAAAATATGGCTGTTTTGCTCGAAATTTAGATATTTAAAATATAAAAAAGTACCAATTTTGTTCAATGCACTTCACCTAATTAAAAAACTCATTCCTAAAAAAAGCACTTTGATTATAGGATTATCAGGTGGACCTGATTCGGTCTACCTGCTTAATCTTTTAGTAGAAGAACGTGAAACTCTTGGGCTCACTCTTATTGCTGCACATCTTGACCACCAATGGCGTATTAATTCTGCAGATGATGTACTTTTTTGTGCAGAATTATGTAAAATGTTACAAGTAAATTTTATTAGCTCAACCATTAACGAACTTAATTTAAAACTAAAACATAATGGTTCTCTAGAAGAGACTGGTAGAATTTATAGAAATCATTTTTTCAATAATTTAAAAGAACAATATAATGCTAATTTTATTGCGCTTGGACATCACGCAGATGATCAATTAGAAACATTTTTCATTAAACTTATTCGTGGCGCAACTCCTTCAGGATTACAATGTATGCATTTTATTAAAAATGGTATATTTCGGCCTCTTTTAACTACCCATAAAAAAACCATTATTGAGGATCTTCAAAAGAAAAATATACGATGGCTTACTGATGAAACCAATATCTCTCCTATTTATTTAAGAAATAGAATTAGATATGGAGCTTTGCCAGCACTTAATCAATGTGATACGCGAGTTGAAAAAAATATTCTACGTACCATTACTAGTCTACAAGAGTCAGAAAAATTTTTAGAAAAATTAACACAAGAGACTCTCAGCCAACTATTAATTATTAATAAAAATATTCACAACTTAGACGTAAAGAAAGTTGAACAACTAGATTTATTTATGCAGTATCGAGTAGTTTCTTTATGGCTTTTTAATTATGGGTCAAAGTTTATCTTATCACGAGCATTTCTTAATGAAATTTTACGTTTTTTACTTAATAAAAGAGGAGGAACTCACCAAGTAAGCCCCTCCTTAAAAATTATTAAAAAAAACAATTACGCTATAATTAAGCCGATAAATTAATTATCATAAAATGATCTATCATATCAGTATCTTCAGCTATTTCAGGTGAAAGAGGACGAGCAAGTTCGTCTTCTCTAGGAAATAAATCGTTGATTACAAATCGAGGTTGTTCCAACACATTATTATCGTCTAAGTTTGGTGGAAACAGAATACGACGTACTGGTGGAAGACCTAAGTGAATCCTATTATCTCTATTAGGCAACCTTAATGCAGGTAGCAATAAACGAACCTGCAAATCTTGATTAGGATGTTCTACTGGAATCTGCTGTGGTAAAAACCAACGAAGATCGTTTTCTGGATCCTCTTCATCCACTTCCCTTAGAAGCTCAGCAACTCTTGGATCAATTGGTTCCTGTTCAAGAAGCTCAAGATTTTCTTGATGATTCAGATTTAAATGCTCTAAATGTCTATTTTCTTGTCCATTAGCTAATCCTAAAATTAATAAAGAAAAGAAAAATCCATTTATTTTTTTCATAGAAAACTCCATAAAAAAATATTTAAAAACATGATTATTATTGATAATATAATCCTATCATAATTAAAGTCTATACAATAATACGATTCAAAGACCATTCACGCTCATTACAGATCAAATTATTTATCAAAGTCTCTTCTTTACGAAATAAGAAACTTAATCCTATACTATATAAAAATCTTCAACTTAATTAAGGGGAAATTATGAGATTTTTAAAAGAAAATAATTTATCACCACTCAGCCTTATTGCATCATGCATAATACACCTTCTTTTATTTGTTTTTATTTTCATACTAATAATGCGACCTAATATTAATCATTTTTCTCTCCCTACCAATAGACAATCTTATCCCATAATTTTTCACCAACCTACTTATACCCCACAAAAACACACCATAACGCCTAAAGAAGAAAAAGAGTCCCCTATACCAGAGTCAGCAAAAAAAACCAAAGATCAATTCCCAGAAGCACCTACTCAAGAAACATTAAAAAAAGATGAAGAAGTGGCTCAAGCAGAATTACCAGGATCTCTATCAACTATACCCAAAGAACGCCAATCACTTTCAAAAAAAACAATCAAAAAGGCAGAGTCTATAAGTAAGCCTTTCACTACTACGACAGAACAAGAAAACCAACAAGAAAAAAAAACCGATGACACTAAGAAGGAATCTTTACAAAAACCTTTAACTTCACTGTCAACCATTTTAGAAAGTACAGACGCTCCTGCATTATTTACCTTGCCAAAACCTACCCCCGAAGTTTCCAATTCTACAGCCGAACAAACTACTGCATATCGACAATTACGAAAAAACAAACTAACACTCGCTGACCTTTTTAAAGATTTATCATCTCCTTTAGGATTCCCTGATTCAATAGATAATAATTCACAAGATGGAGAATTAAATGCTAATATGCTCGTTATTAATCAAGGTGATATGAAATATTACAGCTTCTTAGAAAAATTCATAACACATATTAATCAAGTATTTTCTTTTCATAATGGGCCAAATCAAGCAAGGCAATGGGCGCAACAAGGACTTTTAAAAAATAATACTAATTTAACTATTATTATTGATAAAAAAGGGAATGTACTTGCTGCAGAAATTTTGCAGTCATCAGGATATGCACCTTTTGATAAACTTTCTTTAAAAACAATATACTTAGCTTCACCATTTCCTCCCATTCCTGATCGACTTGGCCATCAAAAAATTCGTGTTAATCTTTCAAGCTATTTATAGGATCACTTCACCTGGCGTTCAATTATATGGTACTGTTATTTATACAAGACCTAAGAGCTTTATAGTTAGAATAAAAAAGGGATACCATGAAAAGAATAATTATTCTTTCTTTTATCGCACTAATAACCGATGCCATAACTGCTTTGCCAATTCATCATACAAAAGATAAAGAGTATCATCTTGATGTAACCGGAATATGGAAAGATTTAGATGACACCTCAAAAACAAGTATTCATGATTTTGGTGGTCGATGGGTTCTTGCTGGTACTTTTATTTTTAGAAATAAAAGTGGCGACCCGGTACCTTTACAAGAACTTTCCCTAGCCTGGAAAGGTTCACAAATTATTCAAAACTTAAGCGGATCACTCTTTAAAAAAGAACCAAATAAAGATTTTCTACCGCTTGAAGAGATGTTAGTCAGTGAAGGACATTGGAACAGAGAAAAGCAGACCTTACATTTTAAATTTAAGCACCAGGAATATATTGGCATAAAAACTATTTTTTTCTTAGTCTTAACTATACCAAAATCCCTAGAACAAGCGTTAGAAGATGGTTATTTTACTGTAATTACTGATAACCTTCCAAGACAGCTTAAAAAAGCAATTCAAAAAAATATTCCCACCCTTTCACTACACCCTGGAAACTTAAAAATACCTCTAAGCACTAATAGACTTGCATTTAGACATGCCTTACACCTTGCAAATAAAACCTAATTTAAAATAGTTTTTTAATAGGACTTAAGCTTTAAAGATATTTTTAAAAACTCCATTTAATTGCAAATAGAATTCAATAATGATACTATTAATAGTATAAATAAAATTCATTTGAATGGAGATAATAAAATGAAAAAATTATTACTTATACTATCTTTTATGACGCCGTTTATAGTTAATGCTCTTTCAATAAGAGAGCTTCTTAATAACAGACATATACTTGGGTTTCAATCTTTTCACGGGGATGGAAAATACAGTTTAGATTTTTCTAACAAAAACATAACATCTTTAGATGGATTACAAGACTTACCTAATAAAGAAAACATTATTTCATTAAGTTTTGCTTTTAATAAAATTATCAATATTAATGAATATTCTTTTAATGATTTTGTAAATTTAGAATATCTTTATTTTTATAATAATAAAATAGTTGATATAAGTAATGCCTTTAATAATTTATCCAAATTAAAGAAAATTAATCTTAATTATAATAAAATTTCCACTCTTGTTAATTCTTTTTATAATTTAACTGATTTAGAAGAAATTAGTTTAAATCACAATGAAATCAAATCTATTAATAACGCTTTTGATGATTCTTTGACTGCATTAAAAAAGATAAACCTTGCGTCCAATC
>CAYSQM010000004.1:73896-119400 GCA_964433415.1 uncultured Pseudomonadota bacterium
AACGCTTTTGATGATTCTTTGACTGCATTAAAAAAGATAAACCTTGCGTCCAATCAAATCACCAATATAATTTTTACATTTGATTCGTTATTTACTATAAATCCTAATATTGATTTAAATATTGATGATAATTATTTATCTCAAGAAGATATAGATCATCTAAATGAGATGAAAGAAGGTAATAATTATGATATCAAAAATCAAAACCCTCTAGATGACTATGAATGGGAAATTCCATTAAATCTTCCATTTAATCTTCAATTTGCCGACTAAATTTATTTTTTAAAATTTTTGATACTCTCTTGCTTTATTTAAAGAAAGAAAAATATTTTTAAAAAGCATACTATTCTTACCCTTTATTTTACAGTATAATAAAGCCTATACTACAATTTATGCTTATATAATTAATATGAACAGGCTAATTTTCCATGAGTAAAAAAAATTTTTATGAAGTTTTAGGCGTTGCAAAAACAGCTACAGAAGATGGTTATTTTACTGTAATTACTGATAACCTTCCAAGACAGCTTAAAAAAGCAATTCAAAAAAATATTCCCACCCTTTCACTACACCCTGGAAACTTAAAAATACCTCTAAGCACTAATAGACTTGCATTTAGACATGCCTTACACCTTGCAAATAAAACCTAATTTAAAATAGTTTTTTAATAGGACTTAAGCTTTAAAGATATTTTTAAAAACTCCATTTAATTGCAAATAGAATTCAATAATGATACTATTAATAGTATAAATAAAATTCATTTGAATGGAGATAATAAAATGAAAAAATTATTACTTATACTATCTTTTATGACGCCGTTTATAGTTAATGCTCTTTCAATAAGAGAGCTTCTTAATAACAGACATATACTTGGGTTTCAATCTTTTCACGGGGATGGAAAATACAGTTTAGATTTTTCTAACAAAAACATAACATCTTTAGATGGATTACAAGACTTACCTAATAAAGAAAACATTATTTCATTAAGTTTTGCTTTTAATAAAATTATCAATATTAATGAATATTCTTTTAATGATTTTGTAAATTTAGAATATCTTTATTTTTATAATAATAAAATAGTTGATATAAGTAATGCCTTTAATAATTTATCCAAATTAAAGAAAATTAATCTTAATTATAATAAAATTTCCACTCTTGTTAATTCTTTTTATAATTTAACTGATTTAGAAGAAATTAGTTTAAATCACAATGAAATCAAATCTATTAATAACGCTTTTGATGATTCTTTGACTGCATTAAAAAAGATAAACCTTGCGTCCAATCGAATCACTAATATAGGGGGTTCATTTAATTTGTTATTTACTATAAATCCTGATATTGATTTAGATATTAATAATAATTATTTATCTCAAGAAGATATAGATTCTCTAAATGAGATGCAAGAAGGTAATAATTATGATATTACAAATCAAAACCCTGTAGATGACTATGAATGGGAAATTCCATTTAATCTTCCACCCTATCTTCAATTTGAGGATTAAATTTATTTTTTAAAATTTTTGATACTTTTTTGCTTTATTTAAAGAAAGAAAAATATTTTTAAAAAGCATACTATTCTTACCCTTTATTTTACAGTATAATAAAGCCTATACTACAATTTATGCTTATATAATTAATATGAACAGGCTAATTTTCCATGAGTAAAAAAAATTTTTATGAAGTTTTAGGCGTTGCAAAAACAGCTACAAAAGAAGAAATAAAAAGCTCTTATCGTAAGCTTGCAATGAAATATCATCCAGATAGAAATCCTGATAACAAAGAAGCTGAAGAAAAATTTAAAGAGGCCGCTCACTCTTACGAAATCTTGTCTGATGATAAAAAACGTCAACAATATGACCAACTTGGGCATGACGGTTTTAATAATATGGGTTCTGGCGGTGGTCAACATGATATGAATATGAATGATATATTCAGTAATTTTGGTGATATTTTTGGTGATATTTTTGGAGGTGGTTCATCATCAAAACAACGCCAAAAAGCTACGGGACCTCAACCAAAACGTGGCCATGATCTGCATAAAGAAGTTTCTCTAACATTAAAAGATGCTTTTCTTGGAAAAAAAGAAGAAATTACTTTTTATCACTTTTTCACTTGTGAACCTTGCACAGGAAAAGGAGCTCAGCCAGGAACTCAAATTAATATTTGCAAAACTTGTAAAGGAGCTGGCCAAATTCATATTCAACAAGGATTTTTTGCATTTGCGCAAACCTGTTCTACTTGTGGTGGCAATGGATTTAGCATACCTTCTCCTTGCGGTACCTGCAAAGGGCAATCCCGTATACAAAAATATGATAAATTTTCTGTTACTATTCCAGCAGGCATTTATAATGAAGCAGAACTTCGTATTGCTCAAAAAGGCGATGCTGGTATTTATGGAGGCCCAGCTGGTGACCTTTATTTAAAAATCAAAATTATTCCAGATAAAAAATTCAAACGCGAAGAAGATGATCTTGTCTGTTCTGTTATGCTTACCTATCCTCAATTAGTCCTTGGTTGTCAAATTGATATAGAGAGTATTGATGGCAGTAAAGAGCCATTAAAAATTCCTAAAGGATGCCCTGTTGGTGAACGCATTGTAATTCCAGGAAAAGGATTTACTCGTTTACGAAATAAAGTGCGTGGAAACTTAATAATTATTACTCAATGCGCTATTCCTAAAAAACTTTCACCCGAAGCAAAAGAGTTGCTCACTAAATATTCTGATGTTGTTGGCACTGATGCCAAAGATGATGAAGGGACTATTATAAGTTTTTTTAAAAAATTCTTAGGATAGTTTAAAATACTCAATTAAGGGTAATAGATGCTTGATAAAGCACTACTTATGTATGAAATTTCAAAAACAGAAAAAAATATGTTTTTAGATTTTCGTAAGGAACAAGATTTAGCGCTTGAACTATGGCATACTATTACCCAAGATCAGCTTTTTTTAGAAAAAATAATTAATTTTGAAAATCCTCCTTGGTCTTTACCTTATTGGAAAAATCATATAGATGAGACCTTCTCAATTCCTAACGCGCCAAAAAAATATGGCATTATTGCAGTTGATGGCTCACAAATTTATCCAGATAAACATCAAGGAACTAGCTGTTTTTTAATTAATAGCGGCATAGCTGCCATTTGGTACGGAATTTCTAATGAATCTAATAATAAGTCTATAAAAAGAACCTATTTCAATTCAAAACCATATTTTTTTACAGAAAAACAATCTACACAAGAAACTGAAACTCTACATACTGTAGATGTAGTAAACGGTAAAAGAGAAGAAATAGAACTACAAACAGGTCTTGATAACTTTAAGCTCCTAAAAAATTGGCATCCCTCTATTCCATTAATACTTTTATTTGATGGATCACTTTTATTTTGGCATTTAGAATCAAAAGAAAAAAAATTAAAAAATTACTTTTTAAATCGCTATTTTAACATTCTTAGTCAGTATGCTACAGAAAAAATACCTCTATGTAGTTACTTAAGTCTCCCAAAAAGTAATGATATAATTAATCTTATTAAAGCAAAAATAAGTAACTTTAGCTCCGATCAATATAAAACTAGAGAAATAAACTCACTTAATGATACTCACATAATCAAATCCTTTTTGCCCGAACAAATGCGCTCAACGATTTTTGAATGTAGATCTCCTTTGGCACTTTTATACCCATCAAATATTCGTCCTCATTTTATTTTTATCAATACACAGTATGAACTTATTCGCTTAGAAATACCTGCTTATATAGTGAATAATCCAGAATTACTTTCATTATGCACAAGCACAGTACTTGATCAAATCCATAAAGGTAATGGGTACCCAGTTGTGCTCGCAGAATCACATAAGCAGGCAGTGATAAACGGAACTGATCGTGATTTTTTTTATCAACTTTTAAAAACCTTTAGTATTAAGGAAAAAGTATCTATACTTCTTTCTCAGAAAGCAGTTAAAAAAAGAATTATGACTGTTTAAGTGAAAGTTTATTTTAACAAGGGTTATCATGAATAAAAAATTAATACTTAGTATTTTTTTAGTTTTTAATCTTTCAGTATTTACTACAAAACCTATTTTAAGCAAAGCTATCTCTGCAGTATTAATTTACCGCTATATTATTACACCTTTTTTCAAAGCACATTCCTCAAAAAAACACGAATGTTCATGCCTGGAAAGAATCAACACTATAGAACAATACTTAGCACTATATGGCCTTACTTTAATTGATCTTAAAAACAAATTGGAAACTATTAGTAATAAATTTAAAAATCAACAAGATCAAATTAATGTGCTCACTGACTTAGAAATAACACTTGAAGATTCACTAATAGATACTGCAAAAGAAATAGAAAAAATTGAAAATACCAATGAACACATAATCTATCGTTCATAAAAGTTTTTTAAGACCATTATGTAATGCTTCCAAGCTAATTAAAGCACAACGAAGACGCGTTGGACCAAGCTCTATCTGCACTAACTTAAGAAGATCATCCTTATTTAATGCCAAAATTTTTTCTATAGATTTTCCAATTACAAACTCTGTAACTAATGAAGCTGTCGCTTGACTAATAACACAACCCTTAGCTTCAAATAAACAGACCCTAACTTTTTTATCAGTATCAAGCATTCCACACAAAGTAACTTGGTCACCACATAAAGGATTATAAACCCCTGATACAAAATCTGGTTTTTCCAAACTACCTTTATTGCGTGGATATCGATAATAATCGCTTAAAAGTTGATTATATAAATTATTATAGCTCACAATATTTCCTTGATTTCCCTTTTAAACTCATACTTTTTTTATCAATCTATAATACTTATTGCGCAGAGAATTACAACTATGCAATACTAAAATAAGAAAATAAGAAAAAAAGGAAAAAATTATGAAAAAAACTACACTAGTATTCACAATTTTATTGATAATTAATAGTACCATAAATACCATGGATAAGAAATTATCAGATAAAGAAACAAGCCCTATTTTTGGTTCTAAAGATGGAAAATACCCCTCTCCAAGAGCCGGCCGAAGAATGTCTGTCCCTCTATCACCAACAGATCGTCAAAAAAAAATCAATATTTTAGTAGAAGAAAGCAAACAAAATCAGACTGCTTTAAAAGATACTTTTAATTATGATACTACTGATTCGTTCAAAACAAATACAAAATTAATAGCCTCTGCTGCTGGATTATCAGCATGCTGGAGTTCTAGAATACAAGAAGAAGATTTAAAATAACATAATAAACACTATAAAAAACAGTTAAATTTATGAAAAACATTATAACTATTATTACACTTTTATTAACATATTCTTTATTGTTAGCTACAGAACAAGAGTTAGAAAAATTTACTCTAAAATCTAGCCAGAAATCTCTTCAACCCTTACATGATGAACTAATACCTGAACAAAATGTCGAAACACAAGAAGAACAAAAAGTCAATGAACAAGAAGAAGTCAACTTACAAGAGATAGAAGAAACATCGCATGCATTCCACCAAACAAAAAACTTAATTCATCACCAATCACTTGCTCTTATTACAGAAGATTCACCATTAATAGAGCAAGGCTATGATTTACAAAATGCCCTAATTATGCACCAACGACTATGTGATCTTCATTCATCATGCCAAGAAGAATCTTTCGTTCAAAAATTAATACCTTACAGCATTACCACTGGAATACTCACCACAGGATATTATTTTTTAACTTCAGCTCAAACAAAAAAAATACGCAGCTCTTTGCCTATTACCCCTTTTATAGCAATAGGCGCAAGCGTGGGCATGCTCATGTACTTAAGGCATTGGCTTAATGAAGATAAATTTAAAGCTTTAGATCATCTTAAAGAAGCAAGCAATTTGGCTATAAAAACAGCTCAAGAACTTACTCTCATTAAAATGCAACTTTATAATGTTGAAAAAATGAATAAAGAACTGATAAAAAAAATAGAACCTTGTGAAAAAAGAATAAAAGAAATTTTAACCGATATGGAAAAAATAACAAAAATAAGCGATCAAACAGTAAAAATTGCTGAACTTCAAGAATATACTCTCAAGCTTGCTATCTATAATGGACAAAAATATAATCATTTAGTTCATAAACTAATACAACAATCTGAACAACATGAATTTTTAATTACAGAGCTAGAAGAAAGTAATCCTGGACCATCTGAAGAATCAACTCAAAGACCCATTGCTGGAAAAAAATCTGAACAACATGAATTTTTAATTACAAAGCTAGAAGAAAGTAATCCTGGACCATCTGAAGAATCAACTCAAAGACCCATTGCTGGAAAAAAAAATGAAACTCCAAGTAGAACATTCAATCAAGCAGAAATAGATCAACAAAAAATTATCGTTGACGCTTATTGTAAAAAACATTCATTGAATATTTTAAAGATTGCCATAATAAAAGATCTTAAAAAAAAATCAATCTCACACGCTTATTACGGAGTTCCTCAAGAATGGCGACAAAGGCATTACAAAGAATTTGATGATTCGCTAGAAGAATCTTCTACTTAAGAATTAACTATTTTGAGCAAAAAACAAATCACTACCACAAAAAAACAAGCTCAAAATAAGAGTTTTTGCCTTTTTTAAGAATTCCGCTATAATTAAAAAATATTTCAAAATGGGGTCGGTAGAAATTATTTGTTAATAAGAGGTTATCTATGTTACTAATGAACAGAATACGTCAACATAAAAATATAGTCATATTATTTACATTATTTTTTCTCATTTCTTTGCCAATCTCTTCAGAAGAACAAATGGAAATCCCTGTTGACATCACCAAAGAAATAGTCTCTCCCACGGCTAATTCTACTAAAATTGCAGTAATTTTTGATTTAGGAAATGTATTAATTACTACGAGTAAAAAAGCAGCTTTTGATCAAATTGGTGCTTGGAAAATAACTAAATATTTAACGTGCGATTTTAAAACTCCTGAAGCAATCCCACCAATTTTATATGATCTTTTAAACAAAACACGCGGTCAGAGAATAAATAATAGCATTAATGACCCTTATGGAAACTGCTTACCTGATATCTTTTGTGAAGCACTTACTGGAAAAAAAACAGAACGAGAATGTCTTACAGAAGTCTTACAAATTATTGAAAAAAATAAAAAACATTTTTGCAGTAAACGAGAATGGAAAATAGCAAAAATACTGGCTAAATTCATGTTTGATTCACATACATTATGCGGATTGCAAATTATTAATAAAGATGCATTAAATCTTCTAAGAATATGCGTACAACGTGGCCACGAAGTTTTTATATTTTCAAATTTTGCACCACATGCTTTTGACCTTATAAAAGATAAATTTCCAGAAATTTTTTCATTAATACCTAATGATCATATTATTGTTTCTGGACATATTGGCCATGCTAAACCAAACCAAGATTCTTATTATGAACTAGTTAATAGATTAAAGAAATTCAATATACATGTCGAAAACTCACGTGTTTTTTTTATGGATGATCAAATTGAAAACATTTCTCCTGTTGCCGCACATGGTATTACTGGAATTGTTTATAATGAAAATAATCATTCTCAAACACATAAAATTCTTGCGTCCTATCAAATTATTTAAAAAAAAAGGAGGACATAAAACCCTCCTTAATTAAATTAAAAAAATCTAAACCATACTATTTATTTTTTGCTGCTAAATCTTTTTCTTTTTGTAAAGCATTTTCAGCAAGCTTTTGAAGTTTCATAACTTTTTCATTAGCAGATTCAAATGCTATTTTAGCATAATCTTTGGCTGCTTGTGTAGCAGAAGAGGATGCTAAAATATCAGCATACTCACGAGCTTTTTCAACAGCATAATTACTTGCTATTGCAACCTGTTCTGTTGCATATTTAACTTCTTCCATAGTAGCATTTAAAATTTTATTTCCTGTAATAATAGGTAGTGCATAATCTTGCGCAATTTGAGCTGCAACTTTAGCCCTATCAACTGCAATATTTACATCCTTTTCAGCTTGCTTTAATAATTCAGCCGTACTCTTTCCACCAGTTACATACTCATAAGTATCACTAGCATAACCTGCTACAGTATTTCCAAATGATTTTGCATAATCAGTAAACCAATTAGCATTCACCTGAGATAAACTACTTAAAAAAATAATTGTTAAAAATAATTTTTTTTTCATATATTCCTCCATTAATTGTCACAAATACAACCTAAACAACTAATAGAATAATACAAAATAGATTGATCTATCAACACTTTCAAACTATTATGCTTAAATTTTATTAGCTAAAGCTTATTGACTTTTATTAAGCTAACTGAGCCAAAAGAGCAATTAATGTATCAACTTCTTCTTGGGTATTATAAATATAAAAAGAAATCCTTACAGCAGCTTGATAACCAAATACCTGCATTAAAGGTTGTGCACAATGATGCCCTGCTCGAACGCAAATACCATGTGAATCTAAATAAGCGGCAACATCATGAGCATGCATACCTTCAACCATAAAACTAACCAAATGGCCTGATTCATAAAGCAGCTCCTTATTGCCCACTACTTTTATAGTTTTAATATTTTTTATACTATCTAAAAAATAACGAACAAGTTTATTGGTATAATTATCAATATGCTTCATACCAACTGTTTGCAAGTACTTGATAACAGCTCCAAGACCAATAACCTGTGCAATTGCAGGAGTCCCTGGCTCGTAACAATACGGCGACTTTGCAAACTGCGTTTCTGTAAGAGTAACAGAGGCAATAGCACCGCCCCCATAAAACATAGGCTTAAAAATTTTATGAACTCTTTTATGGGCATATAAAATACCAATACCTGTTGGAGCAGCCATTTTATGACCAGAAAATGCATAAAAATCTACATCAAGATCTTGAACATCAACCAATTCATAACCAATTGCTTGCGCTCCATCAATAACAGTTAATGCTCCAACAATACGAGCTCTTCTTAAAAGAGTTTTAAATTGATCCAATGAAGTACCAATAACATTTGATCGATGAGCAAGGGCAACTATCTTTGTACGATCAGTAATAATTTTTTCAAGACCTGAGCAATCTAAAAGTCCATCAGCCTGAAGTTGAATCACTTTAAAAATTGCACCTGTTCTTTGCGCAAGTTGTTGCCAAGGAATAAAGTTTGAATGATGCTCAAGAACTGTTACCACAATTTCATCGCCAGAGCACAAATAATGCTCAAGGCCCAATGCAAGCTTATTGAGACTGTCAGTAGTGCCAGAAGTAAAAATAATCTCTTCTGAAGATCCTGCGTTAATAAATTGAGCAATAAGGTCACGAACCTGTTCATATTCAATAGTTGCTTTTTCACCTAATGCATATACTGTGCGGTGCACTGAAGCATTATAATCTATGTAATAGTTACTCATGGCTTCTAGCGCTACACCTAAACGTTGTGTAGTTGCTGCGCTATCAAAATAGATTAATTTAGAAGATGTTTTATCAAAAAAAGGAAAATCTTTTTTATAATTTATCATATGTATTAAGCTCCAAAAAACCATCAACTATCAACTGCTTAGCTTTTAACGAATTAATACCTCGGTTAGCAAGCATTGTTAATTGATTATCATTAATACGAGCAATAGCAGTTGCATGGCCACATTGAACTATATTACAAAGTACTTCTAAGCTTGGTATAGAAACTGCTGTAGTTCCTAAATTCCCTAATAAAACTATATCTTTTTGATGAGCCTGCGCATTAAATGCTTTTTCTTGAATTGCAATATGCCCCTGATAATCGTAAGAAGCTTGATCTATAAGAGCTGTTTTAAAATGCAAAGAACTAGTTGTCTCAGAAGCCTTATGAATTTGTTGAACGCGAATAGTACAAAGACCATTACCAGTAATATACACGCTACTTAAACTTTTTAATGAAGCGCCACTACCTATTAATTTAAATTCATAAGTACATGCTATAATAGAGTCCGTTTTTATTAAAAGGTGATGAATTACTTGAGCATTTTCTTCAAGTATTAATTTTAATTTTAAAGTCACTGGTTTATGTTGAATATACTTTTGCATAATAGTTAAACATGCATTTGCTTTTACATTAATGAAAAGTTCTTCTTGCTCAATGTTTTCATCAAGTACTAATCTATTAACTGTTCCACAAGAAAAAATCATCTGATTTAATTTATTTAGATTATTATCCAATTGAACCTTCCATTTCATGGGCAATCAAACGATTAATTTCTAGCGCATATTCCATAGGAAGTTCTTTTACAAAAACATCAATAAATCCATTAATAATAAGTGCCTGAGCAACCTGTTCGCTCAAGCCTCTACTTGTTAAATAAAATAACTGCTCATCACTAATTTTACCCACAGAAGCTTCATGCCCCACATCAACCTGCTCTTCAAATATCTGCATCGTTGGATAGGTATGAGAATGAGACTTTTCATCAAGCAACAAAGCATCACACTGCACTCGTGCTTTTACTTGAGTAGCACCTTTAAGTACTTTTACCAAACCTCTATAAACTGCAATACCACCATTCTTACTGATAGATTTTGCAATAATATGAGAACTAGTATTCTTAGCACAATGAATAATTTTAGCTCCAGTATCTTGCACTTGACCTTTGCCTGCAACTGCTATCGAAATAACCTGTCCTCGCGCCCCTTCTTCTTGAAGAATAATGGAAGGATACTTCATAGTAACTTTGCTACCAAAATTACCATCTATCCACTCAACTACTGCATTACGTTTTGCTAATGCTCTCTTAGTTACTAGATTATATACATTATCTGACCAGTTTTGAATGGTAGTATAACGAACCTTTGAGTGAGCAAGCGCAATAATCTCTACTACTGCACTATGTAATGAATTAGAACGATACACTGGTGCGCTACATCCTTCAACGTAGTGGACTGAACTGCCTGGTTCAGCAATAATTAAGGTTCTTTCAAACTGCCCCATTTGTGGCTGATTAATTCTAAAATAGGCTTGCAATGGCATAGTTACTTGCACATCTTGAGGAATATATACAAAACTTCCACCAGACCATACTGCACTATTAAGCGCTGCAAATTTATTATCATGCGCTGGAATTACTGTTGAAAAATATTTTTTTACTAACTCAGGGTATTCACACAACGCAGTTTCTATATCAGAAAAAATAACACCTTTTTCTGACCATTCTTTTTTTAAATTTTTATACACCATTTCTGATTCATATTGAGCACCAACACCTGCAAGCATTGTTTGTTCAGCTTCAATAATACCTAATGCATCAAATGTATTTTTTATAGAATCTGGCACCTCTTGCCATGACCTCTCTGTTGATTCAACAGGTTTTACATAATAATAAATATCACGATGATCAAGCTCAGAAAGATCAGCTCCCCAATTTGGCATAGGTTTACGTTCAAAAATATCAAGTGCACGCAAACGAAAATCGGTCATCCAACCTGGTTCATTTTTTTCTTGAGATATATCTATAACTACTTGACGATTGAGCCCCTTACGAGGACAAACCTTTTGCGCAGACAACTGCATCTTTTTTTCAGAATTGATCATAACCATGCTGCTGTATTTTATTGATTAAGCTTGAGTCATCCTTAGCCATTAATACCCCATTTTTTATCACAAGAACCTGATCAACCATAATATAATTAAGAATATATTGATAATGAGTAATTAATAAGACACAAGAATTTGGACAAAGAGTTTTAAAAACCTGCAAAGCAAGACCAACCAATTTTAATGAATCAACATCAAGACCAGAGTCTATTTCATCAAGCAATACTAATTTAGGTTGCAATACTAAAAGCTGTAAAATCTCACAACGCTTTTTTTCACCCCCAGAAAGCCCTTCATGTACATTACGCTCTAAGAACTTTTCATCAAGTTCTAAGAGTTTACAAGCTAATTTAATGCGAGTAGAAAGTTCATCAAATGATAATGCTGGATGCAATACACGCCATGATTCTTTTAATAATAATCCTAAAGATACTCCGGGAATTTCTTGAGGATATTGCATACTCAAAAACATACCCTGTTGTGCCCGTTTATCAGGTGATAATTCACTAATATCAAAATTGTTTAAAACTATATCCCCTGTAGTTGAATATAATGGATGCCCGGCCATTGCAGAAACTAATGAACTTTTTCCTGATCCATTAGGACCCATAATAACGACTGTTTGACCAGCATTAAAAGAACAAGAAAAATTTTTAATAATAATTTTACTATCAACAAGAACTGAAAAGTTTTTAAGAAAAAGCACGTAACCCACCATTATTTTTTAAAACTTTTTTTAAGAGAATTCTTAATTAATGATATCAAAACCTGCTTTTTTGTCCATACTTTGCTCATAAGATGAGCTATAGCAAACAATACAGTACACAAAGACATAAAAAAAGAGGGCCCAATAAAGACCCTCGAATTTTTAATAGATAAATTTAAGTAAATAAACTTAATTCACACCTTCTGCATAGCGCAAAGCATAACACTGAGCTGTTTCACGACCATAATAAGGAGTTAAATCTCTTACTGCACGAGAATATGCAGAACTTTGATCAGAATCTAAATAAGGTAAACCTTCTTGCGCTCCATTACACTCAGTACTTAAAACATTTGCATAACGAGCTTTAATAGCCGCTGGAACTTTTTTAACTAAGCCAATAGCTTCAACAGTTTGAGCGCATAAAGCAGCCACTATAAAAGCAACTATCAATGAATTTTTCATAAAACCCTCCATTTAGTTTTTTTCAGTATACAACTATATATACATTCATAAATCATGATACTCAAAAAAACATTGGCAGGTCAACAATTTTAAGAATTTAAGACTATTTTTTTATATCCCTAGGCTTACCATTTTTCAAGATAATAAGTGTAAGTAAAAAATAATTATAAAAAAAGCAGCACTGAAAATCATCAAGTACTGCTTTTATATTTTGACTTTTTGCTTAAACCATTCATCTGAAAGTGGTTACAATCCTTCTTAATGGTAAGTGGAAGAATTTAACCAACTTTAAGGCCAACTAAGAATCCTACACCAAAACTTGTAGTCATAACTACATTAAGCTTAATCCATTGAATAATTGCCTGAGCTCTTGAACTTACTTCTTCTTGCAAAGGTTTTGTACCAAGCAATAATTGCAAAGAGTTCCAATCAATATGTACAAAATTAAAATAATCTAATAAAAAAATAGTTGCAGAACCAATAATTGCTATTATTAAGACCATTTTAAAATAACGTTTAAATAAGAATCCTGCAAGAATACCCATAGCAAAACCAATACCAAGCTCTAACCAGTCAATATTGTATGCTTTAATAGATGCCCATGTTTGATGAATATCAAAACTTTTAATGCGTTCTAATAGACCTTTTTCAACAATTTCAACTGATTGTTCCATCTCACTTCCCCTTTTTTTATACTACCCATATATCACTCAAGTTAAGCATACAAACTTTTTCAAGCTAAATTCAATAAACAGACCAAAAAAAAGAGGCAGTAAACTGCCCCTTTAATTTTCAAAGCTTTAGAAAAACTTAAAGAACTAAACCTCTAAGAGCTTTTCCTGGCTTAAACTTAGGAACCATTTTTCCTGGAATTTGCATCTTTTTACCAGTAGATGGATTAATACCTACTCTGCTTTTACGCTTGATAACTTGGAAAGTTCCAAATCCAGTAAGCACAACATTTTTCTTGTGTTTTAGTGCGCCACCAACAGAAGAAACAAATGCTTCAAGACATTCCTTACAGGTCGCCTTAGGTAATTTGGTTATTTTCGCCATGCTTTCAACTAATGTTGCTTTATTCATAATGATTTCCTTTATAACTTAATTACTTGTCTTTTACCCTTGGCAAACAAAACTAGTACTAAATCCGTAAACTATTGAAGAACGAATTTTTGTCAAGCACTTTATGCTTAAAAGTAAAAAACTTTTATATTTATTTTTCTTCTTAACGGATAATAATGCAATAGAACTGAATCTTTTTATTCGAAAGTAGAATCAATTTTTTCTGTCTCAAAAGGATGGTGCCGAGAGCCGGAGTCGAACCGGCACAGGCAAAAGCCCGAAGGATTTTAAGTCCTTTGCGTCTACCAATTCCGCCATCCCGGCATCCTTGAGTTAAAAGTGGAGGCGGCACCCGGATTTGAACCGGGGATCAGGGTTTTGCAGACCCATGCCTTACCGCTTGGCTATGCCGCCTCTTTAGGTGTAATGTTTAACAGAACTTGTAATTCTTCTGTTGAAATTACTTTAATAGTACCATGTTGTGCAGCATCTTCAAGTGGTTTATTTTCTTGAGTCAAATAAGGAGACTGAGCTGGACCTTCAACAGGCAACCCTGCTGCAAACCAACCAGCTGTACCAGCTTCATAAGCTGATGCATTAACATACCCTGCTTCAACTAACTGCTTACATACTGCTGAACTTGCAGTACATGAATAGTTAGCACAATATATAACAATTGATGTTTCTTTTGTCCAGTATTTTTCTGCTGTAGTAATTACATCAGTCATAGGAACATTAATTGATCCTGGAATATGACAATCATCATAATATTCTTTATCTAAAACATTAACAACCACTAATGATGGAACAACTTTTTTTTCGCCCCAATTAAAACAACCTGGTAATGTTGCCAATAAAAGAGAAGCACCTAAAAATTTTTTTATACCATTTTTGAACATAGCTCATTCCTTTAAATCATAATGCAAGACGGGCTTAATCGTACCACAACAATTGCTTTCTGCAACTTAATTTATAATTTTCTTTGTAAACTTTATATACAACTAAGCCACTCCTAGATCGTTTTGTTAACGATTTATTCTACTATCTGAAAACAACGTGACCATCTAAATCTACTAAAAAACTCAATAGGATGCTTTATAAGATCAATAATTAACCATGAACTATCGGCATCAAAGGAGAATATTCTAAATACAATTCTACCATGAATGAATGAACCATTTAATGGACCAAACATACGTGAATCACCGCTTCCAAGCCTGTTATCTCCCATTACCCAATACTCATCAATACCATCTTGTTCTTTAGTTTTCAACTGAATATCATATTCATCAGAACCACCACCATCAATAAGTGGAGTGCCCGGAACACGCTCTGCTATATAATTATTTTCCTTCAGAATTTTTTGAATTATTCTAATAGAAGGCCCATCCATCCTATAATATGGTTGATTTTCATATGAATACTGTGGATCATAAGAACGTGGCTGATCCCATCCTAAAGTTGTTGGAATCAATGATAATTTATTCAGATATGGTTCATCTAATTTTTCACCGTTCACATAAACAACTGGATGACCATCTTCAATTTTACCTACTATATGGTCTCCAGGCAGCCCAATAACACGCTTAGTCCAATTTTCTGGTCCCCATACATAATGTTGCCAGAAATTAATTAGAGAATTATCTGAGTAATCAAACATAGGAGAATTAAACGCTATAATTTCACCACGCTTTGGGACTCTTAAAAAAGCAAAAGTAAACTTATCTGAAACAAAACGCTCCCCACGCAATAACGTTGTTTCCATTGAACCTGTTGGCACTTCATATAATCCATAGCCCCATGTTCTAATTGCAAAAGCGATTGGTACAATCACCATAAAAGCTTGGACATACTCCATAAAAATTGACTTATTTGGTCTATTCCACCACTTAATAAAATTTTTCACTCTTATCATTAGTCTTCCTGTTAAAAAGAATTTGAATTATTACAAATTTACCTAGACACCACATCATGCTTTTAATAACAAATGTAAGCATAATCAACTGATCATAAAAAACTACCCTGGTAGTACAGACATTGGGTCAATATGCCTACCAAAAGCATACACTTCAAAATGCAAATGTGAAGGATCCCTTCCCTTTCTTCTTGCTACAGATCCAGTTGAACCTACATCACCAATATGATCTCCACGAGACACTTTTTGACCAACTTTTACTCGCCGACGATTCAAATGAAAATAACGAGTTTTATACTTTCGATTATGAGCAATAACAATATAATTACCCATACCATTATGATAATCAGACTCTAAAACAATACCTGCCGCAGGAGCACGCACTGGCACCCCTTTAACTGCAGCCATATCGACACCATAATGAAACCGCCAAGGACGACCGCGCATTTTACGTGGACCAAAAGGAGAACTAAAATAAAATTCTGATTTATCAAGAGGCAATGAAAATGCAACATCTGTTTCTTTATGAGCTGGAGAAGTACGAACTTCACGAATGCGGCAAGAGGTTCCTACAACACGGCGTTCACGTTTTTTAGATGCCACAGCAGCAATAGCAGCTATTTTTTTTGCAGAACTTAATCCTGCATCAGCAATTTTAACACCTATTTTTTCTTGAATTTTTTCTTTAACAGGATAATCAAACAATGAAGCCATTTCAGCATCAAGATGAAAACGTTTTGCAAACTCAACTGAACTTGTACGCAAATATTCAGTATCACGATTAACTACCTTAAATGATTCAGAATTTCCATCACTTGAGACAATCGATTTTTGTGGCACTTCATAAGGCCAGCCATAGTAACTGTTTTCAGTTTCTATTTTTTTTTTTTGCTCGATACTCAAGTTCGATTTTTCTTCTTTCATCTTTTCGTGAAGTACGCGCCTTAAGACTAAAGCACACACTCGATAATCTTCTTTCACTTCAAAAAGTTCAGTTGTCACTCTTTTAAAATATGCATATTGCAAAAAAAAGAACCACAAAAGAACCACTGCCAAAGAGGTGATCCATAAACCACATATTCTTTGAAAGCGCGAACTATTAGTGAAAAATGTTAATACAATCTTCTTCATCACACTACTTTACCTAGATACTACTAGACACTATCAACTGATTGTGCTTGAACCCATCCAACAACATCTTCTACTTTAATTTTACACCATTCTTCTTTTTCTTGAAGAATTATCACCTTTTGCGCTGGTGATAGTTGTTTAATAATTTGAAAATCTACACATGGTCCAACAAACAAACTTGTTTCCTCTTGCAGAATAATTCCACGTGCATTTACGCTAAACCACCATCGATTTACTAATAAAAATCCAATAATAAATAGCATAACTATTAAGAGATTACGAATATAATTTTTAATTTCAATAAAACCTGTAAGAATTATCCAAATAAATATCCATAGAAAAAGAAACAATAATTGCAAAAGCACTAATGGCGCGCAACGTTCACCATAAATACTAATTTGATAAAATAATGAATCTTTTTTTTGATTTGTCTCATCAAGAATGAATTCAATCTGATTATTTATTTTTGATAAAAACAATAATGATGCTTTCTTCTCTGCTTTAAAAAATGCACTTAATGCCTCTGCATTTCTTTTTAACTGTTGCAAACACAATCCCTTATTATAAAAAAATTCTGCAGATTGCTCGCTTGCCTCTATTTGATTATAAATCTCTAATGCATGTTCATAATTACCTAATTGTGCTTCTTCTGTTGCTTTAGCAAACAATAAAAGCTCAATTTTTTCAGATGAAGAAAGACAAGGCACTAAGCCTAGAAATCCCACTAAAAAAAATAGTTTTATTTTACTTACTATGTTCTTCATAAAATCTTCTCCAATTCATCAAGCCAGCGTGCCGCTTCATTAAAAAGTTTTGCATCTTTTTCACCAACACGATGTGATGAAAATGCTTGTTCGGCAAGATACGCACAATGTAACCGCCATTCAATAATTTTATCTTCAGAAAAACCTTTTACTCGCAATAAATCTTCAATACTATTCTCTGACAATTCATAAGATTGAACCTTTAATCGAGCTGCAAAAAGCTCTTTATACATATGGTACAATTGCCCAAAATACCCTTTATTTCTTGCTCGATAAAATAAATTGCGCGCAACTTTAAAAGCATTCCGAAAACGCAATTCTGGTGCATTTTTTGCTACACAATATCTATAAATAGCAAGCCCGAAATGCATTAATGCTGTCACACCTGGCACTATTAATAACAATAAAAACAACCACCATGGAATAATTCCCCATGGAGCCCAATCAATAGATTCTTCTGTTTCAAAAACCACATGATTCTGACCATTTAATGGAATCTGAGATTCCTGATTAACCAACATAGGGCTATTGCCTGTCCCTGGTTCAATAGTAAGTGTGACTGGTTCTGAACTTAATACTTTATATGTATGAGTAACCAAATCAAAATAAGTAAACTCTTGCGCTGGTATTTCAAAATCACCTGATTTTAGCCCTTGGACTACATATTCAAAAAGTTTTTTTGTTGTTGAAGTTGTTTCAAGACGAGCATTAGAATCATAATACGTAAGACCTTCAGGTAACAGAATAATAGGATGCCCAATCTGTTCAGTATTACCATTTCCTTCCAATGTTAATGTATAAATAAGCCCTTCCCCTTGGCAAGCAGTTGTATTATTAAGATGCGCTGATAACCCAGTAAATGAACCAACTGCTTTAATTTCACTTTTATTGCCTTCATAATGAGGTAATTCTTTTACCTCTACCGCAAGAGAATTTGACGAAATCTGTTGGTTTTGACGCATGCCACCAAAAAAACTTTGCATCATCCCAAACATATCAGACATGCCATGTCTATCAATCTTTTCTGAATAAACTACCTGTATTGGTGGAATAAGAGCATCGCCAGATTTTTTTGGATAAAGCGTTGTTTTCCATTCAATACAACGATATTTTTTACCTTTATACTCTGCCATACCTGTTTCTGGCCCAGTCAAATCTTTGCCAGTAAAATATTCATCAAATTGTGGTTTTTCTATTCCTTCAAGCGTTACCTGCTGATTATCTTGATAAAAACGAACAACAAATGTCAAAGGCTCCCCAACATAGACTTCTTGTTTGTCTACTTCTATACGAGCAAAAAATGAACTGTTAGATGATTCTTTTTTTTCTTCTTGATAATTAACCAATACTTCAAGTTTTACTATTTCAGAACTTATTGTCTGTCCATTACACTCAATAGTTGCAGGACCAACTTCAAAGATTCCTTGCTTATTAACACGTGCTTGCATAGAAGATTGTTCACTTACCGTAGTTACACCATTAATTGACTGAATTTGAGTACTACTACTAATACCGCTTCTGCCAGTACCTGCAGCAAACTGTTCAATCCCTTTTATTTCTGGCTTAGGCAACGACCGTGAATCACCAGACACAGTGACTTGCACAGAAAATGGCATACCTACACCAATTTTTGAAATATATCGACCCTGTTGATCAACCAACTGCAATGAAATGGTTGGCGTCTTAGCAGCTAATAAATCAATACAATAAAGAAAACTTAAACAAGCTCCTATCAATAAGAAATAGGTTTTTTTACCAATTTTTTTGACCATGATTACGCGGCATTCCCTGATTTATGATAGATTTAAATAAACGATTTGAAGCTTTTTTATCTTCAGACTCTACATAATTAAAAATCTGACTTGCTGGATCTTTAAGATCTTCTATTCTATCTTTTTCGTCATTTTCAACTAATGAAGCCTGCAACGGCTCCTGTTTTTCTTGCGCGTTTTTAGGTTCTTGCGTACCATTAGAACCTACATTATTTTGTTGATTTTTTTGATCAAGCTGTTTTTGTTCAGGAGTAGAACCTTGTTTTTGATCCTTTTGGGAATCCCCTTGTTGTTTCTGACCTGCTTGACTTTGTTGCCTTTGATCTTTTTTAGCATCATCTTTAGAAGCATCATTTTTATCTCTATTGCTTTGCTGCTCTTGTTGCTCTTTATTTTCTTGTTGATCTTTTTTTTCATCCCTTTGATGGTTTTTATTGCCTTGCTGCTGGTCCTTGTTGCCCCCCTCTGGTTCTTTCTTTTCTGAGTCTTTTCCAGAATCATTTTTCTCTTGATCTTTTTGCTCTTGATCTTTTTTCTCGTCTTCTTTTTTATCTTTATCTTTCTCGTCTTCTTTCTTGTCTTTATCTTGTTGTTCTTGCTTTTCTTGTTCCTGCTTTTGCTGTTTTAATAACTCTTCAACTACTTTTTTATTATGCAAAGCCCGTTCATGTACAGGATTAGTTTCAATAATTTTTTCATACCGCTCCAATGCTTTTTCAAGTTCATTCTCTTTAACATAGCTATTACCAGCATTAAAAAGAGCCTGTTCTTTCAATAGAATATCAGCATTGCTTGTACCAGCATTTTCTACAGCAGCATTAAAATAAGCACGCGATTGTGCATAATTTCCACTACGATAAGCAGAATCACCCACATTAAACAATAATTCACTGTTAGTTGAATCATCAGGCAATAATTGAACCAACCATTCTTGCGCTTTAGCAAAATCACCGGCTTTGTATGCTTTTATTCCCTTATGTTCCTCAAAGATCGCTTGCGTAGAGCTTTGTATTATAAGCAACAAATAAAAATATAATTTTAATTTTTTCATAACAGCCACTCAAGTAATAAGGCAAAGAATGAGACCCCTAAAAAGTATGGGTATCTGTCTTCTTGTGTTGAAATTTCTTTATCTTCAAATTTTTCTTTTTCAAAAATTTCTACATCAGCTATCAATGAGTGCAAATCAGCATCAGACTGTGTTGGGGTAATATATCTGCCACCACTTTCACGCGATAATGCTTGTAAAATACCTTCATTCAATCGAGACATAACTATGTTACCTTGTTCATTTTTTTCAAAACCGGTCGACTGCCCTTTATCATCAACAATAGGTACAGGTGCCCCTTGAGTAGTCCCCACACCATAGGTGAAAATATGCAGCCCTATCTCTTTTGCTTGTTCACGCACCTGTGAAAGATTACTCGAAAAATCTTCTCCATCAGTAAATACTACTACAATTCTATTTTTCTTTGTTGGTGTACCACTCATTACTGTAATAACTTTTAATAATGCCTGATCTAATGAGGTAGTACCTGATGAAATAGTTTCAACATCTACCTGATCTAAGAATAAGTTAAAGGTTGCCGTATCACGCGTTAAAGGACATTGCACCACTGCAGCACCAGAAAAAACTATTAATCCAATACGTTCAGCCGGCAATAGTTGAAGTAATCGTTTAATTTTAGCTTTAGCAAAAGCAAGACGATTAGGTTTGATATCTGCAGCCAACATACTCCGAGAAATATCAAGAGCCACAAAAAGCTCACGTCCTTCCTGTTCAACCACTTGGTCCCGCTCACCCCATTGAGGTTGCAGTACTGCAATAAAAAATCCACTTAATGCAAGAACTAACAAGAACGATTTAATAATCTGTTTATGAGTAGAAAAATTCTTAATCAACACCGACTCCCATTGAGGAGCTACTAATTTTTTAACTAATTTTGTACGTTTTTTCCATACATAATAAACACAAATACTCAGAAGTATAAAAACAGGCGCTACCCAATAAAAATAGCCAAATGATGCCCAAGTAATACCAAAAAATTCTTTTTTCATAATCCAAACCACACAAATGATGCTACTAAAAGTTCCAATGAACTGAGAATGATCAATCCCCATAAAAACGGCATAAAAATATCCCAATACTTTTTATACACATTAGTTTCATATTCAGTTTTTTCCAGTTTATCAATAGTGTCATAAATCGAACTTAAATCTTTCTGATTTTTAGCTTCAAAATACTGACCACCTGTTTTTTCTGCAATAGTACGCAATAGATCTCTATTAACCGAAATACCCATCTGATGAATTCCACCAAACTGATCTTTCTGCAGACCTCCATAATCACCACCAATACCAATTGTATAAATCTTAATTCCATATTCTTGAGCAAGTTTTAATGGATAAGCAGGGTTAAGATCTTCAGGACTTGGAGATCCATCAGTTAATAAAATAATAATTTTTGTTTTTGATTCAGACTTACGCAATCGGTTAATAGAAGTTACTAAACCTTTTGCAAGCACTGTCCCATCAGGGTCGATAATCCCCAATTTTATATCTTGAATAATCGACTCAAGAACCGTCTTGTCTAAAGTCAAAGGACATCGAGACACCGCTTCAAGCCCAAACAGAACTACCCCAATAGGATCATCATCCCGTTTTTTAATAAATTTAATGGCCTCTTCTTTTGCAATATCAATACGTGGACGCTGATCGTGCGGGTCATCAAACCAGCTCATACTTCCAGAAACATCCAATGCAAGCATAACATCTATGCCTTCAATATTCACTTTTGAATGCTTATCCACAAGCTGTGGCCGGGCAATTAGCAAAGCAAGACCGATAAGAATTAACGTACGTAAAAATGAAAGAATTTTTTTTCTTGGTGTTCGTACCGTTAAATGAGCTTGATGTAAAATAGTAACTAATGAATAAGAATAAACAGGCTCTTTATGTCGAAAAAATTTGTACCAAACACCTAATACCACTAATGGTAAAAATGTATATAACACCCAAGGATACGCAAATTGTATAAGCCACTCCATGGTTTTCACCCTTATTTTTCATACCAATATTTTCTTCTACCAGCACTCTCATACTCGTCATCCAAAGCAAAGCCTAGGATCTAGATTAAAGTAATTAAGCTCAACCGAAGATTAACTATACTTTAAAAATCAACAGGCGAAAAGCCCCCCTATAAAAATTCAAGCTTATTTCGCTCATTATTTCAAATTGAAAACAAATCTAGACTGAGACCGCTCACCTTAGAATTTCTAAGCTTAAATATAAACTTATAATAGAATTTTATATTTATATTTTCAAAATAGCTTAAATTCTAATGCGTAATTAGACAGGAAGGTGGTAAACGCAAAAAACAGAGTTATTATGAAAAAAAATTATTTATTTTTATTATTGGGGGCATTAATAATTGCAGCAAAAATACATACAAGCGATGAAGTAAGTAAACATATTATTCGCTACTTTAAAGATAATCTCAATATTAATAAAAAATTATTTATGCAACTTGTAAGGCAAGTAATTACTGCTTAGAAATTTAAAAATTTATGATACTTTTGACGAATAAGTTATTCTATAAATAATAAAAATAATTTTATGAGTGCTTTTTAATATTTCATGCACCCTTTTCTTAGACTTCAACCTCAATATTTTTAATGCTCAAGTTATAAAAACCTTGGACAAAAAACATAAAAAATAGGCTCATTTCAAAAAATATAGATAATAATTTGACTATTTGAAATTAGTTACTATAACCTATATAGTAACAAGCTATTTTTATGTGCAAGCTGATAAAAGTTTATATTTGAAAAACTGTCATTTATTCTGTACAGTGGCTTTTTAATAAAATAAGGTAACCACGCGTATGAAAAAACTGATAATCGTTGAATCACCAGCAAAAATAAAGACTATAAAGAAATTTTTAGGGGCTGATTTTACTATCATGTCCACTATGGGACACATTAAAGATTTACCTTCAAAAACTATGGGAGTAACCAGAGATCCTATAGCTATTGAATATGTTGTCATGGACAACAAGCAAAAAACTATTACCGATCTTTGTAAAGCTGCTAGTAGTATGGATGAAGTCTACCTTGCGCCAGATCCTGATCGTGAAGGTGAAATTATTGCTTGGCATATTGCTGAAGAAATAAAAAAAGTTCTAAAGAAAAAAGCTACTATTCATAGAATCAGTTTTAACGAAATTACAAAGTCTGCTATAAAAGAAGCACTTGACCACCCTTATACCGTAGATATGCAAAAAGTAGCTGCACAACAAGCTCGTAGAGTTCTTGATAGATGGGTTGGATATGAAGTATCTCCTATTTTGTGGAAACGAATTACTAAAGGCCTTTCTGCTGGGCGTGTACAATCGGTTGCTCTAAAATTTATTTGTGAACGAGAACTTACCATTAGAAGTTTTATCACTGAAGAGTACTGGTCAATATTTGGAACCTTTGCTCATAAAGCAGGTTCACTTGTTGCTGCATTAACTCACATTAATAACAAAAAAGCTGAGTTAAAAAATAAAGAACAAGTTGATAAAATTATTGAAGAAATAAAAAAAGGTACTTTTGCTATTACACAAATTACCGACAAAGAACGTTTAAAAAATTCATTACCCCCTTTTATGACCAGTAGTTTACAACAAGCTGCCTATAACCAACTCGGCTTTTCTGTTGATAGAACTATGAAAATAGCACAAGGTCTTTATGAAGGTATACCATTAAGCGATGGGTCTCCAACTGCACTTATCACCTACATGCGTACCGACTCGTTACGTATTGCAGACAGTGCTTTAGCGCAAGTTCGTGAATTTATTGACGACCAATTTGGTAAAAAATATTTACCAAAAACTGCCACTGTTTTTGAAAAAAAATCTAAAGCTGCAAAAGCACAAGATGCCCACGAAGCGGTGCGTCCAGTTGATGTCGCCATAACCCCTGAATCAATTAAACAATACTTAACTGCTGAACAAGCAAAATTATATGAATTGATTTGGCGTAGATTTATTGCATCTCAAATGACGCCAGCACTCTATGCTCAACGTCAAATAGTTATTGATGATTCAAAACATACTTTTAAAGCAACTGGCTCTACATTACTTTTTGATGGATTTTTAAAAGTCTATGAAATTGAAGAAGAAGACGAAAAAGAAGAAAATACAAAAATTCCAGATGGGCTTAAAGAAAAAGATTCTACACCTTTAAAAACTCTTGATCCAAAACAACATTTTACTCAACCACCTGCACGATACAGCGAAGCTTCGTTAGTTAAAGAACTTGAAAAAGAAGGTATTGGCAGACCATCAACCTATGCATCAATTATGAATACTATTCGTGCTCGTTCTTATACAACGGTTGAAAAAAAACGTTTTGTTCCAACAGAACTTGGTATGGCAGTAGTAAATCTTTTAAAAGATAATCTTCCTAATATTATGGATACTAAATTTACTGCGCATATGGAAGAAGACCTTGATAAAATAGCAGCTGGAGATCTTGATCGCGATAAATTACTCAATGATTTTTATACAAAATTTGAAACTGATTTAACTGCCTTCAAGGGTGAAACTGGTAAATCTGCACAACCAACTGAATTAGATTGCCCTGAATGCAAAACTCATAAATTGGCAATTCGATTTGGAAAAGCAGGAGAATTTTTAGGATGTTTAGGTTACCCTGAATGCGGATTCACCAGCAATTTTGCACGTAATTCAGAAACTAATATTCTTGAACTTGTTGAAAAAGAAAAACCAAAGGAACTTGATATGATCTGCCCAAATTGTGAAAAACCGTTGCGTGAAATGATGGGTAAATTTGGTAAATTTATTTCTTGCTCTGGGTTTCCAGAATGTAAATATATCCATCAAAATAAAGCTAATTTTAAATGCCCTCAAGATGGTGGAGATATTACAGAACGTAAATGGCGCGGCGGCACTTTTTGGGGATGTTCAAATTATCCAAAATGTAAGTATGCTCTTTTTGGAGATATAGAAGAAACAGCATGCCCAAAATGCAATGCACCAGCATTAATCAAAAAACCATTACCAACAGGTGATACTACACTTGAATGTGGTGATAAAAAGTGTGGCTATACAAGCGCAAAATAATTTTTGCAAAAAATAAGGGTTTAAACTTATAGCAATTGCTGATTTGTTTAAACCCTTATTTTTTTATATTCTTATATTTGTTTAACTAAGATCCCTTTTAGGCTCTAATCATTTTATAATAGTGTAAGAAATTTTTTCTTTAACTCTTAGAAGGAAAACCCTCTATTCTTTTACTAATTTCTTTACCTATTAAAAATTCATTATGAGGTGGAAATTGATTTAGAGTTACTCGTAAACTTTCACTTTCACTTTCACTTTCACTTTTAAAATGATTAAATCTCTTTGTTTTTAATTTTCCAAACAAAGCCAATCTCTCTTCATTAATTTCTTTATCTTTTTTTAATGAATGCTCTTCCCTATAATGCTCTAATGCTACTGTATGGTCTTCAATTGGACTATAAATTGAACACACATTTTTACCTTCATCAAACATATAAAAATGAAAATATTGTTTACCTAATCTTTGTAAATGAATTTTTTTTTCGTTTTCTGCAAAATTAATAAAAAATGCATCTTTAACAGTAAAGGATTTTTTCAAAGTCTGCTTTATAAATTGAGGAGTTAAATAATATTGAACAGACCCATCACTTAAAAATGCCTTACAATAGTGATCATTAAAAATGATTTTATCACTGACTACATTATCACCAATTGGAAATGCTGAACCTATAAGTCTAGAATTTTCAATATTAAAAAAAACTAATTCTCCAGAATTTTCCCCAGTAGAAATTGCTAAATTTTTATCATCCTCACTAAATGATATAGTTCTAATATTTGTTATTTCAAGATAAATTGTTTTCTTTTCTTTAGGATTTTCAAGAGAAACAATCAAACCTCTTCCATCTTTTCTACAAAAAAGAACTTTATTAACTAATTTATTAAAAATAATCAATAACCCATTATCATTAAAAGACTTAATTTTTTTTTTAAGTCCTGTTTCAACATCATAATGCTGTACAAGAATATCATTTTCTCTTCTTATGCTAAAAGCATAAAAACCCTGTTCATTACACCCTGAATAAGAATTCATAACACCATTATGCTCAAAACAAAGTTCTTTTCTAAGCACTATTCCTTTTTCGTCAATCACAACTTTATTAAGAGAAACTTTCTCATTAGCAAGATTAATATAAAAAAACATATTTTCTTTATAATAAAATACAGCACCTAACCTAACATCAGGTGAAAGGGTACAAAAATAAACCTCTTCATTTAAACTATTATTAAATAATACAGTAGATGTATTTACAACGTATTCTACCCATTTTTGATTATCACTACCAGGTAAATAATCAATAACTTCTAATTTCTCTACTAATGGTTCATTAAAAAGATTATGTGCTTTTACATATTCATTAGAAATAAAAAATCGATCTTTATGCTTAAAAAAATCATTCAAAAAAAGATCTTTTAAAGACTCTAAAAGAGTTGGATTCTCAATAGTACTTAATAAATTTAATGCTTTACTAAATGAAAATTCTTGAATTTTAAGACTTAATGTTTTCAAAATACAATCATAAAAAAGATATTTCTCTTTTTTTCCATACTCTCTTTCAAGAATGATTGATATATTAAGAAAATCCAAAGCACTCGCAAGTTGTATAAGCTCAATTGGATCTATATTTTTAATTTTACTATTAATAATTTTAAAAATTTCAAAATCAATTGGCCTTATTGCAAGCCAACAATCAAAATCTATTATTTTTCTAATTATTTCATTTTTTGATGCTATAATTAAAAGAATAGTATCCCATGATTTTTTAGAAACCATTGGAAAATCTAATAGCTTGCCTGAAGACTCATTACCATCTAAAAGAATAACTTCTAACACACTCTTAAAGGTTTCAATTTGATCTGCTATTGAAGCTTTAACAGGAATTACTACCCCATCAGAGCTTCTAAAAGAAAAAACTATTTTATCATTTTCAATTCCAGCTTCTTGAGGTCTTAAATTACAAAATAAAAAAAACAAAGTAATTTGAACTATTTTGCGCATAGTAGGTTCCTTTTAAAAAACACTAAAAATAAATTAACGAATTTTGAAATCTGAAATAAATTTCTTTTTGAAACTTTCAATGATACCTAAAAAAATAATTTTTGCAAAAGCAATTTTTGCACTTTATTATGATTTTCTTCTAAGAAATTTATTTTATTTTTTAAATGAAAATTTAAGTTCCCACTGATCTTCTCGTGGACCTTTACGCTTGAAATGCTTTTTAAACCCAACTTTTTCAAAGGTTTTTAATGAGCGCTTATTTGACTGATCAACCCATGCAGTTAAAGCTGACTCAGAAGGATATTTGTTAAAATAATATTCTATCAAAACCTGTAGCGCTTCCTGAAACAAGCCCTGAGACCAAAAATTTTCATGTAACCATCCATAAAAATTACCACGATACTCTGATGGCCTAATTTCTAAAGCCCCTACTAATTCATTAGTTTTTTTTAAAAAAATACAAAAAAAAAGAACCAAGCCTTCCTGCATTTTTTCATAATGCAATTGAAGATAACGATGCTCTTCTTCAAGAGTCTTAACCCCTAAAATTTTTTGTACAGTTTCTGAATAATGCGATAAATAAGAATCAAATAAAGACGGATCAAGCGGATGTAAAATAATCCGCTCACCTTCAAGTTTTTTCCCCATGCTTTCCCCTTAACCCTAAAAATAGATTAAGAAAAAACTTTATTAAAAGTAAAGAGTCATAGAAATATTTTATTGCAAAACTGTTCCATTAGGTACTTGAATAACAGGTCCTACAAACTTAGGATTACCCTGTTCATCTTGCGCACACATCATCATTCCCTGAGATTCTTGTCCCATCATTTTCCGTGGTTTTAAATTGACCACAAAAACTGCCTGTTTATTTAATAAATCTTCTGGTTGATAACTCTTTCTGACACCAGAAAATATTTGTCGCTTACCAAAATCGCCAAAATCAACTTGTAAACGCAATAACTTGTCAGAACCTTCAACAAATTCTACGTGCACTATTTGCCCCACACGCAGTTCAACTTTTACTAAATCATCAATAGTAATTATGTTGCTTGTAACTATAGGTACTTCTTTTACAACTTGTTCAGGTTGCACCGTTTGTGTTGTCAATTCACTCATCGTAATTTCTTCTTTCTGTGTCTCTTTAATTTCATGTTTTTCAAACAACGTAGAGCCCAATGACAGTATAAACGAGCAGTGCCATGCTTGCTTAATCACCGCTACATGATCTATTTTTTGCATTAAATCATAGCCAATACGTTGAGCAAGTAGTTCCATTTTTTGTGGCATTACCGGCCACACTAACACAGCAACCGTTTGTAAACTATGACAAATAGAGCTCATAACACGTGCAAAACCTACTTGATCTACTTTGCCCATCTTCCATGGCTCTTGTGCCTGAAAATAAGCATTAGCATGATTTAGATATTTCCATACATGTGCCAATGCTCGATGGAAAAAACCAAGTGCCATTTCTTGTTCATATAAAGTAATCATCTCTAATGCCTGAGTATATAATTCTTCTTCAGCTACCGTCCATTCAATTGGCGCATCTATATGCTTCAAAGCATACTTATCTGCAAGCATTACCATGCGCTGTAATAAGTTGCCCAAATCATTTGCTAAATCTGTATTAATTTTATGTTCTAAATCTTCGCGTGAAAATTGACCATCTTGCGTAATAGCAAGTTGACGAGCTAAATAATAACGCACTTGATCAGAACCATAGTCTGCACATAAATCTACTGGATTAATACTATTGCCTAATGATTTTGACATCTTTTGATCACCAACTTTTATCCATCCATGAACTAACAGTTGCTTAGGCAAAGGCAAACCGGTAGCCATTAAAAATGCAGGCCAATAAATTGCATGAAAACGAATAATATCTTTACCCATAACCTGCACATCAGCTGGCCACCATTTTTTAAATTCATCTTGTTTTTCTTGCTGCGCATAACCAATAGCGGTAATATAATTATTTAAAGCATCTGCCCACACGTAGGTAACATGTTTTGAATCGCCTGGAAATGGCACGCCCCAAGAAATAGTAGTTCTGGAAATACTTAAATCTTGCAACCCTGATTCTACAAATTTAATAACTTCAGCCCCACGTTCTTTTGGCGTAATAAATTCAGGATTTTCATTATAAAATGTAAGCAACTTGTCTGAATACTTAGAGAGTTTAAAAAAATAACATTCTTCAGAAACTAAATTCGTCGCACGAGCGCAGGTAATACAAGGCGGATTCTGTTGCCCTTTTTCAATATCTTTTTCCGTTAAAAATGTCTCGCACGGAGTACAATACCAACCTTCATAAGAACCTTTATAAATATCACCCTTATCCATTAAAAGTTGCAACCAATCTTGAACTGCCTTAACATGAAAATCATTAGTAGTACGCATAAAAATCGAATACTCTATTCCATATAATTTCCATAAATCTTTGTACGCTCCAATAAAACCATCAACAAATAATTTTGGATCTTTATTAACTTTTTGCGCAGCATCTGCAATTTTTTGACCAAACTCATCAGTCCCTGTCAAAAAATAAGTATCAATATTTTGAATTCTATGCCAACGCGCAGCAATATCTGCAAGCACCGTTGAATACAAAGTACCCAAATGTGGTGCTGCCGTAGCATAATAAATAGGAGTGGTTACATAAAATTTTTTAGGTGTGTCCATGCGTACTACCTTCTTGCAATACTATAAATTTACTTATTAAAAGAATAAAAAAGGTTACTGCAAAAAGGTATTTCTGTCACGCAAGCAATTAAAAAGATACCGGCAGAACGCCAATAAATGCATGGCCGGACAAAAGCTTTTGTGCTGTAATTTCTTGAGTCAAAGGATCCGCATTATAAGCAACAATCAGTTGTGGACATTCCTTAAAAAACGATGCTGCATAAGGGCTACCAAATAAAACAACAATAGAATTCTTTTCTTTAATTAACTCTTTTATCGCACGTTCAACAGATTCTGAAATACCAAATCGTTTAGAACCATACCTATTCATGCCATGCACCGTAATAATAATCTGCGTATGATTCTTAGTTTTTGCCAATAATGCTTGCAAAGTCTCTGGACTAATTTCACCGTCACAAAAAGAAAATAAGGCACCTGTGCCAACAAATGCTGCTTGAAAAGGGGCAAGCTCTGCACTATTAAAACTCAAAACTGCTACATTATCTAAAAATTCAGATGATTTTTTACCATTAAATTGATCACGTACCGTATAAGCAAACAATCTTAATGGATCATCATCAATGCCAACAGCCGTTAATGCATTCTCTATGACTTCTTTTTTAAGATCATAAAATGCCTGGTTAATTAAATTAGCATCAAGATTTTCTGTTAAAATTTCATTATAACCACCGGATAAACCAAGACGATATTTAAATGACAAAATTTTCTTAACCGTACGCTCAAGAAGCCCATATAATTGTTCATTTTCCTGCACTAAAGCTTTTATCACTATAAAAGCTTCTTCAACAAATGGTGGATCTAATAAAATATGATTGCCTGCTTTAAATGCCTCAACCTCTGCTGCACCTTTTTGTTTAACAAAATCACGGACACCTTGCATATTTAAACCATCAGTAAAAATTAGACCTTTAAAACCAAGTTCATCTTGCAATAAATCAGTCACTATTTTTTTAGAAAGAGAAGACGGGATATGTGGGGTATCATCAAGTACTGGAATATTTAAATGTGCAGTCATCACTGCACCAATACCATTTTTAATACCACAATTAAAGGGGACCAATTCAACCTCTTCAAGATGCATACGTGTATGACAAATTACTGGTAACATCTCATGAGAATCAGAACTAGTATCACCATGTCCCGGAAAATGTTTAAAGCATCCTAAGACCCCGCCTTGATGTAACCCCTGAATAAAAGCGATAGCTTTCTCTGAAACTTTTTCAACAGATTCACCAAATGACCTATTACCAATGATAGGATTAAATCGATTATTATTGACATCAGCAACCGGTGCAAAATTAACGTGCACTCCTAAGCGCGCACATTGACGCGCAACTTCAAACCCATATTTTTCAATAAGATTAAGATCTTCTACAGCACCTAACATTAATTGTTGTGGAAGACTCTGCAAACTGATATTACGCATTGCAATACCATTTTCTGCATCCATACTTATTAATAAAGGAACTTCAGAAAGCACTTGATACTCATTAGTAAGCTGAACCTGTTTGTGAGCTTCGCTAGTCATAAAAATAATGCCACCAATATGAAAATCTTTTATTAATCTTCTTATTTGATCACCATTATCAAATGAACTTCCAGCGGTACAACGAGGCATAAAAAGCTGGCCAATTTTTTGATTAAGAGAGAGTGAATTATAGATTTTTTCAACCCATTCTGCTTCACCTGGTTGTTCTTGTAATGGGTTAAGTGCGTTGATTTGCTGAGCATTATTAATGGATATAAAAAGTAATAAAAAAGAAAAAATTATAAGACTTTTATTTATTTTCCCTGGATCCCACGCTACGCTCAAAATGACATTGTGCTTCATAGTAACTCCTTCAATAATAACTATTTCACTCTTCTCATTTTAACAAAAAATCATTCGCCTTTAACTGCAAGCCAAATTTCATTAACCTGGTCATCGGTAAGTAAATTCTGAAACATCATTGCTTTAAGATCTGTATCTGGGTCAATAAATCGTGTTGAAGATTTTAAAATCGGTTCATCAAACATAAATTTTGCATCTTTACGCGTTGGCAATAAAAGACCAGTATTATAATTATGTTCTTGAATATCTAATCTAAATAAGAAATTCATAAGTTTATAGACTTTTTCAGCTTTTTCAGACCCTTCAGGAATCACATAATTTTCTATATTTAAAAAGACCCCTTCGTTAGGCATATCAAAACCAAGCTTAGGATCATCCAACGCTACTTTCCACATTATTGCATTTGAAGCAGTAACCAATGAGCAATTACCTGATCTTAATAAAAAATCACCTCTAAAATCTGTATATGCTTCTGCATGTTTTTTTTGTTCGCATAGCACTCCTTTAAGATACTGAACCTCTTCAGGATTAATCTCACGCAGTTCACGATATTTATGCCATGCCGCTAAAGTAATAAGTTCACGACTATCGTTAATAAGACCGATCTTTTTTGGCATCAAATGTGGGTCAAATAACATACCCCAACTTTTTTCTGGAAGTCCGTTAGGATAATCTTTTTTTAAATATCCAAGACCCAAAACATACCATTCTGATGGGATAGAATAGTCATTCTTAGGATCATAATAAAGACCCATTAATTTTGGATTTAACTGATCATAAAAATCAAGTTTTGATTTATCTAATTTTTTAAGCAGATTGTTTTTAATTAAGTACTCAACAACGTAATCAGAAGGGACAATCATGTCATACCCTTTTCCTTTTGTTGCAAGCAATTTAACCAAAAGTTCTTCATTACCTTCATAATGGCTTACATTAACTGCAATACCAGTTTCTTTAGTAAATTGAACAAACATTTGAGGATCAACAACACCAGACCACATAAAAACATTTAAAGCACTAGTATCTACCTTTTTTAATTTTAACAAATAAGGAGAAAATAGTACTGCAAATGAACAGGTAATCCAAAAAAGTACCACTGCACAAGTGCGCCAAACTGTCCGTTCTTCCATAACTACCCCCTACCAAATACGTGCTTTAGCTTGTAATGAACAAAAAATAACAACACAAATACTACTCACTAAAAGCATTAACGTAGCTAACGCATTTACTACAGGTGAAACACCACAACAAATCATTGCAAAAATATACGTTGAAAGGGTTTGATCTGATGATCCAGAACAGAAAAATGCAAGTAAAAAATCATCTAATGAAATAATAAATATTAAAACACCTGCAGCTAATAATGCTGGTCTTAAAGATGGAATAATAACACGCATCAAAGTCTGCTTATAATTAGCTCCAAGATCTAATGATGCTTCTATTAAACGTTTATCAAGTGATTGGTACCGTGCATTAATAATAGGAATAGCATAACCAAGACCAAGCAATGTATGTCCAACTACTAAAGTCATAAGGCCCAACGGAACATGTAAGAATACAAAAAAACTTAAAAGTCCTACAGCTAAAACTATTTCTGGAACAAAAAGATTTGGATAAAAAACTGGCAATAATGAACGATTTTTTCTAGGAGCATTCCAAAGAACAAAAAGAAGACCAATAGTAACGCTCATGATTACTGCCGCTATAGCAATAATAAAAGAATTTTTTGTTGCAAGCCAAATATCAGTTGATACAAAAAGTTCTTTATACCAGTCAAAAGTAAACCCAACCCAACGATAAGGAAAAGTAGCATCGTTAAATGAAAATACAGTAAGCACAATTAAAGGAATATATAAAAACAAATATGCTGCCGCAACCCATAATGGTAATAAAAATCGTGAAAGAGAAAATACTGATTTAGACATATTCTTTCCTTCCAAATAAAAGTTTTTTTATTCCAAATAAAACTAAGAACCCCGTCACTAAAACTATCACACTACTACACGTAAATGCTGAACCCAGAGAAACATCGCGAATGGTTAAAAAATAATGAGTAATAACGCTGCCAACATACATATTTTTGTCACCACCAAGTAATGCTGGAATAACAAATTCTCCAAATGCTGGGATAAATACTAACATTGCCCCTGTATGGATACCTGACATAGTTAAGGGCAAAGTAACACGCAAAAATGTTTGTCGAGGGTTTGCTCCCAAATCTTGTGATGCTTCAAGCAACTGCTTACTCAAGCGATCAAAAGTACTATAAAGCGGTAAAAGCATAAACGGCAAATAACAATAGAACATGCCACAATAAAGAGCAATAGGAGAATTCATTAAAGCGATTGGCTCCTTGATAACTCCTATAAATAATAATGCATTATTTATAATCCCATCATTTTCTAGTAAGAAGTACCATGAATACACAAGCAGTAAAAAATTTGTCCAAAATGGCAAAACTAATAAAGCAAAAAATACCATACGCCAACGACGCATACGCATTACCAAATAATAAGCAACTGGATAAGCTATTAAAAGAGTAACTGCTACCGTTGAACTTGCTGCTAATAATGAACGAAGAAAAATCGTAATATAAACTGGCTTAAATAATGATGCATAATGTATTAAAGTAAATTGTGCTTGATCTATTTGTTCAACATAACGTACAAAACTTGTTGCTAGTAAAAATGCTAATGGCAGGTAAAAGAACACCAGTTGCCATACAAACGCTGGTATACCCCAGAAAAATGAAACAAGTGGTTGTTTTTCTTGTCTATCCATGCTTATTCCTTACACCCAATTGTTCTATTTTTCTAATAATATTACATTTTCACGTTGCCATTGAAGATGAACTTCATCGTCATAATCAATCTTGTCTTTAGGAAAGTGTTCTTCATTTTGTTCAAACACTTGCACAAACATATCATTTTTAAGCCGCACATTATATTGTGTTGCTTGGCCGTGATACACAATTGTTTCTACTTTTCCTATAGTATGGTTTGCAAAACCTTCTACTTTTTTCTTACTAATCCAGATTTTTTCAGGACGAATGCCCATATATATTTCTGCATTTTCATACATCCATGATTGACGACTACTAATATAAACACCAAAGATACCCAATTGTGGAATATCTATAATTGGCGAATCTGAATGAGTGCGTAATTTACCACGAAATATATTCATTTTACCAACAAAAGTTGCTACAAAAATGGTAGCGGGGAATTCATAAATTTGTTGCGGCGTACCAATCTGTTCAATCTGTCCATCATGATTCATAATAGCCATCTGATCAGCAACCGTTAATGCTTCAGTCTGATCATGAGTAACATATAAAAAAGTAGTTTTTAAGGTATCTTGCAAATCAATCAACTCAATAAGCATCTGTTCACGAAGCTTTAAATCTAATGCTGCTAATGGTTCGTCTAGCAACAAAACCTCTGGTTCATTAATAATAGCACGGGCTAACGCAACACGTTGTTGTTGCCCACCAGACAACTGTTGAATAGGTTTATTTACATGCATTTCAAGACGCACTGCGCGTAAAACTTTTAAAACTCTTTCTTTAATAACAGAAGCTTCTAATTTTTTAACAGTAAGGCTATAGGCAACATTTTCAAAAACATTCATGTGTGGAAAAAGTGCATAATTTTGAAACACTGTATTAACACGACGCTTATAACTTGGCACATCGGTAATATCTACATCACCCAGCATAATAGTTCCGCTATCAACTGTTTCAAAACCGCCAATTAAACGTAAAGCTGTTGTTTTCCCACAACCACTGGGCCCAAGTAATGCAAAAAATTTTCCATCCGGAACGGTAAGCGAAAAGTTTTCTAATACTGGCTCTCCATCAAATGATTTATAAATATCTTTAAGTTGAATAGTTCTCATTCATTTCCCTTTCTTACGATTTGCAAAAAACATTGGGACCACTACATCAGAAAAAGTACAAGGAACCACAACTGCTAAAATTAAAAGGAAAAACAAAGGCCCCATTTGTTGCGCCCATTGATCAAATCCATTTGAGATCATATAAAGTAATGATGCAACAGAACTGACAAATATATGTGCAAAATGTGACCATACTGAATAGTAAATTTGGCGTTCATGACTATGTTGATTTAAAATCCAACCATTAAACAATCCAATAACCAAGAATGGTATTACGTTGTTTAATTCATTAAAACAAATATGTAAATTCATATGTGCACCAAGTGCATACCCAGCTAAATAAGGCAATAAAATATCAGACAACACACAAAAGAAAAGTGTTGATATCGCCGCAACAATAACACCCTTAAAAACATTTTTTGAAAATCTAAAAAAGGTAATCATTGAACCTGTTGCCGCAAAAACAATATGTAAATAATGAAATGCATGAAACAAAACAAATGAACCACGCTTTACCGTACTTACAGAAGCACCAAAAGAAAAATACTGCAATAAAGCTGCACCAATTAATCCTAGTGCAACTGAAAACACCGCGTAAGGAAAATGTTCAACCAATTCACCCCACATACTTGAACCATGTTCATGGTCATGGCATTGACTTTTATTATGTTCTGAAGTCTCTCTAGACATGTTTTATTCCCTATTGAAAGTATTTTAAATAATATAATTGAATATAAAGACTTTTTTAAGGCAAAGCAAAAAATTAGTCTAAAAGGCATGGCCAAATGTTAAACACCAACCATAACGAGAATCCCCTGGATATGCTTTTTTCCATTTCCAGCCTATATCAAATCGTAATGGCCCAATAGGAGTCATATATCTAAATCCAAACCCTGTAGATGCAAAGCCATTTTGAAATTGAGTTACTTGTGTTGGATCAGCTACCAAGGTGCCAAGATCTTGAAAAATTACCCCTTGCAACGGGGGAATCAATAAAGGGAATCTTGTTTCAAAATTAAAATTAATCATAGTCTTTCCTCCTTTAGCAACCCATTGCATCACGCCATTATTATCAAGAAAACTTCCCAATGGAGGGCATCCATCAGGTTGATATCCACGAATAGAGTATGGACCCCCTAAATAAAAACGCTCTGGAGGCATTATCTTATTAAAAGTTTCTCTATAAATATGTCCTAACCGAACTCGAGTCCCAAAAACTACATCTGAGCCTGCAATAATTTCTTTAAAAAAAGCGTACTCTGCCATTGCCTTAATAAAATATGAACTTTCTTTGAAAGGGAACATTCCTTTTAATGAAACAACACTATAAAATCCATTACGAGGATTTAATTTATCATCCAAGCAATCCACAAAAAGATTAGGCTCAATAAGAAAATAAGGAATTTTTTTACCAATCAAATTCGAATTAAAATCAATAGTGCCAGCCAATGATCTTGATAGATTTTTAGTTTCCATAAACTCTACTCCAACATTGCACCCCGTACTGACTGTGCGATAATTAGTAGTAGTAAAACTCATTAAAAACCCTTGTTGGACAGCATCATACAAGGTTGCTTTATGGCCTAAAGACACAGGTTGTGAATATTTATTATTATAGATTTTAAAAGTTGTTGAAACAGGTACATCAAAAGTTCTTGGAAACAAATAGGCCACACAAAATTTCCGTTCAAATCGTGTAAAATCAGTATCAATACGAAACTGATCCGCATTATTTGATGGATTTCTCCATAAAAATGATCCCCCTATTTTATAGGTTGATCCTTTTTTGAATCCAAAATTTTTACTAACCTGCTGAAACCCACAACGCACTCTCAATTCAAAAGGATCTTCTTCTTGCAATTGGATGATAGTTGATCGGTGCGTATTTAAAAGATTCTGAGCATCTTCGTGATCTGGATAGACACTTACCTGTTTAAAAATACCTAATTTTTGCAACCGTTCTTGTGTATCTTGCAATGCCTGAACGGACCACAATTCACCCTCTTTATAGGCCACTTCTTTTAAAATACGTTCATAGGGTAACCGGGTAATACCACGCACAATTGCCTTACCAAAATAAATTTGTTCACCTAATAGTATATCCCATACGACCGTAACAGAAGCAGTATCTTTATTAATTTTTGGTACACAACGCACAAATAAATAACCATCTTTTTTAAAATGATCCAATAACCACATTCGTTGCTCATGAACTTTTTTATACGAAAAAGGTACGCCCGTTTTAAAAATTTTTTGATCTTTTATCAGATCATCATAACCAGGAGCGACTATTTTTTCATAACTATATTTCTGCCCTTCATCAAGAATTAAAGTGAAAATATAATGATCAGGAGCTGATTCTTCAATGGATTTCTTTAAAATCCGCACTTCTAAAAACCCTTGATCTTGATACCAAGACAATAAACTATCTACTGACTTTTTAAGTGCATCTTCATCATATGCTACTGATGGGGTACACTTAAAATTCACCTGCTGCTCTAAAAATTTTTGTTCATATGAAGATTCCTTAATAAGAAGACCGCTCAATAACGCACGGGGACCTTCTTGAATAAGAAAATAATTATCATTTTTTTCTTCTCTTGTTTCTATTTTAACTTCAAAAAATCCCTTCTTTAGATACTCATTTTTAATATCTTGAGCTAAAATAGAAAGCGGCAACATGCCAATAGAATCACCAAATTTACTCATTCGCTCAGAAAGTTCTTCTGAAGAAAAGAAATAATTTCCCATAAAAATTGACCGATGTTGTTTATAAAAAGTACACACTAATTCTAATTGCACTGTACATTTATCTTGGTCAACTGACTCTTTAAGCTGAATAACTACTTCTGTAAAACCTTCTCGAGTCAATTCATCACGCAAGAGCTTTGTTCGTTTTGCTATGACCTCTTCATCATATTTCTTGTGAATGATATGAGAAAAATATTTTTTATATAAACGCTTCTTATATTCTTCTGCAATTTCATTCCCCTCTTTATCAATCAATTCAAGCACCAAAGAACTAATTTTAAAACGAGATCCTTTATTAATTGCAGCATGCACAACAATAGATTTATTTTTATTATTGTACCAAAAATGATCTGACACTTTTGCAGCACATCTTCCTCTCTTTTTAAGAGAAGAGACCATTTCAGCTAAAGATGATGTATGATTGACCAAAGAAAAATAATCACCAGGTTCATCTTTATAAAATCGTCTATAACTATCTTTTCCAAGGCTTATTCCATGAACTTTAAGATCTCTAATTACCCAAGCCCCTTTAAAAGAAAAGGTAAGTTTGATACCAGACTTAACTGGAAAACAGGTTATACGTACAGATTTAAAGCGCTTCTTTTTTTGGACTAATTCTAAAAACCGCACCATTTTTTGATGATTAAAAAGAGACCCAACCGAAAAATCAGCTAAAATTTGAAACTCTTTTGAACTCACATTATTATCGGATTCAAAAATCAGTTCTTCTATACCCTTACCATTAGATTCAAGTTTATTAAGCTCTCTGTTTATTTTTTCGATCTCAAACTGGTCCAAGGAAATAATTATACTTTTAGAAAAATCACCGTCTAAAGTAGTTGATGAAATGATTGGCAAAACAACAGATTTTTCAAGAGTACCAATGCCATAGGAATAATTGACTATAAAAACTAAATTTAGAGCTGCAAGCTTTAAAAAAGCATTAAAAATATCCAAGAATTTTCGCTTGTACTTTAAAACCATAACGTCCACTGATTGAGCTGCTATTTCTATAAAATTTTACTTTTGAACTCAGCATAGCAAGAAACAGATAGTTTGCACAGAATGGCAAAGACTTGTTAACAACTAAAGAACTTATTTCTATAAAACACCCTTAAATAGCTCTTTTAGCCTACCCCCCTACTTTCTTTTATCAATTGTCATGATATACTCACAAACTAGTTAAAGGTTATAAATTCAACTATTAAATGGGACTAATTTAATGAATAAACAACTACTTTCTATACTTCTTTTAATTAACCTATCATCTTTCAATTCTATACTAAAAGCAGATATAGCTCTACAAAACTTCGTTAATAAAGATTTTAAGATTCAAAAAAGCACCTATGAATTAAAAATTGATATCGCAACACTCCCAAGAAAATTTGCTGCTGGATATGGAATTCTCTTTACATTAGGTTTAATAACTTCTTCTTATCTAAACCATAGCAATAACTTAACAGAAAAAAAACTATGTACTATTGCAGCAGTAGGAACCTGTTTGATCTATGGAATAGGAAAATTAGCAAGCTACTTAAGATTTAATAAAGAATCAGAAGACACTTTAGAATTAAAAAAAGCACAAGCGTCATTACATGCCAATGAAAATATTATAAATTTTTTAGAAATAGAACAGAATAAACAATCTTTTTTAATTGAAAGCGCTAGCAAGCTTGTCCTAGAATCAACTTACGCATATTTAGCATTAGAAAAAGAACTTATTCAAAGTATTGTTGCTTTAGAACAAACAATTAAAATATGTTTATCAATAATATCAAAAACTGATCTTAAAATTTCTAAAGAAGAAAAGACTATCCTTGAAAAAGCACTAGAAGCTTCTTCAAAAATTCTACCTAAAGCTCAAAAATATTTACTATCCCTTCGTTTAAGCAACGAATTTCAATCAGAAAAACAACAAATAATTAATGAACTTATACAAGCAGAAACTTTAAAAACAATAAAAGCTCAAAAAGAAACTGCTGAAGATCAACGAATAACTGCTTATACACAAAAAATAACAGCAAAAGCCCAACAAGAAGCAGCAATCGCTACAGAAAAAGCAGTTGGAAATTCACCTTACTTATGCTGCCCATTACCAATACCACCAAATTCTTCAATTTACCATCCAGATTTTTTACCATCAGCTCCACCAGATCCAACAAACAATTAAACCCCCAACTTTTCACCACAAATATATTTAGGAATACTTTCATGAATAAAAGATTAATCTTACTAGTAGCAAGGAACTTAACTATGAAATTCAAAAATAATTATCTTTTATTACTACTTTTAGGAACATTTTATAGCAATGTTTCTGCAGCTCAACAAGAGCATTCTATGTCTAAAGAAGATATTTTTAAAAAAAGTTATGAAGGTCTTTTTACTCCTAATACTGTTCTTGCTATGCCAATAACTCCACCGACAGAACGCAAACAAAAAGGTTCCATTCTTAAAAGCTTAGCAAGCAGTGTAGCTGCAAGTGCCACTGTAGCTGCTAGCAGTGCAAAAGTTGCCCATGAACTTGCTCCAAAAACTTTTAAAAAAGCCGCTGCAACTGCAACAGGAGTTGGGACTTTCTGCTGTGCATTAGCTGCACAATACCCATTTTCAGAAGAACCTGTAATTACTGATGCATCAAAAAGTCGTAAAATTTTAGAGCAACACTTTAATGAAATTAGAAAAATCGATGAAAAAATTGCTGATATTGAAGGGACAAATAAATATTTTTCAAATTTATTGCATGATGAACATGAATGTAATTTAAACTGTAAAGACGAGTGCCCGACTAATGCTCCTTTAACAAAAATGAATTTAACTCTTGATGCGCAAAATATTGCCAAACTTTCTCTTTTAACAACAGAAAGAACTGAATCTTTAAAAAAATTACGTGATTTTTATAAACATCATAAAAAATTAAACTACACTTTTCAAGAAACAAATGCTTCTGATAGCGAAAAAACAAATGCTTCTGATAGCGAAGAAGAAGGCGCTCCTAGCAGCAATGATAACGCTATTAGAATTAAAACAAAAGAAGTACTTCAAAACCATATTCGTCATACCAATAAAGTTTACAATACTGTTTATTATAAAATTGACGAACATAATCAACGGCAAGTGCCAGTAACAGTTGAAGCATTAACTATTTTTCAACAACAAGCGCAAGCCCAACAAGTGCAAAATGGTTCTAATAGTTATCTTAAAACTGCTGTAAGCATAGTGCCAACTGCTTTGAGTCTTGCAGTTCAATATCTTTCAAAATAATTTTTTAAAAAATTTATATAAAAGGATAATAAATGAAAACAAAAAATATACTTTTTAGCGTTTTATTGATAGTTATGTTAAATAGTGCAGCTCAAGAGAACAGTGCAAAAAATTTACCATTTATCAAAGCTTGTTTAAATGGCCAAGCAAGTAATCTTGCAGCAACTGCACCACTTAGTTTAGGTGAAAAAATTAAACACTGGGGTATTCCAATAACTGCTGGTCTTGTTGGTGGTTATTTTAATTACACTGAACTAAGCGCATGCGTATGTGATGATGAAGACTCATTTGATCATAATGAAGATCAAGCTATTCTTAACGAAAAAACTATTTTAGCTCTTGCATTAGCAACTATTTATTTTCTCGTCACTAAATTTGCGATTATGAAAAAAGATTTTCCTTCAGTTGCCACACAAATAACTAACACCTGTGCAAAGTTACAAAATAATCTTAAAAATTCTGATTCTGAATCTTTAAGCAAATTAACTTCACAAATAAGCTCACCTTCAGAAATTATTGCAACAGCAAAGACAATTGATTTTGTGTGATCTACTCATAATTCTCCATTACTGGATGTTGTAGCAAAAATAAAATCGATTAATCCATTAACTGATAGTTTGCGTGAAAATTTTGAAATTCTTGAAGCACGCCTTCCAGAAAATACAAATCCAAACACTTTCCGTGATTTTCGCAAAGGGTTAACTGCTGATGCAAAAAAGCTTACTGCTATTTCCTCTTGCATTAAAGAATCATCAGAGTATGAAAGAGATTATGCTCGTAATTGTCAAGAACAGATTTATGAAAAAGCTTATGCACAAGGCAGGCCAAGCTGATATTCGCAAAACGAATGCTGAAACAGCATATACATGGGCCGAAACTATTTTTGGACAAAGAATAAACATCCGTAAAAATAAATAATTTTATAAATAAAAAAGGGGTGCTTGTCATTACAACAGCACCCCTTTTTTATTTTGTAAAACTTACAAGCAATTAAGTCGTTTTTTCATACGTTTAAATCCAATAATACCCATAAGTATACTAAAGCATAATAAAGCGCCAATGCTATACCAAAAGTTAAGTGAGCCTTCTTGACCAACTAATACGCTTCTCATCCCTTCCATGCAATAAACAACAGGATTTAAAAGATCGATATAAGCAACTGTTGGTAAAACTTTTTGAAGACTAAACCAAGGAAACTGATAACAACCAATAAGCCATAGAGGCACAATATAACGACGACGAATATTAGAAATTTTTGCCTTTTGAGCGCCACTTGCTAATAAGATCATAAAAAACCCATAAAACAGATTAATCACCAAAAGCATCAAGACAAATTTAGGCCAATAAACCAAAGAAAGATTCCATTTATTCCACAATGCTATCTTTAAAAAAGTTAAGACTAAACTAGCTTGTATAGTTGAACGAATAACCGATGAAATAACCATTTGCAACAAAAGCATAGTTGATGAAATTGGTAATGTTAGGCAATAAATAATAAAAGAATCACCTTCAAGGTCTGTTACGATGATATTAACATTATCTATAACATCAAAGAGCCCCCACAAACAGATACTACTTGATGCAAAAAAAATATCATAATCTGATCGTAATCCAAGCTGTGGCATAATGTTGCTAAAGACTAACAACATACATGTTGCCCAAACCGTAATATTGATAACCCGATCTTTTATAAGATTTCTAAATAAAAATAAATCTCGGCAAATAAGTGTTAAAAATGTTTTTATACTGCTCATAAACAATCTAAACGTTTTTTCATTTTTTTAATTCCTACATAACCAGCAATGGTACAAAATATACAAAGTGCAAGAACACAATACCAAAAATTAAGTGCGCCTTCTTGGCCAATAAGTGCGGCACGAGTACCTTCCATAATATAAACTAATGGATTAAATAAATCGATATACGCAATTACCGGTGCAACATTTTTTAAGGTATACCAAGGAAACTGATAACAACCAAGAAACCATAATGGAAAAATTACACGCATCCAAATGTTAGTAATTTTATCAAGGTTTTCTGTTTTTGCTGCTAAATACAATGAAAATAATCCATAAAAAAGATTTGTTAAAACCAATATAATAAACAATTTAACAAAAGATATTTGTCCAAAACTTAACTTATTCCAAAGAATAATTTTAGTAATTGGCACAAACATTAACACCACAAAAAAAGCACTTAATGCATTTGCTATCCCAATTCTAAAAAAAACCATCCATTGCGGAATAGGCAAAGTTAAGTAATAAGATATAGAACGTTCACCTTCAATATCTGAAGTTGTTTTTGCTACATTTTCCATCACATCAAAAAAGCCCCATGATGCAATGTTGCTTGCTGCTAAAAATGCTGCATACCCAGAGCTTAATCCCAACGATGGCATAACTTGATCAAAGACCAAAAGACTAATTGTTGCCCATAACAATGAGTTAATCACGCGATCTTTATACGTTGGCCAGAATACAAGCATATCACGCTGTATAAGCGCCCAAAATGTTTTTAATATTATCGACATAATAAAATTCCTTTAAATTTTAAACTTACTCAACAACATCAGTGCTTTCTTGAATCAACTTAATAAAAAGTTCTTCAAGATTTTTTTCACCATGTTTATTCAATAGATTTTGAGGTGTATCAATTAATTGAATAACCCCTTTATCAAGAATACATACGCGATCAGAAAGCACTTCTGCTTCATCAAGATAATGAGTAGTCAGCAAAACAGTAACGCCATCATAACGTAACCCTTTGATGATTTCCCAAATATCACGACGCACATGTGGGTCAAGACCTACTGTTGGTTCATCAAGAATAACTAGTTCAGGAGAATGCATTAAAGTACGTGCCAATAAAAACCGTTGTTTATACCCACCAGAAAGAATAGACCCTTTTGAATCGGCATATTTGGTCAACCCAAAACGCTTCATCAGATAATTAGTGCGCTCTATAATAGCTTCTTTAGACATCCCAAAATAACGACCCGCAAATTCTAGATTTTCTTTAATTGTCAACATACTATCAATATTTGGCTTTTGTGGACAAATACCAATTGAACGACGATAAGAAACTATATCTTTATAAACAGAAGCACCATTTTTTAAGATGTCACCTGATGTTGGCGGATTAAGCGTTGCAATAATAGATGACAAAGTAGTTTTACCAGCACCATTAATCCCTAGCAAACTTAATACTTCACCTTTAATGATTGATAAATCAACCCCTTTAAGCGCATGTATTGTAAGATTTTTAGTAACAAATGTTTTGGTAATATTTTGTATTTTTAACAATTCAGTATTCATAGGTATACCTCATAAGATTCACTAACCAAAAAACGATTACAAAGCATCTAGAGCAAACGTTAATAACGTTTAGTCAGCTTTAACAAATAAACTTTAATGTTTTAGTTTTAATGTTTTAAAAAAAATATTTATAAAATAAAAGACTAGCTGTTAGTCGACTAACAGGCTTAATAGCTTGAGTTCGCAAAAATAATACGAATCTATAATTTTCATCTAAGAAACGCCTTCTAATACGAAAATTAGTATATAAATTAATCATTTTTTTGATAATAGCTATTTTTATAACAATT
>CAYSQM010000005.1:0-87268 GCA_964433415.1 uncultured Pseudomonadota bacterium
AAGATAATTTGTCAAGAATCTATTTTTGTTTTATCTTATTATAAATGTTTTGCTAACTCATAAAAGAGTTCATGAAAATTTCATGAAGAGCATACAAAGTAGAAGTGAAGGGCCCATAGCTCAGCCGGTTAGAGCAATCGGCTCATAACCGAGAGGTCCCTGGTTCAAGTCCAGGTGGGCCCACCACTTTCTAGTTATGTTGTCGTAGCTTTCCTTACAGAAAGGAGTGAAATGCTCGAACAAGGATCTTTTCAAAAATTTATTGATCTTATTTCTTTTGATAAAAAAATTCGTGTTCTTGAAAAAGATGCACAAACCCTTATTAAAGATGCTTTAGTAACTGATAATGAAAAGCAAAATCTTCTTAATATTCTTAAAACCGTTGATGTTAATTTGCATGATCTTAAAAAAGATGTAGATAATAAAGAATTAGAAATGAAGATGCTTGAAGCTAAGGAAAATGAGTTGAAAGCTCATCTTGAACAGGTGCGTCATACTGATGAATATTATGCATTAAAACGTGAAACAGACGCATTAAAAAAACAACAACATGATTATGAAGATTCACTTTTGCATGTGTGGGCTATTTATGAATCTGCTCAAAAAGAAGTAGTACAAAAAAAGATTAGTTTGGATGCAAGACTTCAGGAAATTTCAGATAAACAACAAGAGCAGCATGATAAAAAAAGTAGTTTTGACAAACAAATTCTTGAAATAACTGCTCAACGTAAAGTTTTAGAACAAGGCATTCCTGAAGTGTGGCTTGAACAATATATGCGCAAAAGAGCCGTAGTAGACGATCCTGTAGTACCTATTGTTTCAGGATCTTGTTCTGTATGCTTTTATAATCTTTCTCCGCAAGATTTTATCTTTTTGAAAAAGAATAGATTTTTACAATGTAAAGAATGTTATCGCTTACTTTATCAAGAAACAGCGTAATTCTTATAAATTATTTGTTTAATTATGGTGGTGTATAACGTGAGTTCTGATAAAAAAGATCAAAGATCTTTATTTGAAAAACTAGAAAAAAATTTACAAGAATTTGTGGAAGATGTTTTTGTTCCAAAAAAACAAAAAGAAACTGACAACAAGCTTCAAAAATTTACTTTTTATGTAGATGGGGCTTCTCGAGGTAACCCTGGCAGGTCAGGGGCTGGTGTTTATTTATTGCAAGGTGAAAATTCAATAGAAGAAAAAGGTTTTTTCTTGGGAATTCGTACTAATAACGAAGCAGAATATTTTGCCATGTTGCTTGGTATTTATTTTTTTAAAGTTCATGCTCAACCATCCTCTACCTTAACAGTTATTTCTGATTCGCAATTGTTAATTAGACAAATGCAGGGAATTTATAAAGTTAAAAAACCAGAATTACAAAAATTACATATGATAGCAACTTGTGAGCTTGCGGGGTTTGCAGTTGAATTTCAGCATGTTGAACGTGAATATAATACGATTGCTGATGCATTGGCAAATAAAGGCGTTGATGAAAAGATAGCAGTACCTCTTAAATTTTTGGATATGTTAACTACTTATGGTGTATGTTTTTAAATATTTTGTAAGTTTTTTCTTACTTGCTGGATCAGTTTTTTCTGTACAATCAGCAGAAAAAACTCATATTAAAGTTTTACTTGATGATCAAGAAAGCCCTGCATGGATTATGCATTCTAGCCGTGGGTTTAAGTTTTGTACTGCGCATGGTAAAGAAATTAATCTTGGGATAACTTATTATAGTTTAACAATTAAATACGTAGAAGGTTCGCTTTTTATTAATGATAAACGTTTAAAGCAAAAAGAAGTTTGGTTTGTTCCTTACAAAGGTAGTGTTCGTATTGGGGAAAACTCATATGAAGGCAGGCTTGGATTGGTGAATGATGGAACAAGATGGTTGTTGATTAATGAATTAGAAAGTGAAGAGTATGTTTACTCGGTACTTGGTTCAGAAGGTTGGCCTGGATGGCCTCTTGGTTTTTTTGAAGTTCTTGCTGTTGGCGCGCGCAGTTATCTTGGTTATCAAGTACAACAAGCTCAAAAACAAAAAAAATTATATCACATTAAAAATTCAAATTATCATCAAACTTATGCTGGTATTCATCAATGTAAAGTTATTAGGCAGGCTGTAGAAAATACAAAAAATATGATGCTTTTGTATGAAGATAAGCCGATCCTTGCAATGTTTGATTGCTGTTGCGGTGGGGTAGTTCCTAAGAACATTAAAGGGTTTATTGATTTTAAAAAAGCTCCTTATTTAGCTCGTTCTTATGCATGTAATTTTTGTAAAAAATCTAAATTATATTCATGGCGTAAAGAATATAATTTGCAGGACTTTTCTTCATTGTTACAAGAAAATTCTGATACTATTATTCATAAAATTAAAGATGTACGTGTAAGTAAAAAAGATAAAGCTGGTATTGTACAAGAGGTAATTGCTCGTACTGCAAAATCAGAACATGCATTTACCGTAGCAGAGCTTTATAAGACCTTTAAGGATATTAAGAGTTATTCTTTTTCGCTACTTAAGAGAGGCTCAAAAATTATAGTTAAAGGTCATGGGTATGGTCATCATATGGGGTTATGCCAATGGGGCGCGCGTCAAATGATAGATGATGGGTATTCCTATAAAAAGGTACTTAGTTTTTATTATCCTGGAACTACATTGCAAAAGGTTACAGTTTTTTAGAAAATAAAAAGGGAGTAAAGGATATGCCAGGCTATAAAACACATTTGGTTGGCGGGGTAGTTGTTTATGCAATTGGAATAGCTTTATTGAATGCTGTGAGTAGTGCGCACGTTACTTTTGTTACAGCGCTTGGATGGTTTTTTTGGTGTATCTTGGGAGCATTGTTTCCAGATATAGATGTTAAAAGTAAGGGGCAGGGTTTTATTTACCCCTTTATACTTTTAGCTCTCTTGTTTTTTTTATATAAAAGTAATATAAAAGAATTTATGTTATTAAGTATCTGTTCATTAGTCCCTTTAGTTGCTAATCATCGAGGTTTGTTTCATAACTTATTTTTTATTATTAGTCTTGCTTTAGTGGGTGCTTTGTATGTAAGTAATTTTTTTTTAAGTACTCATTTTTATATAACACAGGTTGCGTTTTTTTCTATTGGTGCGTTTTCACATATTTTATTGGATCGTTATACTGTAGCAAGTTAGAGAATTATAATTTTTCTAGAAATTCTATAACAGTATCAAGAAGATCTGCAAGTTCTATTTTTAAAGCGCTATAAATTAGTTTTGAATTATTTTTACGTAGGATATCATATAATTTTTTGTAAAAATTATTAAGAACATATTGGCTTGTTATAATTATATCATAGCAATTTTCATCGTAATGCTCACTAATATAAGAAATAGTTTCTTCTATAGATTCAGACTTGCTGATTTCAGAATTAAATGATTTAAAATCTTTTACTATATTTTGATAGAGGAAGCGTGGTTTTGTAAAAGGGTGGTTCTCTGTTAGATTGTCCATATCTTCAATTAATTGTTTATCTAGTTCTGATAAGACGTCTATCGGGAAAGAAATAGGGATAAAATTAACTATTTTTTAAGTTTTTGTGATCCATAAAGATTTAATGGAAATATGCTTAATAAAATAAGTAAATTTCTTTTCAATATATTCATATTTTTTCTCCATTTAGTTTTAAATTATATTTATTTAATTATAATAGAAATAATTGAAAAGTAAAGAAGGTGTCTGGTTATTGTTAAATAAGCTGTTTTTAATAGGCTAAAATAAGCTATATCAAGAGCATTAAAATATTAGTGCTGAAGGCGGGGATCATTGACGGGATTCCTGTGTTTAAAAGAGGCCACAAAGCGGCTAGGCAGCCTCCAGAAATCATTCCGATAAGTGCTTTTTTTGCAGTAACTTTTTTGCTATATAACGCTACAAGAATAACGGGACCAAAAGAGCTTCCTAATCCCATCCAAGCATATTCAACTAATGTATAGACCGAAGGGCGTGTACATGCAATGAGAAAGCTTATACAAGGAATAAAAATAATCGCTAGTTTTGAAATGAAAAGTGTTGTGCGTGATGATGCTTTTTTATTAATAAATCGTTTGTAAAGATCTTGTGAAACAACGGTAGCAGATACCAAAACTTGTGTGTCTATAGTGGTTAATGCAGCTGCAATAATTGCACATAAAATAAATCCAGCAAAAAGTGGCGCAAACATTTTTTGAACCATAATGACAAATACTAGTTCGTTGTCAATGAGTGATTCTGGAAACATACCAATACCAATTAAACCAACAGCAAGTACTGCACATACTGCAAATAATTGCCAAACCATGCCGATGGTACGGGCTTTTTTAATTGATGATGGGTCTTTAATTCCCATAAAATTTACTAGAATATGAGGCTGGCCAAAGTAGCCAAGTCCCCATCCTACAGCTAACATTATTGAAGAAATAAATTTTGAAAAATTATCAGGGATTAATGAAAGAGAAATATGTTTTAGTTGTGCAACGGTTGTAATTGAAGTTATTCCATTTTCTAAGAATGTGTAACCATAAAGTGGCACTAGAACAATTACAAAGACCATAAAAAATCCTTGAAAGAGATCACACCAAGCAATAGAAGCAAATCCACCAATGATCGTATAAAGTATAGTGATAGTAAGACCAATAAAAATGCTCCAATAATAGTTCATTTCAAAGATTGATTCTAAAGTGATTCCTAAGCCGGTTAATCCTGATGAGATATAAAAAATAGAAAAAAGTAATGCAAGCAAAGCGCTTACTAATCGTAATTTTCCTGTTTTGTCTTGAAAATGTTCTTCAAAGTAACTTGATAAGGTATAGCTGTCATGTTTTTCTGTATTAATACGTAATTTTTCTGCTACAAATGTCCAACATAAATACATTCCAATGGTTAATCCAATTACTAACCATGCATTTTGCATGCCAAAAAGATAAACTGATCCAGGAAGCCCGGTAAAAAGCCAAATACTCATATCACTTGAATGAGCAGCTATAGCGGTTGCTAAGGAACTAATTGATCGATTTCCTAATAAAAATTCTTGTTCTGCATGGTCATGAGATTCTTGATAAGACAAAGAGAAGAGATTATTCCTATTTTTGAAATAGTAAAAAGCTAAAGTTATAAGTCCTAATACACCAATATAAGCAGAAAAAGCTAAAGCATATTCACTATTCATATAATTCTCCAAGAATTTTTTAATCAGTATATTTTTAAAATAAGATGCACTGCAAGTATAAAATTTTTTTCTAGGTATGCAACTGATTAGATTGATTTTATATTCAAATGGCTTGAGAAATGAAAAATAATCATGATATAAGTGAAAGCACATTGAATGTAGTGGTAAATAGTTATAAAAAGGGAGTTGGTATGAGTGTTTTTTCACTAGAGACAATTTATCTGCTTAGTGAGTATATAGTATCACTTTGTTGTATTTGGAGTGTAGCAGTAATCGGAAGTTATGGGCTTATTCGTTGGGGATTTACTATACCAATTTCTTTAAAAAAGACTGTTAAATGGCTATCAATAATTATTGGAGCATTTGGTTTATTTTTAATTGGGTTATGTATAGTTCCATATCATTGGGAAAGTGTTTTGACTAATTTAATAGTACCACGTTTGATCTGCGCAGTTTCTTTGCATCTATTTTTATTATCATTAGATCGGTTTATAAGGCATCGTCATGGCGGTCAGGGAATGATTCCTACCCGTTTGGTGGTAGCAATTATTATGGTTTATGTTGTTTCTATTGTAGCCATTTTAGCAGTTTTAAGTACTTCTAGTGAGTTTATATTACGTATTGCAGCATTTAATAGTACTTATATTATGCGTGGTGCTTTATTAAGTACCTTGTTTCTTGAAATTTATGGTGGGCGTTGTAAAGAACATAAAAATAGCGCTAGTCAATCATGCTCTCTTGATAGCAGTCCCTTACAAGATCTAAATAATCCATTAAATAATTCTACTTTTAATAGTTCAACAAGTTCCTATTTCGATCGTTTTAATCAAGAATGAAAAGAGCGCTGGCTGTTTGAGTGGTGGTGTTGGCAATAGTTTCTATACTTACATCCCGTAATTGCGCAAGGTAATGAGCAACTGTTGTAATTTGAGCAGGAGAATTTTGTTTGCCACGGATAGCTTGTGGGGGCAAAAATGGGGCATCGGTCTCTAGGACTATTTTTTCTAAAGGAATATTGGTGAAAATATTGCGTAAATCTTTATTTTTAGGATAGGTAAGTGGGCCACCGATGCCTAAAACAAAACCAAGTGAAATAGCATAATCAGCAAATTTTTGGTCTTCAGAAAAACAATGAATAATTCCACGTAAATCGGGCCCTTTGTATTCAGAAAGAACATCTAATACTTCAAAACTAGCATCACGAGTATGAATAATAATCGGTAAATTATAAGAAAGAGCGAGTTCAATTTGTACTTTTAAAACTTGGTATTGAAGGTCTTTGTTGTAATTTTCATAATGATAATCAAGACCAATTTCTCCAATGCCAACAATTTTATTTTCTTTTTTATAATCCAGTAATTTTTTAAATTCAGCGATATCCTGCTGCCAGCTATCGGTAATATCGTTGGGATGAATGCCAAGTGTTGCAAAGCAATTTTTATATTCTTTTGCAATTTTAACACAATTTATACTCTCAGTGAGGCTAGTTCCAACATTGATGAGTGTTTTTACTTTGTATGAAATAGCTTCTTCTATGATTGGATTAGTAAGTTCAATAAAATTTTCAGGTAATTCTACATCAAATTCTTTTTTTATCATGATGTTAATATGACAATGAGTATCAATTAGATGCATATTATTCCTTACATTACATTGTAATTTTATTACATTATTTTTTTATTACGATAAACAATGTAATAAAATTAGGTAATTATTACCAATTGACTTCATAATCTGAGCTTTTTTTATCTTTTTTTAAGCTGAAGTTAACTGGTTGTCCTGGAACAAGATAATCAGTGTCATCAGTTTTTATGCGTTCATCGAGACTATCATATAAAGAGCTAGCAGTTTCTTTTTTTGGAATTGGAGAAAAACTTGATGCAAATTCATAGACTGAATATTGACTAGGAGAGATCTCTTTAGAGGCCAATGGTTTTTTTGGTTTTAATGTTCTATCTACTCGAGGTCCTAACTCTTTTTCACTAGAAGATTTAGTTTTTTCTGATTCAAAAAAAGAATTAAACATTTTTATTAAAAGTATATTATTCTCTTCAAGAGCATAATCAAAAGCAGTTTTTTGTTTCTCATTTATTGATAAAATCATTTCAGGGTGTTTATTTAAAATATAAAAAGCAATTTCTTGTAATGATTTTAAAATGTTTAATTTATTCGCTTTTTGATAATCATTTGCTATGAAAACTAATCTATGAAGAATTGTTTCGTTTTCTGTTGTGTAGAGATTAATAAGAAATAAACCAAGCCCTTGATTATTAAAATCAAGTGCAATATCTAAAGGTGTTTGCCCTCTATAATCTAAAAGATTTTTTTTTGCTCCGTTATCTATCAGGTAGGTTATTATTTTTTGTAAAACAGAAATTTTTTCTAACTCTTTACTATGTCTATTGGCTGTTTCAACAGCATAATGTAATGGAAAAAGTTGATTAGGAAAATCAACAGTGCGTGAAATTATATCTTGCACAGTTTTAAATTCAAAATTAGTAATTGCTTTAATAAGGGGTGTTTCTCTTTCTGCGCAATAAATTAAAAACGAAGAGAACAGAAAAAAAGAATTTAATAAAATTTTTTTTATATATTTCATAGGACCTCCATAGTTTTATATATATCTATAAAAGAATACTGGAAAAATATTTTAAAAAGCAATAGTAGTATGCATTTAAGCTCGAATAAAATGTTTTTTGGCTGAATTGATAATTTTATTTTAATTAAAAAATTATCATTTTTTTAATTGCATCATTTTTTTAATTAATCATGATGGTATTTCATTGACAAAGATAACAAAACTCATAAGACTAAATTTGTTTTTACCGTGTGTAAAAAAGACTAAATAGTTTTAAAGGCAGTGTTTTAATCGTTTAACTTATAAGTGAGGAGTCTCAATGAATAAAAGTGAATTAGTAAATTCGCTCAGTGAAGAGACGGCATTCAGTAAAAAAGATGTTTCATGTGTTCTTGATTCATTAATTAGAATTATTGAACGAACATTGAAACGTGGTGACAAAGTTTCTATTACAGGATTTGGAACTTATTGGGTTTCAAAGCGTCCTGCACGTAAAGGAATAAATCCTTCTACTAAAGAAAGAATCGATCTTCCTGAAGTATGTGTTCCTCGTTTTAAACCAGGTAAGCATTTACGTGAAATTATAAAATTAGTATAGAATAATAAAGATGAGTACCGTATAATACTTATTTGAATTATTCTACAATTTATAGATGAGAGGGTCTAAAAAAACTCTCTCATTTTCTTTTCAATAAAATAAAAAAAGAGTATTGTTGGGGATGGTAAGGATAGGCAACCCTCAATAGATGTGAGTGAATAATGATTGATATAGCATTACTTCGTGAAAATCCTAAAGCAGTAGGTGATCTTATCCATAAAAAAGATCCTACATTTGAAATAAATAAATTATTATTACTTGATAAAGAAACACGTGAACTTCGTTCTGAAGTTGAATTGCTTCGTCAAAAGAAAAATGAATTAGCAAACGAAGCAAAAGGTGGTATCAACGAATTGATTCGTGAACAATCTTTAGCAATTAGCAAGTCTCTTAAAGAAAAAGAATTAGAACTTTATGTGCAAGATTCTATTTTTAAAAACCTTCTTTTAACCTGCCCAAATATTCCACGTGAAGATATTCCTAAAGGGGATAAAGAACAAAATGTTGTAGTAAGAGAATGGGGCGTTAAACCTACTTTTTCTTTTCCTATAAAACATCACATGGAGTTAGGTGAATCTAATAAGTGGTTTGACTTAGAAGCGGCTACCAAAATGTCTGCATCGAATTTTGTTTTTTATAAATCTCAAGGCGCAAAAGTAGTCTACGGCCTTGCAATGTTTATGTTAAAACATAATAGTAGAAATGGTTTTGAACCGGTTATTCCGCCTTATTTAGCAACTGAAGAAACACTAACAGTTTCAGGGAATTTTCCAAAATTTAAAGAAGAAGTTTTTGCAGCGACTAAAGATAATTTATATTTAATTCCAACTTCAGAAGTATGTTTGGCTAATCTTTATCGCAATGAAATTTTATCTAAAGAACAGTTACCTATTCGTATGACTTCTTGGACAAGTTGCTTTAGAAGAGAAGCGGGTAATTATGGTAAAATGGAACGTGGGATTATTCGTATTCACCAGTTTGAAAAAGTAGAATTATTTAGTATTTGTGAGCCAGAAAATTCTGATAAAGAACTTGAAATGATGGTTAACAATGCGGAAATGCTTTTACAAAAATTAGGGTTGCATTACCGTGTAAGTTTATTAGCAGCACAAGATTGCTCATTTCAATCTGCAAAAACCTATGATATTGAAGTGTGGCTACCAGGACAAAATCGGTACTATGAAGTTTCATCTGCAAGTAATTGTACCGATTTTCAGGCACGTCGTGGCAAGATTCGCTATAGAAATGAACAGGGAGCACCAACGCAGTTAGTGCATACATTAAATGCTTCTTCATTAGCGTTACCGCGTTTAATGGTTGCGTTGTTAGAAACGTATCAACAAGCAGATGGCACTATTGCATTGCCTGAGGTCCTTAAAAACGAAATGTTTTAAAAAGTTTCCCACTCGTTATCCAGAGCAAAATCAAATGGAGCGTGGGATCCAGGAAAAAATAATAGGATGCTAAGTATGAAGCTCAGTAAAGATATTGTACAAAGAATTAAACATATAGAATTACATACGCGTCGTATGTTGAGTGGTTCTATGATTGGTGATTATAGTTCGGCGCAAAAAGGTGCTGGTCTTGAGTTTGATCAAATCCGAGAATATCAATTAGGTGATGATGTTCGTTTTATTGATTGGTCTGCTTCAGCACGTTCCAATAAAATATTAGTAAAGCAGTACATTGAAGAACGAAACCGTACGGTAATTTTATTAGTTGATCAATCGGCATCGACGCTGTACGGTTCAACTGATAATTTAAAATCACAAGTAATAGCAGATGTTGCAGCAGTTTTAGCGCTAGTCGCCGATTATGGTAAAGACCATGTTGGGGCGTTACTTTTTTCTGACGAAGTAAAAAAAGTAATACCAGCACAACGGGGTAGAAAACATATTCATATGGTTATGGAAGATATTTTTTTATCAGAACCTTCTGGTAAAACTTCTTTAAATACTGCTTTAAAAAGATTATTAGCAACGCATAGACAAGCATCAATTGTTTTTATCATTTCTGATTTTTTTGATACAGAGTATGAAAAATTATTAAAAGTAGTTGCGCGTCATCACGATGTAGTTGCTGTACGTTGTACAGACCCGCGGGAACATTCAACAGAAATGCGTGGATTTATTACGGTGCAAGATACTGAAACACAAGAGTATGCAGAGGTTGCTTTGCATGATAAAAAATTAAATTTATTTTTAAAAACAGAACAGGTAAAAACAGCAGATCTCTTAAAGCGCTGTGGTGTTGATTTGTTGGATGTACCAGTAGATCAACCTTTTATTGGAGAAGTAGTACGATTTTTTAGACGACGTATGTCTTATTAAATAATTTTTAGGTAGTAATGTAATGAATGTTTCTGAAGGTAACCAATTAGAACTGCTTGATATTTATGATGTATGGTATAATCCATGGTGGCATCAAACATGGTTTATAGTAGCAAGTAGTCTTATTTTGGTAGGTTTTATTTTTCTTGGGTTTTATTTTATTTATAAAAAATTTTTCGTGTCTATTGTTATTAAACAGCCATGGCAAAAATTACTTGATGAACTTAAAATCTTATCGACATCAGATTTTGATGATCAGAAAAAGTTCTACTCCCGTCTAACTTCTGCATTAAAACAGTATATTCAAGAGAGCTATAGCTTGCAGCTTGTAGATAAGACTGACACTGAATTTATTGATGCTTTAGAGTATTGTCCTACTATCCCAGCGCACGTTACTCAAGAACTTAAAACTATTTTTGATGGTGTTATGCTTATTAAATTTGCTCATCAAAAAACAGTGCATGAACATATGTCTTCTTCGTTAAAAGCAGCAGAGGCTTTAGTTAAAGAGATACGGGATCAAAAATAATTACTATTACTTCTCACCTTTAAGCATTTGTAGTGCTGCGCGTGATTACTTAGATCGTTTTGGGGTATTTTGTTGTTCTGATGCATTTAGATTGCTTAATAAACAAGCAATTAATAGCTGCTTATTGTATATTTTTTCATAACTTAATCTTCAGTTTTTAAATTTATCGATACTTATTTTAATTATACAGATAGAATTAAAATAATAAACTGGAGGGAGTTTTGGCTTATTCTATGAAGAATAGAAGAATAAAAAAGATGCTTAAAGTGAAGAGTTGAGAGGAACTTATTTGCTCTCATTGTTTTAACTTGAATGGTCAGTATAAGTCGTGTATTATAAGTTCTTTCTGTCATTTAACGGTAATTTTGGAAGGATTGTGTGCGTTACAACGTTCAGGTTGATACCCGCTCACTATATATACATTGGCCTTTTTGCCCTTATAAGTGCCACTATTGTCCATTTGTGGCCATAGCTGGACATGATCAATTTATGAGTGATTATCATACATCTTTGATGGTTGAAATAGAAACATTTGCCAGTCAGGTACCTAAAAAATTATCGTTAGATACTATTTATTTGGGCGGAGGTACGCCAAGTACTTGGCCTAATGAGCTACTACTTGACATGTTTGGTAGACTAAGAGCTATCTTCTCTATGGAAGCGATCTCTGAAATTACTCTAGAAGCAAATCCAGGAACCGTTGAACCAGGAAAACTTGAAGTCTGGAAAGAAGCTGGTATTAATAGAATTAGTATTGGTGTGCAAAGTTTAAATGATGAAGTATTAGCTAATTTAAATAGGCATCAAAAAGTATCAGATGTTTATAAATTAATTCATAATGCGGCGCCACTTTTTAATAATCTTTCTATTGATCTTATTATTGGGTTACCAGGGGTAAGTGCACAGGAATGGAAAAAGATGGTTGTTGAAATATGTCACTGGCCGATTACTCATATATCATTATATTTCCTTTCGATACATGAAGAGACACCTTTATATTTTAGAATTAAGAAAAAAGAAATTACTATTATTCCTGATGATGAAATGGTAGATCTCTATTATTGGTCTGTAGAAACTTTAAATAAGTATGGACTAATGCAGTATGAAATTTCTAGTTTTGCACGTGCTGGTTATGAATCAAAACATAATCAAGTCTATTGGGATAGAAAGCCGTATAAAGGATTTGGAATGGGAGCCTGTTCATTTGATGGGATTGGTCGGTTTCAAAATGAAAAAAATTTGTCTCGCTATTTAATTAATGCTCAAAAAGGTGAAGATCTAACCATTAGTGGCGATCAATTAACACAAGAAGAAGTGCGCCTTGAAAAATTAATGCTGGGATTGAGACGAAAAAATGGAGTGATAATGTCAGAAGTAATAGGTGAGTTACCTGCAGAAAAACAGGCGCTTTTTAAACAACGAGTTGCTGAACTTGAAAAAGGTTCATTTGTTCGTTGTGATGGAGATAAACTCTATCTTATGCCAACTGCTCTTGCAATGGAAAATGAGATAGCTGTTACATTATCTGTGTAGATAAGTAAGTAAAAATAATTAATTTAATGAATATTTCATGGAGATAAAAAAATTATGGCTAAACATGTTGGCGTTAAGTTACCAGAAGATTTAGTAAATATTCTTAAAGCAGGAAAAACTGTTGGCGTTTTGGCAACCTTTTCAGAAAAAGGATTACCACATACAACACCTATTCAGTGTATCTATCCAAAGGGACTTGAAAGTATTTTAATTTCTATTCATAAAGATCATACTGGCTATCATAATATGGTATGGCAAAAAAAAGTTATGATCTGTTTTCTGGATGAAGGTAATGTTGCATACAGTGTTCTTGGCCGTGCTGGTGTTGTTCGTGCACCTTCAAATGTTCATCCATTGATCAATGTTGTGCGTATTGATATTATCGATATTAAAAGTGATAGATCGGTCCTTAGTCGTGTAGAATCTGGTGTGCGCTGGAGTTATACTTCATGGGAAGCTGAAGAGCTGTCGAAAAGTTTATTAAATGAGTTGAAAGAGCTTGCTCAGACGCTCTAATTAATGTGCGGGGAGTTTTTAATAATGAAGAAGCAAACAAGTTTATTTTTGACAATAATTAGTCTGTGGGGTATCCAGGTACAACTAATGGTTGCTCCACCAGCTGATTTTTCTACATCAGCTGAGCGCAATAATACCTCTCTTAAAACATCTGAAAATAATCAAGGTCCTCGATCAGAAGGGGAACATTCTTCTTTTGGGCAACGTGTAAAACCAGCAAAAGAAACTGCTGAAGAAATTAACGAAGAAGCTTCAGAGCAGGTAATACAAGTTGATAAAAAATCACATCATTCAGTGACCAGTGGTATTGATTTTGATGATAAAGAAGAAGCGGAAAATCTAGGTGTTATTGATACAAGCGACTCAACTTCTGGCGGTAATTGGCTACTTAAACGTATTTGGGGTGAAAAAACGGAAGATGTTTTTAGCCAAATTAAAGATGCAGTTAAGAAAATAATGGAAATGCGTATAGCATTTTTTAATGAGCGAAATGATATTGATAAAAAATTTGATCAATTTTATCAACAACTTGGATTTGAGCAAGGCTCATTTGAAGATATTTTAAATTTTGCACTTGAAGTCTATGATAAAGCAAAACAAAATGGTCTTTCTGAAAAAGAAAGAATTTTTTACCAAGCTATTCAAGAAAAACAATCAAAGATTGAGCAATTAAAAAAAGATGTTGAAGCGATTATTGTTCTTGATGGAAAAATTAATGACGCGCTTGATGTTTTATTAAAGCAAATTGATTTGTCTAATAAATATGAAGATCAGGCTTGGGAAAATTTTCGAGATATTTTACGTGAATTGAATGATAAAGAAGCGCGTATTAAATATTACGAAACGAAAGGCATTTTAGATGATGTTAATAAAATAGCTCTTTATTTGTCTGGCCCATTTAGTCAATATTTTTCTCAATCAACACAAAGCGCAAAAGAACATATGAAAAATATTTTATCTCAAACTGATCTTTTGAAAAAAGATGGTGTTGATTTAAAAAAAGAAGCTAATTTATTAGAGAAAGAAGATGAAGAAGCTACTCAAAAAGCATTTCAGGAAAAAGTAGAAGAACAAAAAGAACAAAAAGAAAAAGCAATGGCAGCAAAGAATAAGCCAGTCATTGTTGAAAAAGAGGCTTGGTGGTCTGTGGTTCCAAATTTTTTTGTAACTCTTTATAAAAAAAGTATTGAAGGCGTTATGAGTCTTTTTGGTGGTAATAAGAAAGCTGTACAAATAAAATCAATAGAAAAAAAAGAGCAGGCTAGAGATCAGTTAAAAGTAGTAAAAAAAGAGACTAGTTTTAAGCGAACTTTTGGCGGTTGGTTGAATAAAAGTGCTGAGTTTTTTGTGTCAATGTATCATAGAATTATTGATATATTCATGAATTTTTTTGGTGGAAATAAAAAAACTGATACAGCAAAATTTATGCCAAAAAAAATAGTAGAAATGCAAACTCATCAACCTTCTATGCCTGAAAAAGAGATGGAACAAAAGATGCAGTCAAAGATTGTGAAACATGCAATTGAAGATGAAAGTATGCAGCAAAGTGCGCATATAACTACAGAAGCAATAAAGCATTAAAAAATAAATAGTTTTAAAAAGCTATAGTTTGCGTTTGATAAGCGTTTAAAAATCTGATAAAGTGACGTTCGAGATGTAGTTAAGAATGGCCGAAGTGGTGAAATGGCAGACACACAGCCTTGAGGTGGCTGCGGGAGAAATCCTGTGGGGGTTCGAGTCCCTCCTTCGGCACCAAATCTTTTAATGAAGAATAATCAATATCTTTGGGAGAAGTTTATGATAAGTCTAACATCGCGTCGCGGTGGTTCAATAATTGGTCTTTTGGGATGGATAGCATTTGCTGCTATTGGTACTTATATTGTGTGGCCCCTTAAGGATCGTCCTCGTAGAGGGATAGATTTAGTTGGCGGTTATTATATTACTTTAAAAGTTAATATAGATGCAGCAGTTAAAGCTGAATTAACTGAAATTATGCAAGATAATTTAAAGCAACTCTCTGAAGCTGGTTTAGCTGATAATGTTTCTTCTAAAATTGTTGATAATTCATTGATATTTTCTTTTAAAGATTCAGTTGATGCAATTGCTGCAGTTGACTTATTAAAATCACGTAGATTATCATTAAAAATAACACAAGAAGCAGATTCAGTTACTTTAGAAATGCAAGCTCCTGAAATGATTGCATTAAAAGAGCGTGCGGTAAATGGTAATGTTGAAATTTTGAGAAAAAGATTGAATAGTTTGGGTGTTGCAGAAATTCCGGTATCTCGTCAAGGTGAAGTAAATATTAGTATTGAATTGCCAGCAGTAGAAGATTCAGCGGCTGCAAAAAAAATGATTGGGACTACTTCTCATTTAGAAATTAAGGCAGTAGAAGCAGTTGGCGCTACAGAAGATGATCTTCTTGATAAATATGATGGCGTACTTCCTGAAGGAATGATTATTATTCCTAGTGAACGTGAACGAGATGAAAAACGTTCGCTTTATTATTTGGTGCCAGATTATACAGATTTAACCGGTAAAGATCTGAGAAATGCTTTTGATGGTCTTGGTGGGCAAGCAGGGGCAGAGCCTGTTGTAAATTTTGAATTTAGTAGTGAAGGTGGTGATAAATTTTATGATTTAACTACTAAAGCTACTGGTAAGCAAGTTGCTATTATTATTGATGGTAAAGTGATTTGTGCACCAAGAGTTGCTGCTCCATTAAGAACAAATGGTTATATTCATGGGAATTTTGATCAGGCTTCTGCGCAAAGTCTTGCAACCATGTTGCGCTCAGGTGCATTTGTTGCTCCAGTGACTTTTGAAGAAGAGCGTCGTATTGGGCCTTCATTGGGTGCTGAGTCGATTCAAAAAGGTGTGTTTGCGTGCCTTATTGGCTTGCTAGCATTGTTTTTATTTAGTATTATTATTTATAAGGTTTCTGGGTTATTTGCATTTATCGCATTGTTGTATAATTTATTACTTATTCTTTTTGCAATGTACTGGATTAATGCAACGTTAACACTTCCTGGTATTGCTGGATTAGTATTAACACTTGGTATGGCAATAGATTCTTCTGTATTAATTTACGAACGAATTCGTGAAAGTTTAGCAGAGGGTGTAACCTTTAAAAAAGCAGTTGATATAGGTTTTTCAGATGCAATGACTGTTATTCTTGATGGGAATATTACAACGTTCTTAGCAGGTGTAGTGTTATATAAATTTGGAACAGGTCCTATACAAGGATTTGCAGTTACTTTAATGTTAGGTATAATAGCAACATTAGTGACTGGTCTTTTCTTTTTGAGATCATTGTTTAATGCAGCCTTTGTATTGTTTAAGGTTGATAAAATAAGTATTTAAAATTTGGTTGAGGCGACGTAGCTCAGGTGGTTAGAGCAGCGGAATCATAATCCGAAGGTCCGGGGTTCAAGTCCCTGCGTCGCTACCATATATTCAACAGCATAAGGTTAAAGTAGGAGGTATTTGTTATGATAACAGTTTCTCTTTTTTTAACTATCATGCGATTAATTTTTTCACTTACGCTTCTTCCGTATTTTCTTATTTCTTTTATGCCTGGTGCTGATTATTTAACGGCAAAATTATTAGTTCTTTTTGTAGGATTACTTTGTTTAACCGATTTTTTTGATGGGTACTGTGCACGTCTTTGGCATCAAGAATCAAAAATTGGTGAAATTCTTGATCCTTTAGCAGACAAAGCTTTGGTAATTGTGACCTTATTGATTTTTGTTTATCTTGATAAAATCTTGTGGTACTGGGCTTTAATTTTAATTGCAAGAGAAATACTAGTAACAGTATTACGTTATCTATTAAAAAAATTGGGTAAGAATCTGCCAGTTTCTTCTGGCGGTAAATTTAAATCAACCATGCAATATATTTATATTTGCATGGTTATTGGTAAACCATATAGTTTTGGCAATAGTTACTTAATAAGTATAGAGCAGACTTTAGAACAGATGGTTTTAATGGGTGCTGTTACTCTCTCATTAGTTTCATTATTGCACTATGGTAGTCTTTATGTTCGCCGAATAAATAAATAAAAAAATCTATAAAAAATAATTGGAAATAATTATAAAAAAAAGAGAGCTATATGAAGTTTAAAGAAGTTGCAATTGTTTTTGATGAGATAGAAAAAGAAAGTTCACGAACTTTAATTACAGAAAAACTTGCTTATCTTTTTCAAAATGCAACAGTTTCGCAAGCTTCTCATCTAGCTTATCTTTGCCTTGGAGAACTTAATCCACCATATATTGGCACACAGTTTGGCATTGCGAAAAAAAATATGCTTAAAATTGTTGCACGCTTAGTTAATCAACCAGAATTAGTTATAGAAGAGTTGATAGTTAAAACTGGAGATGTTGGATCGGTAGTACTTTATTACCCTTGGAAAACTGATAATTCACTTACATTAAGTGAAGTTTTTGACACATTAAGTATCCTTGAAAAGTTTGAAGGTACTGGCTCACAAGAACAAAAATCAGAATTTCTTTATACTTTTTTATTAAAATTGGATCCTATTTCTGCTAAATATGTCATTCGTATTGTTATGGGTACTTTACGCCTTGGTTTTTCTGATATGACAATGATTGATGCATTTTCATGGATGTTAACTGGTGATAAATCATTAAAAAAACATTTAGAAGATGCCTATAATATATGTGCTGATGTAGGGCTTATTATTCAAACACTTAAAGAATTGGGTATTGATTCCATTAAGGCAATGAATATTCATGTTGGTATTCCTGTTAGGCCATCAGCAGCTGAACGTTTACCAGAAGCGCAAGCAATCATTGATAAAATTGGTGATTGTGTTGCGCAGCCAAAAATAGATGGATTTCGTGTGCAAGTGCATGTAGATAAAACTAATGATCAAGAAGTTATTCGTTTCTTTTCGCGTAATTTACTTGATATGTCAGCCATGTTTCCAGAGTTGGTTGAGGTATGTAAAGCATTGCCAATAGATTCGATTATTCTTGATGGTGAAGCAATGGTCTATGATCCAAATACTGAACAATTTATGCCATTTCAAGAAACAGTAAAACGACGAAGAAAACATGAAATTGATAAAACTGCAACAGAATTACCTTTAACATTACATGTTTTTGATCTCTTATATTTAAATGGTCAAAGTTGTTTAGATAAGCCTCATTCAGTCCGTAGAGCTTTATTAAAAGATCTTTTAGATAAAGTGAATAGTAAATCAATTAGATTAATTGATGAAATTAAAGTGACTACTGCAGAAGATCTTCTTGTTTATTTTGATCAAGAAATTGCAGCAGGGTTGGAAGGTGTTGTAGTAAAGCGTCCAGACGCACATTATCAACCAGGTAAACGTAATTTCAATTGGATAAAATTAAAGTATCAAGCTTCTCAGAAATTAGAAGATACGCTTGATGTAGTAATTTTAGGATATTATAGTGGTCAAGGTAAACGGGCAAAATTTGGAATAGGTGCTTTATTAGTCGGTTGTTATGATCTGCATAATGATTGTTTTGAAACCATAGCAAAAATTGGCACCGGTTTTACAGATCTTGAATGGGTAGAAGTAAAAAGACGTTGCGATGAAATAAAGGTTCTAGAAAAACCATATAATATAGTTTGCGATAAAAGTTTAACCCCATCAGTTTGGGTTAATCCAGAGATAGTGTGTGAAGTGTTGGCAGATGAAATTACTATTTCTCCAGTTCATTCTGTTGGTAAGGCAAAAGGAGCTCATTTTGGGCTTGCGCTTAGATTCCCTCGTTTTTTAAGGTATCGTTTAGATAAATCAGCTTATCAAACGACTTCTGTTGAAGAGCTTAAAAAAATACAAAAAATTTCAATAGTTTAAAAATTGCAGTATTGAATTAATGTTGTAAGTTGACTAAGCTTTAGTTTCTACTAGAATACAATATAAATCTAAATTTGTATCTGTTTATAATTATAAAATATTTTACGAAAAATTATGGAGAATCATCTTATGAAATTAAAATATCTTTCACTTATATGTAGTATTGGGTTTTTTAATATTTATGTGCACGCTGCAGAATTAGCTCATCTTTCAGATGAGCAATTTGAAATGCGATTAAAACTATTTGCTCAGGAATGTGGAGTTGAAGTGTCAATTTCAGATGAGGATTTTAAAGAGGTTCAGCTGGAAATGATTGATCTCTCATTAAAACAAAAATTTAATACTAAATATACTAAAAGCAAAAAAAACAAAAAAAAATCATATAAAACAGTAAGGCCGGATAATTTTGATCAAGATTTGTATTTTTTGGTCAGAATAAAAATAGATCAATTAAATCAAGAAAATATTTTAGATATTAAAGATAAATTAGAAGCTCGTATTAAATCGGCAGATGCTGTTTTAATAGCAGGCAATCGTTTGCCTCAAGATGTTTTACTTCATTTAAAAACTATTAATAAGCTTTTAGATGAAATAAAAGTGCGGTGTGCTTTGTTTGAAAAAGAAGAAAAGAGGGCAAAGCAACAAGAGCGAGAATTCTCTGAAAAAATTAAAAAATGGACTCTAATATTAAATTCTATAGTTGATTCTATGAGAAGTGTATTACAAGAAAAAAAAGAGATTGTATTATATAAAGGTATTGAAAAGGCAAATAAATTATTATTAAAAAATTTAAAAAAATCTAAAGATTTAATGAGCAGATTTATTTCCTTACAGTCAAAAATTCCCGCAATTATTGAATTGCAAAATAGTGATGTTAAAGAATTAATCAAAGAATTCAGTCTTGATTATGAAAAACTTGATTCTATGTTTAATCCTACCTTGCAAACAATAGATAATATGAAAGAGTTTATAAATATTTTACATGATGTTAATTCACTTGTTTTACAGTATCAAAAAGAGAGTTTATTTTATTTTTCTGATTCTAACAATATATCTATTGAAGATGTGAAACTGTTTAATAGTCAAATAAAAAATAATATTGTTTTTTTAGATAAAAAAATTGATAAATTAAAACTTAAATTAAGTAAATTAAGTTTTACTGACTTTAATAGAAAAAATATTGAAAAAATTATTTTGGGTATTGAAAATACGCGAGATATAATTGAATATTATTTGAATGTTGAAATTAAAAAGAAATATTTTAAAGAAAATTCAGAATGTTGTTTTGATTGTTTTTTGCGAGATGAATTCAAGATTGGAAGGGGTGGAATTAAATCATTTAAAGAATCAGTGGCTAAATATTTGAATTATGATCCTTATTTTGAAATCAGCGAAAATTTTTTAAAGGAAAATAAATATCTTGCTCAAGATATATATTGTATGATTTTGAAAAAAATTAAATTTTTTAATAAATTGATTTCAAAATCAATTATTAGAGAAGTATCAGTCGAAAAAGATAAGAAGTCTTTTGATGATGATGATCATTTACTAGATAATGTTGATGAGTCTTTTGAAAAGGTTGAGTTTGAAAAAGAGAGTCAGCACTCTACTAATAGTGATGACAGAGCTCATGAATTTTATGAAGATTTAAAATGCGGATCAGATCATGATAATTTTGGTGATAATTTAGGTGAAGAATTCCCTGAATTTACAGAATTTTAACCTATTGACTGGTCAAGCATTCCGAATTTTGTTGAAGAAATTGATTAAGAAAGAAGTGGATCTAATGATGAAGAGATAGCTTAAATTTTTTTTATCCTGACATCTTTTAAAGATTAATTAAAAAAGCATTGTTTTAACGTAATTATTACTAAAAAAACAATGCTTTTTTTTGTAATTAATTTTTAAGACATTGAGATTTCTTTTGTGATTATGGTAAAAAAAATAATAAAAGAAATATTATTGAGTTGTATTAAGTCAAGTAAGCAGGGGACGAGGATGAATAATGGGCAATTGTTAAGACCAATTTTATTTGGTTTTTTTTTATTATTAATAAGTATTTCAAAAGAAATTATAGCGCCACCTTCTTCTGGGCATACTACTCATACTATTCCAACTGGCGGTGGAGGTGGTTCTACTAATCCTCCAATAGTGCCTGCTTCACAAGCAACTGGCATTTATGCTGAACCAAGTTACATAACATCTGCAACGCAAATGGGTCAATTGTTAACTATTATTACTCAGTATATAAATAATAGCCTTGGTCAAATAAATACCACTTATTCTATTCCAGCAAATGGGGTTACTGTGCAGTATGGGTATTTACCAATAAGAGCTCAAGAAGTTCCATTACAGACAGTTTTTCAGAATTTTTACAATCAGATTTTTAGCGGAACGGCTCTTCCTTCAACATCTGCCCCAGCAGTTTCTTATCCATCAATTTTTAATAATTTATTATCATTATTTCAAAGTCAAAGTGGCGGTGATGATTTTGGTTTAATATTTGTTCCAGCAGGTGGATTATACACAGGGCCATTAGATCTATTTAATAATGTACAAAGTGAAATAGTTAAATATGTTGACCTAGCAACAAAAAATATTACAGAACTAAATTATGCAACAGATGATGCAATTAATTTTGTAGGAAATGGTAGTTTTTTTTCAACTACGCCAACAAGTACAGTAGTTGGGCCAAATCAAGCATCTAATTCGTTAACCTGTCCTAATGCAGCGACAGGAACACAACAATCATGTGTGCCATTACCTACGCCACCATTACCCGATTCATATGTTGCACAATTAAATAACTTTGTTAATGGACAATTATTTACCCCATTAAGTACTGCGTTTACTACATTTCAAAGTAGCCAAAGTGCTTCATCTTCAACAATAAGCGCTACTGTTGCACAACAAAATTATACTAATGCTTATAATAATTATTTATATCAAGTTAGTAATCTTCTTGCTAATTGGGGATATGGGGTTATTAATCAACTTGCATCAATTTATAATCCACAAATATATTTAAGTGGCGCATCTAGTGTACATAACCCAAATGCTGATTATTTAGGTATTCCAAACTGTGCATTATTAGATAATTATGGAGCACTTACTATAACAGCAGTGAATCAACTTGCATTGGCTGCACAGTCTTTGAATTTAAGTGCAGTAGTTAAAGACATATCGTTTCAGGGTACATTAACTTCTTCAGCTACAGGGTTATCTTCTAGTGGCCAAAATTTTGTGGTGCAGTTAGATGATATGATTTATACTAATCTTGCTCAAATAGCAGGTTATGCAGCTTTTAGAAGTCTTGAATTGGCTGGACAATATTCAAATGGTAGAGCAATTCCGCCAACAGTTTCTTCAAATGGGTCTCCAACTATAGTACAAAATAGTACTAGTGCTATTAATCCGCAACAGGCCGCGCAAAATCTTTCGTCTACGGGGGCTTTAGAATTACAAAATAAGACCGTTACTCAAGCTCCTCCATCAGTAGATCCGTCAGTTATAGCACAAGCAGTTTTAGAATCAGTAATGGATGCTTATCAATATTTTTCCTTAGCTTCTAAGTATTATACAGTTATTAATAATACATTAATGGGGCAATTTTATGCTTCAAAATCGAATAGTCTTCAGACTTTATTGTCTACTTGGATGGTAGGAATTCAAGCTATCAGTAATGCACCAAGCCCAAGTTCAAGCGCTGCTGCTTTGGAATCGTATATGGCTGATTTTAGGAGTGCGCAATCTAATTTTAATACGACCGCTGAACTTTTTAATCAAATTGGTCAATCAAGTTTAGGATTATATCTTCAAAGAATGTCAGCTCAAGCTGGTATTATTGAATATCAAGAAGTATTGAATGCAACTGTAATAGAGTATGCACCTTATATAAGTAGTTTGGGTGGTTATATCAACTATGCCAATGCAGAACCAATAGTATCAACAGATCAATGGGTATCTAATGTATCAAATGCATCACAGCAAGAAACAACTTTTGAAACAGTAATGAGTTATATTCAACAGCAAGTTGCAGGTGCTCAAGCTGTCTATTCAGAAGAATTAAGCTTTTATGATTCTTTAGGTGTTAACGCCACAGCAAATGATAAACAAGTTGCAGCAGATTTATTAGCAACAACTGAAATTTTTGAAAATCTTTCTTCCGGTCTATCAATTCTTGGTTATTTGACTGACCTGCTAGGTACTAATTATGCTACAGCAACTAGTTTTCCTTCTGTGCTTGATACTATTATTTCATCAGAAAGTTTATTTATTCAGGCGCTTAATCAATTACAAAAAGCTGATACATTAATTGCTCAAGCAACTCCTGGTGTTCTTTCTTATGTTCAGATTCAAAATATTTTTGCAAATCAAGATTCAGGCATTTATAGTTTAAGTACTAGTGATGGATTACCTTTAATAACTACTTTTTATAATTTAGCTTATTTGCATAGAGCGCGTCTTTGCTATCATGCTGGGCAAATTCTTGCAGCAGCGCAAGAGCCCTTAGCATTATATCTTTTTTGGGTTTCTTTTACTTTGTATGAAGAGCTTAGCTTAAATGATCCTAATGCCCAAAATTCACCTTATAGTTGGGCATATAATAATCAAAGTAAAGTTTATAATAATACTATTGCTCCTTATATGAATGAAAATCTAAATCTTTCTAGTTCTTTATATTCACAGGCGCAAGCTTTATCTAGTTCTTTACAAACAGCACAGAATAGTACGTCTAATTCGCCTCTTAGCGCTCTAGACATTTCTCTTATGTATCAAAAAATTATGAAACTATACTTTACTTTATTTGTAGCAGAAAGTGATCCTAATGCATTTACTGCTTTTGTTAATGATGCAAATTCTGCAATTAGTTGGTATCAAAGTTCAATTGGTCAAACCGTTCCTTATGCGAATTTACAGTTAGCTATGATTTATTATCAGCTTTATTTAATAACTTATTCTAATAATCAGACATTAGATGCTACATCTTTTTCTAATGCACAAGCAGCATTAGTTTCTTTTAAAACAGACAATCAAATTATGCCAGGTTCTTCTAGCACACCAATAATTATTCCTACTGAACCAACAGAAGCTCAATTTAATCAATTGTCGACTACGTTAGAATTGCAAGCGAATGCTCTTTTAGCAATTGAACAGGCTAAAATTAGTCAAGCATTGTTAGAAGCATATTATTATTTGACGCCTGGCACAGTACAAGAATTAGATTTTTCTCTATTAAATGTTAATTTTTCAGAGCAATTAGGGACTCTTTATTATAATTATGCAAGCTCATTGTTAGCTTCAGCTAAGACTAATTTTAATGCTGGGCAATCTTATAATAATACTACTAATAATGAGACCTATAGTACTATAATAAGTACTTATCAACAAGCAGCTCAATACTTTAATCAGGCTGGTATGGCAGCTCAATCATTACAAGCTCAGCAGGGAATAAGTAGTGCTGTAGCATGGGAAATTTATTCTTGGATTATTCCTCTACGTATGTGTAATCTTGCAACTATCACAAATGATCCGACTTCGTTAGGGGTAATTCCTTCTACCTGGTGTCAGACTGATACTCAGTTAATTCAATCTTATACTGCCAATCCTACGTGGCCAGATTATGTTTTAAATTATTCAGAAACATTAATTCCCTCTTCTTTAATAAGTGCTGCTCAGCCATATCTTAATAAGACAGTTACTACAACCGATATATTGACTAATTTAGTAATTCCTCTTAAAGAATATATTTATAATCAAGCACTTCAATTATCAGGGAAAGTTGTTAATTTGCAGCCATTCCTCACTCAGGATCAAATATTTGCAACTGCTCTTTTGCAGGGTTCAGTTAAAGCAAGTGCTGGAACGGTACCATTAATAAGTTCTTATTCTGTAATTACTAAAATTGACCCTATTACTAACGCTATTGATTATTATTTGATAGGGAATAATACCCCATTATCATCTATGCCGCGGTTTGCTGGAGAAATAGAAACTGCTTTTTATTATTATTCACAAGGAGCATTACCTATTTTTGAACCAGGTACTCAGCCAGTAAATGTATCAGGTCAATTATTACTTCCAGCGCCAGATGAAACAGGAGTTGTATCAATTAATGCGGCATTATTTAATGTTAATTATTTAGCTGTATTGTCATGTCAGTCACAATTAAATCAATTATTAGTTAATCCTACTTATACAGCGCTTACTCAATTAACTCCACAGCAATTATTGACTATGACAAGTTCAGAAAATGTTTCGATGCTTACTACATATAATAATTTTTATAATAATCAGTTGAATTCTGTACTAATTGATTTATTGGCTAATTATCAAAATACTGTTTGTTTTGCAAAAACAATTACGAGTCAACCTTCATTGGCAACATTTATGCAAACTCAGGAAGTAAAGGCTTTTATTCAGTGGATTTCAATAGGAAAACAGTTTTTATTTGGTGATCCAACTGCATCAGATAATATGTATAAGTTTTATTTGAGTCCATTATTGAATTGTAAAGATGAAGCTTTGGCTTTGTTTTTAAATGGTGGTGTTATTGAAAGTGAGGCATTATCTTTAAATAATCAATTGATTTCACTTATAGGAGGTGTTTTAGAAAATACAGGAGATATTTTAGTAACTATTTCAACAACATTTCCTACAGTAAATTATCCAACTTCAACATCTATATATCCTATAATTCCTAGCGGGTTTGGCTCTTTGAAAAAATGGCAAGACGCTATAAATTATTATTCTGTAGCCCTTAGTGAATATACAGCAAATTATCAATTAACCGCAGGAACCATTCCTACTTATGGTGCGCCAAGTGTATCATTTGCTAATGATACGGCTTTAAGGTTGCATGGTAAATTGTCATTAGCAACTTATAATGATGCAATTTATCGTTTGGCAATATTTGGAAATAATGCATTTCAGGAATGTAAGTGTAAACTTTATTCAGGTCCTTTAGCTATAACGACTCCTGCAACATCTACAACTGCTTCAGTTACAACGACTACAAATGTAAGTAATGTATTTGAAACAGTAGCTATGGCTCAAATTGTTGAGTTGAACTCTTTATGGCATCAAAATCTTGATTTAGCAATTAATAGTAGTACAAGTCCAGTTAGTCAAGGCAATATTGTTTGTAATTCTGTTAATGGGTATCCTTTGTCAACATCTTTATTTTCAGGAATAACATTTTCAACAAATATTTATGGATCATATCAAGGAGTTGCGGTTCAGTTTACTCCATTAATGATACAATTTTTAGCAGCTGCTAGTTCTCAGTGTTCTACAGAAACTTTTAATGCTGGTCCAGGTTCTTTAACTTGTTTGCCAAATGCTGTTCAAGCTGGAAATTGTTTGCAAAATCAATATCTTTTGCAAGCAATTTCATCATTATCATTATTAGCAAGTCCAGGGGATTCGAGTAATCCTGCTCCCTTACAAAGTATTCAAAATCTTATGGATTTAGCTAACAAAAATATAGAAACTTATAATGCGGTTAATGTTTATTTATGTGGATCTTTCACCCAAGATGCAACAACAGAGGCAATTACTATTTCTCAATCTGGTGTTTTTAATTCAAATCCTGGTTTTTCAACAAATGATCAAATTATTGCCGCAGGGTTAACTACTAACCCTGTTCCATTAATTTATCCTGCATTGTCAATTTTTGAAAATGTTGAAACTGCTAATGGATCTAATCAATCGACAGAAAAGATTTTACCTATAGTTTTCGGCTCTCAACTTAATCCTGGGCCTACAACTCAGTCTTTACAAGGGGGAGGGAATATTTTATCTAATGGGGCAACTTTATATACTTCAACAATAGAGTATTGGAGCTCTTTATTACGATTTTTAGGAGATTTGCAGGCACCAATAAATTTATGGTTTGGAAATCCTTATGCAGAAAATTTTACACCAATAGATCCAGCGACTTTTTTTTCATGGGTAAATGGTCTTAATATTATAGCCCAAAATGTATATGGGAACGTTTATTTACCTTTATATTCAGGGACAGACCTTTATCAACAGATTAATATAGCGTTGTCTCAGCTATCACAAAATAATAACTCAAATGCTAATCAATATGTTGGATAAATAAACTACAAGATAAGTACGATAAGTTTGAAAGTTTATTTTGAGGTGCAAAAATGTTTAATTTTCTTAAATGATAGTTAGATGTTTTTGCACTTTTCAAAAAAGAATTGAGCTTCTGCTAAAGGGTTTTCATGTTCAGTTATTGCTCGTCCAATTATAATTCCATCGGGCTTTAGGTGTAAGATTTGATCAAGTGTTTCGCGAGTAATTTTTGCAGATACAAAAATCGGCAAATCAGTATTTCCACGAACCATTTCCCAATGCTCAAGAATAGAAAGACCGCCAGATTCATCATGCGCTTGATGAAATAAAAGGGCATCAGCTCCAAGGCTATTTGCTTCAAGAGCTGCTTGACCAGGTGAATTAGAGTCAATAAGATCTAAAATAACTTTTTTCCCTAAATCATGAGCTTTTGAGCAGGTACCATGGATAACGTTTCGACTAGTTCCTCCCATAACAGAAAACCAATCGGCGCCAGCTTGAGAAAAAATACTGGCAACATCTCTACCACGATCTACTACTTTTGTATCAGCAAGAATAGTTTTGTTCGGAAACTCTTGTCGAAAACGTTCAATTGCATGGCTTCCATGCTTAAAAATAGGAAGGGTTCCTACTTCAAAAATGTCAGCATAATTGATGAGTTGTTTTGCAATTTTTATCTGTTTTTCTACATCAATTAAATCAAAAGATATTTGAAATTTCATACTCTTCCTCTAAAAAAATAGTGGGGTACCGAATTATTTGTTTAAAGCTATACCATTTTTTGATCTTGGCAAAATAATTCTTAACGTTTGCTTAAAAAATATTATCTAATCTACTCTAAATACACGGTGAACAGGAGAAAAAAAGTCATTCATTTGAAGAAAAGTAAGAGCATTTACAGGGCTTGTTATCGTAGATTTTACATAAACTAATGGGAGTACTATTTGTTCTCCATTTTGTATAAGAGAGACGCCTTCAGGAAGATAAATTCCTTCAGAATTTGCGTGAATAATTATTGTATTGAGAGGAATGGCTCTATTAGCTGGTAATTCTTTTTTTTCTACATTCCATAAAACTTTTTTAGTTTTTTGATGGGTGAATTGGCTTATTTGGTAAAATAAAAAAGAACTATTTTTAGGGACTTCCCAATGATGAATAGTATTGCCGATATTAAAAACAGGAAGAGGGTCCTTGCATACTAAAATAGTAAAAGAAGGATCAGTTTGTTTTAAAGGGAAAAGAACTTGACCGTTATGGTCAGAAATTGCTTTATAACCATAATAGGATACAAAAATCCCTGTATTAGATCTAGTAGAAGCGCTTTGATCAGCAGTAACATTTGTAGTATCAGGAGTAGTTTGTTTTAGTGTAGGATATGGTTGAAAAAAGATGGTTACAACATGTGATGGCGCGCTGTAAAGAGTTATTATGGTAAAGTGTAAAAAAAATACTAAAATTTGTAATAATTTTTTCATAGCCTGATCTCCCCCCATCATTTTTATAAAGATTCACCACTCATTCTATATCTTAGAATAACAATAAATGAAAGCATAAAAAAAGAAAATTAATTATTTATTCTATTCTGGCCTTCAATAATCTATTATTGTTGCTCATTATTGATAAATTATCTACTCTAAAGATCGTTATTTAATGATTCCAAGGAGTTTTGTGAAAAAATTAATTCGTGAATACCTTTATCCTTCTTCTTTATCAACAGTAGGGGAAAGCTATGGGACTATTTTTAAATATTTTATGCCTGAGTATATTATTGCTTTGATTCTGTATTCAATGCCTTATGTAGTAGATGCTCGATGGGTTGCTTCTTTGGGGTCAATGGAGGCATATGCAAGTCTTGGCATTACTAATACCTGGCTTCATTTTATTGTGAAAATTATTGAAGGTGTTTCTATTGGAACTGTTGTATTGACAGGCCAAGCAAATGGTTCAAAAAACTATGAATTTGCAGGCGAAAGGTTAGTAAATTCATTTTGGAGCATGGTTTTTATGGGTGCAGGAATTTCTGCATTTTTATTTTTTGGAGCAAATTACTTCTTTTATTGGTATCGTGTTTCAGATGCAGTGGCGGTTTATGGTATTCCTTTCTTAAAATTACGTTCTATTGGAATCTTTTTTACTTGTCTTTATTTCGCACTTATAGGTTTTTTAAAAGGAATAAAAAAAGTACGCGAATCAATGTATATCTTTGTTATTGGTTGTGTTTTTTTTCTTTTTTTTGATTATGCGTTAATTTTTGGGATGTGGGGTTTTCCTGCAATGGGCGTGCAAGGTTCGGCTGTTGCAACTATTATTCAGTATATAAGTATGTGTTTATCTGCCGCTATTTATATATTTTTTTCAAAGGATTTAAAAAAATATTCTGTTCAGCTTTTTTCTGTTTTTACTACCAGGCATCAAATTAAAGAACTTTTTTTATTAAGCTTGCCAGTTATGATTGATAAAGCAGCTTTAAGTGCATCATATGTATGGCTTGGTAAGTGTTTGGCTCCTATGGGAACCTCTACTCTTGCAGGTTTTTCTGCTTTAAAAGATGTTGAAAGATTTACTTTTTTACCAGCAATTGCCTTGGCTTCAGTGGTTACTTTTTTAGTAAGTAATGCATGGGCTCAAGAAGATTGGGAAGGCATTAAAAATACTATTAAGCGAGTAATTATTGTAGCAGCACTAATGGTTTTTGTATTGGCATTTATTTGTTGTTTATATGCAGAGAATCTTTTGTCTATTTTTGATACTAAGGGTGAATTTTCTCATTGGACGGCAAAAACACTTCCTATCTTAAGTGTGCTTATTTTCTTGGACTTAACTCAGATAATACTTTCAGCAGCATTGCGTGGTTTGTCAGATGTTAAAACGGTAATGTGGACACGTTTAGTAGTTTGTTTAGGGTTTTTTGTTCCTGTTTCTTATTTTTTTTCAACGCTTGAAATTTCTAATACTGTATTAAAATTTGTGTTAATTTATGGTTCACTTTATCTTGCTGATGGTATTATGACTTTAATTTATGTCCGTCGATTTTATACTGATGAGTGGAAGATTAAAAAATAAAAGGTGATATATGCAGATAACGAGAGAAGAATTACTTAAAATAGCAAAAATAGCACGTATAGCAGTCGATGAGCTTGAGGTAGAACTTTATATAAAACAGTTGCAGGATGTCCTTTCTTACGCTGCATGTGTAAAAAAAATAGCAGCAGAAATCGATGAACAAGTTTCTTGGAAAAATATAAATGTTGTTCGTGAGGATGTTGTTAAAAGATTTGATTCTGAAGAAATATTAAAAAGAGCTCCAGATAGACAAGAAGATTATTTTGTAGTGCCACGTATTTTAGAAAACAAGTAGGAGAGGTAGAATGAGCAAATTAGCATTTTGTACTATAAAAGAATTACGTCATTTACTTGATACTAAAGAAGTTTCATGTGAAGAGGTCCTTGATTATTATCTAGGACAATCAGAAAAACATAAAAATATTAATGCAACCATTGAAGTTTTCGATAAATTATCAATTAAATGTGAAAATACGCAGGGGCCATTGTCAGGTATTCCTGGTTACTTAAAAGATAATATTGTACAAAAAGGGAGAAATGCTTCTTGTGCTTCAAAAATGTTGCAAGATTTTAATTCTCCTTATGATGCTACGGCAACTCTTCGTTTAAAATCAGCTGGAGCTTTATTGCTTGGTAGGGCAAATATGGATGAATTTGCTATGGGTTCATCAGGTGAAACTTCAGCATTTGGAGTTACTAAAAATCCTTGGAATACAGAATGTGTAGCAGGTGGTTCAAGTAGTGGCTCTATCGCATCAGTTGCTGCAGGAATGGCATGTTGGGCATTGGGATCAGAAACAGGTGGGTCTGTTAGATTGCCAGCAGCACTTTGTGGTTTGGTAGGTCTTAAGCCAACCTATGGTGCGGTTTCTCGTTTTGGATTAATTGCTTATGGTTCATCACTTGATCAAATTGGGGTAACAGCTCGTACGGTGTATGATACTGCGCTAGTATTTTCAGTAATTGCAGGTAATGACCCTCATGATTCTTCAACTCTTTCGCGTGAGGGGCAAGATTATACTAAGTCATTAGATGGTTCTTTTAAAAAGGGACTACGTATTGGCGTAGTGAAAGAAACACTTGATGGCCAAGGATTAAACTCAGAAATTAAAGAAGCTGTAGAAGTAGCTTTAAAAAAGTATGAAGAAATGGGCGCTGTACTTGTGCCGTTGTCTATGAAAACTTTGGAATATGGTGCTGCATGTTATTTTATTATTAGTCGTGCAGAAGCTGCTTCAAATTTAGCTCGATTTGATGGAGTTCGTTACGGAACACGTGCAAAAGATACAAAAAATTTAATTGATATGTACGAAAAAACTCGCCAAGAACTGTTTGGGCCAGAAGTTAAAGCGCGCATTTTAATTGGAAATTATGTACTTTCTGTTGGGCATGCAGATGAGTTTTATATTAATGCACAAAAAGTTCGTACCGCTATTAGAAAAGAATTTATGGATGTTTTTAATGAAGTCGATCTTATTGCAATGCCAACTCATTCAATGCCAGCTTTTAAAATTGGTGAATTTGATAATGATAAATTAGCGATGGATTTGCAAGATTACTTTACTGCTCCAATGAATTTAGCAGGAATTCCAGCACTTTCTATTCCAGTTGGTCAAACGCATGACAAAAAACCTATAGGTATGCAATTAGTCGGTCCTCATTGTTCTGAAGAATTGCTTTTTCAGGTTGCGTATGCTTATGAACAAAAAACTGTTTGGCATAAGTTGCATCCTAAAATATAATTTCATATTGAAATAATTATTGCATTTTTTATTTTATTTCTCTTAAACTTATAAGTAAGAACTACTTAAGTAGTGAAGGGGAAGTGGGATGAGAAATAGAAAAAATAGTTTTAATATATTTATTATTTTTTTAATTGTAATAGTTAATTGTCAGGGTTCGCGTGAACGGATTTTTGTAGAAAGAGGATCATTGTCGCATATTAAGGATTCAAAAGATACTTTTTATAAAAAACGTAAAATGACTGTTTCGTTGCCGATTTCTTGTTATTCAAAAGAGAGTCCTTTAGCTAGAATAACTCCCTATAAAGTGAGTAATTTTATTAAAAAATCATATGTGGATTTTAGGGATATTTTTACTGACATTCCAACTTTTGATACATTAAAAACTATTACAGCCTTTGTGCCATTTTATCTTATTGGGCGTAAAGTTGACGATGGTCTACATAAAGTTTTTTATGATGCAGACAATCACAAAAATATTAATCAGCCACCAAAATATATGGAAATTGTTTTAAATGATCTATTTTTCCCCTTGCCATTTATTGCGTTAGGTTCATTGGCATTACTACATAAAGATCCTTATGAGCGTCGTACTTCACAAGTATTTGCAATGGGAGTTTTTGCAACATGGGCTACTAAGTCCTTAATTAAGTCTTTAAAGGTTGATGCAGGATTGCGCCCATTAAATGAACATTTTGATCCAGATTTTCGTGTTCATGGAGGAAATCCTTCTGGTCATACGGCTCTTGCTGCATTTATGGCAACCTATTATGGTTTCTATAAAGGTAAAAATTATGGGATACCTTTAGGCTTATATACTGGATTAGTCGGAGCTTTAGCTGTTACTGTTAATCGGCATTATTTTTCACAATTAGTTGCGGGTGCAGGATTGGGGGTTATGTTTGGCATAGCTGCTCATAAAGTAAGATTAAAACTTGATAATGAAATATATGAAAATAGAATTTCATTTGGTATGACAACTGATTGTTATGGAGCAACAGCATTTGGGTTAGCATATAATTTTTGAAACTATTGAGCTTAAAGATATACTAAGACAAGGTAGTTGAACTTTATTTTTGAAACATAGAGCTTTTGTTTATCTTTTTTATAAATATATTTTAAAATAAGCTCTTTTTTTATTAAAAATTGCATAATACAAAATTTTATTGAGTTTGTTTTTTTTCTTATGGTACCATCGTAGTATAATCTTAAATAAGGTTATTAGATAATAGTGAATTGTTAAATAAATAATATTAGGCTTAAATTAAGGAGAGATCATGGAAGGATATTGCGTAAAATGTAAGGCAAGACGCGAGATAATAGATGCTAAAGATGTGCAAATGAAGGCAAAGGGTGGAAAAGAGCGTCCAGCTATAAAAGGTAAATGTCAAACCTGCGGTACTGTTATTTTTAGAATTATGCCTTCAAAGAAATAAAATCCCCTTTTTCAAAATAAGTTCCTGTGGTATCTTAGAGGCAGTTAGTCTATAAGATTTTGCAGGGGGATGCATGGAAGAATATTGGCAGGGGAAGTTTAAAATAGGTAATCTGGAAGTTCCACGTTTTATTGGGGGGCCGTTGGATGGGATTACTGATTCTCCGTTTAGAAAATTGGTTCGTAAGTTTTCTAAGGATGAGTTGCTTTATGGAGAAATGCGCCATGTAGCATCTATTGCTAATGATAAAGCAGGAATAAAGGCATTACGATTTGAACAAGTTGAGCGCCCTTTTAATTTTCAAGTTTCTGCAAACAAAATCGATTATATAGAAAAAGCTTGCGAGCGAATTCTTGCTGCGCAGGTTGATTGTCTTGATCTTAACATTGGATGTCCTGCTAAGAATGTAGTTAAATCGCAGGCAGGATCATTTTTAATGAGTGATCCAGTAAGACTTAAACATATTCTTACACTTTTTAGAAAATTAGTTCCTATTCCATTTACTGTAAAAATTCGTGCTGGATTTAAGCAAAAGAATGCGATAGATATTGCCCAATTAATTCAAGATTGTGGTGCTGATGCAATAGCTATTCATCCTCGTTTGCAAACGCAAATGTTTCAAGGGGTGCCAGATTATGCTTTGGCTGCTGAAGTCAAAAAAAGAATTTCTATTCCTGTTTTATTATCCGGTGGTATTGTTAATTGGAAAACTGCCAAAAATGCTTATGAAATGACAGGTGTAGATGGATTTTTAATTGGTCGTGGTATTTGGGCAAAGCCTTGGAAATTACATGAATTAAATGAGCATGCAGCAGGAAGAGAGTTCATTGTTTCGCCAGAAGTTATTTTAGAATGTGCGCTTGAGCAACTAGAGAGTATGGTTGAATATTATGGAGATCAGGGTCTGTATGCTTATCGTAAGCATTTGCCATTTTATATAAAAGGTAAACCAACTGCTTCAGAAGTTCGCGCTCGGTTAGTGCAGTCAAATTCAATTGAAGAAGTTAAAGAAGGATTAAGGAGTTTTTTCTGTCGTGAAGATCTTGAATAAAAAAAATAATCTGTTGTTCTTTTTTTTTGCTGCGTTATTTATAGGATTATCTTATCTAGCGGGCAGTCTTTTTTTTAAGAATTCATTTAATCAAAAACCAGAAGAAGTAGGTTTTTTTGATACTATTGCATCTTCTTGCATCTATCCATTATTAAAGATACAGCAGGCATTTGTTGATCCGTTTAGGAAGAAAATTTCTTATCATATTGCTCATGAACAGCTTTATAAAAAGGCTTTACTTATTCAGGAAGAAAATGATTCATTAAAAGCTCATATAATATCTCTTGAAGCAACTGCTGTTTTTGCTGAAAAGATAAAGGAAGTGGTTGAATTTCAATCTCGTTATACTACTGATTATGCAAAGCTTGCTCGTGTTATCATGCGTCATATCAGTACTGATGAGCATAGCTGTCTTATTGATAGTGGGAGTATGCAAGGTGTGCAAAATTCTATGGCTGTGATTCATAAAAATAATCTTATTGGTAAAGTAACACATGTTTATCCTTATTATAGCAAGGTTTTATTGATTACTGATCAACGATGCCCAGTTTCTTGTTATTGTATTAAAACAAAAACAGAAGGTATTTTTCAGGGGGTTAATTCAACTGAAATTGGTCAAATGCTTCATGTTGATAGATTACATGAATTAAAAGTTGGTGATACATTGATTTCAAGCGGTGAAGGACTGATATTCCCTGAAGGGTTTGCTATCGGTACGGTAACAGCCTTTAATCCTGATGGGATACATTTTTCTATTCAGGTTGCGCCATTTGTTGATCTTTATACCATTGATTATTGTTATGTCATCCAAAAAGGACAGGGCTTTTCTCATTATTCTGAATCAGAAGTTGTTTCATAGTTATCATTTATAAAATAATTATTTTTATCTGAAATCCAAATGATAGTTCCTTCTAATGGAGCTAACTTTTGTAAAGTGGCAAGGACTAAATGAAAAGAATCTGTTGCGTCAATAAGATAGTTATTCAATGCTTGTTTCCCTGTGAAAATTGTACCATTTGACCATAATTTTTGATCATTAAGTGGTAGATTTCTTGCTTGAGCAATAGAAGTTATTAGTTCTGTATAGGCGTCAAGAGAAGCTTGCTCTACAGTGAGATTTTTATCAGAGATATTAAATAGGGTATTGCTGTCATTATTAATATCGCCAATAAGGCTTCCTGGCATTGCAATGAGATAGTCAGTGGCAGATGCAATATAGTAATTATTTGCAAAACAAAAGTTTTCTATAAAACCAATGATCGGTTTTGGGTATTGTTTTTTTAATCTATTAATAGTCATAAAAATTTCTTGGGAACTTCCTAATGATCCGTTATCTTTGCAATTAAATTTTAATAAAATTGCTTTCATGGAGTGATCTTTAAAAAATTTAGTTAAAGTGTTTCTAAAGGGTGCTGCATTGGTAACAGGTTCATTAAATTCTATCACTCCTATCTTTGTATGATGAGTAAGGTAGCCTTTATAATCATTTTTTATTGAGTCTAAGAGTGATGGTCCAAATTTAAGAAAAATGAAAATAAAAAAGATGGTGATTAATGTATTTGCTAAAAATTTCATGATAAAAACCTCATAAAGCTATTAATTTTTAATTTAAACGTAATTATAACAATTTTTTTTGACTTTCCCATTTCTTTGCTTTACAATTTTGACTCATAATAAAGGGCGGTTAGCTCAGTTGGTAGAGCATCAGTCTTACAAACTGGGGGTCGCAGGTTCGAGTCCCGCACCGCCCACCAATATTCTGAATAATTTATTTCAGAATTTAGGTTGTTAAATTTAAGATTGATGAAAAAGTTCTTTTGAAATTTGTTCCTCGATAGCTCAGCTGGTAGAGCAAATGACTGTTAATCATTGGGTCGCAGGTTCGAGTCCTGCTCGAGGAGCCATTCAATTAAAATGGTAGAGGAGCTGTAGCTCAGTTGGTTAGAGCGTCCGCCTGTCACGCGGAAGGTCGCGAGTTCGAGTCTCGTCAGCTCCGCCATTTTAATTTCTTTATAAAAATCTTATAATTTTTTGATTATTCAAATTTAATTAATTTCTATAAGTGATATACTTTCTTATTTTTTTTTAAATTTCAGTTTAATAAGTTAGCGAAATTATGAAAAAGTTATTAACTTTTTGCCTTATTTTTTTTAGTCTGCAGGCATCTGAATTAGAAAAATTTTATGAAAAATATAGATTACCAGAAGATAAAGTTTCTACTTTTTATACTGATTCTGATATGATTTTTTTTTCAAAGTATTATGAAAGATTTAAACTTTTGCCAGAATTTTTTATTAAAGATGAAAAAATAGGTAGACTTATTAACGCAGAGCGTATGCGTCGAGTCATTGAAAATAATAATCTTATCTACTTGGATGTTCCGCAAAAATATATTTATAAATCTTTAAATAAGATTAAAATCTTAGCAGATACCATTGAAGCTAGTGATCTTGGTCATCTATCTTTGCAAGAAGTAAAAGCAATAGTAACCTTTATTGAAAAGACTGGTTATCATGATTGGCATAGCGCGAATATCTTAAGAAATATAAAAACTAATAAGTTGACTCTTATTGATACAGAAAATAATGCTTTTGTGAAAAATAAAGAAGAGCTAGGTTGTTTTTATAGAGAAGATTCTGATGGGATTTTCTTTTTATTTGAAAATTATATGCTTCCAGCAATGCAAGAAAATGCCTTGAGTTGGTTTAAGACTTATTTAATAGAGCGTAAGGTTGAAGATGTTCTGTCTAATTTTAAACCTTTACCTGTTAATCAAGAGCATGATGATGCAATAGGAATTGATTTTGAAGTAGTGAAGGCTGAATATTAAGCAAACACTAAATCTCAATCTAAGTTATAAAAATATAAAAAAATTAAGTGATAAAAAAGGCTCGAGTTGAATCGAGCCTTTTTTACTTGATCAAAATTGATCTTGTGTGGTGCGTTTTCACGCGCTATTTGTTGCCTCAGGATTATTGAGCAGCAATAATATCAATATCAAAAATCAAATCAGCATTTGCAGGAATAATATCTCCTGCTCCAGCTGCACCATAACCAAGGGCTGCAGGGATTAAAACTTCACGTTTTTCACCAATGCTCATAGATAAGACTGCTTCATCCCATCCTTTAATCACTTGCCCAACGCCTACAACAAACTTAAATGGCTGACCACGGTCAACTGAGCTATCAAACTTAGTTCCTTTTTGGCCATTTTCACTTAACCAGCCTGTGTAATGAACAGTAACTACTTGGCCTTTTTGTGGTTTTGCAGCATCAGCTGGTGCTGGAGTAATTTCTTTAAATTTTAATTCAGAATTATTTGTTTGCATTGAATTTTCCTCTTGACCATTTTCTACGGTCATTACCGCTTCTGGAGACCCTGCGACAGCATTTGATGTTTGTTCTTCAGAAGTATTAGTTACCACTTCTTGAGTATAATACCAATAACCAGCGCCTGCGCCACCAACAGCCATACATAATATAACAACATAACGATTATTCATTTTTTCTCCCTTGTTTATGAATAAGCCTATTTTTCTATTAGGATAAGGTTTTTTTAGAAAAAAACTAGCATTGTCTTTACTTTTTTGTACAGTTAATAACTATTGATTCTATAATTGTTTAGAGAGTATGTATGTTTTTAAAACATACAAAGCGATAGGGATGCGATGATACCATTTTTTACATTGTCTGGAGACTCTCTTATTTCATTAGGTTCTAATGGAATTTTTACGGCACAGTGTGCCTTATTTTTAGCACTAATTTTATTAGGGACCTTCTTTTTGGGGAAATTATTTCGTTCTCTTTTGGGTATTCCGGTTATAGCTGGGCATATTTTAGGGGGTATAATATTAGGACCATCTTTTTGTGATATTCAGCATTTTTCACTTTTTTCTACCCCATTATTATTAGAAACTTCTGTGACTTCTCTTCAGGTGTTTCCTGCAGATGTCTGTCTTTTGTTTCTTGGATTATTAGGCTCTGTTATTACAGTCCCGTATCTTTTGTGGTTAGCCGGTTACGAAACTAATATAAAAGATCTGCTAAAAGTAGGTATTGGCGCTTTATTAGCTGGGGCACTAGGCGCATTAATATCTATTATTGGTGTAGTTACCCTTCTCTATTATTTTTATGGTATAGCAACCTATTCATTAGTTTCTATGATTGGGTTTGGAATTGTTTTTGCAGCAACAAGTGTTTCTATTCCTGTTGCGGTTTTAGTTTCTTCTCATAGGATGCATTTGAAAAGTTCACAAGCCACTTTGGGTGCAGCTATTGTAGATGATATTATTGCAGTAATTTTATTATCCTTGTTTATGATGAGTTTGCAAACAGGTATTTTTGGTATTACATCAACTAGTATAGTAAGCAGTTCTGGTGGTGTTGGTAGCCTTGGTATTTCCCTAGTTTATATGGTTATGTCCGCATTGGTTATTGGAAGTTTTGGTTATTTTGTTATCCCACCTTTAGTTCATTTATTAAAGCAGTGGAAAATGCAACATCTTTTTGCTCCACTTGCAACAGGGTGTATGTTTTTATATTTTAGTTTTGCAGAATTAGTTGGTGGTCTTGCAGGGATTACTGGTGCTTATTTTGCTGGTTTGTTTCATCAAAAATCTGATACAAAACGTATGGCAGAACGTATTATTGCGCCATTTGTGAATGCATTATTATTACCATTATTTTTAGGGGCTATTGGATTACATGTTAACATTAGAACATTATCATTGTCGCAGTGGGTGCTTGTTGGACTTTTGGCAATAGTGGTAGTGATTGCAAAATTGGCTGGTTGTTTTATTGCAACACGTGCAAGCAATATTTTCAATAAAGATATCTCTATGAATTGGACCGCCTTAGAAACATATCTGTTTGGGGCATCTATGGTTGCTCGTGGTGAAGTTTCATTAGTTGCAGCGACCATTTTTAAAGGGGCTCATTTAATCAGTATGCAAGATTATAGTGTCTGTGTAGTAGTGATTATTTTAACAACGTTATTATCCCCTATTATGCTTGCAGCCGGTTTTTCTGTATTAGATCGTTATGAACAAGAAAAAAAAGGTGATGTCTATTCTATTAATTTGGGTTGCTTTAATGCGATTGGCACAGGGCATTTATTTTCTATTATTGGTACTCATTTTGAACATGAAAAAAAAGCGTCTATTCATGTGAGTTTTTCTGAAGAAGAGAAGATTATTGAAGTTGAAGGACTTGCTATTCGTGTTATTTTTTCCCCTCACAAGGGCATTACGTTAGAAGGTAATCAAGAAGAGATTGAGCAGTTATTGCATGATATTAAACTTGAAGTGATTCATGATATCGAACGTATTAGTAAGTAAAGATGGCTTATGCAGTCATTCTGAGCAGCCCGAAGAATTAAGGTTTATTTAATAAAAAGTCAAAATTGTTAATTTAGGTAGTATATGCAAAAACCATGGGTACCGCAGTTTGAAATTACTGAACAATTAATTAGATCACTTATTACTGAGCAATTTCCTGAGTTATCAATTAATTCACTAAAATTTTTTGGTTCTGGATGGGACAATACTTTATATCTTCTGAACTATGAATATGTTTTTAGGTTGCCACATAGGTTTGAAGCTTTAAAATGGCTTGCCATAGAAATGCACGCATTGCCTGAGTTAGCAACTTATTGTTCGATGCCTATTCCAATTCCATTGTTTAGAGGTAAAGCAACTGAAGAATATCCTTATATATTTTATGGTTATAAGTTATTGCCTGGTAAATCTATTGGAAATTTTGAACTCAATGCTCAAGCATATAAAAAATTAGCAACTAACCTTGGTTTATTTTTAAAAGAGTTGCATGGTGTATCTTTAGATTTTGCACAAAAAAAAGAGCTTATGTCAGAACCTGCAAAAGTTGATTTTGAGTTTTGTGTTGTACGAGGACTAGAAGCGTTTGAAAGTTCAATTGCTCATGATTTAATTCCGGTGCATTTCGATAAAAATCGCATAAAAATGTTTATAGAATCTTGGGTAGAGTTAGAAGTGCCAAAAAAACAGGTTATTTTGCATGGAGATCTTTATGCTCGCCATGTCCTTATTAATAAAATGGGCGATATAGTAGGCATTATTGACTGGGGTGATTTACATATTGGTTGTATTGGTGTTGATCTTGGTGTTGTATATTGGATGTTACCATTAGAATTTCATGATAGCTTTTTTGAAGTCTATGGCGCTGTCCCTAATGATACATTAAAAATTGCACAGTTTAGGGCATTTTATGTTGCAATACGTTTATTAATCTATGGGTATGAAATGCGCGATGATCTTATAATGTGTGAAAGCTTGTTTTCTATTGAAAATATTTTAAAAGTATTGTCGTAAGAATTAGGAATTTATATGCAAAAATCTGTGTTCAGTCTTTATTCAGATTTATTAGTTGTTCAAGAAATTGCGTATAGTTCTAATCGATTAATTGTTGAAAATTTTATACAAAAAATTGAAAGCAAAGAATATTCCGCATGTACATTTGAACTTAATAATCAACGTATATGTTATAGATTAGCAAAAATTACTCCAAAAAAAGTTGGACAATTTGTTACATTTTGGAAGAGAAGCTCAAATGGTTTAACGGTACCTTATGATTTAAGTGATTCTATTGATCTTTTTGTTATAACTTTACGTAATGGCGAAAAGATTGGTCAATTTATTTTTCCTAAAGAAATACTTTATGAAAAAGGCTTTGTATCAAAGGAACAACAGGGTGGAAAACGTGGCATGCGAGTCTATCCTATTTGGGATAAAGCTGAAAATATGCAGGCTATTAAAACACAAAAATGGCAGCTGTTATATTTTTTTGAAATTCAACCAATTCTTGATGCTATTAAAATGAGACAATTATTTAATACTGAAAAATAAGAGAAAATCTATGAAAAATAAGTTATTGATTATTGGGTTATGTGGAGCGTTAAGTTGTAATGTTAGTCATAGTAGTCAAAAATTTGTACAAAAAATAGGTAAAACATTAATAGCGAGTCAATAAAAATTATTAGCTCAAAATGTGGAAAAATAGATTGTTTGGGTTGTTGCTTGTAGGATCATCATTGGCTGCTTCAGGTGCTTATGTGGCTTTTAGTAATTATGTAGATAAATTGTTTTTATAAAATAATGTCTAAAAGCTTTTTGAGCTGTTGCGTGTCAGTACATTGTTCAATGGCATATTTGACGGTTTGTTGGAAAAGTTTTTGCAATTTAGCTGGATAATCTTCTAAAATGGCAATCATTTTATCTCCTTCATCACATGAAAATTCAGTATTGGTAGTTGTTGCTAGGTGACGTGCTTGCTCAAGTTTTTGTACTGAAAGAGCAGAAAATTCTATTTCGCTTGGTATAGTATCGTGACTATATTTGATGTAATTAACTAAATTTTGGTCTTTAAATTGTGCAATATTTTTTTCTATGGTTATTACTAAACTTTTAATGATTTTTTTGGTGACTAAAATCTGTTGCTCTTGTTTGAATCGTAATTCTTCAAGTCGTTTTTGATTCTGTAATGATTCCTCTATTTCTAATTCTTTAATAATTTCTTCTTTTCTCGTTTCTTTAAAAAGGTCTTCTTGCACTTGTTTGCCATCTATAGACCAGCTTCCTTTAAGGGAGCCATTTGTAACATCAATACGAGAAGAAAATAGTTTTCCATTAATACGTTCTTCAACAAGGTCAACTGACACTTTTCTTTCTATTTTTTTTGTAATAACCATATTTTTTGTTAAAAGCATGATAAATAGTAGTGTTAGGTGGCTATTCTTCATAATTTTACAGGGCCCTTTAAATTTTTTTTGTTAAACGGTAGAAATGATTTATTATAGAAAACATGGTACACTTTTTTACTAAAGACCTCAAAACTATAAAGAGAGTTTTTGTGGGATAGTAATAGTTTTTAACGGTTTTACCAGGAAATGATATGAAACGTAGAAAAGCCTTTTTTTCGATATCAGCAGTTGCTGAAATGTTTGCTATTCATCAGCAAACCATTCGATTATATGAACGGGAAGGATTAATTACGCCTAAACGCTCAGAGGGGAATACACGATTATTTTCTGAAGACGATGTTAATAAGCTAGAAGAAATTATTTATTTGACTCATAAGCTTGGTATTAATCTTGCTGGAGTTCAGATGATTTTAAAGCTTCAAAAACAAATTCAAAAAATGCAAAAAGATATGAATAAAATTTTTGATGAAACAAGAATGGATTTAACTAAAGAAGAAGAGGTCCATAAGGCTGAAGTTCGTTTGGCAGCGCGGCAACTTGCACAGTTTAAAGCGAGTAATTCAATGCCGGTAACTGGGGAGTCAAAAGAAGGCTCTCTTGATCCTGAAGAAGAAAATTGGGAAGTAGAGTACGATGAATTATAGAGTTCTGTCTTATTTATTAAAGAACTCTTATTAACACGATATGAAAACATTTTATTTTGTGGGTGAAATCGGGTATTCTTTCGCATAAAGATATAAACATTAATTTTTTGGCAGGGGGTAAACATGAATGAAGAAATAAGCCAGTTAACGCTGTCATATGAATTGTTATACCTTATTCAATGGCTTGTTGAAAATGAGCCAGATCAATTAAAAGAGATTATTGCACAAGCATTTAACTCTGGTCTTAAAGAGAAATTTAAGAAAATATATATGACAGAGCAAGTTGCCTCAGATTCCATGCATTATGGCATTATTGATTTTTTGGGTCTTCTTGAAATTTTATTACATGAAGTGACTGAAGAACAGCAGATGCAAGAATTGGTTCATAAAAAGTTGTTGCCTGCAATTGATCATATTGATGGTGCTGAATATCCTGCACAATTAGTTCAATCTTCTTTGGAGAAAGTTTCTTCAAAATTGGAAAAAAATCCTACAAAAAACCCTCAAGAGCTCTTGTTTCAGGAATTGTTAAGAAGCTGGAACCCGTCAAAAAAAACAGCAAATTGACTTCTTGAAGAAAGATTCATCCAGAACAGAGTAAAGCCAAGTTTAAGAGCGTTGTTGAAATAATAAAAATATTTATCGTTTTTTGATAGCAAAAAGCCCTACTTTGCATAAAGCTTAGCAGGGCTTTAACTATTTTTCTTTTGGATCGAAAAATTATTTAGATAGTAGAAACTTCTACTGCAGTCAAACCTTTAGGTGACTCTTGTATAGCGAATTCTACTTGATCGCCTTCGCGCAATGCTCTGCCGATTACAGCATTTTTGTGAACGAAGATATCAGGATTGTTTGGATAAGAAATGAATCCAAAACCTTTAGTAGTGTTGAACCATTTAACTGTTCCAGTTTCTCTTTTTGACATTTTAATCCTAGTCATTAAGAAGGGTATAAAAAATAGTCTCGCTTAAAAGCGAGGACTTGTAACAAACGTTACATCATTAACAATGATAATGATACCATATTTGCCAAAGAGAGCGAGGTTTATTTTTGATAGCAAAAAGCCCTACTTTGCATTTAAGCTTAGCAGGGCTTTAATTATTTTTCTTGAGAAAAATTTAGATGGTAGAAACTTCTACCGCAGTCAATCCCTTAGGAGACTTTTGGATAGCAAATTCTACTTTGTCGCCTTCGCGCAATGCTCTGCCGATTACAGCATTTTTATGAACAAAGATATCAGGGTTATTTGGGCGTGAAATAAATCCAAAACCTTTAGTAGTATTGAACCATTTAACGATCCCAGTTTCTCTTTTTGACATTTTAATCCTAGTCATTAAGAAGGTATAAAAAAATAGTCTTAGCTTGAAAGCAAAGACTTGTAACAAGAGTTACATCACCAACACGAGGAATAATATCATATCTATAAAATATGTGAAGTTGAATTTGGCAAAAACGCGATTGGTCTTGCTAAATCTTGTCTTCTTGGGCTATTAGAGGTATCATGTTGGGAACAGAATTTAAGGTGACGGAACCAGATTTTTAGATAAAGGATATCAGGTATGGCGATTGAACAGGACGGCACAAAAGTAAGTAATGGTATAAGGCCGATTGTCATAGAAGATGAACTTAAAAGTTCATTTCTTGACTATGCTATGTCAGTGGTAGTAAGTCGTGCTATCCCCGATGTTCGTGATGGATTAAAGCCTGTTCACAGACGTGTTCTCTATGCAATGCATGAATTGGGCTATCATTATAATAAACCATATAGAAAATCAGTTCGTATTGTTGGGGACGTACTTGGTAAGTATCATCCTCATGGTGATCAAGCCGTGTATAATACGATGGTTGGTATGGTGCAAGATTTTGCAAAAAGACATCCATTGCTTGATGGACAAGGGAACTGGGGCTCTGTAGATGGTGATAATGCTGCTGCAATGCGTTATACTGAAGTTAGAATGCAAAGAATTACTCAAGAAATTTTAGCTGACATTGATAAAAATACGGTTCCTTTTGTGCCGAATTTTGATGAATCAACCGTTGAACCTGTTATTTTGCCAAGCAGGCTTCCTAATTTATTGGTTAATGGAACTGCGGGTATTGCTGTTGGTATGGCAACTTCTATTCCGCCGCATAATTTAGGTGAAGTTATTGATGGTTGTCTTGCTTATTTAGATAATGAAGCAATCACTGATGATGAACTTATTGAGATAATTCCAGCACCAGACTTTCCAACGGGTGGTATTATTTGTGGACGTGGATCTATTATTAAAGCATATAAAACAGGTCGTGGCAGCGTATTAGTACGTGGTGTGACTGAAATTCAAGAAAGTAAACGTGGAAACGTTATTATCATCACTGAATTGCCTTACCAAGTTAATAAAGCAGAGTTAATTATTAAGATTGCTGATTTGGTTAAAGAAAAAATTATTGAAGGCATTACCAATATTCGTGATGAGTCAGATAGACGCGGTATGCGTGTGGTGATCGATATTCGGAGAGGTGATATTCCTGATGTAGTATTGAATCAATTATATAAACATACGTCATTACAGACATCAATTTCTATTTTAATGTTAGCGTTACTTGATCATCGTCCAATGGTTTTTTCATTACGTGGTTTAGTAGAGCAGTTCTTATCTCATCGTGAAACAGTGGTGTATAAACGTACCATGTTTGATCTTGAAAAAGCACGTGAACGTGAACACTTATTAGAAGGTTTTATTATTGCGTTAAGTAATATCGATGCAATAGTTCAGCACATTAAACGTTCAAAAACTGCTGAAGAAGCAATTGCTGTTCTTGAGCGTGAATATGCTTTGTCATCTGAGCAAAGCAAAGCAATTCTTGAAATGCGTTTACAGCGTTTGACTGGTCTAGAGCAAGAAAAAATTCATGCAGAAATTATAGAATTAAAAAAGAAAATTACTTATTTACTTTCTATTATTGAAGATCGCGTTGTATTAAAACGTGAAATTAGAGAAGAACTTGTAAGTATTAAAGAAACATATAGTAATCCTCGTCGTACCAAAATAGAAAATGTTTTTGAATCATTAACAGATCAAGATTTAATTCCGGATGATGAAGTTGTAGTTACTCTTACTAAAAAGGGTTATATCAAGCGTGTTCCATTGATTACTTACGAAGTGCAACATCGTGGTGGTAAGGGTAAGATGGGTATGCAAAAACTTGATGATAATGATGATGTTGTGACCGATTTATTTGTTGCAAAAAATCATGATGAATTATTGTTTTTCACCACTTTAGGCCGTGTGTACAGTATGAATGTTTATGAAGTAACTGAAGGTTCAAGGACATCAAAAGGTCGCGCTGTTATTAACTTGCTACCGTTGGTTGAAGGCGAATCTGTAGTTAAATTGCTTTGTATGCGTGGTATGGAAAATAAACAAATTGTGATGGTGTCTAAGCAAGGTATCATCAAGAAAACTGATGCAATGGCCTTTGCTAAGATTCGCGTTTCTGGTATTAAAGCGGTTGGTCTTAACGATGGTGATGAACTTGCATTCTGTTCTGTAAGCTCTGGAGATGATACTATTGTTCTTGCAACTGCATTTGGTCAAGGTATTCGTTTTAAAGAATCAGAAGTGCGCTCTATGGGTCGTCAAGCAGCAGGTGTTATCGGCATTAGGTTAAAAGAAAAAGATCATGTTGTAGGTATGGAAGTTATTGCAGATGAAGATAAGAATCTATTATTTGCTACATCAAATGGGTATGGTAAGCGTACACGAGTAGGTGATTTCCGTATTGCGCATCGTGGTGGCATGGGTGTTCGCACTATTCCAACGGATAGACGTAATGGTGATGTAGTTGGTTTGGTTATCGTTGGTGAAAACTCGCATATCTTATTGATTGATGATAATGGTAAAATTATTCATTTATTGCCAACTGAAGTACGTACTATGGGCCGTCAAGCAAAAGGGGTGCGTTTAATCCGTCTTGATGTGAGTAGGAAATTAGCATCTTGTGTTGCATTTGAATCTGATGAAGAAGATGGTAAGGAATCAGATAATTCTGATGATAGCGATAATTCTGGAAATAATTCAGATAATTCAGTGAAAGTAAAAGCAAAAGTAAAGCTTGATGGAGTCGATGGTCTTGATGGTTATGAAGGTATTGCATTAGAACGTGATTTTGATGAGGTAGGTGTGAATGAACAAGAAACTTCATATGGAAATTTAGAAGGTCCAACAAATGTATCTTCTGGCCCATTAAGTTTTGATGGTTATTCATCAACAAAAGCGCTTGAAGATGATCAATCTAATAATCAGGATGATGATAATGACTCGTTTGATAAGCAAGTTATGATCTTTTAAATTAATAAATATAAAATAAGAAAAGTAGAGAGACTGGCTTAATGTGGCTCTTTACTTTTCTTATTAGAATATTGACTCTTACTATTTTATAAAATAGTAATACACTGCAAAGTATGAATAAAAATATCATTTTGCATCTTTCGCTTATTTCGGGAGTTGGCCCTGCAACAGTTGAAAGACTGATTCAGGTACTTTCTGAAACAGCCCATGAAGCAACCCAGAAAAATATATATAAATGGCAATTACATGATTTTTTGCGTGTTGGTATTTCAGAAAAAAATGCCTACGCATTAATTACAGGATTAGCTGATAAAACAGTACTAGATAAAGAATTATCGCTTATTGAAGAGCATGGTGTTAATTGGATAACAGTATTTGATGATGAGTATCCGGAGTTATTAAACACTATCCATTTACCGCCTGTTGTACTCTATTGGTTTGGACCATTAACCACTCTTTTGCCTTCTAAGAAAGCAGTTGCATTAGTTGGTGCACGTAAAGCAAATGCCTATGGTAAGAAGATAGTCCATATGTTGGTTCCATCTTTGGTGGAAGCTGGTTGTGTAACTATTAGTGGTGGGGCTTATGGCATTGATGAGTTTGCTCATGAAACTACTATTAAAAGTGGTGGTAAAACGGTGGTGGTGCTTGGTTCTGGGCTTTTAAATCTTTATCCATCAGGTAATAAAAAATTATTTGAACAAGTTATTAAAAATGGTAGCGTGTTATTGAGTTCATTTCCTTTAACAATGAATGCATTACCAGGAAATTTTCCTGCACGTAATCGGATAATAGCAGGCTTATCTCATATGACTATAGTAGTTCAAGCGGCTCAAAAAAGTGGTTCTCTTATTACGGCACGTTTTGCTTTGGATCAGGGACGTTTGGTTGGGGCAGTGCCCGGCTTAATTGATGATGAATTAAGTCAGGGACCACATAAATTATTAGCATCAGGGGCACGTCTTATTGGGAGTGTAGATGATATTTTTGATGAATTAGGGGAGTATCAATTTATTAAAAAGTCTTTGATTGATGAAAAATCTAGTGAAAAGCATGAAAAGTTAGTAAAAAAAATTAATCAAGAAGCAGCTCAGTTAAACTGTTTTGTTGGTAATTCTGTCAGCGGTTCAGTGGCTGGCCAGGTAATTATAGGGGACCCTATAGTTTATGCTTGTCGTACTCCTAAAGGGGTTGATGAGCTTGTTAAAGAGCTTGGAATAGTTGAAACTGAGCTTAAGGATAGGTTGTTTATGTTACAACTTGAAGGTGAAATTGAACAAAATTTTGCGGGTCTTTGGTATAAGATTTAATGCTGATAATGGTTTTCGCGATTGTTTTTTGCTTTTTTTGCCTCTTTTGTGTATCTTTTTCTACAATTGAGTTTTGATGAAAAGTAGCGGTCTTGGTTAAATGAATAAAGGCTTACACTTGTCATCTTGAGGTAACGAAGAATCGAAATATTTTTTTGATGTTAAATAGTACAGAGTTTATTTGATTACAAGACAACAAGGAGTTTGTCATGACAGTACCAAAACGTAAACGTTCCCGAGCTCGTAGGGATAAACGTTTTGCTAATAAAGCATTAGCAGTAAGAATGTTCACCACTTGTGGTAATTGCACTGAAATTCTTATGCCTCACCAAGTATGTAAGGCTTGTGGGCATTACAAAGGACGTAAAATAGTTGAAACAAAGACTGAACGTGAATCAAAGCGTACTGGTCTACGTACAGAAATTGCTGCTAAAGTAGCAAAGCGTGCGGGAAGTTCAGAAGCATTAGATGCATCAGCTCAAAACGCATAAGTTTTAAGGTGATGGTTAAGTAAAAAAAAAGAGAGTAGAGTTCAATAATATTAATATTGAAGGTCAAGCAATGGTACGTGAATTGGTAGTTGGATGGTTTGGTGATACAGTACGTGCAACAAAAAAACGTAAATATGTAGTGTATGCAGGGGCTGGATTATTAACGTTATTATTGATATTTGGCGTCTGGAAAGGTAAAAACTGGTATGTTGCTCACCGTGAAGGTAAAGCTCAGCTTGCTTTTTCAGATGCATTAGATAGTTATCAAGCAGCACTGTATTATGCGGTTGCAAAACCGGAAGATAAAGATGCGGTAGCGGATCATATTAAAGATGCTTTAGTAGATTTTACTTCCGTGATTCAAAAACATTCAGGTTCGGCATTATCTAATTATGTCCAAGCATTTATAGCTGACTTGTATACCTTAAATGGTGAGCATGACAGGGCACTTGAAACGTTAGAAAAAGCATTAACTCATATGAGTAACAATTCACCATTGTATGGTGTTTATAAAACTAAAGCGGCTTTGTTATTATTTGATAATGGTAGAGAGGCTGAAGGTATTGCAGCTTTGCAAGCATTAATGATTGATCAGAAAAACAAACAAAGTGATGATGCAGCTTATTATTTAGGTTCTTATTATTGGTCAAAACAACAGTATCAAGAAGCAGCTCAAGCATGGGGGCGCTTTAAGCAAGAAACTATAGAAACGCAAGAGAGAGATTCTGTTTCTCCGTGGGCTATGGTAGTTCAACAAAAACTTGCACAAGTTAAGTAATTAAAAAAGGAACTTGACATGACAAAAGAACAAAAAGTTCGTGTTCGCTTTGCACCATCACCAACAGGGAATCTCCATATTGGTGGGTTAAGAACAGCACTTTTTAATATTTTGTTCGCTCGTCATATCAAGGGGGCTTTTTTAATTCGTATTGAAGATACAGATCTAGAACGTTCTAGTCAGGAGTATGTTAATTCTCAATTGGCATCACTTTCTTGGGCTGGAATTACAAGCGATGAACCATTGGTTTATCAGTCTCAGCGTACTGCTATTTATAACACGGTATTAGATGATCTTTTTACGCGTAAAAAGATCTATCGTTGTGTGTGTTTGCCAGAAGAAATAGAGGCTCGTGTTCGTGCTTCTGGGGTGACTGATCAATTTTATAAGTATGATGGTCATTGTAAAAATAAAATTATTCAATCCGATAGCTCTAAGCCATTTGTTATTCGATTTGCTTTGCCATCTGACCAAGATCGAATTGTTATTAATGATTTAATTTATGGCGAGCTAGTTTTTGAAATAGCTCAATTAGATGATTTTATTATTATTCGTTCTGATGGAACTCCCACCTATAATTTTGTCGTGATTGTTGACGATCATGCTATGTTTATTACGCATGTTGTACGTGGTGCTGACCATATTTCAAATACTCCAAAACAGGTTTTATTGTATCAAGCATGTGGTTATACGCCACCTTTATTTGGGCATATTCCGATTATTGTTAATGCTGATGGAACTAAAATGAGTAAACGTGATGGTGCAGTAGATGTTTTGAATTATAAGGCAGAGGGGTATGTTTCTGATGCATTTATTAATTATATTGTCCGTTTAGGATGGGCACATGGTGATCAAGAAATTTTTACTCGTCAAGAATTAATTGATAGTTTCACTTTAGAAGCTGTTGGCAAAAAGGCTGCAGTTTTTGATGTTCAAAAATTACAATGGCTTAATGGTCTTTATATTCGCGCAATGAGTGCAACAGCTTTGCGTACTACTCTATTAAATGAGGTAGATCCAGAATTTGATACACGTTATTCTAAAGGGTTGTCTTGGACAACTGAGCAGCTTGAAACAGCTATTGAGTTGTATAAAGAACGGGTAAAAACAGGAAAAGAACTTGTTGAAGCCCTTGATATACTTTATAAAGGTCCTACAGAATATGGGCATGATGATTATAAGCAATGGATCAATAAGGAAGCAATCGATTTCCTTGGTTTAGTTGCTCAAACATTACAAAATCTTGTAAGCTTTTCTAGCAATGAAATTTCAGGTGCGCTGAAAGCATTATGTAAAGAGCATGATATAAAGCTTGTTACTATTGCACAACCGCTGCGTATTGCTCTTCTTGGCCATACATCAAGTCCTGGTATTTTTGAATTAGTAGCATTTCTTGGTAAGTTAGAAAGTTTAGCACGAATTCATAGACTTCAACGATACGCAGAATCATATTCATAAAAATTATTTCACCTAAGAATAGTGATAGCGGCTGTACAGTACAAGCAATAAGAAAGGGACGTCTTATGAAAGTCGGCATTATATTTCCAGGGTATGGAAGTCAATTTATTGGAATGGGTAAGGAATTTTACGATAGCTCTCGAACCATGCAAGAAATGTTTGAAGAAGCTACACAATGTTTAGATCTTAATTTTACAAAACTTTGTTTTGGTTCGTCTTCGTCTGAACTTGCCAAGTTTGAAAAAGGGTATCTCGTTCTCTTTGCAACAACTTTTGCTATTGCACAGATTATGAAAGAACGGGGTATTAATATTTCATTAGTTGCAGGTTATGATATTGGTGAATATGCAGCAATTGCAGTTGGTTCTGGTATATCATTACCAGATGCTCTTTATTTGCTTACTAAATATGCAACAATGTTTAATGAACTTTTAGAAGAAAAAAAGTATGAATCTATCCGTGTGTGTGGTCTTTCAGAAGATGAACTAAGAAAAATATGTCTATTTTGTACTAATGGAAACCAAGTTTCTTATATTTCTGTGCAGGAACTTGAAAATCAATTTGTAGTTTCTGGAACATTAGATTCTATGAATATGGTTGTTGACCATCTAAAAAAGAATACAAAAGCACAAATATTACCGGCCCTTGTGGGAAGTGGATTACATTCACCTTTAATGGATGATGTGGTGAAAAAAATCAAAATGTATTTAGAAAAAGTAGATTTTAAAACAGTTTCTATTCCTTTTGTTGCCAGTGTTACTGGGCAAGCACTTAAAGATGGCGATGCAGTTCGAGCAGCAGTTATGCAACAGATTCATGCACCATTGCGCTGGCGTGAAACTATGGAAGCATTTGTCTATTGTGATGTTATTGTAACTATTGGTGACTGTGGTTTAACGAGAGAATTATGTGCACGGTTGTATCCTGATAAAAAAGTTTTTTGTGTGGTTAAGCCAGAAGATCTTGATGAGCTTATCAAGTTATGCGGTACTATTTGTTGTCAAGAGAGAGCTCAAAATGAATTAAAAGAACAGAGTAATGAGCAAGATAATAGTACGCATGAAACATTAAAGAATTAGGAAATAGTTATGGCAGATATTTCTGTGAAAATTTCACAAATAATAGCACAAGTCTTACATAAAGGAGTTGGGGATCTTGAAATGGACACACTCTTTGCAGATCAAGGCATTGATGAATTTGATGTTATTGAAATTATTATGAAACTTGAAGATCATTTTGGAGTGATTATGGAAGAAGCTCAAGTTTCTGCTTTCAGTACCTTACAAGATATGATTGATCATGTTATAAATTTGGTTGAATAAAAATATTATTTAATAATTAGGTAGTTATCATAACTACCTAATTATTAAATAATATTAAATATGTTTTATAATTTTTTATAAATTACATACCTTTATAAGTTAAATTTATTGGAAAGTAATTGTTTCAATATAGTTTTTTATTTCATTGAGTATTTTTAATCCATTAGGTTGGGGTATGTATTCAAATGGATTATCATTCCATAGCTCATAAGGAAAGTATTTAATAATTCTTTCTTCTGGTCTGGCATTAGAGTATTTAGCAATAAAATTATAATAATCTCTATAAATTATTTTTTCTTGAGCCCATTCAGGCATGTTATGAATTAAAGATTCTTTTATTGGCATTACAAAAAAATAAAAATTGAATTTTTCATGTAAAACTTTTAAACCTATTTCTTTTCCTAGTCTTTCTGAATAATACTTTTCAAGTAAGTTCATAAAGCCTATTACAGTGTTTCCTGTAGCTATCATATCAATAATTACAATGTTTTTTTCGCTTTCACTGACTTCTATTGGATTAAGTCCAATAGAATCTAGATAATTATAAAATGATTCTTTTAAAGGTTTGAAATCTTTAAATAATAATGCTTGAGGTAGTGGCATCTGTCCACGACTTAATGCTATATGTTTATAATCTTCAGGTTGTGCTTGAACCATAAGTTGTAACATTGCAATTAAAGGAGCAGGGGTATTTCCAAGACCATAGATAGTACAGCTTTTGTAGGGATAAAGATCAAATATTTCCTGAGTAATTAAAAGCATTTCATCTAAATCAGCTTGTTCAAAAAATGGTTTTTCATCATTATTTTGTTCATCAAAATTTTGTTCAGATAATAATTCTCTGTAATTGATAAATATAGAATGTGTGTAGCTTGTAAACCCAAAAATTAATAATAATAAACTTAAATATTCTTTTTTTAACATAATAACCTCCTGATATATTATAATTCCATTTGAATTAAGTATAGCAGTAGGTTAATTTTATGCAACCGACAGTTTTTAGATATCGATGTTGCCTTTAAGGCTTTTAAGTTTTTCAATTTCTTTTATAGTAAGATAACGCCATTTTCCAGATAAAAGGCCACGTTTTGAAATACCAGCAAATGAAGCACGGTCAAGATGAATAATAGTATACCCCATAGATTCAAATAAGCGGCGTATAATTCTGTTTTTACCACTATGAATAGTTACTCGAACACTATTGCGTTTAGGTGCTCTGGTGATCGCATCGACTTTAAGCGGACCATCTTTTAAGAAGACGCCTTTTTCTATTTTTTGAAAATGTTCATCAGAAAGATCATGAGAAAGGGTTACTTGATAGATTTTTTTAGCTTCAAACTTTGGATGAGCAAGCTTATGGGTTAATTCACCATCATTAGTAAGTAACAAAATACCGGTTGTTTTTAAATCAAGACGACCAATAGGAAAAAGACGTGCTTTAATAGGAGCAATAAGATCAAGAACAGTAACCCGTCCTTTTTCGTCTTCAGCGCTTGTTACCGCACCTTCAGGCTTATTAAGTACAACATAGACTGGATGAGCGTTCTTTAAAATTATAACTTCTTTTTTACAGCGTACAGTATCTTTTTCTTGAACTTGATAGCTAGGTTTAAGTTGAGCCATATGATTAATAGTAATTTCTCCTGCCCTAATAAGCTCATCAGCTTTACGACGAGAACAAAAACCAGCATGAGAAATATACACATTAAGACGCATTTTTACACCAATACAAAATTAAAAGAAACTAATGATATTATAGATGTTTTAAGTATAGATCTTTTTAGAATTTTTGCTAGGGAGGTTTTGGTAGAGAGGTGTTTAAGGTATAAAAAAGCCGAGACTAGAATCTCGGCTTTTTTATACCTTAAAAGAAGTTTGTAAGCATCTATTATATTATTATTATAATAATGGCTTTAAAAATGTTTCAAAATCAGTTTTTAATGTACCATCTTTTACTTTGTGTAAATGAGCTTTAAGTTTTCGAGGTGAACCAGCAGCGCACTCTGCTTTAATTAGAGGAAAACTATTTTGGGTAAAAAGTCTGCCAATTAATATCATATCATTTTGTGAATCATTAAAGCAGCTTACTAGAGTTATAAGTACTCGTACAAGTAGAGCACTTTCTTTGTAGGGATTATTTGCAGCTATCGTTTGAATCATGCCAATAATATCTTGAGCATCAAACTGAGTTAAAAATGCATTGAATGCTTGATTTTCTACATAAAAATCATTTTTATTGTCTTGATCAAAAAAACTTAAGAAAGTTTTAATATTTTGATCTATTGTGCTTATTTCTTCTTTTTTTTCTTCTTGAATAAGTTCATCGTCTTCAAATTCTTCTTCAACTTTTTCAAGTTCTTTTAATCTCTTGTTAAGTTCTAATGATCCAATAGTTGCCCCTTTGTTTAATCTATAACTGATAAAAGGTTCTTCTATAGATGGTGTTTCTTGCGCGGCAATTACGTCTTCTTTAAACGTTGATACATTTTGTTGTTTTGGTTCAAGAATAACAATGCTAGGTTCAAGAACTACTGGTGGTTGTATTTCATTTTGTGCTGTTGGAATACTAGAAGTAGGTTTTTGAGGGACTTTTGGTGCTATTTTTTTAGGAAAAGGGCTTACTTCTTTTGAAGCAGTTGCTTCAGCTTGGGCAATATTAGCTCTAGTTTTAGAAACAGTAGAACCAAAAGCAGCAGTATCAACAATAGAAGATGCTCGTGGAGCTGAAGCTTTTTCTAAAAGAATTCTTTTACTTTCTGAAGCAGCATTACCAAATTCTGCAACATTTACAGAAGATGTTTTTGCAAATTCTTCTACAAAATCTTGGGGTACAAGTCGTAAAATTGTTTCTGAATTTCTTAATAATTCTTCACGTTTTTGTTTAGTTTCAGCATCTTCACCTTTTAATGTTAATGCAATAGTATGAATATATTTACCAAATTGCGCTAAATATTTGTGGTAAAAAGTAATTCTTTTTGCAGTGGGAACTTCTAAAGAAAGTAGCTGTGCTTTTGCTTTTCTTATTTCTTCTTCAGTTTTTGTAGTTTCAGCACTCACAGGAATGCCCTTTATTGAATCTGTTTTTTCTAATATTGTTTTTTCTAAATGTATTTTTAGAGTTTCTATTTCTTTAGCATCTTCTTTAGATAGATTAATTAAAAATGAAACATCAACAAGTTCTTCATGTAAAAATTTTTCTGCAAGTTTATTTGCCAAATCAAAAGCATTTTTTTGGTGAATGTCTGCTATTGCTGGTTGAGTGCCAATTTTTGCAATCGTAATTGAATAGTTTAAAAGTGCTAATAATGACCTTATACGTAGATCAAGCAAGGTGAATTTATCACCAGGTATAATTATTTTATAGGTGTAATCATGGCTTTTTCTAATTTCTCTTGCGGCAGACATTTGAATAAAATTATCAACTTCTTGTAAGTTAAATGATTTCACTTGATCTATAAATAATAAAATAATAGCTGCAAGTTTTGCATTATAAATTTTTGAATTTAATGAAGAGTCTTCTTGTACTGATTCAATAAATACAGGTAAAAGAATCTCATTTTCAAACTTACAACAAGGGCATCGCGAGTCACTGCCATTTACTAAGCAACCTACTGTTGTCTGAATATTACCATGTTGTAAAAGGGCTTCCATGAAGTCGGTTAATTTAGTTTTTCTTGTTTTAGGCGTATCATGTCTTAAAAAATCTTCACGCGTATTCATTAATTGTCGTACAAATATTGGCATTCTTACATACTCTTTATATCCATAATTGCTATAAAAAACTGCAGAGTTTTTACCAGAAAAATCAGCGCTCTCATCCCTTCCGGTTGAGATACTAGGGTGACCTAAGTAAAGGTATAATTCATCCCTTTTTAATTCTTTTGTGGTTTCATCAAAAAATGATTCAATAGTTCTTTTAGATGCATCGCTGACATTCCCTTTAGTAAAAGGAACGCGCGCTCCACTTTGTCCAGCGTTTAATATTTGGGGATGTGCACCTATAATAAATAAAGTTAATAAGCTTAAAAATATTTGTTTTTTCATGAAAATCTCCATTTAACTATAATTGTATTTTCTAATAGTATATATTTTAATGGTGCGTTTAGTCAAGTAGGGGTATTAAAGTAGACGTGATTAGCTAATCACGTTAAAATAATATTCTTATGAAAATAGAAAAACCGATAACCCCATTAATGCAGCAATATCAGGATATTAAAGAGCAGTACCCTTTAATGTTGTTACTTTTTCAGGTGGGTGATTTTTATGAATTATTTTTTGAAGATGCTCAGAAGGCTTCAGCTTATTTAGGCATAGCGCTTACTAAGCGTGGTACTCATAAAGGAGAGCCTATCCCTTTGTGTGGGGTTCCTGTACATGCAATAGATCATTATATTCAGAAGCTTATTAAAGGTGGTTTTTGCGTAGTGATTTGTGATCAACTAGAACCTGCTACTCCTGGTAAAATGGTAAGGCGTGGAGTTACTCAAGTTTTAACTCCTGGAACCTTAACCGATGCTAAAATGCTTGATGATAAGTCAGCTTCATATTTATGCTCATTGGTACCTTATGCAGATAAGTGGGGATTAGTTTTTGCTGAAATGTTAACACTAAACTGGTATGCAACTACTATTCCAGCTGGTGCTTTAACTTTGTTAGAAACTGAACTTTTTAGGTTTTTCCCTGATGAAATTATTCTTGATTTAGAGTTGCTTGAGTCTGTTGATGAACTGCATGTTATAAAGAATTATTTGAAAAAAAATAATTACTTTGTAAGTAACGCACATGGTGAAATTGATCAAACATTATTAGAAAAAAAATTTAATGAAGTTGTAGTAGCGCAGTTGCGTGCTGATCATGCATTAAATAGCGCTGTTTCATTGCTTTATTCTTATTTGAAGTCGCATAATAATCCTGCAGTAGATGCAGCCGTACAGATGCATTTTTATCAAACAGATGATTTTTTAGTAATAGATAGTTCCTCACAGAAAAATCTTGAATTGGTGCACAATGCACAAAATGGGTTACGTGAAAATACGCTTTTACAAGTACTTGATAAATCGGTTACTTCTATGGGTTCACGAACTTTAAAAAAATGGTTAGTGCGTCCATTACTTTCTAAAACTATGATTGAAAATCGTTTGGAAGTGGTGCATTTTTTAAAAAATAATTATCGCATCGCCCAAAATTTACGCAGTTTATTATCTTTGATAGGTGATGGTGAGCGCGTGGTGGGGCGTATTACTTTGCATCGTGCAAAGTTGTTTGATTATCAGCATCTTAAAAGAATTATTACCACAGTGCCCGTTATTAAAGATCTTTTTGTAGGTCAGGCTGTTCCTTCTTTTTTAGAGGTACTGATCAATGGACTTGGTGAGTTTTCTATTTTAAAAGATCTGTTAGATCGTGCACTTTATAGTGGTGATGAACATGATTGGATTATTAATGCTCACTATAATCAAAAACTTGATGAATTGCGTTTGTTGGTGGGAGATACTCAATCAGCTTTAATGCTTTTAGAGCAGCAAGAGCAACAAGCAACTGGAATTAATTCTTTAAAAATTCGCTATACCGCTGCTCATGGATATTATATTGAAATTACTAATACCCATGCAAATTTAGTACCAGCTCATTATAAGCGAAATCAAACGTTGGTAGGTCGAGAAAGATTTACTTGTTCTTCATTACAAGAATTACAACATAAAATTTTAATGGCAAGTTCAGACATTAAGGAACTTGAGCAAGATTTATATAGCCAATTAAAGATGGCAATTATGGGATATCTTCCTTTGCTACGTAAAGCAATGTATATGTTAGCACAACTTGATGCATTAGGTTCGTTTGCATTATGTGCAGCAGAAAATGGTTATAATAGGCCAGTGTTTCATGAGTTAAATTCAGTACGTGATATTATTATTATGCAAGGTAAACATCCAGTAGTTGAACAATCAGTTGGATCAGCATTTGTTGCTAACAATATTATTCTTACAGAAGAACAACGATGTTGGATTATTACTGGCCCTAATATGGGCGGGAAATCAACTTTTTTACGCCAAGCTGCTTTAATTCAAATCATGGCTCAATGCGGTTCTTTTGTGCCAGCTTTTTTTGTAAAATTACCATTAGTTGATAGAATTTTTACTCGCATTGGGGCTTCTGATAATGTAGCACAGGGAAAGAGTACATTTTTAGTTGAAATGGAAGAGACTGCACATATTTGTCAGTACGCTACTGATAAAAGTTTGGTTATCCTTGATGAAGTTGGAAGGGGTACCAGTACTTTTGATGGGCTTGCGTTAGCGCAGAGTGTAGTTGAATATATTTTTATACATTTAAAAGCTCATTGTTTATTTGCTACTCATTATCATGAATTAAGTGCATTGCAAGGAACGTTTTCTGGTATTGTTAATTATCATGCAGTGACCTTACAAGAACAAGATCGGATGGTTTTTTTACATAAAATAATGCCAGGGGTTGCACAAGGGAGTTTTGGCCTTGAAGTTGCCAAACTTGCTCATATACCTGATGTGGTAATTAAACGCGCAGCAGAAATTTTAGCACTATTAGTTCATGAAAAAAATGATTATCAGAAAAATAATAAAGGTTCAATTACAAAAGTAAGTGAACCTTATGATATTGAAAAAGATGATCTTAGAAAGAACATAGAAGAATTTAATAAAATAAAAAATGTATTGAATTCTATTTCTTATGATGATTTGTCGCCAAAGCAAGCATTGGATATCTTATGGCAATTGCGTACTATATAATTCCGTGTATTTGATGATATCGCGTTAAAATATCTTTTGAACCTATAATTATTGCTTCAAGTGAGCCAGGATATCTTTTTTTAAATTCTTTATAAATTGTGAGTTTGGAACATTTCATTTCTGGTAGTTCTAATAAGGCGTAGATTGGCAATTGTGTTTTGACATCTTTTAATAATTCTATAGGATCGCCATAAGTGCCATCTTTAAGATGTTCTAATGTTTCATAAATAAATGTTCTTTTCTTTTTTCTTTCATAATACTTAGAAGTTAAAAATGAATGAATCCTTTCTGTGTTCAAATGTTCGGGATCTATTTTTATGTTTAAAATTTTTTGAATGTAAGGATAATCTTCATCATCATTAAGAAGAGAAAGAATATTTTCTTCATCTAAGATTTTTTTTAATTGTTCTTCTAGTAATGATCCATTATGAGCATCTATTTTTTTTATATAATTAATTAATATGATTGTTGTTTCAATACATTCATCTAATTGATTTGATTGGGTAGCGTATTCTTTTTGTAGCCCACGTGGAATTTTTTTTAAATCAGAGATTGAGTAGGTGATAATGTTTTTTATTACATGAGGGACATATTTTATAGCAATTATTCCTATTTCTTTTTCATGTTTTTCTATGTACTGTTCTTGTGTGTCAAATAAATCAGATTTTTTTATTATTAATTTTTTATTTTTATCAAATTTTGTTTTTATTCTTTGTTCTAAAAGATCTGAATATTCTTCTTTATAGTAATTTAATATATTTCTTAAATAGACATGTTGAAGCATTCTTCTTAATGCAATAGAAATGTTTTCATAGGAGAGGGTTTCTTTTTCTCTTTCTAGACGATGTAGTAAATTGAGGGTATATAAAATACCAGCTGCAAAAACAAATTCTACAAGTGGATTGTCGGGATGTAAAAGTGATACATGGCAATTAAGAGCTTGTGAAACAGTAGTATTTAAAAAATTTATGATAAATGGATGTGTGCTTTTTTGTGCTGAATCAAAAAAACAAGAGGTGCTATAAAAATACTTTTTTAATACTTCTTGATTGATTTTTATAGCACCATTTTTTGGGTAAGTAATTGTTGAATAAGCATCTATTATTGGCATAACTTTTATAAGTTCTTCATCAGAAAGGATTGTATTAAATAATTGTTCATCTTCTTCTTCGATTTCTGATGATTGACTTGCTTCTAACTTTTTTTTCTTTTTCTTACACTTCTTTTTTTTAGTTGTTTCTTGTGCAATTTGTTTTTCACTTTGTTCGGCACTCTTTTCAGGACAGCTTAATTCACATTTTTGTTTTTTTTGTGTTAATTCTTCAATTGCTTTTTTTATACCATCTTTTAAAACTATTTCTGCTTTTTGAGTTGCATATTCTATTATTTTTCTTTTTCTTTTTTCTATTTTTTCAACTCGTACGCGTTCTTTTTTTGCAGCACGTTTCATTTCTTTTGAATCTACATCAAGTTCTCTTGGGATGGTGTTAGTGGTAACTTCTTCAAATTTTTCTGTTTGAGTATCAAGAGCAGAAATAATGGGATTAATGATTTTTGTATCTTCTATATTTTGTTTTATGGATTTTGATTGATCTGTATTTGTGGTAATTAACCTTTGTCCTTGTTGAATTCCTGCATGGAATGCATTTTGAGTTATTTGATAAAAATGTTCGGAAAAATTTGAAAAAACACGTTGTTCAATGTTAGCAATAATTTCTTTTATATTAATAGGTAGTAAATAAGAAATTGGCATTTGAATCGGTTGTATAAATTGCGCATCGTAAAGAGCTTGTTGATCGCCATTTAAAAGTGCAGATCCTAAAGCGCTTGGGGGTATTAATGATTCATTTATAAGAGGTGCTATAGTATGAGTTACATCATGAAAATTAATATTTAAAGACTGTCCATCTTGATACGAAGCAAAATAGTGAGCCTTTTCAGTATCTAAATAAGCAGTGGGTTCATAAGTTATTAATGATGAAACAAGTACGCTAGATAAATCTTTTCTTGGAACGACAGCAATAACAGAGACGCCTTGGTTGCTACTTGCATAATGGTGAAGTTCTCTTGGCGTATATTTTTTTGAAAAAATTGTACCAGTTCCATCAATTGATGGAACTTCTTTTCCCATAATTCTATCTGGATCAATTCCTGGATATTCTTTAAGACTTGCAAAAAGTCTATTTTGTGTAAAAAACAGTGTTGAAAGAGTTAAAATTCTTAGAATAATATGCATGTAGTAACCTATTAATGTTAAAAGTTTTATTTTTAATAAAAAGCAGTCTAACGCATTATTTAATGATTTAGAATTTAATTATAATCAAAAAAAGAGATTTATAAATTATTGATAGATTTTTTAATAGTAATTTTACTAAAGAATTATTATTCGATGAGAAAAAACAAAAATTAATAAACTAACTATTGTTTTGGGGAAATAATTTTTTATAGAGTTTCTTTGTTGTAGTTTAATAACATCCACATATTTAGGAGATATACTATGGATGCTTCTGCAAAAACAAAATTAAACAATGCACTTTTATTAGTTACCGGATTAACTGCATTAGCTGTTGGTCTTGGAGCCCTTAATATTAACTTGATGGGTATCCTTCATATAGAACAGTTTGATCAAATTCTTCGCTATTTGGTTGGTTTTGCAGGGGTTACAAGCCTTGCATTATTTATTAAAGAAAATGTATAAAATTAAAATAGTTAGAAATTAATAACTATAAAATATAAATTTCTATTATTTCAAAAAAGGCTCTAAAATAGGGCCTTTTTTTGAGCTTATTGCATAAAAAGTATAGTTTTTCTTTTATGAAATAGACTATATTTTAAATAAAAATGGAGATTTTATTAAAAAATAATGGAGGTAGTTATGAAAAAGTTTTTTAAAGTTAGTTATTTTTAATAATTTTATTTGGTTCTGCTGGTTTATTAGCGCCAGAGGATTTGGGTATAGATATTCCTAAAATAGAAGAAAATATAAAAGTAGAAGAACAAAAACAAGAATAAGATCTTGAAGCAGAAAAACAAATAGTAGAAGAAGAACAGAAACAATTGGCAGCTATAAAAAATGAATCAGCAGAATCTCAGGCTGCTGATACTGCAGCAATTACTAAAGAAGCTGATGAACAATTAGCTCCTTATCGTAGTGATAGTGCTTTTGAAACGGCAAGTATAAAAATAGAAACAAATAAAATAGAAAGTGAAGAGGAAGTTGCGGGAAATGTTTCAAAAAACTTGGCTGCAGAAAAAGCATTTGTAACAGATACCGATCAGCAAGAGGCAAATCAGACTCTTTTAAATGTGCAAACTAACGTAGAATGGTTTGGAAAGCAGATTGAATCTAGTAGAAGTTTTTCACCAAAACAAAAATTTTCTTTAATGGATACTTTTAATGGATTAAAAGAGGATCTTGCGGTAATTGATCTATCGAATAATTCAGAATTCACTAAAAGAAGCTCTTAAAATTACTACTGATGAAAATCATTTAGCACAAATTAATAAAGATATTAGTGATTTAATGTTGGCAAAATTAAAAATTGATGCAGCATTGCCAATAGCACAAGTTGCTAAAGGAGTACATTCTTTTAATAGTGAATTTAATAAAAATGCAACGGGTCAAGTTACAGCAGTAAAATCATTAGGACGAAGATTTTTTGGAAAAATTATTGATGTAATGAATTCGTTGTTTGAAAATATAAAAGGATTAGTTGTAGACAAAACTATTGGTGTTTTTAAAGATCAAAACAGTGCTTTAAAGACTAATTTAGATACTATTACTACTCATGTTCAACAATATGTTGCCGATTCTACTGTAATGATAAATTCAGTAAATTCTCTTATTTCAGACGCTATTCCAGATTTTTCTCATGATACTACTCCTGTTGCAAGAATTACTGACCCTAATTATAAAAAATTAGAAGAGAAGCTTAAAACGGCAGAATCCCAATTGCAACTATTAGAAAAACAGGTAATAGATGCATATGCTAAGCAGCAAAAGTCTATAGTCCTTGTAAATGATATTGGCGGTAAACAAGCATTATTTACAGTATCAGTTGAGTTAGGAAAATTGGCTTATTTTGTTAAAAAAGATGGTACATTCGATGGTCAAAAAATGAATGATTATTTTTCTCAAAATATAAAGGAACTTGTTGGTGATGACGCTACGTTAAGTGCCTTAGGATACGCTAAGAGTGGAGTTGGTAATGCTCAGGAAAATTTAGCATTAGGAAAAGAATTATTTGAAGGTATTCAAAATAAAAAATTTGGTGATCTTACGTATGACCAAGCATTTTCTTTGGCAGCTTTTTATAGAATAAAGTTATTAAATGCCTCTAAAGGGTATGTAACTGTTGAAGCAAACTCTGTACGTGATTTTACAAATCTTTTAGATCAAGGTGGAGATGGTATGTGGCAACAAATTAAAGTATGTATGCAAGGTGGCATAGATGTTGGTCCTGCTATACAAAAAGAAGATCCGACTTTTGCAGATGCACTTGCTTATTATAAAAATACTATTTGGTTCTCTGCAGCTTCTATTAATGCTGATTTATTACAAAATTATGGTAATGTATGCAGAACAAGAGACCAATTGAAAGAGTTGATTGCTAAAGCGAATGAAGCACTTTATGGAACAGTTTCCGACTTTCCTAATGATATCACTGTTTTAGTGGTAGATTCAAAAATACATGCGGATTTAACTACAGATCAGTTTTCTGAACATGACCCTATTATAGGTCAAGATCCTTTTATTCCAGAAGATACCTCTTTTTAAAGGTTGATTTAATTGTTAATTACAAAGAGTACTAACGAAAAAGCTTAAAGAAGTACTGAATTGACAAAAAGCTTCATAATCTTATGCTTTGTGGTGTTGTTATTATATTCATTCTTCACTACCTGTAGGGGCATCCATGAAGAAATTTTATTTAAGCTTACTAAGTATGTCGTTATTAATATCATCTGTTTTTGCGTGCGATGATAGTTCAAAAATTGCGAGTCTTGTAATGCAAGATAGTTCACTAGTTGGTATGGTTAAAAAGGCAGTACAGTCAACAGCAGAACGTGTTTCAGTTTTGGTTAATTCAGCGGTATCTACTGCAAGAACAAAATCAGATATATTTGTTGCAGCGGCTAAAGTACAAAAAGATGCATTAGTTATTAAAGCTCATGAACAAAAAGAATCTATTGCGCGAAATATAAAAAATATTGCGGCCGATGCTATTGCTAAGGCACAAGTTTATGGAACATTTATTTATTATAAGCCAGAAATTGCGGCAGAAATAGTAAAACAATTTGTTTTAAAGCATAAAAAAGAAGTTGGTATTACTGTAGCTGCAGGGCTTGCTCTTTATACTTTGTTGCGTAATGTTGGTCCATTAGCACCATCTTATAGTAAGAAGAATAGTAAGAAGTCTAAGAGTATGTCTGTTGTAATAACTGATGGCATCCTTAAAACAGCATTGAAAAAGGGTACTGCAGCAGCATTGACCGCAGCAGCATCAGTATTTGCATTGAATAAGTTTGTAACAATTAAAGAGTAATAGTTTACATTTTTAATAAAATAGGGTTTTTGTATGAACCTACATAAGTTAAGTGGGTTATCGGTTTTGTTGTTGGTTGCAGGTTCATTAAATGCTTTATATGCGCATATTGATGGAACACCTACCTCACAAGAACAGGTAAGACAAGCAACTAAAGCAGTAAATGAGGTAGCAGTAGTACTTTCAGAGGCTGGTATTGATGCTTCTATTGGTCTTTTAAAAAAGACTTTGTGGGAAAATCAAGATAAAACAATAGGTCTTAAATTTGGTACTTCTTTAAGTCTTATGAAAATGCTTCAAGGTAAAATGGCAATTAATGATCTTGTTGGTCCGTCATTTGATATTGAAGCTGCTATTCCTGGTTGTGACCAAAAACTTGGATTAAAGCTTAAATTGTTTTCATTACTTTCTTATGCAACTATGTTTAGAACAATGAAATTACCAGGTTCTATGAGTGATTTTTTAGCAAAACTAAGTGATAGCTTTGCTTCTTATATTAAAAAGTCAGACAAATCAGTTGCGGCTGCTTTTGTAGCATATTTCTGGTTTAATCATTGTGGTGGTGCTGCAAAGATTATTAAAGGTAGTGCAAAAGATGATGCAGTTTTGCAAAAGCGTATGATCCTTTCAGCGCTTGTTGGTTTTATGACAAGTTATGGTATCAAGAATTTTAATAATTCTAAGCTTGGTAAGGCTGCAGTTGCTGCAAGCGCATTATTTGCTGCTCTTAGTATGGCGCCAAGTTCTGTTATTAATAGAACACTTGCTATTGCTTAATAAAAAATAGACATCGCGACGTACAGTACACATCTTGACGTGCATGATAGGGGCCTTCCGGGGCCCCTTTTTGTGCTCAAATTTTTAATAATAAGTTTAAAATAAATAAGTACGTGATAAGGTCTACACGCGAGGGTGAGCCAAACGCGAATTCCCAGAGTTTACCCCTCCTGATCCTGCCTTGAAAGGCATAACAAAGACTTTGAATTATTTAGATTTTTTACAGTTAAATGGATTCAACAGTTACATTACATTAAGTTTTTGGATAACTAGTGAAAATTTATTGACCTTGAATTTATTAATATTTTCTATTTGTATTCACTAATTAGCTTGTATTTCCCCCTTTTGACCATTTGTCTTACTTTGCTAAACTTGTTTCATATAAGTACGCAGAGGCTGTGTTGGCTTCTAGGGCGTGCAAAATGTAAAATGGTTTCCAAAAAATCATATGGAGGAATATATGAAAAAGAAACAATTAGGTAATCTATTTACTGTAGCATTACTTTTATCAACGCCGTTATTTGCATCAGAAGATTCAGTGCCAAGACATATTTTAAGAGGAAATGACATTGCCCCTTCTACTCTTCTTTCTAATGCTGATTATTTTTCATTACTAGCAGATTTTACATTAAATAATATTGAGCATCCTGGTCTTACTTTTGCTAAACAATTTGGTATAAATAAAAAAGAATCTTTTATTAATGCTGCAAGAGCACAATTTGCTGTTTTTATGCAAAAAGCTAAAATTAAAGCTGCTATAGCTGCCGGTACTTATGCTGCTTACGATGCAGTAAAAATGGTGCCTGCTGTTAATGTTGATGACTCTGCAACAATGAAAACTGTTAAATATGCTGGTAAAGCTGTTGTTGGTTCATCTGCTTTTGCAACTCAATTTGCTGCTATTAAGTTCTTAGTGTCTAATTGGAATGTATTGTTACACCCTATGCAAGATAAAGTAAAAACCGCAAAAGTTCTTGCTGTTGCATTAGCTAATATTGCTTATTACACGCCTCAAGTTCGTGCTTTAGTAGTTAAAGCTGCGTCTTATATTGATTCAAATGTATTTGTTATTGCTCCTAACATAGCTCCTCAAGTTCAAGGGCCAGTTGTAACTGAAGATCAAGATGGAGCTTCAACCAGTTCTGATGAATCATCGACTGATGCGGAATATTTTGAAGCTAGAGAAGAAGCAAGTTCTCAAGAAAAAGAAGAGGATAGTGGAATACAAGAAGAAGCAAAAGCTATAAGAAACCCAAATGAAATAAAGTTTATTAATGACGCTATTAATGCCTGTGACAAAAGTTCAAATTCACCATTAAAAAAACTGTTTTCATCTGCATTATTGTCTTGTAACGATAAAGAATATATTGAAAATTATAAGGCAAGGCTTACTAATATATATGTATTATTAGAATTATTACCTGATACATATGCTTCTGAATCAGTTGGTATGCATTATATGGGTACTAGTGAGAAAGTCCGTGCCTTAGTAAATAGTTTGTTAAAACATTATATGGTTAATTCATTAACACTAACCGAAGATTGTCCTTCGGATAAGATAATAATTAATACTGAAATTACTAGAATAATTACTGAATTAGAAAACATGTAAAAAACAAGATAAGTAATTTTATAAGTTATTAATACATCTAGTTAAAGCAATAAAAAAGGCTCATGATTTAGTTCATGGGCCTTTTTTGTATTTGTAGTATCATTTTAATAATAAATTATTCGCATTTTCTTTTAATGCATTATGGACAGTTTAAAAAAACTTGTCATCCAGGCTCTTCTTTATGGTGCCAGTGAAAAGCATAGCAAAAGACTTCAATTGTAATGTGACGAGTACAAGGCTGCTCATATAAAGCTTAAAACACTTAATAATTTCTCATTGAAACTATTGATAAGCCTGTTTGACCCCTCTTTGACCAGTTGTTCTTCTCTGCTAAACTTGTTTCATATCAGTACGTAGAGGCTGTGTAGGCTTCTACAATGTACAGAATGTAAAATGGTTTCCAAAACTCATATGGAGGAATATATGGAAAAGAAACAATTGCGTAATGTATTTACTATAGCATTACTTTTATCAACCCCACTATTTGCATCACAAGATGCGGTTAGTTTGACTCGTGTTCAAGCGGCTAAAGCAGTTGCTGAGCAAAATTTACAAGTTGCTAAAGCAAAAATGCAAGCTGGTCTTGCGGTTGCTAAGCAATTTGGTATAGACAAAAAAGATGTTTTTGTTGCTGCTTCAAAGGCACAAGCTGCTACTTTTATGCAAAGTCCAAAAGCAAATTCAGCTGCTATAGCTGCTGGTTTGTATGCTGGTTATGATGCAATGAATATGGTTCCTGCTGTTAATCCTACTGATTCTAGAACTGTTAAAGGTGCTAAAGTTGTTGGTAAAGTTGCTGCTGGTTCAGTTGCTTTTACGTCTCAATTTGCTGCTGTTCAGTTCTTAGTTTCTAATTGGAACGTATTATTGAACCCTATGCAAGATAAAGTAAAAACTGCAAAAGTTGTTGCTGTTGCATTAGTTAATCTTGCATATTATACGCCACAAGTTCGTGCTTTAGTAGTTAAAGCTGCTTCTTATGTTGGTTTAAATGCATTTGCTCTTGGAAGCACTGTAGTTGCTAAGATGCCTGCAATGCTTACATTAAAACGTTCAGCTGTAACTGAAAATATTCCTGTTGTTGCTCAAAATGCTGGTATTGTATCTTCTATAGCGTCAAAAGTTTCAGCTGCTGCAAGTACTGTAACTGGTGGTAAAGTTGGTACGTCAACTGCTAAACAAAGACAAGCTCAGTTTATTGCTGATGCAATTAACGTTCTTCATGAATCTTCTAATTCAGTATTAAAAAACATGTTTAAGGCTTCATTAGACAAGGTTGTCACAACTAACATTTATTTCCGTCAACAAGGTGCTAATGTTATCCTTAAGGAATCAATATTAAGTAATGTGTTTGCTACAGAAGTAGATCTTGGTATTTTTTATGCAGGTACTTCTGCTAGAGTCCTTGATTTAGTAAATAAATTGTTAAAATTGTATACAGTTAAGAGATTGAATTTAACAAAAGGTAATCCTGACTATATTAAATATATGAATAGTGAAATTGATACAATAATTGCTGAATTGCAAAGTTAAGTAATTAATATACATCTAGTTAAAGCAATAAAAAAGGCCTATGATTTAGTTCATGGGCCTTTTTTGCGTTTTTTTGTTTATTATTTTTTTATTGTTGTGCGGCTACGCTTACTTTTGAGTGCCTTAAAACTACACCATTACACATAAAACCAGGTTGTAATACCGTAATAATATCACCTTCTTGTTTACCTTCTGCTTGAGTTTGCATTACTGCTTCATGCAGTTCTGGGTCAAAAGTGGTGTGTTGTGCAATTGGTGTTACCCCATTCTTTTTTAGGTAGTCATAAAACATTTTGTGAATTAATTCATACCCTTGAAGGAATTGGTTTAAAGAACTGGATCCCACGCTGGTGCTTTGGATGGCAGTTTGTTCAGTTAATTCTGTTATGCGCTTTGATTCTTGCATTGCTCTATCAAAGTCATCAACTATAGGGAGCAATTGCAATAAGAGTTCAGCACGTGTTGTTTGTGTCCATAAAGAACGGTCTTTTTCTACTCGTTTTTTGTAATTCTGAAAATCTGCACCCAAACGAACGAGTTGGTCTTTTGTTTGAGCTAGTTCATCAGCAGTTGCTTGGCATTCTTCTTGGGTAGTTTCTTCTTTATGAAGTTCATCATAAAGATCTTGTCCATTAAAGTTGTTATCTTCCATGAGTATCCCCCGATAATTTTTATTATTTTTATGAGTTTTTATAGATCCCAAGAATAGGGCATTTTCTTTGAATTTTCAATCTACATTAAGAGAAATATGTTTAAAATCCTCATCCAGAGCAAGCAGTGCAAAGCAATATGAAGAGTAGGGTCCATTTAACGGTAAAAAGTCTTCTTAAAAATCATATTAAATTCAATATCTCTTTAATGCCTTTCCAGGCAGGACCAGGAGGTTTCTTGCCATACGGCTGCGCCATCTCAACCAAAAGAAGCTAGTTTAGATTTCCAGTAAGAAAATTACTGGGTTTTATTTAGCGTGCCGATTATGCATGGTAATGTTTTCTTTAAAGTCCAGTCTACGGCTTTCCTGGCTCAGAAATTCTGCATATTTATTAACAATTATAAAAGTATGTGTAAGTACGTAATCAGGTTATCCTGGGAGGGGAAGCCAAAGGCGAATCCAAAAGTAGAGCCGTTCTTGGCGTTTCTTAAGGTGCAGCTTTAAGTGCCCAGATTCAAAAGAGGGGTGGCAAGACCCCTCTTTGCACTGCCCGTGGAGGGCATTAAAAAGACTTTGATTAATAAATAGTGTACTTTAAATAGCCCATTGCTTGATGACAGAGTACGAAATTTATTATTAAGGCAAAAATGTTTAAAAGAAATCTATTTGAAAAACTGAAAAAACTACTTTCTTGGAGTCCTGTTGTACTTTTAACCGGTGCGCAAAAAACAGGAAAAACTCTTTTAATAAAAAAAGTATGCCCTCAAGCGCTTTATACCTATATTACTTTTGAAGACCAAGATGTCCTATTATTAGCAAAAAATGACCCGGAAGCTTTTATAGAAAGTCTTACTAAACCAGTTATTCTAGATAAAATAGAACGTGTGCCAGAACTTTTTTTGCCAATTAAACAAGATGTTCAAAAAAATCGTCAAAGTCGCATGTATGCACTAGTCAGTTCTGTTGATCTCTTATTAATCCCGGAATTAAGTGACCTGGTTGTTGGTCAAATGGAAACTATAGAACTCTTTTCTTTTTCGCAGGCCGAGCGTATTGAAGTAAAAGAAAATTTTATTGAAAACATTTTTAAAGGTATAACGCCAAATGTTGAGTGTGATGCCTTACAAGAACAAGAAGATTTGTATAAAAGAATTGCTCTTGGTGGCTATCCTGAACTTATTATTGCACAACAAAAAAATGGTTACTCAATTGTTATACCATGGTTTGATGAGTATTTAATGAGCCTTCTAAAAGAGTATGATGCAATTTTATTACGTAAAATTCTTACGTGTCTTGCAGCGCATGCAGGGGACGTTCTGGTTATTGCTGATCTGGCAAAAGAATTAACTATTTCTGAAGAACTTTTACAACAACAGGTAACATTGTTAGAAGCATTATTTTTAGTGAGTTTTGAACAACCATGGTTAGGTAATGTAACTAACTATGAAGAGCAGTATTTGCCAAAGATCTATTTTAATGATACCGGGTTATTGTCCTTTTTATTGGGTATTAATCTTGAAACTGACTGCATAGAAGAAAGTATATTTGCGCCTTTGCTATTGAAAAATTTTGTTATTTCAGAACTCAAAAAGCAGGTAAGCTGGTCACAAAAACGTGTGCAAATTTATTATTATAATGTGATAAATGGAAAAAAAGTTGACCTAATAGTTGAAGATTTTCAGGGTAATATAATTGGTATTGTTATTAAAAATAGTAACAGTATTTCTTCTGAAGATTTTGAAGGGGTACACTATTTGCAAGAAAATTTTCAAAATAGATTTGTGCAAGGTATTGTTTTATATATTGGACAAGAGTCAGTGCAGTTTAGTGATAAATTATGTGCGTTGCCTGTTAATGCTTTATGGGCCTTGTCTTGATTTTAATTAAATTGTCCTTGATCTCACGGCTTCATTATATTTCGCCTCTGGATGACGAGTGTTAGTCTTTTTTGTTTGAATAGGTAATATCCCTATGGATGACGAGTTTGGGCATATTTCTTTCTGTGTGATAAAAAAAACAAAATAAACTTCTTTACTTTTAAATTTTAATTTTTTAGATCTTATGCAGTAGTTAGAAGTTTTATTAATCACAAAAAAGGGGAAGTCTCTATGAAAAAGACGCTCTTTACCAGAGTGACGTTTGTACTTTCATTATTGCTCGTACCAGTGTCAGCTCTTGGCTATCGTTATTCTTATCGAGGTGGGCCATATAATCATGAACCACGTTTCGATCGTAATTATCTTTCGACCTTTGACGTTTCTGTTATGGGAGGTTCTGCAAAGAACGGGCATAATGGAAGTGGCACTAAAACGAACGTTTTAAATATTTATGGCGTTCATAATATTGCTAAATTAGGTCAAAGCGTTCCAGGTTTAAATCCACTTAACGCAATCGATCTTAATTTAATTCAACTTGCTGCGTTACCTAGTAACGGCAATTTTGGGCAAGTAGTTTTTAACGGTAAGTTTGGTTACTTAGGTGCAAATTTTGGTTTTGTACAAAACTATAAATATGGTTTTTTCTCTCAAATCAATGTTCCGGTAGAAAATGTTAAAGTAAGCGATATTTCATTTGTTGATCAATCTCCAACAGCAGGTGTGCCTAACATTACTGATCCTATTTGGACACAATTTTTAGCTAATTTTGATGCAACATTGAATCGTTTTGGTATTGATAAAGGTAACTTTAGTTATACCAGCGTAGGTGATATTCAAACCTATATCGGTTGGACCTATAACAACGATAATTTAAAATCAATCGACTTTTTTGATACTACTATAAAAGTTGGTGTTACTAGTCCAGTAGCAGATCGTCGTGATAGATCTAAAGCATTTGCAATACCATTAGGTTACAATGGTCATGGTGGTGTTTCAGTTGATTTTGATGCAGCAATTGGTTTTCTTGATTGGGTAAGTCTTGGTTGGCATGTTGGTGGATTATTCTTCTTTGACGATATACAAACAGTTCGCATGAAAACTAATAGCTTACAAAGTGGCTATATTAAATTAGCGCAAGGTGTTGCAAAAGAAAAAATGGGTAATTTATGGGATATCGGCACTTTCTTAAAAGCTGACCATATTGCTGCTGGATTCTCATTTGGTGTTGGATACACTTACACAAGCCAAGAAGATACAACATTAGTTCCAGAAGATACGGTTGCCTTTAGTTCTGTAATTGTTAATAGCGATGAAATGCTTAAAGCTTGGAGAAAGCATGTTATCAATATTAGTGCAGACTATGACTTTGCAAAAGAAGGACGCTGTTTTAACCCTCGCATAGGTTTGTTCTATAATAGACCAGTTGGCGGTAAACGTATCTTTACAACAGATATTGTTGGTGGTTCTTTTGGTGCTAATATCACTTGGAATTTTTAATATTCACTTAAGATTCAATTCATTAAGGAGTTTTTAATGGAAAAACGAACAAAATTGCGATTAGGGCTTCTTCTAAGCACGTTCGTGTGTGTCCCTTCTGCGCAAGCTATTATTTCTTCACTAGATGCTGCCGGTCTTGTAACTAATGGTACTATGAAAGTTGGTATAACTGGTAGTGTTCTTGATAAAAAAACAGGTGACTTCTATGTTGGTACTGGTGCTGGTCCTGGTTCTGGTGCGTTAGCTTTGATGGGTGCTACTTGTAGTATTGCTAAATTTTCAGTGCCAACGGGAAGTGTGATAACAGGGACTGCTATTTCATCTGCAGCAGTAAATGATGCTGTTTCTGCAATGGCAGTTTCAAATCTTACCGCATTACGTTTTGCTTGGTCAAATTCAGCGGGTACCAATATTGATTTTATCAATGTAACTGATGGAATTACTACGGGTACTATGCTAGCAGCAGTAACTGATGCTGCCGGTGCTGTTGGTGGTGATATTAAAGGTTTGGCTGTTAATGATACTCATGCGTTTTCTTTAGTTTCAGCAAATGGTGCGGCTTTTCTTGCCAACAATACTGCTTCAGGTTTGAATTCGCATGCGCTTAATGCTACAACTTTGGTTCCGGCAGCTGCGGCTTCAACAACAGTTTTTAGTCTTGCTTCTGGAGTAGCAAATGGCTTAGGTCTTGGTATTGCAGTAACGGCTATTAATCCAACTGCAACGCCAAAAATGGTATATGATCCAATATTTGATAAAATATATGTTGGTATTAGTTGCACTTCAGGGGCTTTAAATACTAATGGTGCTCGTTCTTTAATTATAGTAAATAATACCGCTGGAGCTTTAGCTGGTGTTGCTATTAATGGATCAGCAGATACTGCATGGGCGGATTTTGCTGGGACAGGTACTAGTAATATAGTGGGGGTGCTGAATACAGCGACTAATCCTGCAGCTAATATACTTAAGGTAAATTTTATTGATATTATGCATACAAGTACTGGACTTAGTTATTTGATACTTAATGGTGGTATCGCAGCTACTGATATTAAAAATAATCGAGTATGGGCGTTGCCGTTGGTAACTAAAGGGTTTACTAACGAAGGTACATTTGCAGATACAACAAGTCCTATGTTTAATACGCAAGCAGCATCTGCTATAACAATGTATACAGAAACAAGTATTCCAGCGATAGTTGGAAATAGTGCGGCACCATGGCAAAATGTTGTTGGTTCAGTACCTTCTGATATGCATGTTGTTGGGGATACAGTTTATATTTCTAGTGCTACTAATCTTGCTAACACTGATGAAAGCGGAATATTGTATTCACAAGCAATCTTTGGCGCTGAAGGCAAGATTGTTCGTTGGACACGTTGGGAAAAAGCTGTACCTACAGGAATGGGGACAAATGCAGCAGATGGTTCGATTAATTCATTTGGTGTAGATGCTCGTTCAGGAAGAATTTGGTCTGTACCTGAAGATGATGGAACTGCTGCTCGTATAGTACGTATTTCAAGTTGGGCAAATTCTACTGTTGCAACAACATTGCAAGGTGCAGTAGCAGCCGCACTTCCTGAAGGGGTATTTTCAATGTATAACCTTGGTCGTTCTTCTTTTAATTTTGGTGCTGAATCGCAAGGGCGTTATACTTTATTTGGTGGACAAGGAAAAGTGGTTATTACACGTACTGATATAGCGGATGCTGATCCAAATGGTACTTATATTGTTCCACAAACAGTTCCGCCGACTGATTTTTCTTTAGATGCTAATTTCTTGTCAACAACACTTCCTGCAGGTGCTGGAGTGGTTCAGTGTTTAGGGTTCTCTCACTGGACAACGGTAGCAACTCCTCATTTCTTCTTTGCTGGTACTAATGCAGGGTTATATGCTTATGCAGTGACTGCTGCTCCTGGTGTTGGATTGAATTTTGATAATGGACCAGCTAATGCACTTAATGCGGTTCCATTTACTGCTAATCCTATGTCATGGCAACAAATCACTGGTATCACAGGTGCTGTTCGTAAAATTAAATCTAACGGACTTTGTTTGTATGTTTTAGCTCGTGATAATAATGGTGGTACAGTAACAGATACTTTATATCGTATTACAGAGGCGGCTAATGTTACAGCAATAATTAACACTGTAGTAACTGTTGCAACGTCTGGTTCAGGTTCTCTTGTTGACGCAGCGACTATTGAAGACTTTGAAATTGTACAATGGGGTGTGCTTCCATCTGCAACAGCTACAGTCGCAGCTGTTCCTACACAAGAACAGGTAATTCTTGCAACAGGCAATGGCTTGTATGAATCGCGTGCACTTTTAGGTTTAAATGCTGCAGGTAATAATACACCAGCGCTTGCTGTATGGACAAAAATAGTATCAGAAGAAGTTTATACTCGTTTATTTGCACAAAATCGTCTTGAAAACGTATTAGGTATCACTGGTGTTTATTTACGTGATGATGCTGATGGAAAAGGTACGTATACAAGTTCATTCCTTGACCATTTATTAGCTCAAGGCCCAAATATAATGAGAGATCCAGAACATTATACTTCTAATGGTACTTCAATAATTTATCCTGATAAAATAACTTCTTATTGGTCAGATGGTGCTCGTAGATTATTTGTAACTTCTCCTTCAGACGGTAGTTATGCATTAAAAGCACAATCAATGCCATACAAAACTGATTCGCTTAACTTTAATGTAACTGCTCCAATTGATCAGGTTAATGATATTGAAGGTAAAACAGTATATGCCATTGGTCAGTTGCCAAATGGATTCCTTTGTGCATGTTTAGGACCAGATGGTATTGTAATTGGTTAATTAGTTAAGTTCTTAATAAACATCAGGTAATACATCAAGATTTTATACACGATAAAAAGAGGAACGGGTTTCGCAAGAGGCTCGTTCTTTTTTTTATCGTGTACATTATATTATTCGTCTTTGCTTAATAATTACGACGTGACTTATTCTTTACTTTTACGTTGTCGTAGGTAGTATTTTCTTATCTCTAAAAAAATTAAAAACATGAGTTTATTAATGATGATTTATGAACAAATACGCTTGCGGCCAAAAAACATTGAAATTATTAAAATGGCATTTAAAGAATCATTTTTGCCAGGCGATAGGTTATGGGTTTTTGGTTCTCGGGTAAATCTTGCTGCGCGTGGCGGAGATATTGATTTGTATGTTGAAACTGAAGAGAGCGACCTTGGAAAAGTATTTGACATGAGGGGCAACTTTTGGGTTAAATTGCAAGATATGCTTGGTGAGCAAAAAATCGATATTGTAGTGCATGCTAAAAATAATGAAATATTGCGTATTCATAAAGTTGCTTTAGCCACTGGGATTCAAATAATATGAAGAAAATAGAACAAAGAACTATGACCGATAAAGAATTGTTGCAAGAGTATATTCGTATAGCAATTACTCATGTCAAAAGAATGAAAGCTGCTTTTACTTATTTAAAAAATACAGTTCCATTGAAAGATGGTGATATAGAAAATCTAACAGATATGCAGGTTGCATTTATCGATCAAATTATAAATCGATTTGCGCAATTACAGGATCTTATTGGTGCAAAAATTTTTCCTTTAATTCTTGAAATATTAGAAGAAGATTCTGATCGTCAAACAATGATTGATAAATTAAATACCCTTGAAAAAATAGAGTTCTTGCCAAGTGTTGATGATTGGAGAGATTTGCGTGATATTAGAAATACGGTGTCTCATCAGTATCCACAAAATGATAGTTATATGGTAATACATATAAATAAAATTTTAAATGCAGCAATTACTCTACTTGATTATTGGCAAGAATTATGTAAAAAACTGGATGGTGTATTGGAAAAAGCGAAATAAATTGTGACATTGTTTTTTATGCCTATTTCTTTACTTTTACGCTGTTGTGAGTAGTATTTTCTTGAGGTGTTTTGATTATAAATTAAACCTGGATTCCACGCTACGCTCTGAATGGCAAGGATTATAGTTGATATCTTTTTAGAATGTCGTGTAGTTCTGGATTATAAGTAAATAAAAAGGAAATATTCAATGAAACAACACATGCTAAAAATAACTATTCTTTCTTTGTTTGTATTAACAGCAGTTAATGTTGTTAATACACTACATGCTTTTTCAAATCCAAATTTATATTATGCGCAGCCATTTGGTGAAAGTAGCCGCCCAGAACGTAAAGGGTTATTGTCTATTGATTTGTGGGCAGTGCATGGGGCTACTACGCAAGGGCGAGATGGCACAGGGGTAGAAACCAATGTGTTAGGTATTTATGGTGTGCATAAAATGTATCAAGTGGGGCGTGATATTGGTGGTCAAACTATTACCGATACTAATACTTTAGTCTTAAACAATTTATGGAACGTAGTAGCAACCGATCCTTTATATGCTCAATTACAATTTACTGGTCGTGCAGTCTGTGCAACTGGTGCAGTTGATATGGCATTGAATTTTACCCCAGAATTTTTCTTTGGGGTGAGTGTTCCGTATTATTCTGTTGATATTCAGAATCCTATTTTTACTGATCTAACGCCAGCTTCTGCACAAAATGCACAATGGATTCAATTTTTAGCAGCATTTAATTCGATTCTTGAACTAAATGATTTGAATATTTTGGGTTCAAAAAAAAGTGGTCTTGGTGATATTGCTGTTTATGGTGGTTGGACAAAAAACAACGAAGATACAGACGACCTTGACTTTGCAGACTTAACTATAAAAGTTGGTGCATTGCTCGGCAACGCACAAAAAAAAGATCAAGATAGGGCGTTTTCAGTTGCGCCAGGCTATGATGGACATAAGGCTTTATTGGGGGATCTGTTATTGAGTGTTGGTGCTAATGAAAGAATCACTTTAGATTTTCATGCAAAATTTTTAGCATTCTTTAAGCAAACATTAAATCTTCGTATGCAAACAGCACAAGGACAAAATGGTTTTATTAAGTTGGCAAAAGGGATTGCAGAACGTAAATTAGGGTCTTTGTATGAAGTTGGTGCTTCTGTTAAATGCGAGGTATTAGAGCCAATGTCAATTTCTTTGGGGTATTCTTATGCCAATAAAGGTGCTGATAGTTTGGCTTCTGCCAATGATACGTTGTTCCCTTCGGTTATTGTCAATAGTGATTCAATGCTTAAAGGATGGAGTCATCATATTATTCATATGGGCCTTGATCTTGATTTTACTAATAATGAACGTGCATTGCATCCACATGTTGGGTTGTTTTATAATCGAATAATTAAAGCCCATAGTAGTTTCTTTAACCATTCTGTTGGCGGTGATGTTGGTTTAGCAATTACTTGGAATTTTTAATGACTTTGGATATTACTCGCTACGATTTTTTTAAAAAACTTAAAGAGCTACCCTTTATTGATGAAATTTGGTTATATGGATCACGTGCACGTGGGGATAATCAGGAACGTTCTGATATTGATTTAGCTATTATTGGCCAATTAATTGATAGAAAGCAATGGTTTTTAGTTGATGAAATTATTGAAGAAGCAGATACGTTATTGCAAATTGATTGTGTTAATTTTAATAACTTAAAGAATATAGAATTTAAAAATAATATTTTAAATGATAAAAAAATTCTTTTTAAAAGAAAGATCTAATGGAAGAGAAAAAAAACTCTTTTAAAGCACTTGCAGATGCTATTGATAGGTTAGAAGAGGCGCTTTTATTTGATGATACTATTTCTATTAAATCTGATGCAGTTATTCAAAGATTTGAATTTAGTATAGAGCTATTTTGGAAAGTATTAAAAAAGATTTTAGCAACACAAGAAGTAGAAGTTTTTACCCCACGAGAAGTCATGCAGAAAGCTTATCAGGCAAAATTAATTGATGATGAAAATGCATGGGTTTGTATGCTTAAAGATAGAAATGCAACTTTACATGTTTATAGCGAAAATGATGCGTATGAGATTTTTAAACGTATTGAGCATGAGTATTTTAAAGTTATGAAAAATACTTATGCTAAGTTAAAAAACGAGCTTATAAAACGAAATATAAGTTTTGAATAAAAGTGACCAAGTAGTAAGTAGCCTAAAAGGGGAATCGATGAAGCAAAAAATTCTACCAAATTATGTAACTATAACCATTAAATCAGTAGTCGCATTAATGATCTGTGCACCATTAACTACACATTCAGTGCGACAAATTATTGGAAACAATCTGACAACTTCAACATTTGTGCAAACAATAAACTGTTCAGTATTCCATCGGCCAACACAGAGTTTTTATGTTGGGCTTTCCGTGCCACCAACTACTACTGCTCCTGCAGCACCAACAACTCCTGCCCCACTTCCACCAGGGGCATACAGCATTGCACGCGCAACTCCTTTGTATGATGGTCACGTACCGGCATTTACGCCACTTTGTAATACAGCACCAACTACGCCAGCTCCAACAAGTACGTATGCTTCTGCATTGGCCGGTATGGCAATTACCGATATTGCATTAATGTCTTCAACCACTAACCCAAATAATCCATTGATTGCTTGTCTTACTACAACACCACCAACATTAGCTACCACAATTAGCGTGTTGAATTCAACAGGAACTCAGTACGCAGTGAGTAATTCATTGAACGATTCTTCTGGGACTGCTGGAGCCACTGGAACAATTTTTCAAATAGCGGCAAGTGAGCAACATATTTTTGCTGCTTTACAAGGAAATGGAGCAGCAGCTCCTGCAAATGGCGGAACAAATTTTGGCAGTAATGTAGGAGACGGTGTTGCATTAACTGGGGTTACGTTGGGTAGTACTGGGTTGAATTTTACCTATCATAATGTGAATGATGGAACGACAACAACGCCTATTGCTGCGGCCGTAAGTACTACGGTAATAGGAGCTACGGCGCCGCTTGTTCCATTTGGTTTTAATTTAATTGATGCAGGGCGGATATTAGCCCCACCACTATTACAGAATTTTAATGGTAATATTTTGGACATGCATTATGATTCAACGTTGCAAAAATTGTATGTAACGGCTCATATGACAACTTCTACACTTGTTGGAGGTGTTGCAGCGGCGGGTAATATTGTTTGTGGATTAGTTATTTTTGATTACGACCCTATTGGAGATACTATTACACTTATTCCTCAGTATGATAATGCCACAGCAGCTCTTGCTGATAATGATCGTATCATAGGTGCTATTCGTACGGGTGGTGTAGCTATTCCTGCTGGTGATGCTTATACGGTGTTAGAAAAAGTTTCTGTTCTACACACTTCAACAGGGTATCCTTATTTGATAGTCGTTGGTGGTACTGATGCAAATCCAGTTTATCTGCCTAATAATGTAACTCCTGTTCCTAATACGCAATCTAGAACACGCAATAGGGTTTATGCATTGCCATTAATTGCACCTGCATCTCAGCAAGGGGTAGCTGCTTTAGTAGCAGGTACTTATGTAGGACAATTAGCTGTTGGCCCAAATGGTGGAGCTGGTGAATTAGGAACATCCATTACTACTTTGGCAACTGGTGCTAACTTAGCTTTGAAAACAGATACAAGCGCAATTGTTGGCGATGGTGCATTGCCTTTTATTAATAATAGTGCAACTAACGGAGTTACGTGGATGGAATGTGTAGGCGATACAGTTTTTGTATCGATTGCTATTTCTAACAATCCAAGCGCTACTGATACTGGTGGTATTTTTTATTCTCAAGCGCAATTTAATAATTTTGGAAAGATTGTTCGATGGTCAGAGTGGGCTAAAGCTGCACCATTTGCATTAAGTGGTGGAACTACTGATGGTTCAGTGCAAGCATTTGGAGTAAGTGCAGTAACTGGTGCTGTTTGGGGTGTAGAAGTTGGTGGTCAAAATGTGTATAGAACAGATTGGACAGAGACTGGTTATTCACCTGTAGTAACTACTGCTCTTGGTTTACCATTAGTTTCAGCACTCAATACTACTTTTTCTAATGGTTGTTTTTCTGTATTTGACTTAAATCAATCAATTGGGGCTTTTGGTAATCAAACAACTTATAGATACGCACTTTTTGGTGGAATGAATCAGGTTGCTTTTGCTTTGATAAGTATTTCAGCAGCAACAGGACATTTTGCAGTACAAAATAATATAACTTCTGATTTTTCTTTGCCTGCTAATTATATGGTGACGCAACTTCCACTTGGAGCTGGTCCTATACGTGTTCTTGGCTATTCTGGGGGGAATATTTCTGCGGCAAACACTCAAGGTTTTTTCTTTGCAGGGACTCAAAATGGCCTTTATGTATGGGCTGCAAATGGTGGTGGTATAGGCGCAAATAATACAACTTTAGGTAATTTAAATACGGGTGCATTGAGTCCTTTGGCATATAGTTGGCAAAAAGTACCAGTTATTGTAGGAGAAGTTGTTTCTTTTAAAACACGTAGCTCTGAGTATGGGGAAGCTATGTATGTAGTAACTAAAGATACAAGTTCTCAGTCAACTTTAGGAGATCGTTTATATAGAATTTCTCAAGCATCAACTGCAGGGGCATTGGCTCCAGTATTGATTGCAACATCAGGAACAGTAGGTTTGTCTGCAGCAACACAATTTTATGATTGTGAAGTTCTGACTATTGTTGGAGGGAATACAGAACAAGTTGTGTTGGCAACAAATAATGGTTTGTATCGTTCAGCAACTGTTGGTGGTGTGCAAGGAGCTGCAAATCAAGCAGCTGTTTTATGGACCTTAGTGACTTCGCCAACTACTGCTGGACTAATTTTTAATGTATTAAATGTTTCTGGTTGTATAGCACGACCAACTAATCTTATTGCCTCAAATTGGCTTGATAATTCTTTGTTTGAACAAGTGTATGACAGAAGTGCGTTGCATCAGATATGTTTTGACGATTTAATAACCACCACTGCCGAATTACCAGCTAATGATTTTATTTCTGATACGTCTTTGCCTACTTCATTATCACGTATTACTTACTATTGGTCAGATGGGGCGCGTCGGTTTCATATAGCGTTAAAAGATCGTCTTGATTATTCAACTTCAGCTTTTAATACATTATTATTATTGCCTTATCGCACTTCAATACTTGAATGGAATACTGCCAATGAGATTATGAGCTCATTAAGATTTTCTATAACAAAACAATATAATTATTTCTATTGGGTTCATAGTATTGGCGCTGGCGGTCAGATTATGGTTGGTACTGATACAGGGGTGATTTCTTTGGAATGATTATGCTAAATTGAGCCAATTGACTGGCTTAAAATTAAAGGGTAGCTGAGAAGGCTTTTGCAAAGCAAAATAAAGATTGGTAGGAATAGCACCTTGAGAAATTATTTTTCTCATTTTATTAATTATATGCTCAAGAATAAAAAGTGATGTAGCTGTGGTAAGTTGTTTTTCTGTATAGGTGGCAAGAATTGATGCATAGCCTTTAGTTAATTCTTTAATAATATCAAGAATTTGCTGCATGTCATGAAGTATTATTTCTATGTATTCAGGGCATTGATGCATGCTATGGGCTGCATCAATGAGTGTTGTATCTAATGCGGTATTAAGTAACAGTACTTGTTCTGAAAATTTATTCGAAGCTTTTAAAGCTAAATTAAGTTCAGGATTTTCTTGAAGTTCATTAACTTCTGCCCAGAGACGCATTGTCATAGAAACTAGATTCTTTAACGAAGATTGTGGATAGATGTTTAAGAAAGAAAATGAAATCTGTTTTTTGTCTGGGGTGTTTGAAAAATTAGTTTTGATAGATTGTATAATTAATACACAACTTAGTATCTGTATCAGAAAAAACCCCCTACTATGCCACTTCATTCTACTCTCCCATTTTTATACCTTTTTATGGTATATCTTTTTCTTTATTCTGACATTTTAATATTCAGCTTGTCAATTAGAGAGTAGAATGTTGGCGTAATTAAGGTATATTAAAAAGGTAAGTCGTCTTGAAACGGTGGTTCATCTTTAAATGCAGCGCTATTCTTTGAGTTATTATCAAAAAATGAAGGTTCTGATTGTGTAGATTGTGTTCCGTGTGCGCCTTGCCATGAAGATTCGGTTTTGCGTTGAGCCGGTTGGATTTTTGCTTTGATACCATCAAGTTGAGACATTAATTCACGTTCTACTTCATTGCGCGGTTCTAGGGGAGAAAACTCATCTTCTTTAGAGCGACCAGCGCCGCCTTCATTAGTTTGCGTTAAGAACACTACGCGATCAGCAACAATAGAATGTTTGCTGCGTGCTTTTCCATCAGGATCTTGCCATGAATCAAGTTTTAAACGTCCTTCAATAAGTACAGGGCGTCCTTTTTCTAGATATTGTTTACAGGTTTCAGCTTGAGGTCCCCATACATCAACATCAACGTAGCAGACTTCTTGCACCATATCGCCTGATTGACGATTTTTGTATTGACGGTTTGAAGCGATGCCTAAACGACATACTGATTGACTTGAACCTAGCTGTTTTAATTCTGGGTCACGGGTTAAATTCCCCATGATAATAATACGATTGTAGCCACTTGCCATGTGCATTGTTCCTTAAGCTAGATTGGTATATAGTTATGATAATTTAAAATCTTCTTCAAATGCTTTATTAAGCTCTTCAAGTTGTTTTATGAGTTGGTTGTGCTTTTTTACATGCTCAGCTAATTTTTTTTCATAAAGTTCAGCTTGTGGGCCAGAAAATAAAGGGTCGTTATTTAATAATTTTTCAGTTTTTTTTGCGACAATTTTAATCTGTTTACTTTCCAATGCTATCAAATCGGCGCTGTGCGTCAAATCTTTTTTAAAATCATCTCCGATAGCTTGTTTAATATCTAAAGAAGTTTCTGATACGCGACCAGGTCGCTTTTTTAGAAAAGATTCTTGGGTTTTGCTCTTATGAGTATTTATAAAACAAAGTGTGATTATAAGCCAAAAAATTGATCGGTTTTTCATAATTTCTTTCGGTAAAATTTTAAGCCAATCAGTAGATATTGTAGCAATGAAAAAATAACTAAAAAGCTGGTAATGCCCAAGGTTAAGTAATAGGTTTTTACCGGTAACCATTTAAAAAAATAACAAGAAAATAGCCAGATGATAAATAAACTATTGGCAAAGGTTGTTAGTTTCCCCATACGTGTTGGTTCAATATCAATACCTTTAGTTTTAAAAAAAAGGTACATAAAACCACCAACAATTAATGATTCACGTAATAATAATAAAATGACAAACCATTGAGGAATGCTAAAAGGTAAAGTATTGGTACATGCTAAAGTAATAAAACATGAAATCAGTAAAATTTTATCAGCCAATGGATCAAGCAATGCCCCCAACATTGTTTCTTGACACAATATGCGTGCAAAATATCCATCTAAAACATCGGTTATAGCTGCGGTAATAAACAATATAAATGCAGTTCCCCAACAATCAGTAAGCATTGCGTACACAATAATGGGTGTTATAGCAATACGGCTTAGGGTAAGCCAAGTAGAAAAGGTGCAATGTAGGGATTGATTTGTGTGACTCATGGTGCCTCTATATTGTTTTGATAATAGGGGCTGAACCAAGGCAACGGATACCGTCGTAAAAAACTGCAAATTGTCCTGGGGCAATTCCTTGGTCACGTTCGTTTAAAGTGACTTGAATACCGCCAGAAATAGGTTTTAAGCTGCAAGAATAAAGTTGTTCTCCGTGGCGCATTTTAACTCTTAATGTGCCACTTTGATGGGCAATAGATTGATGAGTCATAAAATCATTAATAAACCAGTTGCCTTCGCCGATAATAAATGCATTTCGGAGTTTGTCTTCAGCGTGATAATTTTTTGAAATGAACACTGTATTAGTGGTAGTATTCTTACCTACTACATACCAAGGGCCATGAGAAAGGCCAATTCCTTGGCGTTGTCCGGTTGTATAAAACCAGCAACCTTGATGAGTTCCCATTTTTTTTTCTGTTTCAAATTCAACTAGTGATCCTTGTTGAGTGCCAACATGATATGCAATAAATTCACGAAATTTTATGGTGCCTAAAAAGCAGAGTCCTTGGCTGTCTTTACGATCTTTGCTAGGTAAATTAAATTCATGCGCTAGTGTGCGTATCTCTTCTTTCTTGTATTTGCCAATAGGGAATAGCACATGTTTTAGTTGTTCTGGCTTAAGTTGTGCCAGAAAGTAGCTCTGATCTTTAAATTCATCAGCAGATCGTTCTAAAATATATTCATCGCCAATTTGTTTTATTTGAGCGTAATGGCCTGTTGCAATTTTTTCAAAACGGTTTCCTGCAACGTCATAAAAAGCACCAAATTTAATTAAAGTATTACACAAAATATCAGGGTTTGGTGTTCGTCCTTTTTTTACTTCATCAATGGTGTAGGCGACAATTTTTTCATGATATTCTTTTTGTAGTGAAATAATTTCAAGAGGAATATTAAGTAGCTCGCAAGTTTTTTGCACATAAGAAAGATCGTCTTGCCAGGGGCAGGTTCCTAAAAAGGCAAGTTCGTCTTCAAGCCAAATTTTAAGGTAGAATGCGGTAAGCTGATGACCTTCATTTTTAAGAAGTTGTAATGCTACGGCGCTATCAACACCACCTGATACAAGGACTGCGATATTCATAATTTTGTTACACTTTTTTTAAAGCTATTATGGTTAATGCTTGATTTAAAACTTATTTTAAGATTAAAAATGTAAAGAATCAGTTTTATTAATCAATTAGAATAAGGTATAAAAAACAATTTAAGAGGAAAAAACTTATCATTCATTATATCAGAAAATATTTGAAAAAAAATTGAACATTTAGTATCTCGAAAAATAAAATTTTTTGAGATAGATTTTTTAGTTTTCTTTAAATATGAATAAGCTTATTAAGAAGGATTTTCTTCATGTTGGCTATGCTTACTGTCGGCAGATTCTTTAGGTTTGTTTGATGGAAGATCTTTATGTTGGCTTTTGATATGCCTAGATAGAGTACCTTTTTGAATAAAAGGCTTATTGCAGTATCTGCATATATTATGCTTTTCGCCGGTATGAGTTTGAATATGCTCTTTTAAATTATTAAATTGATAGAAAGATTGATTACATCCTTCATGAGGGCATATATGATTTTTTTCACCAGTATGAGTTTTAATATGCTCTTTTAAATGGTGTTTTAGGAAAAAAGATTTATTACATCCATTATGTGGGCATATATGAGATCTTTCAGTACCAGTATGTTTTTTTTTATGCCTAGTTAAGCTATTTTTCTTAGAAAAAGATTGATTACATCCTTTATATGGGCATTTAAAATATTTTTCACTATTTTCAATTGCTGAATCAAGGATAGGCAAAGAAGTTGTCTGGAATGAAGAAGTTGTTTCAGTACCTGTCGTATTATTCTCATTACCAAAAAGATTTTCAATTTCTTCTGTTGAATCGGGGTTCATATAATAAACAAAGTCGTCATTATATGTATTAGAATCTGGTAAAGATAATGAACTTTGTCCGATAGAATTCATAGATCTTAAATCTTGTAGTAACTGATCGCTACAAAATCTTTTTTGGGTAATATCATCGTCATCATTCATTGGATGTTTTTGTCCTTTAGAAGGAATTGCTGCTTCATTCATAAGGTAATACATATCTACGGTGGAAAAATCCAAATCTAAAGAATTTAATTCTTGTTGGGCATCGCTATTTTCTTCTTGGCTTGCATAAAGTCCAGTTGACAGTAAAAGGACTAATAATAGTTTTTTCATAATAAGCTCCATTAATTATAAATAGTGTTTTATTTATAGTAGTATGTTTCAATTTGAATTAACAGTCAAGCTTATTTAAATATTAATAATATTATTAAGATAGATCTTCTTCATGTTTACTATCATCAGATTCTTCTGGATGGCGTGTTTTTTTATGTCTTTTTAAATTTTCAAGTCGATTGGCAGAATAATTACATCCTTCATTCATGCATTTAAAATTTTTTTCACCAGTATGAATTACTACATGTCTTTTGAAATCAACAGGGTAAATGGCAGAAAAATTACATCCTTCATTCATGCATTTAAAAATTTTTTTACCACTATGAGTTGCTGCATGTCTTTTGAAATTAGAACGATAAATAAAAGACTCATTACATCCTTCATGTGTGCATTTTAAATTTCTTTTATCAGCATGAGTTTCTTCATGTCTTTTGAAATCAGAAGGATAAATGAAAGAACGATTACACTTTTCACATTGATATTTTTTCTTTGCAGTATCATCATTTTGAGTTGAAACCACTTTTGTGGTGGTATGAGCAGTAGATGTTGAAGTTTTTGGAAGAGCAGTATTAGATTTTTTTCGTTTTTCTTTATAGTTTTCTTCGCTTTCATCATAAGAGTATTCGGTCTCATCAGAAGAATCTTCACTTTGACTTTCTTCATCAGAAAATTTTCCCTGATAGGCTTTATGAGCTAATTGTTTTTTAGCCAAAGTAGATTGCCGTACATTTATAGGATCCGTTATTGGGACATTTTGATCATCAGAATATTCGTTATCTCGGGCTCCGGTGCTA
>CAYSQM010000006.1:0-80404 GCA_964433415.1 uncultured Pseudomonadota bacterium
AAAATTAGTATATAAATTAATCATTTTTTTGATAATAGCTATTTTTATAACAATTAACAAATAATTACTCAATAACCCTAAAGATACCACGATAATCGCGATCTTTTAAAAATGGTTCTATTTCAAATGATTTAAACTTATCTTCTGCTGCACTTTTATGTAAAGCATCTAAAAATGCTTCTATTTCTTCTTTTGACCCACAGGCAACCACACGAACACTGGTTTCATCAAAAGGAACAATCATTCCTTCAATACCAAGCTTTTCAGCTTGCTGCCGCACTATGCTGTATAATAGTTCGCGCGCACGACCTACCATACAGATTATTCGTAAACATTGACTCATGTACCACTGCTCCTTTCTACCAAAACGAACTGTACAATAGTCGACACCGTAACAAACAACCTATTTCAATGTCAAAAAAAACAGATAGCTTTATTAAATAAATCGATTGAAAAGCATTTTCAAGAAAAAGCACCTAAAAACAACTTGCCATGACAAACTGAATATTCTATTCTTATTAAAGAATCCCAATTATAGCAAAAGGACCTTAATATGAATGATACTGCATTACGTGTACGATTTGCTCCAGCGCCAACTGGCATGATGCACTTAGGAAATGTACGCACAGCTTTAATGAATTTCTTAATTGCTCAACAAAAAGATGGAACTTTTGTATTACGCATTGAAGACACTGATGCAGAACGTAATTTTGATCCTGGTGCAGTAAAAATTAGAGAAGATCTTGCATGGCTTGGATTAAACTTTAACGAAGGCCCTGATAAAGATGGTGGATATGGACCTTATTTTCAGTCACAACGTAATAATATTTATAATAAAAAATTAGAAGAACTTATTGCAATGGGCAATGCGTATCGTTGTTTCTGCACTACCGAAGAACTTGATAGAAAACGCGAACGTCAAATTGCGTTAAAACAACCCCCTCGCTATGATCGCAATTGCTTTAAATTATCAATAGAAGAATCAAATGCTAAAGCTACATTGATACCATTTATTTGGCGTATAAAACTTAATCGCGAAAAAACTTACATTATTAATGATTTATCACATGGGCAAGTTTCATTTGAAATGCATAATTTTTCTGACTTTCCTTTAACACGTAATGATGGCACTGTTACTTTTATGTTTGCCAATTTTGTTGATGATATGATGATGAAAATGAGCTGTGTCATTAGAGGCGCAGACCATTTAAGTAACACAGCAGGACAAGCAGCTCTCTATGATATGTTTAATCACCCACTACCAACCTTCTGGCATATGCCAATTTTATGTACTATCGAAGGGAAAAAACTATCAAAACGTGATTTCGGCTTTTCATTACGCGATTTAAAAGATGCAGGATTTTTACCAGAAGCTATTGTTAATTATTTAGCTATTATTGGTGGATCATTTACGCAAGAAATTATGTCAATGAAAGAACTTAGTCAAACCATGAATTTTGATAAAGTCCATACTGCAAACACCATTAAATATGATGTCGATAAATTACGTTGGACTAACCATCGCTGGATTACTCTCACACCTCTTTCAAAAATCACAGAACTTTGCACACCCTATTTACATAAAAATTTTCCTGCAAGCACAGTACTTACTCAAACTCAATTAGAAACATTAATTAAACCTATTCATCAAGAACTTGTTACCTTAGATGATTGCGCACAACTTCTCGCATTTTATTTCAATGAACCTGTACTTGAACGTGATATCGCTCATGCATTAATGCCTGTAGAACAATTTGAAGCTTTTAAAACTGCGCTTACCAAAACCTGCTTGCAAACAAACCCTGTTTTATTTCTTGCAGAATTAAAACTTATAAATAAAGCTGTTGGCATTGAACCACGCGCAGTCTTTTCTTTTGTGCGTTATACACTCACTGGCAGAGCCCATGGTATTGGTATTGGCGAACTGATCGACTTGATCGGTTATGAAAAGAGCATAAAAAGAATTACTAGTTTCTTGAGTTCATACTAAAAATTACTAAACATCTTCAGTTAGCAGCCTATTTTCACGTTCTTCAAGCCAAATAATAACTCCCTGCTTGGTCAAATAGTCCATGACCTGGAGAAACGGTTTTAACGTATCTTTAGGCACAAAAAACTCAAAAGTGCTCTCTGTTTTATCTAAAGCTCTATCAAATGCTATATTTTCTGTTCCACGCAATGCAGAAGATAAAACCCAGCAAAGCTCGCGCTTAACTTTGGCTACGTAATAAAGACAATAATTATTGCTCTCAACATTCAAGTTCAACAGACCACCTTGTAAAATTTCTATTACGATATATAATTAAATAGTATTATGCTTTTATAATACTAAAAATGGAGATTTTTGCTATGAAAAAATTATTACTTTTTATTACTTGTTTAATTAATATTCCATTAAATATACATTGCGCAGAAAAAATCATTCATGATGAAAATTTTTCATTACGTCTTCAGAAATGGAAAACTGAAGCAAAAACAGAGGCTATATCTTTAGTGGAGAAATATAAGACACGAGAATCTTGCTTCGGTTTTTTAACTGAAGAGCTAGAAACTAGCTATAATAGATTTTTCAAATCAATAGTACATTATCTAAAAAAAATAAATTTGCTTAAATTAAAGTCAGATGAAGATGCAAAAATAGACTTACTAAGATTACAAGAAAAAATAGACAAAAAAGAAAATATTACTCGAGAAGATTTATTAATAAATTTTTATGGAATATCTTCTTTCAAAGAAGATGACCATAAAAATGATTTATCTCTTTACAATATAAATTTCCTGCCAATAGTCCATCCAAAAGCAATAAAAGCCTTTAATGAAAAACCAACAGCATTAGATATAACAATAGCCGCTCCATTATATTCAGAAGGAGAAGATTGTTCTTATTCATTAAGAGACAATAAAGGAATAATTCTCATTAGTCGATCTACTATTAATTCATTATATTTATTAAAAAAAATAGATATTGATAATGTAATATTATTTTTACTATTACATGAAAAAGGTCATATAGAAAACACCTATTTTTCAAATCTAATAAAAACAATAATTAAAGACACTCTGATTGAAGAAACAATAAATCATATTTCAGAATATATGGCTGACTTATATGCATTAACCTATTCTTATGATGCAACAATTGGTGCAATGAAATATTTTGAACAATTAGTTATAAAAAAAGAAATAACAGATGCAAAAAGCCACCCTAAGTCATCTGATCGATTAAAAAAGGCATACTTAGTAGAATCTATATATGAATTAACAAGACCTAGCAGTAGCGTATAAAAATATAGAAATTTGAGTAACAAACCTTTTTGAGATAAGCTTTTTTGAAAATTAATTTCATAAAAAAACATAAAAGGGTCATTATGTCGTCAAATAACACAGAAAAAATTAGTGTCGGCACAGCAACTATCGTCGGTATGAATGCTATGATTGGCGCAGGAATTTTTGCTATCCCAAGTATTTTAGCAAGTAAAGTTGGTCCTGCTGCAATTGTTTCATTTGTGTTAGTAGCATTTGCATCATGGTGTATTGCACAATCAATTGCACGTGTTGCTCAACTTCATCCTCAAGAAGGTTCGTTTTATGCCTATGCTTACCCATGGGGTGGGCATGTTGCTGGCATCATTGCAAATGCAGCATATTTAATTGGATTACTTATTGCAATGGGTCTTTTAACACATGTAGCCGGACAACATTTTGCTTATTACTTTCCTGAAATTTCTGTTGAAACATTAGGCATTATTACCTTAGCTAGCTTAACTATTTTAAACGCAATTGGTGTTTCACTTTCTTCATTAGGACAACAAATTTTAATTGTCTGCACCGTATTTCCGTTACTTGCAACTACTCTTATGTGTTTAACCAAAGCAAACTTTAATAACTTTTTTCCTTTTGCTCCCTTTGGAATAATGAGTATTTTAAAAGCTACACGAGTTATAGCATTTGCTTTTTTTGGATTTGAATCAGCTGCTTCATTATTTACGGTCATTGAAAATCCAGAAAAAAATGTCCCTAAAGCGCTTACTTATTCTTTAATTATTGTAGCGCTTATATATTTTGCTTTTATTGTTTCAATGATTCTTGCAGTACCTTTAGACCTCTTTATGCAGTATTCTGGTCAACCAATTTCTCTACCACTGTCTCATATATTTCCTAAAAACAAATGGCTAATTGAAGGTATTCATTTAGCAAGTATTTCTGCAATTTTAGGAACCTTACATTCAATGATTTGGGGCTCTGGCACACTACTTCTTTCATTTTTAAAAAGATTAGGGTGTGCAACACAAGATTCGTGTTCATCTAAAAAAACCTGTTTTTCATTAAATAAAACAACTAGTACTTTAGCCATTGGCACTGCAATTTTTATTACTTTTAAAACAATTAATAGCATGCTCTTTTTTTCTTATACCAATATTTTCTTATTAATTGCTTTCATTTTTTCCATTATTACACTTTTATTTAAAAAATCTGAATGGAAATCAGGACAAAATTATATAACTATTGCAGGTCTTATAACAGCTTTTGGTATTTTCTGTTTTGCAGTTGCCGATATATTTTGTTCTTAAAAATCATTTTTCTTTATTTGACGACCATAAGTATGTAGTGCTATAACTCCTGTATATCATGATAAGAAAACGATAAGAAAGGACGCCTATGAACAGGCAGGTTTTAAAAATAACATTGTTTATTGTAGTTTTAGCACTTAATGCAACTATTAAAGGGTACAGCACGCTTACTCAGAATGATTTTGATCCCTTAGAGTCAACCCAATATCGCTATGGATTTTTAAATGAAAACTTAAAAGCAGTAGAAAAAAATATCACTAATACTACACTTTATGAACGCCTCAAATTGACCATTTCACCTTTTGCACAAAAAGCTACTCGATCCCGTGATGATAAAAAAAATGAAACTTATGCCGGCAATTTACATGGGCCATGGAACATAATAGGACTCACCTATGGAAATGCTCCTGCAGGACAAACATTTTCTCCTACTCTTTTAGCAGCACGCAATAACGCAACCTACCAAGATGGTACCCCCATTAATTTTAATGGATATACTGATACTCAACAAAATCTTGGTTTTTTTTCAGTGCCACTTAAATATCAAAAAATTGGTATTCGTTTTGGCCTAGAAACCAGAATATTAAGCGATTTTGTAATCAGCGTACACGGAGGTCTTGCAAACATTAAACAACGCCCTGGTATATCAAATGCAGACATAGCACTTACTAATGGTGATAACAGCACTGCAACAAGTGGTAACGTTCCTGGACCGGTTGTTCCTATTGGGCCATTTATTAATAGAGAATTACGACAACTTTATACAGCCGCAACACCCCCTGCTGTCCCTGCTCCACCGACAACTCCTCTTTACGTTGTTCAATTACAAGATTATTACGGCACACCTACTCCTGGTGGTGGCGCTATTGTAAGCGTTGTACCAGATATTACCACAGTAGAGACTTACCTTGTTCAACAATATCAAAAAATCTTCAATGAAATTGGTCTTAATATTGCTGAATTTGACGAAACAGGCCCCGAGGATCTTTATGCAAGTTTTGTATGGAGACATAATTTTTTCATCAATACTGATAGTGCGCAAGAATATGCACCTTTTATTATGACTCCATTTTTAAAAATCATTGCTTCAGCAGCTGTTGGTAAAGAAGTTGATCCTTCAGTAGCTTTCTCTATGCCATTTGGAAACAATGGACACCATGCAATAAGCGTCAATACAGGATTTAGTATGGATTTTTATGAAACAATAGAAATTTCATGGCAAGCCGGCGCTACTCACTTTATAAAAGCTGATGTTGCTGGTATGTTTCTTCCAACAGATGATTTTCAACAAGCTATTTATCCATTTAAAACAAATGTAACAGTAGCCCCAGGAAAAACATGGTTTTTTAGTATTGGCATGAATGCATATCGATTTCTTGATAAGCTCTCATTTTTTGGAGAATATGTTTATACTGCACACTCACAAGACACTATAACCCTCTTAAAGCAAGATTCTGCGTTCAAACCTGATCGCTTAATCAGTGATACTATTTGGAAAATACAAGCTGTTAATATTGGGCTTAATTATGAGCTTTCGCCTCATTTAACCTTTGGTGCAGCTTGGCAGGCTCCAATTACACAACAAAGCGCGTATAAAACTAATTGTATAATGCTTACACTAGCTGGCTTATTTTAATTCGTGCTCTAGACATTTTTAGATATCACCTTTACACTTACTCGGTGCAAATGCTGTTTACCTTAAAACAGTTACTACAAATTACTACCTGAAGGGAACTTGGAAGATTATGGCAAAGAGATCTAATATAGAAATTTCCGTCAGCGGAAATGTTGAACGTTCATTACGTCAACTTAAGAAAAAAATTGAACGTGAAGGTATTGTACGCGACATGAAAAGAGTTGTGTATTTTGAACCACCTACACAAAAACGTCGTAAACGTTTAATGAGAGCGGTAAAGCAAAACTTTATGCGTATGCTTTCTAAGAATCTTGTTTAATCATCCATGAAAAAACGCTCAATATTTGATATTAAACGCGCACAAAAATCATCTTTGCTTTTAAGATCCATATCAAATTTGTTTATGAAAGTAGCAATGGACGATCCTCGGCTACAAGGTCTTTATGTTAACCGCATAGAACTTTCTCCCGACAAAGGTCATTGCTACGTTTATTTTTGTGCACTTGGTGGCGAAGAGATGTTTAGTGATAAACTTGGCACCTTGATTTTGTATAAACCATCTTTACGCGCTGCGCTTGCACAAACTATTCCGTCCCGTTACACTCCAGAAATTATGTTTAAATTTGATACAACTGCTGAAAAAGCACAACGCATTGAAGCTATTCTTGAAAAAATTAAACATGAAAATGATCCCCTTGAAGAAGAAAATAATCAAGATGATGAAGATGAGTGCAACGATAATGATCTAGGTAATGATCAAGATGAAGACGAAGAACATGCTGACGCTTAACTGCTTTAGCAATCCTCTTTCTCTTATTATTTCTTTACTCTTTGTTCTAGCTCTTTTGATTACTATCTATACAGATATAAAATACATGCTTATTTCACGTCTTGTTACTTTATACTCTGTGCCAATTTGTTGGATATTTGCTTACTTAGGCTATTTACCAATTACTTTTCTAGAATCTTTTTTTGGTGCTCTCTTTGGTTATTTAGTCTTATGGACAGTTGCAAAAATAGCATTAGGGATTTATAAAGTAGAAGCACTTGGACAAGGTGACATCGATCTTTTATGTTTTATAGGATCTTTCTTAGGACCAATTGGCTGCTGGTTTTCATTACTTATAGGTTCTGTTACCGGCTCTATTTTTGGCCTTATTTATGCATTATACAATCGATCTTCAAGTATTAGAACCTTACAATTACCATTTGGTGCGTTTCTTGCTTTTGGCGCTTTATCCACATTATTATTAAATTATAATTCATCAAGTCTTCACCTATTATTTCAATGAAAAACAATATAAACCTAAGGCAATTCTACTCACTCCAAATGCTATTATTGGAAAATATTTTTTCATAAATTTATTCATAAAAAATTGATCAATAATTTTATGAATTTCAGCTGTATTTTCATGCTGCTTTAATAAATCTTTAAATATAATTAAATTATCATGACTTATTTGCTCAATTACATACAAAACTAAATCATTTCTCTTAGACTCTAAGATTAATTCTATTAATTTATTAATAATTAATTCATTAAATTTTAAATTTCTATTTTCATTCGCATACCAATGATTATGAATGGTAATATTAAAAATTTCATTATGTTTAAGTAATTCAATAAAAAAATCAATACATACATTAAATGCTGGTAATGCTTGATGGTTTCCTTTAAGCTCAATAATTGTGTGGATTAATGCTTGATCTTTAGATTGTACAGGCAATCTTTTATGCAATCCTTCAATAAAAGGATTAATATAATGAAAAGATTTTAATGTTTGATAATTAATAACGATTTCATTGTTAATTTTAATCTTATCTTTTTCCATACTTTTTTTAAATAATTCTATTACTGTACTGTTTTGATTAATAGCAACAATGGTATCTTCAAGAAAAGAATCTTCTTTAGAAAAATAAAATAAACTTTTTTCAATAAAAAAATTTACTAAATCACAACGTTCTCTTCTACCCAAAAAGCAATCATATTCTACATTTACGTCCAAAAAGTCTGTTATTTTAGCTAATTCAACATATAATAAAGATTTATTTTTAACACTTTCTACTTGAGACTCTAAAATAAAAAATCCTTGCTTTAAAGAATCATTATAACCATCATAGAAAAGCTTATTTTGAACATTATCTATAAATGATATTAATAATTTAAATGTATCCATAGATACACTACTATCCAAAGGAATAATATTTTTATGCTCATCATGATCATAAAAAGAACACCCAGAATCTACCATTGATGATAAAGTTCTTAATGAATTAAAAACAGACTCGCCAACAGCCACTGGATACTCTGCTTTAAATGGCTTAATAAGGAATAATTTTTCTTTAGTAGGATTAAAATCTAATGATAGATCTTGCTCAACTGTATACATCTTTACCTGTAGACTACATAACAACACTAGACTTAAAAGTAATTTTTTCATTTCATAACCTCTCATTATTTGATCTTTACTAATACACCTAAATTATTCATTTTTCATAGAAGAACCTAATTAAATAATTTATATTAGAATAATAATATCACGTGTAAATAATTAGTCAAACAAGGACAACTTAGTTAAATTGAACTTAATATTGACTCTAAGAGAATAGAACCCTCACGAATAAGCTTGACGCTTCCCTTATCAATAAAAATTATTGTTGAAGGTTTTTTTTCTAGAAGATTAGTAAAATCGTCAAAAACAACATATTTTGCTTCTTCTAAAAACTCAGAAGGTATCATTTCTAAATTTTGAGCTGCTGGCATACCAGTTTTATTGATACTAGTAGAAAAAATAAAGGGTACATCCTTTAAAAGAGCCTGAATGCCTTCATGTTTTGGGATCCTAAAAGCAATAGTCCCATTAGCAGAGACTAAATAAGACGGAGTACCTTTTTGAGCTTGAACAATAATAGTTAAAGGCCCAGGACAAAATTCTTTTACAATCTTTTCTATCAGAAAGAAGTTTTCTTGATTGATAAATTTTTTAATACAATTAAAGGAATTTATCAATAATAAATAAGGCTTCTCTTGTCGACCTTTAAGCTTATCGAGTATGCTCAATCCTTGCTGAGTAGCTGGCGCAAAAATCCCTAAAATAGTATCTGTTGAGCCTAAAAAAAAATTTTCTTGACGTAGGCAATCTAAAAGTAAGCTTATTACTTTTGCTTCTTGCCAAAGAAGCAGTTTATCACTATTTTTTTTATTCATTTTTTACTTTTTTTGTAAATAAGGTACTTACTTTTTCTTTTCAAATATTACCAATTTGACAATAGACTCATAAAGCGTAGAATACCTAATATGTTAGATATATTTACTTAGACAAGGTTAAGTTTAACTCATTTCAACCCTAAACTGAAGTAAATATATGAAATTAAAATGAATAAATGGTTGGTTGCTTTAGAAAAGAAAAGGAAGCACGCATGAGTATAATTAAACAAACAATTTCTGGAAAAAATATACCACTCATAGAGTTAAGTTATACAGAAATTATAGAATTTCTTGATAAAAATTGGACTACAAGTCGTGATGGTAAAAGTGTTGAACGCATGAAAAAATTGGATAAATTATTTTCATGTCCTTCACAAAAAATCCCCGTAATTCAAGTAAGCGGAAGTAATGGAAAAAGTTTAACTGCATACTTTGCTTCTCGTTTACTACAAAAAGAAGGTTTTACTGTGGGTACTTTTTACGCGCCACATATAACCACTTACAATGAACGATTTGTTATCAATAATCAATTGATAACAAATGATACGTTTACAGCTTTAGCAAACGATGTTATTAGTCAAGCTCAACAAGCAAAAATTGCTGCAAATACTTATGAAGTATTAACACAAATGGCTTTTAATTATTTTGTTCAACAAAAAACTGATGTAATTATTCTTGAATCAAATGAAGGTGGAATTTCAAACGCTACTGCATTATGCACTCCAAGAATTGTTGCCATTACCAGAATCACTGATGAACAAGGCGCTACTATAAAAACTGCTGCAAATGATGTTCTAGAAGAATACTTAAAAGTAGTTGGCAAAGATACTCATGTTATTTCAGCTGATCAAAATAAAACACATTTAAAGTATATGTCTGATTGGATAAAAGAACATGGTGGACAATGGGCAATGCCTATTAGGAAACTTGTTGCTTTAGAATATCCTTTTGAACAATTACATGGTCGTTGTGCTGCATTAGCAGAGCGAATTGCTTCTATTTTTATCAATTCTTGCAATACTGTAACTGAAGACTCTAAAAGTCCTGCAGATGACAGTCTTATTGCTAAGAAAAAAGGACAACGTGGCCGTCCTACCTTAGAAGCAAAAAGGAATTCAGAATTAAATCCTAAATATACGCTTGAAGAGTTCTGGAAAGAAACCTTAAACGAACTTCCTGGAAGATTTGAACTTTTAGATAAAGAAAAACCTGGTATTCTTCTTGATGTAGCTGACAATATTGACGCTCTTGAAAATCTTCTTTTAGGTATTCGACTTTTACAATATCAACGCCCTATCAAAGGTGTTGCTTTAATTGTAGGTTGTCATAAAGGTACCGTTGACAAAGAAGAATTTATCAAGATTATTCGTTATTTCTTCAAAAAGACTAGTGGCATCATTATCTTCTGTCCTTTAACCACTCAAAAAGAATGGTTAACAGAATCATGGGATGTACAAGATCTTGAAAACAGCATGAAAGATACCAAAATTAAGATCCGTTCAACTACTTCATTTAAAGAAGCTTTTGAAGTTGCAAAAAAATCGGTTAATGACAAACAAGGTCTTATTGTTGTCACCGGTTCAGCTGCAATGGTTAATCAATACTGGCAACTAAAAGGCGTTAAAAAATAACGTAAAATAATGATTGTAAAGAATCTACTTCTTTCTGTCATCATAGGATGTGGGATAGCATTAGTATATATTATATTACTGATGCCATCCCGATCCTTTTTTGTATCTAAACGATTCTCTATACACTCTGTTTTTTTCACTTTTATAAGTTCTTTAGTCCGCATTATACTTATAGGACTCTTATTCTTTTATGTATTGCGTACGGACTATCTGAGTAGTATACTAATACTTGCTTCCTTTGTTGGATGTTCATGGACTCTTTTCCTCTCTAATAGGACGTAATATTGTGGATAATTTTAATGCCCTTGATGCCAAACCTTTTTGGACGCCACTTGCATGCTATGGAATAACCAATCCATTAGCAGCACTTTCTCAAGAACCACTTATTAGCACTTGGATTGCACTTTTATTATTAATTATTACAATTGCCATACTGCGTCGATCTTTACATAAAAAATCTGGTCCTGTTTATTGGACAGCTGTTTCATTAGTAAAAAGTTTTATGGACCTCTGCACTCAAACACTGGGTGATTTTCATTATGGTCATTTTTGTTTTATTACCACTCTTTTTGTATTCATTTTTTACTGTAATGTTTTAGGATTAATTCCTTTTGTAGAAGAGCCAACTGCTGATTTAAATACTCCGCTTGCACTTGGTATTATCGCCTTTTTCTATACCAATATTTATGCGATCAAAGCACATGGCATCAAAGGATATCTTAAAGAATTTTTCCAACCTTTCTTTTTAATGTTTCCGTTACATGTCGTTGGAAAACTTGCTGGTATCATTTCAATATCATTTAGATTATTTGGTAATATTTTTGGTGGTGCAATTATTTCCAATATTTATTTTAGTGCAATAGGTCATTCTTATATACTTGCACCTCTTGGATTACTTTCAGGGATGAACTTTATAGTTTCACTATTTTTTGGTGTTTTTGAAGCCTTTATTCAAGCATTTATTTTTGCAATGCTAACGCTCACTCATCTTTCAATACAAATTCAAGAAGAACATTAAGGAATTTCATGGATTATGGCACAGTTTTTTTTCACTATGGCACCATTGCAATTATTGTAGCAGTTAACGCTATAGGAGCTGGGATTGGTGGAGGACTTATTAGCAATGCTGCATTAAATGCTCTTGATCAACAACCAAATGCTCACGATTCTATAGGTCAAATATCATTTTTAGGAATTGCACTCATTGAAACTGCAAGCATTATTAGTCTTACTATGGCATTTTTATTATTGTCACGCCATGTACATTTAGAAAATCAATTTTTTAGTCATTTAAGTGAAATCGGCATTTTATTTTCTCTTGGCATTACTGGACTAATTACAGGAATAGCTTCAGCAATGCCTGCACGTGCTGCTTGCTATTCAACTGCCCGCCAACCATTCTCTAGCCAAAAAATTCGTGTCTTAATGCTTCTTACTCAATCACTTATGCAGACACCAGTTATTTTAAGTTTTATTATAGCATTACTTATCAACTATCAAATTCCTTATGCTTCCTCACTAGGTGATGCCTTACGCCTTATTGCTAGTGGTTTATGTATTGGTATTGCAAGCATTGGCCCATCTTATGGACTTGCAATCTTTTCTGAACAAGTCTGCAAGGGCATAGGTATTAATCGTAATGCCTATAGTTCATTACTTTCATCTACTCCTATTAATGCTGCTATTATTGAATCACCTATTATCTTTTCATTGCTCGTTTCATTTTTAATACTTCGCACATCTTCAACAGTCAATGATCCTTTATTTTTAGGGCTTACCTGCATAGCTGCTGCATTATGTATGGGACTATCTACTCTTGGAACAGGAATTAGTTCTGGAAAAATAGCCGCAAGCGCTTCAAAACAAATTGCTCTTTCTCCTCATTACGCATCACTTCTTTCAAAAAGTAGTTTATTTGCTCAAGCACTTATTGAAACAAGTGCAATTTATGGATTAGTTATTGCACTATTTTTAATTACTACTAATCTGACATAAATTATTAAATGCTCATAAAAAGATTATCCAATTAAAAAAATCTATGATCTTCATAAAAAATTTTTTATACTAATAGTACAAAATCAAGTAAAAAAAACAGACTGAAGGCGTTTACTATAAAAAGGTAATAAAATGTTTTATAAAAATGTATTAGATGCAATAGGAAATACTCCATTAATACGCGTTCCTTTTTCTTCGCCTGCAACTATTCTTGCAAAACTTGAATATTTAAATCCAGGTGGCAGCATGAAAGACCGTTCAGCATTATATATGATTGAACAAGCAGAAAAAGATGGTCGTTTAAAACCAGGCGGCACTATTATTGATGCTTCTTCTGGAAATCATGGAATTACCCTTGCAATGATTGGTGCTGCAAAAGGATACCATGTTGTTATTGTTATTTCTGAAAAATGTAGCCAAGAAAAATACAAAACATTAAAAGCATATGGCGCAGAAGTAGTTGTCTGTCCTGCAACAAAATTTATTGATGACCCACAAAGCTATCAAATGAAAGCACAAGAATTGCACAAGCAAATTCCGGGTTCTTTTATGCCTAATCAATATTATAATAAAGAAAATAGAGATGGTCATTACAATAATTTAGGACCTGAAATCTGGAAACAAACAGAAGGTAAAATAACCCACTTTTTTGCAGGTACTGGTACCGGTGGAACAGTAAGTGGTGTTGGTGCTTATTTAAAAGAACAAAACCCTTCTATAAAAGTATATGCTATAGACTCAATTAATTCTTTACGAGCAACACAAGGAAACCCTAAGCCTTATTCCATAGAAGGTATTGGAGTTGATTTCTACAATGAAATACTCAATTATGATATTATTGACGAGTTCTTAAATGTCACTGATGAAAATTCAATTGAATGGCTTGGTACGTTAGCACATCGTTATGGACTTCTTGTTGGCCCAAGTAGTGGAGCTGTTGTTTCTGGATTAATGCAACGTATTGAAACCTTAAAAGAAGATGATGTTGCCGTAATTATTTTTGGTGATTCTGGCCGTGCTTATCTGAGCAAGAACTTTTATGGGGAACATCAAGATGAAACAATTGTCCTACCTTCAAAACATATAACGAATTCTGTGGAACTTTAGTTAAATTTTTATGCCACCATGCATAAATACGATCTATTGGATCTGCAAATAAATCAACTCCAAAATAAAAAGTTCCCCAATGCATGGGAATAAAATAACGGCCTTTGCAATCCAAAAATGCTTGGGCCGCTTGTTCTGCATTCACATGAGATTTATACATTAATGCTGCCGGCTCACAAGGCCCTATTGGCATCAATACTACATCAATAAAAGGAAACACTTCACCAATTGCTGTAAAATATTGTTGTTGATAGGCTGTGTCACCAGCAAAATAAATTGTTTCTTTTCCTGCCTGAATTACCCACCCACCCCACAATGAACGATTATGATCAAATAATCCACGCTGTGACCAATGATATGCTGGAACAAAGGTAAATGATACTGTTGGCAAAATAACTTGCTCCCACCAAGTACATTCTTCTACCCTAAAAATGCTTCTCTTTAAAAACCATGCCTTATCCCCGTTAGGAACTAAGAACAAAGGATCATCTCGTTTAAACAATGCAACTAATGTAGCGGCATCCATATGATCACGATGGTTATGAGAAAGCAAAACAACATCAATTTTTGGTAAAGCATCAAATGAACTACCAAAAGGCAAAATACGCTTATAGAGGAATGAAGGACTTTCTATAATTGGATCGGTAATAATAGTCAGACCACCAACACGAATCAACATTGATGCATGCCCCATCCAGCTTATTACAGCGCCTGAACTCCCTATAAAATTTTCCGGCACTACTGAATTTTCCAACCATACTTCATGCTCTACTTTTTCATTTCGCCTTCGCCTAATACCATCCCAATACATTTTAATAGAAGGCAATAGCCATTCTGGGCTTTCCAACTTATTAAACAGACAAAAATTAAAATATTTATTTTTTTCTTTACGAGGAAAAAAGGGGGGATGAGAAATTATTTTTTTCAAAACCATAGAAATCTACACTCTTTAAGAAGGAATAAGTCATATTTTATATACTAAGTTCAAATGAAAAAGTATAGAGTAAAAATTTTCCCCCATCCGGCAGAACGTCGGATAGGGGAAATGGAGGTTATCTAAGATAAGTGCCCATAATCTTAATGCAAGACATCTAGGCATGAAAAGAAATGTACATCAACAAAGAACAAAAATCAAATTATTTTTAAATAAAAAAAACTATAAATAAATTATTTCAATTTACTAAAATAAAACTAGTCGCAATAGAATTTTTTAATAGTTTTAATCACTAAAAAAAATCTCTTTTAAGCATATAAATCATATAATAATTTATGCTTTAAATAAGCTCAAACACTTTCGATCTCTCTGACCAAAATAACAGATACAGGGCAAAGCTGAGCTGCTTCATGAATTTTCTCTTGATAGGCCATAAAATCAACCTCTGAATTAATTACGCAATTATTACTAACAGTAAATACTTCTGGAGCTAGAAATTCACAAGCTCCACACGCAATGCACCCAGGTTCGATCTCGACCATTTTTATTTTTTTTGCCATAATAGAATAGAGCATACTAAGAAAAAATAGATTGGAAAACAAACCGAAATAAATAATGACAAAAAAAACAAATGGTCTTCTTATCAGTATTGAAGGAATAGACGGATCAGGAAAATCATCATTAGCTCAAGAGCTTACAAAAAAATGTAAAGATGAAGGATATTCCGTTATTCTTACCAAAGAACCAGGGGGGACCCCTTTTGGTATGCAATTACGTCCACTTTTAAATCATCAAATTGAACCTCTTGACCCCAAAGCCGAATTCCTTTGCTTTGCAGCTGATCGCGCACAACATTTTGCGCAGGTGATTTTACCAGCGCTTAAAAAAAATACGTTAATAATTTCAGATCGCATGGCAGATTCATCACTAGTCTATCAAGGATATGGACGCGGATTAGACCTCTCATTCATCAATGCTGTCAATCAATGGGCAATGCAAAATAATAATCCTGACCTAGTCTTTTATGTAAAAATTTCTTCAGAAAGAGCACTTCAACGTATTATTGCACGAAATAAAGCAATTACCTCTTTTGAAAAAAAAGCATTTATAGAAGCAACATCTCAAGGTTTTGATAAACTTTTTGCTCAAAAAACAAATGTCATAACTCTTGATGCTGCCCAAGAGTTAACAGTGCTTGTTGAACAAGCCTTTACTGTTATTCAAAATCATTATAAAAAATACTCTTTAACAAAAGAGTTAACATGACAAATACCCCAACAGCATTACTTATCGCTGGACAAAATAACTTAACACAATCAGCTGCACTCAAAACCATTAAACAAATTTATTGTTCCAGCAACAATACTGAGCCATGCAATAACTGCGCAGCCTGTACCTCTATTAATGCTGGCACTCATCATGCGCAAATAAATATAATACCAGAAAAACGATATACTCTTGATGACCTTGAACTAATCTTTAAAAAAAGTTCATTTAAACTTGATGACGATGAACACTGTTTTTTTATTATTCACAAAGCCGATCTTCTTTCTCTATCATGTGCCAATACTTTATTAAAGCTTATTGAAGAACCTCCTTATGGCTATCATTTTATCTTCCTCACAGAACGCTTTCTTTCTGTATTGCCTACAATTCGTTCTCGCTGCACTTTACAGATATTACGAGAAACAATTGCTACATATAAGGGCACTTTTTTATGTCACTTCACTTCAACAATGACCAATGTTTTAACCTTCCAAAAAGAACTCATTGATAATGCTCCTTCTGAAGAGGAAACTGCAATGCTTATAGATAAATTATTGCACTACTTTGGTGAACGCTTTAAAGAAACTTTGATAAGAAATTTTTCACTAGATAACACAATAAATAACCAAACTGAACTTTTAACTATTGAAAATAAAATACTGTTTTTAAGAAAAACACTGTTAAACTTACCAATGCCAGGAAGTTCAAAAATCTTTTGGAAAAATTTTTACCTAAAATTTCACTTACTTTAACACGAAAAGCACTCAATGGCCTTACCCATTAAAAATTTTCTTCCTGCTATCATTCATCAAAAAGGATGGAAATTACAGCTTCTCTCTCAATGGGCATCTATTGTTGGCACTTTAGAAAGTAAGATGTGCATTAAAAAAATTAATGAAACTCAACTTATTATTGGAGTTTATGATGCAAGCTGGCTTCAAGAACTTTATTATCTTTCATCAATTTTACTAAAAACAATCAATGAAAAACTAGAAAAAAGCACTTTAACTGCTATTAAATTTGTACACATACAGAAAAAAATAATCTCTGTAGATAGTAAACCAAAATTTTCTAAAAAAACTCCTGAAAAATGCACTCTAATAACCTTAACCGAAAAAGAAAAATATGCTTTAGAAAAAATAAAAGATGAAAATTTAAAAGAAGCGTTACATACATTTTTAAGTAGATGCCATTTTGAAAAGTTAAATCGATGAATAAAATTATTTGCTGTGTCGCTGGACGATCTGGTGGACATATCATTCCTTGCCTTATGTATGCAGAATATTTAAAAAAAGATTCTACCCATTCTGAGATCTTATTTTTTAGTACCAATGGAGCACTTGATGCTTCTATTATAAAAAATTTCCCTTCAATTACTGATCATATTGGTTTACCTCTTACTGGGATACCCAGCAAAAAAAGTATTTTTTCTTATTTAAAATTTATCAAACAATTAATAAGTACAACATTAAAAACTATCTATTGGCTTATACTAAAAAGACCTGCACTCATTGTAAGCACTGGTGGCTATATTGCAGTACCTGTCTGTATAATTGGATTTTTATTACGAATTCGCATAGAACTTTTTGAATTAAATGCAGTCCCTGGCAAAGCCACACTTTTTCTTGCCCGTTATGCATCAATTATTCATACATGCTTCCCAGAAGCAGAAAAAAGTTTTCACCACTACAAAACCGATCTCATTAAATACCCAATACGATTTAATCATAAAAAATTATTATCAAGAGATGCCGCTCTTAAAAATTTAGGATTTTGCTCTGAAAAAATGACAATCCTCATTCTTGGCGGGTCGCAAGGATCTCTTTTTATTAATAATATTATGAAAAAAGCATGCATCCTTAATAAAACATTATTTTCATCAATTCAAATTATTCATCAAACAGGTGATCGTTCTACCGAAATTAAAGACTTCTATACAAAAAAAGAGATTACCAGTTGCGTCTTTCCCTACATTTCTCATATAGAACAATTTTACCCAGCAGCTGATTTAATTATTTGTCGTGCTGGTGCAGGAACCCTTTTTGAAACGCTTTTTTTCAAAAAACCAGCAATTATTATTCCTCTTGAAACAGCTGAAACAAACCATCAACTTGACAATGCCCTTTCTATGCAGAATCAATATCCAACTTTTTTTTCTGTATTACGCCAACAAGAACTATTCGATGACATAACACCATTTATCCAATTGGTACAACAGCTGATGGAGCCCAAGTAGATACAGATACTGGACATGTTTGCCCTACTGGACAGTTTGGATTGTTAGCATTATTGGTTACAATTTCACCATTACTTGATTCATACATAGTAGGCGAACTTGTTCCTGAAAATACATAATCATTAGTCCCTGCCATCCAAAAAATTAATGGATCAGTAATACTACCCGGACCATTTACTATACGTTGCACTATACTCTGACCAAAAGTATTAAAGTTAGTGGTATAAGTTACCGGATTAGTACTAGGAGAAACAGGCATGAAAATATTATTAATCCCAATACCAGAACCTTGAAGGTAACTACTTACTGAAGCTAAAGCAACCGATTGCGGTGTTGCCGGAGAACTCAATGGAGTAGGCGGATTTAAAGCAGCTGAAACCCATAATTGAACATTGTTCATTAAAGTTGCATAACCAGGATTTGTTCCATCGGCAGCAGTAGCAAATACTGAATTATTCACACAACTTCCTACCATTTGAAGAGGCAATTCAAAGCATGCTTGTGGTGGATAAATAGTATAGTAGAAAGGACCAGAACTCCCTTCATAAGAAGAAAAAACATCTGAGGCAAGTAATATTCCGGTTACGCCAGAATCAGGATCGGTTAAATAAGTAAGATTATTAGTTAATGGCTGAGATAACAAAGAAGATTGCTGAGCGTAACTCATTGTTGGCACTGTTGCTGGCGGAGTTGGTGGAATAAAAGGAATAAATTTAATTTTTTCTGACGCAAGATTTCTTAAAAATTGCTGTGCAGTAGTTGGATTAGTAGTATCTAAAGAAACAATTGATAAACGAGCTGCAGAAATTAAAGAAGTCGTTAAAGGCATTATAGTAGATGGAGTAGTAGTGGGCGCTGGAATAGTACATAATGCTGCTTCTGCTGGACTCAACGTACATTTATAATTTAATGGTGGACGTATAAAAGAAAATGAAACTGCTTGTCCTGTAGGAATTTGACCTAATACAACACCATCTGGCGATGAAGCTGTAAGCCATCCTGGTGCATAATAAATAAACCAAAGTGACCGATTAACTGGATCAAAAGATACAAAAGGAGCGCCTGTTGCACTACCCGTTGATCCTGATGTTGAAACTTCAGTTGTAGCATTACCAATAATACCACCTTGTGCAGCCAATTGTGCCACATATTGTGCTGCAGATTGATTCCAAATAAAACAACGCACAGGAGAAAGATCTCGTGTTTGTTTAGAAACAGGGATTATTGACCAAGCACCAGCACTGCCACTACTTGTTGATGCAACCAAATAATTACCTGGATTAAACCCTGTTTGTATAACTTCAAGTACTGGAGAAGTAGCGTTGTTACTAATAATTTCATAGTTACAGCGCATTGCGCCATTACCTACAGAATTAGTTACCACTGCATTTGCTGTACTGCTCCAAGATGCTGTGGCAAGTCCTTGCGGATTAAGATAAACAGTATTTTGAGTAGTTGACATTGGCAATGTCCCCGCACTACTAAAGACTAAAGTAGAAACACCAGTTGCTAAACGAAATGCATGAGTAGAATCACTAGTCAAAAAATTAAAACTATTAGGATCTAAAGTAACTGTGTACTTTTTTATTGGTGTACCAATTGGCGCAGTAGGATCTGAACAAGAAAAAACAATAGTATTTTGTTGATTAACACCATTATAAATAAGAGCATTAAAGTCACTAGTAAACCCAACATAAGAACCATTAGAAGCAGGATTACTGGCAGTATTAGCATTAGGACCACTTTGTCCAATTTTTTCAACAGCAGGCCCTACCACTTGCCTTACACCTGATAAAGTATCAACTTTTGTATAAACATTATAATAAAAAGTAGGATTACTTAGTCCATTAGTAGCATCAGCGTAAGTAGGCATAGCATTAACTAAATCATCTGTAAAAGAACCCTTACCATTACCAAAACCAATCTCAACTTCAAGATAAAGTCCAATATTAGAAAAATTAGATCCTGTACTTTGACCTGGCAAAAGAGCAGAAACTGTGGAACCTGATGTCCCGCTTCCTTCAAAAACAACCCCCTGAATCTTATCAAGATCATTGCACTGTACACTCACCGTATCAGCAATAGTATTATTAAAGACTTCAAAAGAATAATGATACCCAGGAGGAGACATTCCAAAACTTTGAGCCATTCCTTCGCCAAAATTTTTAAAACCATTTCCTATCCCACTCATAGTACTGGTAAAACTTGATAAGCTACTGCTAAAACTACTTTTCAATTCACTATTAAAAATGAATAATAATAAAAATATATATATACACTTCCACATAAAAAGCTCCCCGCTATACACCATTAACTTATTTTTTTGTTTTACTCTAATAAAAGAATAAGTGTCAAGCACTCACAAGATAAAGTTAATAAAGCAATGGAAAAACTTCAGAATCATCATCGCAACTAGAAACAACTCCAGTCTTTAAATTTACCTTAACTTCACGCAAAGATGGATCTACTGAAAAGCATTTTTGCGTAGTAGGAATTGTTTTATGAAGAGCAAGCCAAATAGGATAACCAGTATGTACTGGAAAAATATTTTTACCCATAGGTCTATTATTATCAAATCCTGTATAAATTACTGTCGTTAGCTCAGGAGTTGAGCCACCAAACCAGCAAATTCGCGAATCATTTGTAGTACCTGTTTTATTAAAAGCATCAGAATCAATCCATTCTGATGAAAGTTTTCTTCTTCTGTCCATGCCTAAACTTAATACACGAACTACCTGACTTACCACCTTTAAATCCACTACTCGTTCAGTTTCTATTACAGAACTATAAATTTTCTTACCCTGCCTATCTTTAATCCAACTAATAAAATGTGGTTCCACATAGACCCCACCATTAGCAAAAACATTAAACATTCCTGCCACCTGTATTACTGAACTATCAACACAACCAAGTGCAAGTGATGGATAAGGCAAAGCATTAAAAATTCTAAATTTCTTTGCTAGCTCAGAAACTTTTTTTGGACCAACTGCTAATATAGTTTTTGCAGAAACAATATTATTAGAATAAGACAATGCATAAGCTAATGTCATACTCCCTTCATGCTCTAAGTGATAATTATGGGGCTCCCAAATTTGGTTACCTGATTGCAAAATAAATGGTTCATCAATAGCAGTATCTAAGAATGTCATCCCATGTTGAATTGCTGCCGCATATAAAATTGGTTTAAAAATAGAACCTTGTTGCCTTTGTCCTTGCAATGCACGATTAAAAGGTGATTTTTTAAAATCTACTCCCCCAATTAATGCTTTAACGCCACCAGTCTTTACTTCAAGTGTTAATAATGCTCCTTGAATATCTTGACCAATTTTATTGGTCAGCTCATGAGTGTAATGTTCATAAAAAGATTTTTGAGCCTTTCTTTGAATAGTTTTATTTAAAGTTGTTTGAATAGAAAGTCCACCTGTATAGACCATCTGTTTTCCAAATTTTTCTTCCAAAAATTGCCGTATTGATTCATATAAATAAGGAGCCATAATCTCATTATCTGTTGATACCTTTAAATTTAATAATTCAACAGATGCTTTTTCATACTCATCATGCGTAATAAAAGAGCATTTCAAAAGCTGTCCTAATACAAAGTTTCTTCTTCTTACTGCCAGTTCAGGATCATATAATGGGCTATAATTTCCAGGCGATGGAATAATGGATGCAAGTAATGCAGCTTGGGCAATTGAAACTTGTTCAATACTAATACCCCAAAAACGTTGTGCTGCGGCCTCTACCCCATAAATACCTGAACCAAAATAAATATTATTTAAATAAGTTTCTAAAATCTGTTCTTTAGTAAATTGTTGCTCTACTAAAAGTGATAAAAACTGTTCTTTTAATTTACGTGAAAATGTTTTTCTGCCATCAAAATATAAAAGTTTAATGAGTTGTTGCGTAATAGTACTGGCACCCTGAGCTCTTTTACCTCGTGCAATATTTACTAATGTTGAACGAATAATACCTCGCCAAGATAATCCGCTATGTTTAAAAAACGATCTATCTTCTGCTGCAATAAATGATTTAATAAGATGATCTGGCATCTGAAAAAGAGAGACAGGCATACGTTTATCTAGCTGAAATCGCGCCCATTCTTTTCCTTCATCATCTAAAAGTATTGATGGCAAACCCTGATTATAATTTCCAAGAATGGAAAAATCAACAACTGGGTAGGTTCTTAAAAAGAAAGCCCCCCCCCATACAATAGCCAAAACACATACCAAAATAGTAATAGCTGATGGCATAATTTTCTTAAAAATTTTCTTTAAATTCACAATAAAATTCACAATCCCAGATCCATACTCTTAAAGCTTTTTACTCTATTAATAATATTCTTACAATAAGTATAACCTGATTATTGACTTTTGTTATCCATGATTAACTATCAAATACATCTATAATCTAGATGCAATAAATTGATTAGCAAATTGGTTAATAGCAACTAATCTGTTACAGTAATTCTTTTTATAATTAATTATCAAAATAAAAAATTAGAGAGATTTATGTTGATTCCATTATTTACAAGTTTAATAAGTTGCTGCTTATTATTTATTTTAGAAATTAGTATTGCGCATTATACAGGATATTTTCCACTTTTCATGCTTACTAGTTTTTTAATTATAAGTTTATTTATTGATTCACTAACTTATTTCTCTTTAATTCCAATTATTTTTATTGGTTTTGAATCATTACTTTTTCATGATAGCTTCTTACTTGCTTTTTACTGGATTATTCCAACAATATTTTTAGCAATTTTTCTTAAAAATAAAATGCTCACCCCCTTTCTTACAGCAACTATTACGCTTATTTTTTGCATGCTTTTACACTTTATAATAGTTTTACTTTATAGTTATAATCTACCTCTATCATACTATACAGTTTTACAAATAGGTGTTAACCTTCTTTTTATACTAATATCTTTGAAATATTTACCCACAGTAAAATAAGGCAATCGCTCCTTAAAAAAAGCTGGTCTTTTAATGAGGGGAGGAAAGTCCGGACTCCTAACAAACAAGATACCTTGGGAGAGCCATTTAGATGACTACAATCAAGGGGGGTGCGAGCCCATGGATAGTGCCACAGAAAATAACCGCCACTTGTATTTACACATATGGTAAGGGTGAAAATGTGCGGTAAGAGCGCACAGGTTATATTAGCAATAATATAACGGGGTAAACCCTATCTGGAGCAAGACAAAATAGGCATACGTGATTTGTTTGTTATCGTATACGTATGCGGGTGTGTCGCTTAGATACATGGTTGCCATGTATATTTAGTTCGCTAATATATACTCACAGAATCCGGCTTATCATTTTAGTGTGGGTAACCAATTTATAAAAAAATTCATAATAATTCTTAATTATAAAGAAAATATACAAAAAATTATGTTAAAAAAAATTAAATGGCTCATTCCTTTTATGCTCTTTTTTCTTGGTTATTTCATGCCACATATTTTTTTTAAAATAGATTCTATTGAAGTGCCCAATGTTCTTGGAAAACAATCTCATGAAGCACTTACTCTTCTTGGCAATGCGCAAATCAATAGCCGTGTAGTTTGTTATAAAGAAGATCAAACCTTACCAGCTGGCACAGTACTAACTCAAATTCCTGCACCAGGACAATCAATTAAACCACATCAAACAATATTTCTGACAATTTCCAATTGTGCTGCACCTTTAACTACCCCCTCATACATTGGGCAACCATTAACAGAAGATACGATAAAACATTTTAAGAAACAGGCAATTAAATTTAAAAAAATTTGTTTATCTTCAACTACTCCACAAGGAAATTGCATTGCACAAATTCCTTCACCAAACACTATATCTCTTAATAAATCATTGATTCTTTATATAGCATCTCAGAATAATTCTCAAGTAATTTTTCCCAACTTTGAAGATATTAATTGTATAGAAGTAACTCAGTTCTTAACTGAAAAAAATATACCATATAAAATTATTCATAGCGCAACCCAACCAGCTGACCATGATTGCACAACTTCTCAATGTATAGTCTTTGAACAACGCCCTTTAGCTGGATCATTTATTAATCTACAAGACCCTATTTCAGTAAGTATAAAAGTAAAAAACTTAATAGCACACTAAAACATCAAGTAAACGGCTCACTGGCTGTTTTTCATAAATACATGCATACAAAGCTAATAAAATTGGCATATGTAACTGATAATTATCTAAAATTTGTTTGACCGTAGCAATGGTGGAAATACCTTCAGGTATGCATCGAACTTCTTTTTGTGCTTGCTCAATAGACAATCCTTTACCAATCAAAGCCCCAAATGCTAAATTTTTACTTGATTTTCCAAATCCTGTTAATACAATATCACCAATTCCGGCTAAACCTTCTAACGTTTGCGCAGTATAAATACTCTTAAACAAATGCATTACCTGTTTAATTTCATGCAATGATTGCACCATAAAAAAAGATTTTGTATTGTCCTTACACCCAGCACCATCAAGCATTCCAATGCCTAAAGTTATAATGTTTTTAAGCGCCGAACAAACCTGAACACCACGCACATCACTTGATGGAAATAATTTAAAATATTCATTTTCAAGCAACTCTTTTAATTCAATAATTAAATCATGGTCAGTACTTGCAGCTACTACGCCAGTTAATTGTTTCTCGCATAATTCACGTGCAAAACTTGGACCAGCAATAACAACAATGTCTACCTCTGCTCCAAAAAGATCATGAAAAATATCAGTAGGCAAAGCGCAAGATTCTTTCTCTATTCCTTTACTTAATATTACAAAACGTTGAAATAATTTATAATGCGGTTTCAACTCCTGTAAAATAGTACGCAAATAAGGTACAGGAATAGCCTCAAATATCCATTCAACCCCATCAATCGCTTCTTCTAACGAACTGACCGATTTAATATTTTCATCAAGTATCACATCAGGAAGATAGATCTTATTCTCCTGAGTTTCTTGTATAATTTTTACTAGATCTTTTTCATACGCCCATAATTTAACAATACTACCATTACGTGCTAAAACTGTTGCAATTGCTGTCCCCCACGCACCTGCCCCAAGAACACACACTTTCTTCATACTTCTTGCCCTTTCTATTATTTATGCCCCATAGTTTCTTTTTGCTTCATTAAACCATTCAAGCGCCTGTATTAATTCTTTCTCAGTAACTTCTGGCCAAAAACAATTTAAAAAATAAAGTTCACTATAAGCTCCTTGGAATAAAAGAAAATTGCTTAACCGCTGTGCGCCACCAGTTCTGATAATTAAATCTGGATAAGGAATAGCACCACTCCATAAACATTTTTTAAACTCTTCTTCATTTTGCCATGCAGTTTCTGGCAAAAATCCATCATTAATTTTTTGTGATAACAAATGTGCAGCTGCCATAATTTCTTGACGTCCACCATAACAGAATAAAATTTGCACAAAAAGCTTAGCTCCTTGTGCAGTGATTTGTTCAAGTTTCTCACATGATGCTTTTACTGAGTCTGGAAACAACATACGATCACCTACAAAACGAATCGATACTCCATTTTTTAAAAAAGAATTTATATCATCTTGCGATATATTGGTAATAAGTTGGAATAAACAGTTTTTTTCCAGCTCAGAACGTTTAAAATTTTCCAAAGAAAATGCATATAATGAAAGATAAGAAATACCTTTCTGTAAGCAAAATTTTACAGCTGAGCGTGCAGCAGCAACACCACCAGTACTATGCCCCATAAAAATATTATATGAATTTTTACGAGCCCATCGCCTATTGCCATCCATAATGATAGCAAGATGTTGTAATTTATTTATTGAATTCAATGGATAACCTTTGAATTGTTAATCGTATTTTTTGAAAAAATATTACCAAGCACTATAGAAAAATGATAAACAGCTGTCATCATTAATGCAAAAATTAATCGTTCAAAAAATACTACCGGTATTAATGCCCACCATAAAGCTGGCGCAGTATAAATAGTGTAAAGACAAATAACAGAACCAACAGCATGAGCTACAAAAGTACTTAATAATGCTTGAATAAACACAGAACGTTCAGGAATAAAAGTAAAAATTATAGGAATAAACCAATAGAAAGTATAAAGCCATGATGCAAAACCAACAGGATGCATTAAAAACAATACTATACATATGAATGGTATCCCTCCAGTAATAAGCTTACGAGAAGTTGCCCAAGAGACTGCTGCGCAAAGTCCAGGAATATGATATATTAATAATAATGGGCTTTGACCATGCAATATAAACTTAATTAATGTCCGGATACTAAATAAAAATCCAGAAAATCCAAGTCCTATTGCGCCAGTCAGTGGCATAAGCGCATCAAAACCAGTAAACATAAAACCTGGCATTCCGACAATTTGATTTATGATACAATGTCGTGATAAGAATAAAATCATTGTAACCAAGCTCAAACAAAAAAGAGCCGGTAAACCTTTGAGTTTGTTTTTCATAATTTTGTATCCTGTACCTAATTAAAAAGAATGAACAAAAATTTCATTATAAAAGTACTAGGCAATAGATGAATAATCAACAGTAAAATAGTACCTACTAACAAGGAGTACACTTATGAAGTATAAAGCACTTATTTTTGATATGGATGGAACAATTATAAATTCTGAACATATCTGGAAAAAAGCAACCCGAGATCTTATTGAAAGCAAAGGAGTAATCCTTTCTGATGAAGATCATGATAAACTTAATGAACGATTAAAAGGATTAGCTATCAGAGCATCTTGTTCTATTATTAAAGCAGAAACAGACATGTCTCATGATCTTGAAGATTTAATGAGAGAAAAAAAACAACGTGCTTTTGATCTTTACAAAAATGGAATACTTTTTATAGAAGGGTTTCAAAATTTTCATAAAAAAGTTCTTGAACATAACCTTAAAACTGGTATTGCAACCAGTGCCGATGATCTCACGTTAGAAGCTGCAATTAGCCACCTTAAGCTTAATAGTTTTTTTGGTGAACATATTTATGGCATTTCACAAGTTAACGATGTTTATAAACCAGCACCTGACATTTACTTACATACTGCCTTAAAACTTGGTATCGACCCAAAGGAATGTATCGCTATTGAAGATTCTCATTATGGGGTTCAAGCTGCCGTCAATGCTGGCATGTTCTGCATTGGAATTAACACTTCAAAAAACAGAGATAACCTTAAAGATGCACATTTAATTGTAGAATCTTATGATGAAATTTGCCTTCTAAGCTTATTAAAACGTTAACCTAAAGCTCTTTTAAAAAAATAGAGTTCTGGTATTCTTTATAGTAATAAAAACTTAAAAATGATTATAAAGAATACTGGGGTTATATGAAAAAATTACTTATCTCTTTATTCTGCTTACTATCACTCAATTCATTAATCTATTCAGAAGAAAATTTTAGCACTCAAAGTTCTAAACCGCCTAAAGTGATAGTTTTTGATATTCATGATGTACTGATCACCACTAATGTTACACTTTTTTTTACTGGTGGCCTTTGCAACCTGTTTCAAGGATTAAATTCAGTAACAGAAAAAGCACGTATTATTCCTCAAATCGTTTGTGGATTATGTGATCCACGGATCTGGACCAATATTTATTTTTTAGGCAAAAACGGTAATAATATTACTGAATCATATTTTAATATGATCAAAAAATACAATTATCAACTTACTTTTAAAGCCCTTATTCATTGCGCTAATAATATATTCATTCCAATGCCTGGCATAGAAAACATCCTAGAGCAACTCATAAACCGTGGTTATAGATTAGAATTATTTTCAAACATGGGACCAAGAGTACTTGAAAACTGTCGAACAAAACACCCTCTTTTTAATAAATATTTTCCTAGCTCTAATCTCATCAATAATAAACCACATGATGGGATTTATAGTTGCAGAAAACCACAACTTGTCGCCTACGATACTGCTTTTAATGAACTTAAAGAAAGAAATCTAGAAATAATAACCTTTTCAGACATTCTCTTTATTGATGATAAAGAAAAAAATCTCAAACCTGCACAAAAATTTGGATGGAAAACTATTAACTTTAAATCTATACAACAGCTAGAACAAGAATTAAAACTTCAAGGAATTTTGTGATGATATTATTTAAAAGAAAAAGAGTAAGCTTAATTTTGAATCTATTGGCAGCTACAACATCAATTACTCATATCTACACAATGCAAATTGATGGTGATGAAAAGGAATACCAAAAATTTAACCACAGCAGCATTCCAAGTCCCTTTACATCTCAATTGCCAGAACATTCTTGTATTGCTGGTGCTTTGTTCCGTGCACAAAAACCAAAATTACGTCTTAATGCTTTAAATTCTTTTGAAGCAATTTCCAATGAAATAAGTGAAGAAAGTAGCTTTGATTCTAGTGTTTTTAGAGAAGAATCGGATCTATTTGAAGAAGAAGCAAGAGGCAATAGATCTAATTCTGATTTTGAAAGAATACGAAGAGAAAAAACAAAAGAAAAAATATCATACAAAGTTGAAAAAAGAAAACACTCTGAATCAACTTCATCTCGGAAATCACCATGTGATTCTATTCAAGAAGAAGATGATGATGATGATGATGAGAAAGAAGAAAATAATGGTATAATGAGATTAAAGCGTCTAAATTTTCTCAATAACTAAACCTCTAGAGCCTTCTTATGATTTCTTCTAATTTCCTACTGATAATTCATTTTATTTACTCGAATATAATAAACTTTCTAGGTTCAACTTTATTTTCTTGTAATGAACTTACTTTTATAACACAAAGCGTGCTTATAAGTTTTTTTGTTATAATAGCTTTTAGACTAGGCAAAAGTGCTTTAACAGCGCTTATGGCAGTCTGTTGGATACTAGGAAATTTTTTTGCACTACAAGAAGCTACACTCTTTGGGTTTGAGGCAGTAACTTCAGACCCATTTGCTATTGGCGCTACACTTTCTATGACTTTTTTAAGTGAATATTATGGAGAAAAAGAAGCAAAAAAAGCGCTCTCAACGGGTATTTTAATGGCACTCTTTTTTGTTCTTATGGCAATTATACAAATATCCTATATGCCGAATGTTTTTGATACTACTCATCATCATTTTAGTCCACTTTTAGGACGTATGACCCGCGTTATATTTTCTTCATTTATTGTTTCAACTAGTAGTCAATTATTGAATTTATCATTATTCAAAGGCTTTACAAAATTACTTGGTGACCGCTATTTTAGTGTAAGCACATTTTTAGCAGTGGCAATAAGTCAACTCTTTGATACTGCATTTTTCACCTTGCTTGCATTAGCAGGAAACGTACATTCAATTGCTCACATTATTATTTTTAGTACACTTATTAAATGGCTTTCTTTGGCTATCAGCATACCGTTTATACAAATGTTTAGATCGCACAGACAAAAAGCCACCTAACATATTAATTATTTAGTCATTAAAATTTAGAGAAATAACTTATGTACTTTCGTTTTGAACTTATCCATCAATCAAAAAAATCTCGTGCCCGCGTTGGTAGAATTCATACCCCACATGGCATCATAGAAACTCCTAATTTTGTTCCTGTTGGGACGAATGCAAGTGTTAAAGCGCTTGATAGCAGACTCTTAGAAGACCAATTAAACGTCCAACTTATGTTTTGTAATACCTACCATCTTATTGTACAACCAGGTACAGAACTGGTTAAACAGGCTGGTGGATTACACAAATTTATGAATCGTACCAAACCGATTATTACTGATTCAGGCGGATTTCAAGTTTTTAGTTTAATGTACGGCAATTTAAATTCTGAACTAAAAAGCAAAGGCAAAAAACAGGAAAATAATTCTGTCCTAAAAGTTAATGAGGATGGGGTGCTTTTTAGATCATACCGTGATGGTGCACCTATTTTATTAACACCAGAATCATCAGTACAAGCACAAAAAAACCTTGGCGCTGATATTATTATTCCTCTTGATGAATTACCACCTTATCATATTAGCCCACAAAAACTAAAAAACTCATTTGACCGTACCCACCGCTGGGAAGAACGTTCACTCAATGAACATTTAAAAAACCCTCAAGGCCAAGCAATGTACGCGGTTATTCATGGTGGCACTGATCCTGTATTACGTCAAAAAAGTTGTGAAATCGCTGCTTCAAGACCATTTGATGGGTATGCAGTTGGTGGTTCTATGGGTAAAGATCATGCAGAAATGTTTACAATGCTTACCACTATGATGCCTCATTTACCAACCGATAAACCTAATCATCTGCTTGGGTTTGGAGACCTTTTTTCATTAGAAGAAGGGGTTAAACTTGGCTGTGACACATTCGATTCTTCACACCCTACTCGTTGCGCACGTCATGGTTTATTATTCACTAAGCTGGGCATTGTTAAAATATTAAATGCACGTTATCAAAATGATTTTACACCACTTGATGAAACCTGTGGCTGTTACACCTGCAAGCATTACACAAAGGCTTATATTCGCCATTTATTTAAATCACATGAATTGACAGCATATAGTTTAACATCACTTCATAATATTTACTTTATGACCGAGTTAATGGCTAAATACAGAAACATGATTTTAAACGATGAAATTTAATCTATCTATATAAAAAAATTCAATGTAACTAAAACTATATAAGTTATATAAAATAGAAGATCTCACAAAGATCACCAAAAAACTATTTGTTTTATAATTTATATAGTTTATGAAATTAACAAAATAACTTATAAAAATAAGAGATTTTTAAAGAGCAAGAGCATGTTTTGTCTTCTCGCGTTTTAATATTTTTATCATGTTTTCATCTAAAGGATTATGCCCAACATCTAAAGCAAAGCCAGAACAACTTTCAAGAAAAATAATAGAAAAAGTTTTTAATTTATTAAATCTATAATTTAATTCTTTCAAATATCTTAATCTTATTATTTCTTCTTCATCTAAAGTCTCTAGTTGATTATATTTTAAATCAAGCTTAACCAATTTAGATATATCTCCAATCCGATGTAACCCTTTAATAGACGTTAATGATAACTTAGAAAAATCTAAAATAGATACATCTTCTGTATAAAAAATCTCATCATCTTCTGTTTCATCATCTGATAATTCGTCAGCTTTTCTTAAACAACGAATACAAGAACGCAAAAAAATATTTGTACCAGATGCTTCAAGAAGATCATTAATTGATAAAGAATAAGAACAAGTACCATTTCTAAGCAATAGTGCTAACTCAGGATTTTGTGCTTTAAATTCTTGTAATGGTTCTTTTCTTTTATGCGGATATTTTTTTAATTGAATTAATGCTAAACGCAGCATCTCTTTATTTATAAAACAATCTAGCGATAAAGTTTGTTCATCAAAATTTTGTTGAGCAGAATATGCACTACTTACAAAAAACAAAAAACCTAATATTATTAATATTCTCATAATCTTTCTTTCATTATCTTTTACCATTTTTTAAATACTAAGCACTGATTAAATAATTTACAAGCAACACCAAGCCCCTTTGACAACCTATTAACCAATGAACTTATGAGTAAAGATGCATTTCAAGAAGAAAAAGAAATTTATTATCAAAAAATAGCACATAATAAAATTACTCATCCAGAATGGGCACCGTTTATAGAAAATATTTTTGAAAAACGTAATGCGCTCTATCGTAATTTTTATCCTAAAAAACTAGATGTAGGCAAAACAGATACTTATTACAACGAAAGATTACTCATAATCTTAAAGAAACAAATTGCTGAATATTTTGTTAATGGCAGCTTACTTACAAAAGACTATCATTCATTTACTCTTGTATCTGATAGTCCCATTATGTCAGAAATATACAGCTTTAATGAAAAACCAATTTTATGCGGAAAAGATTCAACAGTTATTGAGTATACAGAATAGAATAATCAGAATTTTATTAATACATCGATCTTTCGTTCCCTCAAGATGACAACTAACCTTGATTTATAACGCAAGACATTGTACGTTTCTTACTACTCAATCTATTGATAAAAAAATACCATAAACAGAGAGATGTCGCGTGACTGATTCATTTATTTTTCTAACCATACTTGGTTCTTTATGTACCTTTTATATAGCCGTAAGTTACTTTCTTTCAAAATCAATTCATACAAAAAAAGATTTCTTTTTAGGTGGTCGCTCTTTTGGTGTATTTCCGATAGCTGCAACACTGCTTGCAACACAAATTGGTGGAGGTATGTTTTTAGGAACAGCACAAGAACCGGTAAAAGGTCTTCTTTATATTCTTGGGCTTGCCATTGGTTTTCTTGTTTTAGGTTTTGGAATTGCACAAAAATACCGCGAATGTGAAGCAGAAACTATCAGTGAAGTGTTAGAAAAAAAATATCAATCACTCATGCTTGGTAGAATCTGTGCATTTATTTCTTTAGCAAGCATTATAGGAATTCTTCTTGGGCAAGCAGTTGCTGCACGTTCTGTGCTTCTTTATTTTGGCGGAGAGTCTACTTGGATGGTCTTTCCACTCTTCTGGCTTGCAATGGTTGCGTATACTTTTATTGGTGGCTTAAGTGCCGTAATTTTTACTGATATGATCCAAATTGGTATTGTTATTGTTGTTTTTACCGGAATATTTACACATATTATTTTTAATGCCCCAGCGATTTTACTCTCATCTAAAGGTATACATTCTATCACAGATCTCCTTTTAAATACTCGTCTTACAAGCGCCGATATAAGCCGTTTAGTTATTGTACCAGTACTCTTTTGTATTATAACTCAAGATTTAGCCCATAGATTTTTTGCTGCCAAAAACGGACTCACCGCAAAACTTTCTGCAACCTATGCAGGAATTGCGCTCCTATTTTTCGGCTTTATACCATTTTTCTTTGGACTACGCGCGCAATTAGAACCACTTATTATCCCTCATGGAGTAAGTCCACTTTTACCTTATTTAAAAATACATACTTCTGCATTCTTTTTTATTTTAGCTGCATGCGGATTAATTGCTGCAATAGGTTCAACTATTGATGGGCTCTTATGTGCTGGTGCTTCAGTGGTTGCAAATGTTTACGCAGGCGTTTACAAACATTCACATAACCAGGTTAAGCTTTCTCAAAAGATAGTCTTTGCATTTGGTGTTCTCATTTTAATAACTTCTTATTTTATGCCTGCAAGTATTATTGACCTTTTAGTCAGCAGCTATGAAATTTCAGTTGCCTGTCTTATTATTCCAGTACTTTTTGCACTCTTTACTACACATAAAAAATTACCTTGGCAAAGTGGTTTATTAGCAATAATTTTTGGTATAAGTGGGTTTATTTTATCAAAAATCATACCAATCAATTTATTGCAAACATGGAGTTTTTTAGTATCTCTTATTTTATCAATCATTGGACATTTTATTGGAGATTTTCTGTACAAGCACAAAGATGTTTAAATGCTTCATCCAAGCTATCAGTTACAAAAATAAGATCTGCATCTTTTTTCAATAACAAACCTTCTTTTTCTGCATTACGAATAAAAAGTATTAAATTAGTCCAATAAACTGTATCAATAAGCACCACAGGAAAACGCTCTAAATGGCCTGTTTGCATTAATGTAGTTATTTCAAATAATTCATCTAAAGTGCCAAATCCACCAGGAAACACTGCAAATCCTGTTGAATAACGAGTTAAAAGAAATTTTCGTGCAAAAAAATATTTAGTAATAATATATTCATTAGCACATTTATTTTTCTTCTCTAACCCAAGACCCTTGACCCCTATTCCAACACTACGTGCTTTGTTTATATCTATTTCATTATTAAAAGCACCACAATTTGCCGCTTCCATAATGCCAGGCCCCCCACCAGTAATAACAGAAATATCATGTTCAATAAGCATTTTACCTAGTTGATGCGCCTGCTGAGCATAGGCATGCCCTTGTTCAATTTTACTCCCTCCAAATACGGTAACTACTGGCTTTTTTAGCTTAGACAATCGCCATACTCCATATACTACTCGCATATATTCAACAGTCATATGCAGTATCAATGTTATTACTGCATAAATACTTTTAAAAAATAAACCAAACATTCAATCTCCTTATCTAAAGCGCTTTACTACTCTCTTATTTTTTTATTTATTTCTTTATTTTTATCACTAATTACCTACTCATTGACAATAAAACATAATTTTTTTTATTATTAGCCTTATAGATAAAGAGGTGAATAATGATATTTAATAATTATTACAAAATTTTTATGGTATTAATTTTCACTCATTATAGTAATGCAATTGAAAGAGAATCTAAAAATTGCGAAATGACTATTTTTGTTCATGGAACTATTAAACCACCCGAAATATCTTTTTCTGATCTTATAAAGATTATTAAAGATAAAATTGACAATACTATTTATTCTCATGTTCTTTATTATATGCGCACAGACCCTGAACTCTCTAAAGGTCAAGTAATGCAAGAACTTGGATTAAAATATATTGATGATACCAGCCATAAAACATTAAAAATTCTTAAAGAGATCTATGATCATCAATTTAAATTAATAGGTAAAAACCCACAAAAAAACTTACTTTATACATTTGGATGGAATGGGCTATTAAGCTGGTCAAAACGTTACAAAGAATCTCAATTTTTTTATGTAGAACTCAATAAAGAAGTCGAAAGACTTGCTACTTTAGGACTCTACCCATTCATTAGAATAATAACATTCAGCCATGGTGGAAATGTAGCACTCAATATGTCAATTGTAAAAGAGCAAGATCCATTTTCTAAAAAATATAACTTATCTGTTGATGAACTCATAATGCTTGCAGTGCCTGTTCAAGCAGAAACAGATCAACAAATTACAAGTCCATTTTTTAAAAAAATTTATCATTTTTATTCAAATGAAGACAATATTCAAACAATGGATTTCCTTTCTTCACAAAAATTATTTTCAAATCGTTTTTTTAAAGGTACCTATGGTTATAAAATTCCAGAAACCATTACACAGGTTCAATTACGTATTACTAAAAAAATAGCTGGTAAAAAAAATATAATCGTTGAAAAAGATAAACCATATGCCATTTTAAATAGAAAAAAAATACGATTAGAACACAAAGATCCAAGTCATACTGAAATGTGGCATTTTAAATGGGCAACCAATTGGTATCATAAAAAGTTTCCATTAAACCCTCTACCAATAGTTGCTTTACTTCCCACAATTATTCATACTATTACAACTTATAGCCCAAACCAAAATCATATTATTTTTGATTATTGCCCTTCAGTAGCAGGCGCTCTTTTAAAACAACATACAAAACGATCAAATAAATGCGCTGTACCATTTTTAACAGAAGCTGATCAAAGAATATTATGGGAATTTGCAAAAAAATTTGAACCTGAATGCTTCTCTTTTGAACGACAAAAAGAACATATGGCACTTTCACTAAAACGAGCGCAAAATCATCTTGATTCAATACAATCCTTTAGACGACCACGTAATAAAAAACTAGCTTCTTATTTTGAATGGGCCGGATCAGATATTTTTGATGTGTTGCCAGAGTTTAAAAAGTTCAGAAAAATCCATTTGCTGAGCGCGCAATTTTAAAATTTCTTCATCAATTTTTGTAAGATCTATATGAGTTTGTCCCAAATTATTACGCAAAGTACGTCTTGGCTGAATAAAACAAAGCTTAATAAACTTCCAAAATTCATCTTCATCAATAATCGGCTCTACATTTGGTTTTGCTTTAAAGTGCATAAGCCGTGAAAATACTTTTGGTGCTGGATAAAATGCAGTAGGTGGAACCTTAGTTAATAAAGTCCAATCGAAATAATACTGATAAAACAAAGAAATATACCCATACCCACGTCCAGAATCTTTGGTAATCTTTTGAGCAACCTCTTCTTGCACCATAATTACCCCTTCAGTTACCTTATCACGATTCTTTTGCATCTTTCTTAAGATAGGAAATGTAATATTATAAGGTAAATTAGAAAGTAATAACCAAGGAGTATGCTCTTCAAAAATATCAAAATCTATGTCTAAGATATTTGAAGTATTAACTGTCAATTTAGGACAAAAAAGATCTTTCCCAACTTTTTCTGACCATTCAGGGTCGATTTCAAAAACCCAAAGCCTTGCTATATCATTAGCTAAAATCGCACGCGTTAAAAAACCAGCCCCACAACCAATTTCAAAAATTGATCTATTTTTAAGATTCACTGCTGCTAACATATCTCGCACAACAGTGTGATCATGTAAAAAATTTTGACCATAATGTTTTTTTAATGCAATGCCATCAGACATCGGTTTTTTTATATACACGTAAATACCTCAAAAATGTGTCGGCCTGAAAAACACTCACACTCGTCATTCAGAGCGTAGCGTGGGATCCAGTTATTAAATTAACTATGATTCTCTTTCTTACGATTCAAGTCTCACTAGCTCATCAAAACGTCTCTAAAGATATCCAACGATTCAACAACCTTACCAGCTCCTTTAACTACGCAAAAAAGAGGGTCTTCTGCTACTCGTACAGGCAAACCAGTTTCTTTAGAAAGAAGACGATCTAAACCACGTAATAATGAACCACCGCCAGACATAACAATACCACGATCAACAAGATCTGAAGATAATTCTGGTGGAGTGCATTCTAAAGCAACACGTACCACATCAACAATATTTGCAATTGTTTCTAATAACGATTCATGAACTTCAGGACTTTTTAAAGAAATAGTTTTTGGTACGCCGGTGATTAAATCACGGCCTTTAACATCCATAAACATTTTATCAGTTTCACCATCCAATAATGCTGCACCAATAGTCATTTTTATAACTTCAGCCGTTCTTTCACCAATTAACAAATTATATTTACGCTTTACGTAATTCACAATTGCTCTATCCATTTCATCACCGCCAACACGGATAGATTGACAAAAAACAACATCTTTTAAGGTAATTACCGCAACTTCAGTAGTCCCTCCACCAATATCAACAATCATACTTCCGACTGGTTCTGATACGGGTAGGCCTGCACCAATTGCTGCTGCCATAGGTTCTAAAATTGGATATACTTCACGAGCACCTGCCTGTTTTGCAGATTCTTCAACTGCACGCTTTTCTACTTGAGTAATACCTGAAGGGACACCAATCACCATACGAGGGCTAATTAAAGTACGTCGATTATCATGCACTTCGCGAATAAAATGGCGCAACATACTTTCAGTTAATTCAAAATTCGCAATAACCCCATCACGCATTGGACGACATGCAACAATAGATTCTGGAGTTCTACCAAGCATCTCTTTTGCTTTAGTGCCAGCTGCCAATACTTCATTGGTAGTCGAACGTACTGCTACCACTGATGGTTCATTTAACATGATACCTTTTCCTCGCACATAGACAACCGTATTAGCAGTACCCAAATCAATTGCTATATCATTTGAAAAATAATCAAATAAACGACGTGCGGGCATAAACTTCATTAAATCGCGTATATTCATACTCTTTAGTACTTTCAAATTATTAAAAATTCAACGTAAATCCAAGAGATATGCGTTGTGTTTTACTTACATTTTTTGGCTTTAAAATTTTAACTGGTATATCCCATGAAAAAGTAATAATCGGTTGAATAGATTTTTCTTTAACCGAAGGAGTCATATCATAAAAAATATTGAACAAAAGATATTCTGTTTTCCATTTACTTTGTTCATACATCTGGGAATAAGTAATAGGGATAGTTTTATCTAAACGAACATCTTGCCACACATCTCCACCACGAAACCCATATAAATATTGCAATTGAGCACCAAAGCCATCTTGCAAATCTTCAAATCGTACTGTAGGCGAAATAACCACTGTTAAACCAGAACTCACTTCCATATTACCAGTAGTTGCGCCAAAAATAACCGGTTCACCAAGGACTGAAATACGTTTGTTTTGAGTTTTTTCTAAACGCTTATTCATACGAACTAGCAAAGCAAACCACCAATCTTCTTTAAGTTCTAAAGAAAAATCAGCTCCCATTAAAAATCCAAAATGTTTATTACCATCAAAGGGAATTGAAGCACAATTATCTTCATCACGAGCAGGGCTTGTAGGGAATAAAATTCCTGAGCTAATACCAAAATCTGCTTTTCGTGATTTTAAAACATATTCACCAGTCCATCCACAACGTCCATAAATTTCAATATCTGTTAATCCTGACTGAGACCAACGATTTTCACTCAACCCAAGAGAAGTCAACATAGAACGCCTATTAGCATCTAATTCAAGTTCATCAGCTGCTGAAAGTCCAAGATCACGTTTAGTTTCTGTAGGTAATATAAAATTTAAATTAGAAGTAAGATGTAAAAAATTTCCAGACATACCTAATGAAAGAATTTTATTCACGGCAAATTCAGTTTCTAATGCAAGACCTTGTCCCTGAATTTTGCTCTGAGTATTCCACTTAATAGAATCAGCCAATTGCCATGCTGGTCTCAATGGATTAGGAAGACCAACTATAATTAAAGATCGGCCTAAAACTTTTTGATCAAATTTTCCATAAAGTTCAGGGATACCTTTTTTCTTAATAGATTCATCACCATACGCACTATCGCCGGTAATAAAAAATCCTTCAGTTCTTAACCATGCTCTTTTTTCAACGCCCCTAAAAACAGGTCTTGGATTCCAAGGTAAAAATCTGTTATCAAAAGAAACAGAATACAAAGAATTTATTGATATAAAAGCTACCAAACTAGTTAAAATAATTTTTTTTGTTTTTGTCATCGCAATCACATCCATACTGTTCAAAAATAAGCATGACAACCTTCTCTAGAGAAGCTTATTGAGTATATTATCTTAGTCAAGCTTATCTACAAAAAATTGTTTACTTATTTTAAGTTCACACTACACCTTTATTAACTTCATATGGACTACATTTTAATTTAATTATAAAATTAAGCACGTTTTAATTTTTAAATATAATTTAATATAAAAAAGATCGCCTTTAATTTCTTTCTAGACGATCTTTTAATAATTTATAAAATAATATAATTATGTATTATTTTTACACCAAAAAGGCGCCTTAGGTCGCCTGGCAAAAAATCACTATTCCTATTACCAATACTCCAAAGAATACTGCCACTACCAATGAGTGATTAAATCCAGAAAATAAAGCGTTTCTATTCTGATCAATCACTTTCATAGACTCATTCCAAAAGTTAATAGGCTCATTCTTATCATTTTTTTTCTTTTCATCATTTCTCCACTTAAAAAGTATTAATTTTATTATTTAATTTATTTACGAAATTACGCAACGATTACGCATTCCTTCTGCAGCACGACGCGCTTTTGCAGGATTTCTAGAAACTATCGCTGCCGCCACAAGAACTGCACTCGCTGTTGCTGCTGCTATTAAAGGATGATTTACAGGAAAAGATAAGACCCTTTCCATAAGAGATTCTGAAGGATTTAAACAAAGATAATAATTGTGATATTTAGGAAATTTTTTTAATAATCCTTGATATAATTCTTTATTGCATTCAAGTTGATTACATTTATAAAAATTCAAAATCACTAATTTTTCTAGAGCTAAAATTTCAGTTGCACAAAGTTTTAAAAGCTTTTCATTTTCACTAAGACACAAGTCTTGCAAAGAGTGATACAAACCTACAAATTGGTCCTTTTTTATTTCTTCCAATTCATTACGGCTAAGATTTAAACATGTCAATTTCGCTAAACCTGAAAATGCACCTTCATCAATTTTTTTAAGTTTATTACCGCGAAGATTTAAATGAGTCAATTGATTCAAGCCTATAAACATTTTTTTATTAATTTCTTCAAGACGGTTATCGCTAAGATTTAAGTGGCACAACGAAGAAAAATATTCAAAAAAATTGTTTGGTATTGTTTTCAATCTATTATTAGTCATCGACAAAACAACTAATGTAGTTAAGCCACAAAATTTATCCAGGCCACAAATTGAAGTCAAAAATAAATAATCCAATTCAAGCCAAGAGCGGTCTTCATAAATATTTGGTTGCATTCTCTCATTAAATTTATCAGAATTTTCATTAAAAACGTCTTCTAATGATATACATAGATCACCTTTAAATTTAGTAACTTCGCTCCCTAAAGGAGTATTCTTATATTCATGCATGCTTCTTCCTTTATTCCCTTTATTCCCTTTTTTAAGTTCGTCTATAAGGAATTTTAGAATAACGGGTTCTGTCTTCTTTTCTGATATTGCTAATTGCTCCGCACTCTCTTCTGCTGACATTTGCTCTGCTGCAGTAACAAAGCCACAACTTAATAGACTCATTAAAAAAACAAACAATCCCATTTTTATCATTTTTTTTCTTTTCATCATTTCTCCACTTAAAAAGTATTAATTTTATTATTTAATTTATTTACGAAATTACGCAACGATTACGCATTCCTTCTGCAGCACGACGCGCTTTTGCAGGATTTCTAGAAACTATCGCTGCCGCCACAAGAACTGCACTCGCTGTTGCTGCTGCTATTAAAGGATGATTTACAGGAAAAGATAAGACTCTTTCCATAACAGATTCAGGTTGCTGCCCTTCGCTTATTGACAAAGAAAGATTAATTTCTTCTTTTTCTTCTTCTTCTTCTTCTTTTTCTTCTTCTTCATTACTTAATTCATCATCGCTCGAAGGAGTACACGATGCTTCTTGATTAGGATCTAAACAAGAAAAACCAGTAGCCCAAAAATTTACTTTTTCCTTTAACTTTTCAAATAATTCACCATCACCTGCCAAAAGATTACCTTCAATATCTAATTTTTGTAGACCTTCAATGGATAAAATTTCTTCAGCACAAAGGGTCTTAAGTTGATTATCTGAAAGATTAAGCTGATATAGTTTATTATATAATCCTTCAAATTGGCCCTTTATTATTTGTTTCAATTTATTATGGCTAAGATCTAAATCATGCAATTTAGATGAACCTATAAACGTTTTTTGACCAATATTTTCAATCTTATTATAACTAAGATTTAAATCTCTCAAATTAATCAAACCTATAAGCATTTCTGCATTAATTTCTTTAAACTCATTATGACTAAGATCTAATTTTTTTAAATGCACACAGCCTTCAAAAAAACTCGGCTCTATTTTTTGCAATTTACTATGAGAAATATACAATTCATTTAAATATTTAAAATCAGAAAGACTATTTATGCCATCATAAGAAAGACTATTTATGCCATCAAGTGAAGTGAAAAATAAATGATTCAAATGAAGAGCTGAACGATATTGGTCATAACTGAATTTAGATATAATACCATTAAGATTAGGGTCTTCTTTAATCAAATCTTGTAGTGATAATGAATAATTCTGAGGGTACAGTTCTTCACATTTTTTTTCTAATTTAGACTTTTCTTTAGACCAAAATTCACGGCCAACATACGCCACCGGGACAAAGCCTCTTACCCCATAATTTTTTTTCAATTCCACCATAGCTAATCTCAGAATTTCTTCTTTTTCTGATGATTGTGAGCAACTCTCTTCTTCTAACATTTGCTCTGCTGCAGTGACAATGCTACAGCTTAAAAAACTCATTAAAAAAACAAACAATCCCATTTTCACCATTTTTTTCCTTATCTATCTATAAAAGCTAACTCATAATTAATAACTGTAATTATAGAATATCAAAAATACCTACTTTGACAACCAAGGCTTATAGCATATATGGCAAGCTTATAAAGGACTAAAATAATAAAAATGCTCTGCCATTATTTTTTATTTAAGCTTAAATAAAAAATGCTTGAACTAAATTGGGCAGAATAAAAAAACAATTTTCATAAAATATGTATATACTTAAAAGAAAACTAGGGATGACTTATGGATAAAATTATGAAATTTATTTTTGTAACAGGTGGTGTGTTAAGTTCTGTAGGAAAAGGTATTGTTGCTGGATCACTTGGAAAAATTTTAAAAACAGATGGCGTTAAAATTGGTGTTCAAAAACTTGACCCCTATATCAACGTGGATCCTGGCACTATGTCGCCCTATCAGCACGGTGAAGTTTTTGTAACAGAAGATGGCGCAGAAACAGATCTTGATCTTGGTCACTATGAACGTTTTTTAAATATCAGCCTCAAAAAATCATGCAGCGTTTCTGCTGGACAAATTTATGCACGTGTTTTAGAAAAAGAACGTGCAGGTCATTTTTTAGGTGGAACTATACAAGTTATTCCTCATATTACTCAAGAAATTAAGGAAGCTATAAAATTAGCAGCTATAGAAACAAATGCAGAAGTTCTTATTGTTGAAGTTGGCGGCACCATTGGTGATGTTGAAGGATTACCTTTTTATGAAGCTATTAGACAAATGCAATCTGATTATGGTAGAGAAAACACGCTCTTTGTTCATGTCACATGGTTACCATTTGTTCGTTCAACTAACGAACTTAAAACTAAACCTTCACAACATTCACTGGCTGCATTGCGCTCTATTGGCATTACTCCAGATTTAGTTATTGCACGCGCAGATCATCCAGTTGATTTAGCTCTATGTAAAAAAATAGCCTCATTTGCTAATCTTTCTGCTGAGCGTGTTATTCCTTTAGAAACTTTTGATAGTCCCTTTCAAGCTCCATTAGCTCTAGAACAATTTAATGTTAGTTCAATTATTATGAAACATTTTTCATTAACAAAAAGTGTTGCTGACTGGAGTGCATGGAAAACTATGATTGCACAAAAAAAACAAATTAATAATAAAAAAATTAGTATAGCTCTTGTTGGTAAGTATATCACTCTTCATGATGCTTATATTAGCGTTAAAGAAGCGTTATTACATGCGGGGCAAAACAATAACGTCGATATAGAAATTCAATGGATTAATGCAGAAGAAGTAACTGATGAAACCGCGCCATTACTTTTTGATTCATGCGATGGCATTTTAGTTCCTGGAGGTTTTGGCAACCGCGCTGTTGAAGGTAAAATCTGTGCTGCTCGTTGGGCGCGTAATAATAATATACCTTACTTAGGGCTCTGCCTTGGCATGCAGGTTTTGTGTATTGAACTTGCTCGTGAATTTATTGACAAAGCTGCTCACTCAGTTGAATGCAACAAAGACACTCCAGCACCAATTGTAGCTCTTATGGATGCACAACAAGATGTGACTCAAAAAGGGGGAACTATGCGATTGGGTGTTTACCCTTGTACTTTAGTTAAAGGAAGTAAAGCGGCACAAGCATATGAACAGGCTGGCCAGACTTCAGGGGTTGTTTATGAGCGCCATAGACATCGATTTGAAGTCAATAATAAATATCGCAAAGAACTTGAAGCTGCCGGTATAATTATTTCTGGAACTTCGCCCGATGGTAATTTAGTGGAAATTGTTGAAATTAAAAATCATCCTTTTATGATTGCAAGCCAATTTCACCCAGAGTTTTTATCTCGCCCTCAAAATCCGCATCCATTATTTACAGCATTTATTAAAGCGATTATTTAGGCTTGTTTAAAGAATTTCAACCAAAAGAAGCTGGTGATCAAATTTTACTAATCAAAGAGTATTTGGTACCCTAGTAACGAGTGAATGTCGTACGCTTTAAGCAACAATTCAGCCTATTTAAGGCTTTATCATTACATTTATGAGAGGATTATTCACACATGGTTAAAAAAACTAAAAATGAACTCAATAAAATTTTAGAACAAGAAGAATTAGACAAATTAGATGGACAAGACGAAGTTTTAGATGATATCACAGAAGGTATGTTCGAAAACTTTTTAGCATTATTACCTCTCAAAAACGTAGTATTGCTCCCAAAAAGCATCTTGCCAGTAATAGTTGGCAGAGCATCATCTATTAAAGCCGTTGAATTTGCACTTAAACAAAATAAAGTAATTTTCATCAGTACACAAAAAAGTGCTGAAATTGAACTGCCAAAAGAGCAAGATATTTTCACTCATGGCACACGTGCAACTATTTTACAAGTTATGCGCATGCCAAACGGATCACTCAAAATCTTGGTTGAAGGCTTGTGTCGTGCAACAATAATTGAAACGATTCCCTATGAAGATTTTATGGGTGTTTATTACGAAGATGCTCCAACCATTTATCCTAAAAAACCATCTGTTCTTTTAGGAACTTGGCGCACTGTAAAAGAACTTTATCAATCGTACGCAAAACTTAATGATAAAATCCCACAAGATTTAATGATTTCTACCGAAAATCCAGAAGATATCGATTTTATTGTTGATACGGTAGCCGTACACGTTAATCTTACCTTTCAACAACGCCAAGAATTACTAGAAACAGTAAAGCTTGAAGACCGTATGTTACTTATTGCTGACTATCTAAAAAATGAAATAGAAATTTTAGAAGTTGAACAACGCATTAAAGGTAGAGTCCAAACTCAAGTTGAAAAAAATCAACGTGAATATTATTTAACTGAACAAATTAAAGCTATTCATAAAGAACTAGGGCGCGAAGACCAACAAGGTGAACTTGGCACTATTAAAGATACTTTAAAAAAATTAAATCCACCTAAAGAAGTAATAGAAAAGGTTGAAAAAGAATTAAAACGCTTAGAACAAATGCCTCCTTTTTCTTCTGAAGCAGTAGTAAGTCGAAACTATATTGATTGGGTTATTTCATTACCGTGGCATAAAACAAGCAAAGACCGAATAAGTTTATCTCAAGCAGAAAAAATACTTGATAAACAACATGCAGGGCTTAAAAAAGTCAAAGAGCGTGTTATTGAATTTCTTGCTGCAAAAAAATTCTCTAAATCACTAGAGCGCTCCCCTATCATTTGTTTAGTTGGCCCTCCAGGTGTAGGAAAAACTTCACTTGCAAAATCAATCTCAGAAAGCTTAGGGCGTGAATTTGTACGCATTTCTCTTGGTGGCATTAAAGATGAAGCCGAAATACGTGGTCATCGCCGTACTTACATTGGAGCATTACCAGGTAAGATTATCCAAGCGATGAAAAAAGCAAGCACCATTAACCCTGTGATTCTTTTTGATGAAATTGATAAAATGTCCATGGATATTCATGGAGATCCTGCTTCTGCATTGCTTGAAGTGCTCGATCCTGAACAAAATAAAACCTTTGTTGATCACTTTTTAGATGTAGAATATGATCTTTCAAAAGTTATGTTTGTAACCACTGCAAATAGTATTGATTCTATTCCTTATCCATTATTTGACCGCATGGAAATAATTAGTCTTTCTGGCTATACAGATGATGAAAAATTACAAATTTGTAAAAAATTTTTAATACCAAAAAATTTAACTGAATATAGTCTTAGTGAAAAACAATGCAAAATTAACGATGAAATTATAAAAATAATTATCAGCTCTTACACTAAAGAAGCTGGCGTTCGTCAACTTGAACGAATCGTTACAAAACTTATGCGTAAATCTATTCAGATTCTTTTAAAAGAAAAATCGACTCTCTCTGTTACAATAACTGATGAACTTTTAAAAAAATGGCTTGGGAACCCTCATTTCAGAAAATCTAATATCAGTACTAATGGAACAACGGGGCTTGCAACAGGCCTTGCCTGGACAGAGCTTGGTGGCGATGTACTAGAAACTGAAGTTGCTATATTGCCAGGAAAAGGTAATACCACCTTAACTGGACAACTTGGTGAAGTAATGCAAGAATCTGCACAAGCAGCGTTAAGTTATATTCGCTCACGTGCAAGCGAGCTTGAATTACCAAAGAACTTCCATAGCAACAAAGATATTCATATACATTTACCAGAAGGCGCTACTCCAAAAGATGGTCCATCTGCTGGTATTACCATGTGCGTTGCAGTAGTTTCTGCATTAACACAAAAACCGGTTCGGCCACAACTTGCCATGACTGGTGAAATTACTTTGCGTGGACGCGTTCTTGCTGTTGGTGGATTAAAAGAAAAACTTTTAGCTGCACAACAATATGGTATCACTATGGTTATTGTTCCGTTTGAAAATCGTGAAGATATTGAAGAGATTTTAAAAGATATTACCCTTAATCTTGAAATAAAATTTGTAAAAAGTATGGATGAAGTTCTGGCAATAGCATTGACTGAACCACTTATTTCTAAGAAAGCAACTGCAAAGAAAACTGTAAAAAAAACTACACAAAAAAGAAAATAACGATAACCTAATAGATGACGTATAATTTTTTATTTACACATTTTATCAAGGATTCTTATGAACAAAAAATTTGCAGTGTTGTTATGTATTGGGACTATTCTTGTATTACCTGGTTGCGGAAAAAAAGAAGAAACCATTGAAAAAGCTACTTCAACAGAAAATGTGGTAAGAAGCGCAGTAACTAAAGAAATTATAGAACAAGCGTAATAAAAATAAAAAAGCGGGACTTAAACCTCCCGCTTTTTTATTGTATATTCATATCAAACTACTTTAATTAAATTAATATAGAATTTTTATTATTTTTAGTTATATAGTTACTCAAGGCAATTACCATCATTACAATCACTAAAAACTAATTTTAATCCACCAAAAAATAATGCTGCAGTAGCTGCTGAAGTTGCGGCAATTGCTGCTGCGCCATAACCAAGATATGACCACACACTACCACCAGACTTTAAGCCATTCTTTTTTACATATTTCATTTTATAAAATTGTTTTTTAGATATTTCTGGATATTTATTAATTACTTGTTGTGTTGCCTTTTCAATAGAATCAACTGAAAATTCTGTCATATTTAATTGCGCATAAAAATCATTAGAAAAATTATCAATCATTACCTGATCAATATTATTATCCTTCAATAATGATGCAATCTGACTAATAAGAGCATCTTTTGCCTGCGTAATTTGCTCTACAGTAAGACCAATACTACTTGCAACTAAAGTAGCATCAAGCCTTTGACCTATAAAACCTACTATTAAGGCTAATACTAATAAATTTTTCTTCATTTAATTCTCCATCTATAATAGTTTTGTATTTTAAATTTCATAAAGACATCCTAGTTGGTTTATTTCTAATTGTAATTATACAAAAGATGGCGCGTACTAGTAAAGAGTTTTTTAATTTAAGAGTAAATCAAAATGATTCAGTCCTATATTGCGTTTAAAATACATTAATTTCTAAGAAATAACTGAATATAAATAATTAACAGTCGCTTCAACAGACAAATCACTATTATCTACCACTTGAGCATCCTTAGGAACAGCAAGCGGAGAATTGTGACGCGAAAGATCTTTAATATCTCGCTCTTCAACTAATTTTACTGCTTGATCTAAAGTAAAAATATTACCACGTTTTTTTTGATCAACTTGCCAGCGAGCAGCACGTACCGTTAAATTTGCAGTCAAATAAAACTTATAATCAGCATGTGGAAAAACGACTGACCCGCTATCTCTGCCTTCAATCACTGCATCATATTTTTTAGCAAAAGCATGTTGAACTTCTGTGACTAATAAACGAACAAAAGGAATAGGACTAATAACTGCAACATAACGGTCAACTGAGCAATCTTTTAAAAACGAAGTAATATCAATACGATCATAATAAACTTTCCAACCATATTGCGCATCATAAGTATAATCAAGAGAACTTAATTGAACACATAATCTCACATCAGCTTCTTTTACGTCGACTAAATTTTGCTCTGTATAACCACACCGTAAAACTAAAAGATATGAAACTGCACGATATAATGCCCCAGTATTTAAATAATAAAAGCCTAATTTTTTTGCTAAAAGTTCAGCAACTGTTGATTTACCGCTTGCCGTTGGCCCGTCAATAGTTATAATCATGCTTACCCCCTTTATATAAAAATCTTTATTTATTTAATCTGAACACTAAAATTACTTCACTCATTTTAGATGATAAGCATAGGATCATCTTTCAATCCTGCAACATCGCGACCTAATAACTCAATAGAAACACGTCCTTGCCAATGATTTTCTGTAATTTGTACTGCTACTGAAAATGGCTCTTCACCTTGTGCAATCAATAAATCAAACAAATCTGGACGATTAAAAAAAACTAAAGGCTTAATAACTCCATCCGCAAATATGGAACATTTAACATGCAAATCTTTTAACAATTGAGGCTTTTGTACTAATGATACATTATTGATACAAAATATCGGTTCACTATTTTCTGCACCAAATGGTTCTAAATAAGCCATATCCTGACTTAATTTTTTACTAACATCAGTCATAGAAATATCAGCATCTATAACAAGTGTATTAACAAAATCATCTAGGGTTAATTGCTCACGAGTTAATTTTTCTAATGCTTCTTTTAATTGTGGCATTTTAGCAACATCAAGCGCTAAACCAGCTGCTACTGCGTGCCCTCCAAATTGATCTAATAAATGAGCATTTTCTTGTAATGCCTCAAACATATTAAAAGCTCGTAATGATCGACATGACCCTTTTGCTTTACCATCTTTAGTTAAATGAAATAATAAAACTGGGCGTGTATATTCATTCACCAAACGTGAAGCTACCAATCCAATAACACCAGCTGGCCAATTATTACTCGCCGCCATAATAATATTTTCTTTACTTAAATCAATAGTGCCATTTTGAACTAACCGTTGTACATCTTCAAAAATTGACCGTTCAATTTCTTTGCGTGCTTGATTTAATTGAAACAAAATATTCCCAATAAATGCAGTCTCTTTTTGGTCTGAACCTAATAAAAACTGCACCCCCTGCCGTGGATCTTCTAAACGGCCAAGTGCATTAATTTGTGGTGCAATTTTAAATCCAATATCAGTTGATTTAATGACTGGTGCAGTAACTTTACCATTACTCTTTAACACGTCTAACGACATGCTTGATGCATTATTTATCCATTGCAATCCATAACGAACCCAATAACGATTTTCACCTTGCAAGGGCACTACATCAGCCACCGTTCCTAACAATAGAAGTTCGTATGCTTTATCAGGCATTGGTTTTTGTAAAATTTCATATAATAACGAAAGAACTTTAAATGTTACCCCAACTCCAGCAAATTCTTTAAACGGGTACTTGCACTCTTTTTGATGAGGGTTTACTAATGCAAAAGCATCAGGCACTGTACCGTGTGGTTTGTGATGGTCGGTAATAATCAAATCAATACCTAGTTCTTTTGCCAAAAGAGCCGGCTGAAAAGCTGTTGTTCCATTATCAACAGTAATAATAACCTTATAGCCATTCTCTGCTGCACGTTTTACAATTTTAGTAGAAAGGCCGTAGCCATCTTTTACGCGATTAGGTAAATAAAAATTAACGAGTGCACCAAGAGGCTGTAAACAGATCATCATTAAAGCTGATGATGTAATACCGTCAACATCGTAGTCACCAAATACTAAAATTTTTTCTTTATTTTCTATGGCAAGACGGATGCGATCAACTGCCTTTTGAGCATCTTTCATACTGCTCGCACTTAACACATTATTTTCATAAGTACTAAATAAATATGCATCTATCTTATCAAACTCAGTATACCCTCGAGCAACCAAGGCCTTTGCCAACGGTATAGCCAATGAATATTTTACCGCAATACTTAATACCAGATCCATATCAACAGCTGGTAGCTGCCATGCATATTTTGTGCCACGGATAACCTGTGATGTATTCATTATTTAAAAGCACCCTTTAGATCAATTTATTTTTTTATGAAAGCACTTTATTTAAGCTTAAATTTTCTATTACTTTTTTAAGTGACCATAAGTATAAAATATTTCTCTCAATAAGACCATGTCTTCACTAATAGACCTTCGTTAGGCTCAAATCCCCATTTGACTAAATAATGATTTAGTTTAAAATTATACTAATAGAAATATTTCAACGAATTCGACAAATGGAGAAATCTAATGAAGAGAACATATAAAGTCCTTTTAACGCTACTTTTAAACTGCTTAGTTATGAACAATGTTTTTACCTATGAAATAAAAGAAGAAATAAGTGCTAAATATGATACTAAAGAACTTACAGAAGCTTCCACAACTCTTGAATTAGAGAAAGAAACTAAAACTATTGCTAAAATTGAAAAACCTAATACTGATACATTGAACTTTCAAGATGAAATACAAGAAATAATTCCTGATAAATTTTATATTGCTAAAATTAAAGATAACAATCTTTATGGCGTAATAGAGCGTTTATCAGATGAAAATATTGAAGATTGGAAGCGTTATGCACATGTGCAAATTTCTTCTTATAAAATAGGTCAAGAATACTTAAGTCATTTTAATGATAGTGGATCATCTTATTTTTATAAAGTTATAGAAGAAAAATCGCACAAGGATAATGAAATCTGGATTATCTACTTAACAAGTAACTCTACACCAATTTATGATCCAAAAAAATTTCAATTTTATACCATTAATACAATTGATGAGTATAAAAAAATTACAGATGCAAAATCATTCTTCAGTGTGCCTACTGATATAAAAATATTTACTACAATAACCTCTCACAGAAATGCTCTTATTTCATCACATATGGGAATTTCAAAAACTATAGAATCTATCATTAATAGTTTTAAAAAATCTGAAAAATATAAGACTATTTCTATGGATCTTCATTCTCTTGGTGCAAAATTTATTCTTATGAAAGACCCAAAAAAAAGACTAATGATAACTGCTCCAGTTCGGGCAATGACAAAAATAATGATAGAAAACCTTCCAATAAAAAGCTTATCTATTGGCACAAAAGAAATGATGTTAAAATTTAATGAAACAAAAAAAATAACCTATGAAGAGTATAAAGATCAAAATAAGTCTCTTTGCAAATGCATTGAAATCAGTGTTAATGGCGCAGCTGATGATGAACTTACTTTATGGCAAGAAAAAATTCAAAAAAATGGGACTACTAAAACAGTGGAAGAATTTCAAAAAAATAAAGAAAAAATAAAATACTTAGAACAAAAAAATGATAATTTTATTATTTCTCCTGAAAGAGTTGAAAGAATGAAAGAAATAAATCTAAGAAAATGGTTTAATATTCACCGAATAAATCATTTTAACTGTCTTTTTGAAATATTAAAAATGGACATAGAGAAATTTATAAATTTCATTGATCAAAACATATCATTAATTTCTACTATGGATAATCCTAATGAAACAATTACCATCTATGATCCAACTAATCCTGATTTAAAATTAATCACTATTACTCAAGAAAATAGTTCTTATACTTGGATGTTTAATAAAATATTTAAACCAGGCGACTACACTCCTTATGTTGCAATAGATTTACATGTTTTAGCCAACTCTACACAATTGCAAAAAACATTAACCGCACAACAACTACGTGATCAAGCTGATCTAGATTTTATTTATAATCCAGAAACAATTGCATATTTTAAATCAATTGGTTGGGACATTTGATGAAAAAATTTCACTTTATTTAAAAGCTCCCCGCATAAAGCCATGATAGAAAATCTCAAGGCCATTATCAGAAAGACCATTTTTTAGACGATGATCAATTGAATATAAAAAATCATGGGCATGACTAAGTTCTTTTGCATCAAAAGTTTTCCAGTCTTTTTGTAAAAAAGAAAAAGGCAGACGACTTTCCATCTGTTTTGCAGCAGCAAAATTACCTTCTTTACGTAAAGAAACCACATGATAGGCTTTCCATAATTGTTCTGACCAAAAAGTTGTCCAAAATGCCCCGTTGTATTCATCCTTAAGATTTAACCAAACTTTAAAGAAAGCATCTTTTTTACGCGCAAAGAAAAATTGTGCTAATGAAAATAACGATTCTTCTGGCACTACAATCTTTTCAAACCAAGTTTGCATAAATTCATCAGATTTTGAACCAAGTACTTTAATATAAAGCCCCAAAAGACATAACGTATCGAGCGACAATTTCTTGTAACCAATACCTATCGTTTTTATTAATGCTTGTGGTGATGCTTTCAGCAAGGTAGAAAACATAAACTCTAATTCAGCTTTTTCTAGCCCTTCACTTAAATCTATGAAATCTTTAATAGTTGCTGGTAAATCTTCTTTTTCTACAAAATAAAAAACCTGATGCGGACCAGCATACTTGCTTAAGAATTCAAGCATTTTTTTTCTTACTGATGCATCAAGAATACTTAAATTGCCCAGCCATAAAGATTCTGTAGCCCCTAAAAAAGTAGTACTTAAGCGTGATTGTAACTGTACCCACTCAGTAGTTTGACTTGATTGATCACCAAAGAAAGAAGTCAATGCATATCCTTCTTTTTTTGCCCACTGCATAAACAATGAGAAAAAAATAACCGGATACTGCTTGTCACTAAAACAAATGACTGCTGGTAATTTAATGGACTGAGATAAGTGTGTTATAAGGCTTTTAATCTTCATACCTTAAGTGTAGAAGAGATGCCCCAAAATGCAAGATCAACTCTTAAACTATTTCCCATTTAAAGTAATCTATATTACTTATAAGCCTTGCCTAAATATAAAATAAAATGATAGTTATTAAATTAAAGTTAAAAAAAATCTATTAACTGATTAAGTTGTACAAAAAAGGATTTAACATGTCTAATAAAAACGATGATTACACATACCTTTTCATAAAAAAATGTATAAAATTTTTATTAAAAAATAATCGTGCACTTATACTTATTTTTTCAATAATAACATTAAATACAGTTCTTTTTATAACTACACTTTACAGTGAATATATATACACAGGAGCTCATATTTTTAATTTCAACTCACTAGCAGCATTACTTCATACAGATTTTTGGACACATATTTTTAATATTATCGGATTATTTTTTATTTTTTCTTTTTCAATTATATTAACAACTTTTTTTAAGTTTACTCTTACTCTTCTTTTTATAAAAAAATTACAAAATAAAAAAATAACATTACTCCAATCTTTATATCTACCCTTAACCCGAATAAATGAAATTATACGCTTTAGTTTTATTAGAGTATTTGGTTATCCCGAATATTGGAGCTCTATAATTGATCCTATAGAACAAAGCAAAACCATAAAACAACTACTTCAAAAAGAGAGTCTATTAGAGGATGAATATCCCGAATACTCAAACCCTTATGAAATGATCTTTATCCCCCTTCTTCTTGAAACAAAATTAAATTCAAACAAAGCTTTGCAAGAATCAAAAGAAATTATACAAAAAAATTTCGGTGCTATTAAAAAATATAATTATTCCTACAATAAATTTCGTTTTTTTGTAACTTTTTCAATAATTACAATTGTTTTTTTAATAATGAATCTTATTTTAAAATTTGATGTATTTATAACTTTTGCTAGTTCCATCTATCTAATTGTTCTTTTTTTTCATATTTTTGGAAATATAAAATTAACCTTTAATGCAATCATATACAACTATTGCATTTCAGGAAAAACAGAAGAATTCACACACGAAGAACTAAAAAAAATGTTCTCTTAAATTAATTAAAAATTATAAAAAAATACTTAAATCTGTTTTTGTTGCATCATGCCGATAGTAAAGCCAGCCTTAGGAATTTGGGGAGCATCATCAATAAGAGAAAAAATTTCTTGAATGCCAGCATACGCTACTTTGTGCATTTCTTGAACTGCTTGCCAAGATATTGCACGTTGTTCAGCTGCACCTTGTAATTCAATGATATGACCAGAACCGGTCATAATAAAATTATAATCAGCTTGAAGTGCGGAATCTTCTTGATAATTAACATCAAGCAATGCCTGATTGTCTGCAGCCCAACCAACAGAAATTGCAGCGACAGAATCGACTAAAAAAGATTCCGGTAATAACTTTTTACGCACAACAGACCGCAATGCACAATAGGCACCAATGATTGCAGTAGTACGAGTACCACCATCTGCTTGAATAACATCACAATCAATATAGATAGTCTTTTCACCACCCATTTTTGAAGTATCAATTACTGCGCGTAATGCACGACCAATAAGACGAGAAATTTCAGTTGAACGACCATTGCGACGCATGACCGTAGTAGATTCGCGCTGAGTGCGCTCTTGAGTTGCAGCAGGAAGCATTGCATATTCAGCAGTAAGCCAACCTTTGCCAGACTTGCGCAAATGAGGTGGAACACCATCCTGTATCATAACAGTACACAAAATACGAGTTTTACCCAACTCTATAAGTACAGATCCGTCTGCGTTTCCTGCAGCATCATAAGTAATTTTAAGAGGGCGTAACTCATTACAGTGACGCCCATCTGAACGAAATTTAACCATGTTGTTTTGCACGAGATGATTCCGTTTTAAACTAGTCTTAAACGAACACGATCTTGTTCTGCATCATATTCAGCAACTTGAACGCGAAGTTTACTTTCAACAGGATACTCTTTTGCAAGAGCGCGTTGTTTTTCACGTGGGATTGCAGATACATGCACAAGACCATCTTTACCTGGTACTAATTCAACGAATAACCCAAATTCAGCTACACGTCTTACAATACCATCAAAAATTGCACCTTGTTCAATTTGACCAGCCAAGATTTTAACCCAACGAACTGCATAGTCCATAAGTTCACCTTGTTGACCAAATATTTTCACAAGACCATCATCTTCGATGTCAATTGAAGTACCGGTTTTTTCGATAATTTCACGAATAACTTTACCGCCACTACCAATGATAGCGCCGATTTTGTCAGAGTTTACTTTGAAAGTAACTACTTGAGGAACTAAGGTTGATAAAGAAGCTGATGGCTCTGCCATAACTTTTTTCATTTCACCTAAGATATGCATTCTTGCATCACGAGCCTGTGCAAGCGCACCTTCAAATACTGCTCTTTCAAGTCCACCTTTGTACTTAATATCCATTTGGATAGCAGTAATACCATTTTCGGTTCCTGCTACCTTAAAGTCCATTAAACCAAAAGCATCTTCAAAACCGGAAATATCGGTTAATACTGCAAAGCCACTTTTTGTACTTCTTAAAAGACCCATAGCAACACCCGCAACCATGTCTTTAACTGGCACACCGCCACTTAAAAACGCCATAGTTGAAGAACAAACTGTTGCCATAGAACTTGATCCATCAGATTCTAAAATATCTGATACTACACGAATGGTGTAAGGGAAAGTTTCTTTACTTGGAAGCATATATTTAAATGCTGATGCAGCTAAATGACCATGCCCAATTTCACGTCTTCCCGGTCCACGCATTGGTTTAACTTCACCAACAGAGAATGGAGGGAAATTGTAATGAAGCATAAATGAACCATCTACTTCACCGCCCATAATATCTTCAATCTTTTGTTCATCTTGCCCACTACCAAGCGTTAACGTCACAATACTTTGTGTGCTTCCACGGGTAAACAATGCTGAACCATGAGCAAAAGGTAAAATATTCACTTCGGTTGAAATTCCACGAACTTGTTCAAATACACGACCATCAACACGTTTTTTGCTGTCACAAATAAGATCAGCTATACGATCTTTTAACACAACATCAAAAATATATTCAAGGACTTTAACTGGATCTGCATTTTCTATAATTACTGCTTGATGTAATGCAAAGAAACCTGCTTTTAAAGCATCCATTGCATCGTTACGGTCTTGTTTTGTGCGTGTTGCAAACAAAGGTACCAAAATTTCATCAGTGATATAAGCAACAGATTTATCTTCCCATGCTTGCCAATCTACTGGTGGTTTTGCATAAGATTTTATTGGAGCAATTTGAGCAACAATAGATTCTTGCCAAATAACTTGTTCTTTAATTTTTTCATGTGCTAAGAAAAGCGCATCAACTAATTCTTTTTCTGAAATTTCGTTAGTTGCACCTTCAACCATGCAAATACCATCATGAGTACCAACAACGGTTATTTTGACATCAGAGCGAATTGCATCTTCATACTTAGGATCTACAACCCATTGACCATCAATACGTCCAACTTCTGCTGCACCAACTGCTTCTATTAATGGAATTTTAGAAGTAGCTAAAGCAAGCGAAGCTGCTAATACTGAAATAGTATGAGGAGCATGCTCATGGTCTACAGAATAAACGGTGACACACACTTGAATTTGATCGAAACAATCCTTTGGAAACAGAGGACGAATAGCGCGATCGATTACACGTGAGGTGAGTACTTCTTTGTCAGTTGATCTTCCTTCACGTTTAAAAAATCCACCAGGGATCTTACCAGCAGCTGAAAAAGGTTCTCTATACTCAACTGTTAACGGAAGAAATCCAGGAAATTCTCTTGAAGGCGCACTCACTACTGCTGCAATAAGTACCGTTCCCCCTTGCTGCAACCAGACTGAACCATCAGCTTGTCGAGCAATATAATCAATCTTTGCTTCGTAGCCAAATTTTGGCAACGTGAACTTATTTTTTGACATAGATAATACTCACTATCTTAATAATTATTTTAACGTTTTCAATTCCAAGATGCTTATCATCTTTCTGTAAGAATTGACGTCATTGTTTTTTAAATATTTTAAAAATTTTTTACGTGTAGCTACTTTTTTTAATAAACTACGACGACATCCTGTATCTTTCTTATGAATACCAAGATGTTCTGTAAGACGTTTAATATCGTGGGTAAGCCCAACGAGTTGCACTTCAGAAGACCCTGTGTCTCCCTCATGTTTACGTACTTGTTCTTTTATTGTATTAGTCATTCCGTCTTCCTAAATTACACACATCTGGTAGGCGCGAGCGGGATTGGACCGCTGACCCCTGCTACGTCAAAGCAGTGCTCTACCACTGAGCTACGCGCCTTACACCCGATACGTTTTCTATCAATTATGCACTCTTAATTTATATTTAACCAATTGTCTCTTTATGCAACAAACGCTCTTCTTCTTCACGCGCTTGACGTTCCAAACTAGACATCCCATCTCCTAAATACTTTTCTTTAAAAGACGCTATACCTGTTCCAGCTGGAATTAGTTTACCTATAACTAGATTTTCCTTCAAGCCATAAAGATTATCAACCTTCCCTGCTATAGCCGCTTCAGATAAAATTCTTGTTGTTTCTTGGAAAGATGCTGCAGAAATAACACTTTCAGTACCCAACGATGCCATAGTAATACCAGCTAATACTGGTTTTGCTGTAGAAATTCGTTTTCCCTGAGCGCGTAACTGCTCATTAACTTCCTTAAAATGAATTCTATCAATACGATCACCGACTAAGAAATCAGAATCCCCTGATTCAACAATACGTACTCTACGCATCATTTGGCGAATAATAATTTCAACATGACGATCATTAATATCAATACCCTGAGAACGATAAATTTCCTGTAAACGATCTACAATATAACGTTGTAAAACATCTGGCCCTAAAATTCTCAAAATATCCTGTAATAATGGCGTTCCAGAAGTTAATGGATCTCCTGCTGAAATTCTATCACCATCAAGCACATTAAGCTGTTTTCCACGCGGAATTAAATAATCATATGATAAATCACCAAGCGATACCGTAATCTTACGCATACCACGAGATAACCCACCAATAGAAACGATACCATCAATATCTGAAATAATTGCTGCATCTTTTGGAGCTCGAGCTTCAACTAGCTCAACAATTCGCGGTAAACCACCAACTGTAATATCTTTTGTTTTTGAAATTTCTTGAGGCATCTTTATAAGAATGTCACCGGGCTGTACTTTTTGGCCATTTTCGACTGCAAGAATAGAACCTGTTGGTAAATAATAATGCGCAACTTCATTGCCTGCAGAATCTTCAACTGCTAACACTGGTTGATATTCTTCACCTTTTTGATCAAGTACTGTTCTTTCTACCGTATGAGCAATTTCATCATGCTGTTCATGCATAGTAACATGATTAATAAGATCAACATAACGAACAACACCAGCACGCTCAGTTAAAATAACTTTTGCGTTAACATCCCACTCTGCTACCATATCGCCAACTTTAATTTTTTGGCCATCAGATACAAGAAGTCTTGAACCATATTCTATCAAATGCTCTTGAACTTCACGTCCATCATCAGATACAATAACAAGGCGACCTTTTCTGCTTATTACTACATCAAGGCCATCACGGTTCTTTAAAGTGCGAATATCGCGCAACTGAACTGTTCCTTTATTTTTTGCCAAATATGAAGTTTCTGTTGCTGTACCACTTGCAGTTCCCCCGATATGGAAAGTTCTCATAGTAAGCTGAGTTCCAGGTTCCCCAATAGATTGAGCTGCAATAGTTCCAACAGTAACCCCGATATCACACATCTTCCCTTTAGAAAGATCATAACCATAACATTGGACACATACACCACGTTTTGATTGGCATGTTAATACTGAACGAACAAATATTTCAGAAATAACTGAATTTTCTAATTTTTGTACTAATTCACGAGTAAAAATATCACCTTGTGAGGCTAATAGTTCTCCAGAAATAACGTCATGAAGATCAACAGCGCAAACACGCCCATAAGCACGTTCAGCAGAAGAAAGAGAAATTTCTCCCCCTTCAGCTAAGTTACGTAAGCCAATATAGCCTAATGATGAACAATCATGATTAGTTACCACTACATTTTGAGCAACATCAACAAGACGGCGTGTTAAATACCCAGAGTTTGCTGTTTTTAACGCGGTATCAGCCTGCCCTTTACGAGCACCATGAGTAGAAATAAAGTATTCAAAAACACTCAAACCATTTTTAAAGTTTGCTTTAACTGGCGTTTCCATAATGTCACCAGATGGTCGAGCCATTAAACCACGCATACCAACTAACTGTTTAATCTGATCATTAGTACCACGCGCCCCTGAATTTAAGAACATATACACAGAGTTAAACGGCACATTAGCACCATTCTTATTTTCAAAAGCTTCATGATCTTGAGCTCTAAAAGTCTTTAACATCGAATTTGAAATTTCAGAAGTTGCATGGAACCAGGTACTTAAAATTTTATTATACCTTTCTCCATCGGTTATAATACCATCTTTGTACAACTTTTCGACCTTAATAACTTCTTTTTCAGCTTTTTCAATTAATTCATCTTTATCTGGCGGTGAAACTAAATCTGCAATACCACAAGAAACACCGCTTATTGTTGAATAATAGAAACCAAGTTTCTTAATTTTATCAAGACAAACCACTGTTTTTTCTTGACCAAATTGATAATAAACAATTTCAATTAATTTTCTTAAATCTTTCTTTTGAAGGACTTTATTAATCCAATCAAAATTAGAACCATCAGGAAGTGCATCAAACAATACAACACGCCCAACAGAAGTTTCAACCATTTGACCAGAAGCCAAGCGCATTTTAATGCGTGCATGCAATGAAACAGAACCACACTCAAATGCCGTCATTACTTCGGCAGCACTTGAAAACGCCATTCCTTCACCAGGTACATTACAACGAATTTTTGATATATAATGCAACCCTAAAATCATATCTTGAGAAGGTACGGTAATCGGACGACCATTTGCAGGTGACAACACATTCTTAGTTGAAAGCATTAAATTTTCAGACTCTTCACATGCCTTATCACTCAATGGAATATGAACAGCCATTTGGTCACCATCGAAATCTGCGTTAAATGCGGCGCACACTAATGGATGAATTCTAATAGCTTTTCCATCTACCAATACAGGATGGAATGCTTGGATACCTAATCTATGCAATGTCGGAGCACGGTTTAATAATACAGGACGTGTTTTAACAATTTCTTCTAAAACATCCCATATTTCAGGGGCACCATCTTCTACCATTTTTTTGGCAACACGAAGATTAACTGCCATTTCATTTTTCAACAATCCTGCATAAATATAAGACTTAAAGAGCTCAAGGGCCATTTTCTTAGGAAGACCACATTGATCCATCTTTAGCTCAGGATCAACAACAATTACTGAACGCCCTGAATAATCCACACGTTTACCAAGTAAGTTTTGTCTGAAGCGACCCTGTTTACCTCGAAGCATTTCACTCAATGATTTTAGGGAACGCTTATTTGAACCACGAACTGGTTGTCCACGTCTACCATTATCAATCAATGCATCAACAGATTCTTGTAACATGCGTTTTTCATTACGAATAATAACCGCTGGAGCTTCAATTTCATGTAAACGACGTAAACGAATATTCCTATTTAATACACGGCGATAAAGTTCATTTAAATCAGAACTTGCAAATCGTCCACCATCTATTGGCACTAAAGGACGTAAATCTGGTGGTAACACAGGCAACACATCGAAGATCATCCATTCTGGACGCAATTTTGCCTGAAACAATCCAGTCAATGCACGCAATCTTCTGATGATTTTATGTTTTGTAGCAACAGAATTTGTAGTTTCATAATCTTGATGTAACTTTGCCAATTCAGCAGCTAAATCAATTTTTTTCAAAATATCTCGAACTGCTTCTGCACCACTATCAGCTCTAAAATCTAAATCATCTGGATGCAAATCAAGATAAGCTTCAAGTTCAGAATTTGTTAATAATGTTTTTTCTGGATAAGGCGAATCACCTTTAGTTACGACAATTGAACAATCAAAATAAATAACTCGTTCAAGATCTTTTACTGAAAGATCCATTACCAAACCAAGATAACTTGGAATACCTTTGAGATACCAAATATGGCAAACAGGAGCAACTAAATCTATGTGTCCCATACGTTCACGACGAACACGTGATTGAATTACTTCTACACCACACTTTTCACAGGTAACACCACGATGCTTCATGCGCTTATATTTACCGCAATTACATTCCCAATCTTTTACCGGACCAAAGATACGGGCACAAAAAAGACCATCCTTTTCTGGCTTTAAGGTCCGATAGTTGATTGTTTCAATTTTTTTAACTTCACCATAAGAAAGTGAACGAATTTTGTCAGGAGAAGCTAGAGAGAAACGTATAGCATTAAATTGTGTTACGTTTATATATTCTCTAAATCTTTCAAGTAAACGATTATTCACTGACTTCCTCCTTGCCGATTCTGCAGAGATCTATTTGTAATCCAAGACTCTGTAACTCTTTAATGAACACATTAAACGATTCTGGTAAACCTGGTTCAGGGATTTCTTCACCACGAACAATAGCATCATAAACACGATGTCTACCATTAACGTCATCTGATTTATAGGTAAGCATTTCTTGCAATGCGTATGCCGCACCATGTGCTTCTAATGCCCAAACTTCCATTTCACCAAGACGCTGTCCACCAAATTGAGCTTTACCACCCAATGGTTGTTGAGTAACTAATGAGTATGGTCCAACCGAACGAGCATGCAATTTATCATCAACCATATGATCTAATTTCATCATATAAGTACAACCAACCATAACTGGCTGATTAAAGTGCTCACCAGTTCTTCCATCTCGTAAATTATACATACCATTAACTGGTAAATGTAAATAACTTAATAATGGTTGAATATCTCGTTCAAAATCGGGCCCTTCAAATACAGGAACCTTGAAATAGAAACCTGCCGCAGCTATTTTATGTGCTAATTCTTCAAGCGCTTGTTCACCATTGCTTTGAGCATAAGCTTCAACAAATTCTAATCCAAAAAGATCAGTAAGCATAGTCTTAACTACAGAATAACCTTGCTCTACAAGAGACTGTTTAACCTTTTGTCCAATTGTATATCCTGCAAATCCAAGAATTGCTTCCAAAATTTGACCAACGTTCATACGAGAAGGAACACCAAGCGGGTTAAGCACAACATCTACTGATGTACCATCTTCTAAGTAAGGCATATCTTCACGAGGAACAATATTTGAAATTACCCCTTTATTTCCGTGACGACCTGCTATTTTATCCCCAACAGAAATATGTCGCTTCATAGCAACATACACCTTAACCATTTTTATAACACCTGATGGAAGTGGATCACCTTTTTTCAATTTGTTGATTTTTTCTTCTTTTAATCCTTGCAAAACTTGCAATTGAATAGTGTAAGAAGAAACTGCTTGTTCAATCAATTCATTTGCTTCAACGTCACCACTGCAACGTATATTAAATAAATCTGTAATGTTCAATTCAAGCAATTTTACATCATCAAATAAACCAGCTTTATTAAGAACAGATTCATTTCCTTTTCCTACAGGTTTTTTACCTGAAAGATACGCAATCACTTTTCCAGTGATCATCTTACCAAGAAGATGCATATGCTGTTCAAAATCAGTTTCAAGTTTTTTGATCTGCTTTATAACTTCATCTTTATAACGCTTATCTTTACGAATACCACTTCGAGAGAAAATTTTAACATCAACGACCATGCCTTCTACCCCAGGCGGTACGCGCAACGAAGTATCTCTTACTTCGCGTGATTTTTCACCAAAAATTGCATGTAATAATTTTTCTTCAGGAGAATATTGTACATCACCTTTAAGTGTAACTTTACCAACTAAAATGTCGCCGGGCTTAACACGTGAACCAACATGAACAATACCATCTTCATCAAGACCTTCCAACGATGATTCTCCAACATTTGGAATATCACGCGTAATTTCTTCAGGCCCTAACTTAGTATCACGAGCATCAACTACATATTCTTCTAAAGTTACAGAAGTAAATACATCATCAAACACTAAACGCTGGCTCAGCACGATAGCATCTTCAAAATTGTACCCATGCCATGGCATATAAGCAACTATTAAATTTGCACCAAGCGCTAACTCACCATTATCCATTGAAGCGCCATTTGTTAAAACTTCACCAGTTTTAACAATATCTCCACGTTTAACAATAGGTGTATGATGCACCCAAGTACTCATGCTTGATTTTTGGAATTTTCTTAAATGATAAATGTCAACCCCTTGGGTTACCCAAGAATCAAAATTTTCAAACTCATTTTCATTTGCTCTAATAATAATTTTATCAGCAGAAACATACTCCACTATCCCTGAACGACGTGCTGCTACTAATGAATTTGAAGATTTTCCAATCTCTTTTTCCATACCAGTACCAATCAATGGCGCATTTGTTTTAATAAGCGGCACAGCTTGGCGTTGCATGTTTGAACCCATAAGCGCACGAGACGCATCGTCATGTTCTAAAAATGGTATTAAGGCTGTTGAAACAGACACTAACTGTTTTGGTGATAAATCGATACAATCAACTTTATCAGTTTTTACAACTTCAAAATTTGTGTTATGACGTACAACCACAGAATCAGTTTTAATCACTGACTTTCCTGGTTCTACAGCATCTGCTTGCGCAATATAACGATCGTTTTCTTCAAATGCATCCAAAAAGATTACAGTCTCTTCTTCAATCTTACCTTTTTTAACATTACGGTAAGCAGTTTCAATGAAACCAAGATCATTAACCGTTGCATAAGTAGACAATGAAGAAATCAAACCAATTGTTTGACCTTCAGGAGTTTCAATTGGACAAATACGACCATAGTGAGAAGTATGCACATCACGTACTTCATAAGTAGCGCGATCTTTTAATACACCACCGGGTCCGAGAGCAGAAAGACGCCTTTTATGCGCAATTTCTGATAACGGATTTGTTTGATCCATAAACTGAGACAATTGTCCAGTTCCAAAAAATTCTCTTAACACTGCCCCTAATGGCTTTACATTAAGAAGATCTTGTGGCATCAAAGTACCAAAGGCTTCTTGCATTCTAAAACGTTCTTTCACAATACGTTCTATACGCAAGAACCCAAGATGCACCTGATTACTTAATAATTCACCTACAAGACGCACACGTCTATTGCCTAAATGATCAATATCATCAAGCTCGCCTTCTGCGCGTTCACGTAATCCAACTAAATATTTAACGGTAGCAATAAAATCTTCACGCGTTAATACATGAATATCTTCAGCAACAGAAAGACCTAACTTTCTATTCATCCTAATTCGTCCAACACGCGTTAAATCATAATAACGAGGGTTAAAGAAAATAGTATTAATACGTTCTTTTATTTCTTCAAGAGAAGAGTTATCGCCGGGCCATACTTTGGTATGAAACTCTTTAAGCGCTTCTTCTTGTGAATAACAATCATCATAAGAAAGAGTTTTTGCAATAGTTGGTTGAAATACATAACCAGATGTTGAAACTAGTTGCACAACAATTTCATTAATCTTAGATAATCTATCAAATAAATCTTGATTAATAACTTGACTACGCTCAGCTAAAATTTCACCAGTTGTAGCATCAATAATATCTGCTGCAAGCGTTCTATTTAAAAGATGCACATCAGAAAATAATAATTTTTTTATTTTTAAGGAATCAAATTCTTCAATAAGTTCTTTAGTTAAGCGTTTTCCAATAAATGAATCATGTTCATCATCGAGCATTCCTTTTTCAATACGACGTCCAATTAAATTGGTATCAATCTTTGTAAAGATTTCACCTTTTTTAAAAGTTACCGTATCAATAGAATAAAATAGAGGAATTATCTCATCACGAGGAATTCCAAGAGCTTGCAAGAAGGTAGTAACAAGAAATTTCTTTTTCTTATCAATACGAACATACAAATAATCACTACTATCAAACTCAAAATCAACCCACGACCCACGCATTGGAATAATGCGAGCAATAAAGTAAGGTCTGCCACGTACGTCTTTTACTTTTTTACTTTGTGCAAAAATAACGCCTGGAGAACGATGAAGCTGGCTAACCACAACACGATCGATACCATTAATTAAAAATGTTCCTTCATTTCCAAGCTCAAATCTTCCTTTATCAAGAATAAGATCGGTCATAACAGGAACATCTGCAAAGAAAATACTTTGCTCTTTTATATCTCTAACTGTGCGATTTTTGCCTTCACCATCCCAGCTCAATAATTGCATTTTAACTTTAAGTGGCAATGAAAAAGTTTGTCCATTAGCACGACACTCATCTACAGTCATTGCTAATTGAACAGTAACACGCGACAAACAAGTTGCACATGTTTTATAACGAGCTGTCTTTTTTTTACAATGTAAACAAGACATATCTTCTGAGAGACGAGAACAATCAGACTTTTTACATGAAGTACAAGTCCAATAATAACGTTCTTCTATTCCCTTTAGCTTTCCGCACGTACAGGCCCAATCTCCCAATTCATAACTCACATATTCCAATGAGAGCTTGTCCCCATACTCCACTGGAAAAACATCTTTTAAAACTTTTTCTAACCCAACAGTCTTCCTCTCAGAAGGAAGAAAATCAAGTTGAACAAGTTCATTGAAAGATCTTGATTGAATCTCAATCAAATTTGGAACAGGTATAATATCATCAACCTTATTAAAAGATTTACGAATTAACCCTTTTCCCATTACCTGCAGGCTACTCATTCAGCTGCTCCTCATAAAAAACGGCATTCCCATTTGCAAAACCTTATTGCCTCATTACAACTAGGAACTTAGCTAAGTTCTACTTTAGCACCAGCAGCTTCCAAAATTTCCTTCATCTTAAGCGCATCAGCTTTTGGAGCTGATTCAGCTATAACTGTAGGAGCTTCTTCAACTGCTCTTTTAGCTTCTGGTAAGCCTAAAGTAGTAATTACTTGACGCAAAGCTTTAATGGTTTTAATTTTTTCTGGACCACTTTCTTTTAGCGTTACTTTATATTCAGATTTTTCTTCTGATTTAGCTGATTCTTCAGCGCCGCCAGCTACAGATGCTGACATCATAGGAGCATCAGAAATATTAAATTTTTCCTTGAGTTCTGTTACTAAAGCAGAAAGTTCAAGTATTGTCATATTTCCAATTTGTTCAATTAATTTTTCATTATTAGCCGCCATTATGGCTCCCTTACAAAAAGAGATTAATAGTTACAACAAAACCGATTTATTCAGATTCTTTTTTTTCAACTGCTTGTGCATTATCTGTTGATGCATTTGCTATCATGCCTTGCAAAACCCTTACCATTTCTGACATTGGAGATTGCAATACGCCCACAAGATAGGCAAGCATTATTTCACGAGGAGGAAGAGCTGCTATTGCTTTGATTGATTTTGCATCAAAAATTTTAGCATCCATATAGCCAGCGATAACTTTAAAAGCATCTGCCTCTTTAGTAAATGTACATAAAATTTTTGCAACGCTTACCGCATCTTTTTTAGCAAAAACTAATGCAATTTGCTCTTTCATGTAGGGGCTAAAATCTGATTCTTTATCCCCACCCATCAATGCTCGTTTCATCAACCTAACTTTGGCTATTTGTAAACGTGCATCACCTTCACGCAATTTCTTACGTAATTTTTCAACTTTTTCTACTGTCAAACCTTTAACATTCACTACAAACGAAGCTGCGCTTGTTGAAAAATCTTCTTTTAAAGAAGTTATAACAACCCCTTTTTGTTGTTTATTTAACATTTTCAGCCCTTATTATTTGACTACTTCGTCTGGTTGAACACAGCTTCCAACACCCATAGTAGAAGACAAGGTAATTTTTCTAATAAATTTACCCTTAGATGAAGCTGGCTTTGATGAAGAAAGTGCTTTAATAAAAGCACGAATATTATCTTTAATTTTTTCAGAATCAAATGACACTTTTCCTAAAGAAAAATGAACAATAGCGTTCTTATCATTTTTAAAGAACATTCTACCACTCTTCAATTCCTTAACAATAGCATCAACTTCAAAAGTAACTGTGCCAATCTTTTTATTTGGCAAAAGTCCTCGAGGCCCTAATTGTTTTGCTAGTTTACCAACTACACCCATAATATCTGGAGTAGCTACTGCAAAATCAAAATCCATCCAGCCAGCTGAAATCTTATCAATAAGATCTTCAAAACCAACATAATCCGCACCAGCAGTTTTTGCTTTTTCAGCATATTCGCCTTTTGCAAAAACAACCACTCTGACCTGCTTACCTGTTCCATGGGGAAGCACTACAGAACCACGAACTACTTGATCACCCTTAGAAGCATCGATCCCTACGTTAACGTCTAAATCGACCGACTCATCAAACTTTGCGTATGCTTTTTCCTTCATACGAACCACAGCATCTTCAAGAGAAAAAAGCTTCCCTTTTTCTGATCCTTGTACGGCAGCTTTATATTTTTTTCCGTGTTTCATACCTGCATTCCCCACATGACTCAAATTACATCCACACCCATACTACGAGCTGTTCCAGCAACAATTAATTTTGCGCCTTCTAGATCAGCAGTATTAAGATCTGGTAACTTTATTTTTGCTATTTCTTCAATATCCGACCATTTAATCTTCCCGACCTTGTCTGTATGTGGACGAGGAGATCCTTTTTTAAGGTTCAACTTCTTTCTAATTAACTCAGAAGTTGGCGGAGTTTTGATAATAAAATCAAACTTCTTATCTTTATAAACAGTTATCACTACAGGGACCGTTTCGCCTTTACGGTTTGCAGTGGCAGCATTAAATGCTTTGCAAAAATCCATAATGTTTACGCCCTGCGGACCAAGCGCAGAACCAACTGGTGGAGCAGGCGTTGCACTAGCTCCAGGAATCTGCATCTTAACTTTAGCTTTTATCTCAGCCATAACAGAAACCTATCCTTTCTATCACTTCACCTGATCGAATGTTAATTCAACCGGTGTCAATCTTCCAAAAATGCTTACCATGACCGTTAACTTTTCACTATCTTCATCAATTTTATCAATTAATCCAACAAATCCAGCAAAGGGTCCCACTTTAATATCGACTTCATTTCCCACTACAAAATATTCTTCTCTTGTAGCTGTCACAACAACATCACCCTTAACCTGAGAAATAATTCGATTAACTTCTTTTTGAGAAAGAGCTATAGGATCATACCCGCCTAGAAATTTTAAAACCCGAGGAGTTGAAGTCACAAAACCTATTGCTTCAGGCGATTTTTCCATTTCAACCAAAACATAACCAGGAAAAAGCCGTTCATCTTCAGGTTGCTCTCCAAATGAAAAAAGACTTTTAAGCTGCGCAGACGGAACTAAAACTTCCCCAAAAAAATCATCGCTTCTTTGCGCAATTCTTCTAAGTAAATCATCACGCACTATTTCTTCATACCCAGCAAATACCTGAGCAACGTACCAACGTTTCATCTTATTCGTTATTCCTACCTAAGACTAAAAACTTTTCCTGCAACTGTTCTGAAAACTAAATCAATACCACCCAAGTAGAGCGCAAAAAAAATAACAATAACCAAGACAACAACAGTTGCTTCAAAAAGCTCTTGTCTGCTTGGCCATATCACCTTAGAAAACTCTTTTTTTACACCATCAAAAAATTGAACCATATTTTTTATCATTTCACTACCTCATACTAGGATCGTACGACTTTGCTCACACAATCTGGCAGGCCAGGAGGGATTCGAACCCCCAACCATCAGATTTGGAGTCTGCTGCTCTACCGTTAGAGCTACTGGCCTTCAAATTTTTCTAAATAAATCATTTAGCTTCTTTATGAGGACAATGCTTACGGCACCTTGAACAATATTTTTTCAATTGCAACGATCCTACCGTCCTTTTTTTAGACGCCACTTGAGTATAATTACGCTCTTTACAACTCCCGCAGGAGAGATGAGTAGTAACCCTGTTCTTTGCCATATATCTTGTAACCTATCGAGCACTATTACAGTAACCATTTTTTCTGGAGCCCGCGATCGGATTTGAACCGATGACCTCTCCCTTACCAAGGAAGTGCTCTGCCAGCTGAGCTACGTGGGCCAGTATATTCACTATTTAGACCATTACAAACGTCTTTATGGTAAATGAAAAAAGATAAAAGAGCAACTTCTCTTTTACACCTAACCAAAAACGTTAAAATGGAGCTGGCGACAGGATTTGAACCTGCGACCTACTGATTACAAATCAGTTGCTCTACCAGCTGAGCTACGCCAGCTTATTATTTATCATTCCTTTCGATGACTGCTTTTTGGAGCGGGAAACGGGACTCGAACCCGCAACCTACAGCTTGGAAGGCTGTCGCTCTAGCCAATTGAGCTATTCCCGCGCATAAATCTGGTGGCGAGAGAAGGATTCGAACCTTCGAAGGCGGAGCCAGCGGTTTTACAGACCGCCCCCTTTGACCGCTCGGGAATCTCGCCAAAATCAAGATGTCAAAAAACATCCATCTAAGGAGATGAAATAATAATCGTTTTCACAAACTATTTCAACCCCAATTTAAACTTTTTTATTTATTTCAGATTTTTTCATCACAATTTCTTCTATTTCATCCACACAACTAGAACATCCTGTGCCGACACCAAGGGACTTTGAAAGCTTTTTGAACGTATCTGAACCATTATTAATTTCTTCAATTATTTGTGAGTACATAACTTCCATACAAGTACATATAACATAATCTTCTGTAATTTCTTGAAGTTTCTCTTCAGGTTTTTCGTGAAGAATTTCTTGTTTGCAACATTCAATACCTGGTTTTTTATCTTTACAGTTGCTCATTTTTTTCCATTGTAATTAAACGTGTAACCTCTGTATCATACGAAATCGTCACTTTATAAATCGATTCTTTCAATAAAGTTTCCATAATTTCTGGCCATTCTATAAAACAGTAACTATTTGGTTGATAAAGATATTCATCAAACCCTGCTTGAATGAAATCATCAAGCCCTTCTAGTCTATATAAATCAAAGTGATAATAAGTATTATCATTATGACGATAAACGTTAACGTAGGTATACGTAGGACTCGTAATAGGCTCTGTAATACCACAAGCTCTTAATATCTGCTGTACTAATGTTGTTTTACCTGCTCCTAGCGGCCCAGAAAACGTAAAAATTTTTGTATCAGGCATAGATGCACATAATTCTTGAGCAATTTCATGCATCTGCTCTTGTCTTATTATTCTATTCATGAGTATATACTATAGTTATTTCTTAATTTTTTTATCTTTTATAACTTTTTCAAGGTTCTATGATAGGTCCGTTCTTCTTTTGACGCAACATTTCCCTTAGTTTTTCTCAGACTATTATCAAATTCAAGATCATATTTTGGTGACATTTTAAAAAATGCAGCTTCAAACATAAGCTCATCTAATTCATGATTATTTTCTTTTGATAATTTTATTAGTAGGCCTTGATCTTTTACAGTATAAGTTGCTTTAAACAAGTCTTTAACTTTATTATAAAAAGTTTTTGGATCAATAACATGCGTATTTTTCGCCGCAATCTGAGTAATAATTCCACGATCTGCTGTTACTAAAACAAGCTCTCTTGCTTGATAAGAAAATGTTAGTTCAATAATTAATTCATCAGCTGTTTTATAAATTCCTGAATAAATAACTGTAACACCATGTTGCTTTAAAGTAATTGGGTTGATAACTTCTTGCCCACCATCAAACACTACCTTAATTTTATGACCACGACGCTCACTATACTTTCCTAAAAGATTAATAAAGGCTGATCTTTGTGTAGCTGAAACGATACTACTTTCCCCTAAAGATTTTAAAAGATTATACCCATCAACTATGATAATCACCCCTACTCCTCCACTTACACGAACTTAACTATAAAATATAGTTCATTGAAAATACATTTGTTAATTTTACACTAAACTAGTCTTATTACGCAAAAAAAATCGCCCTTGATTTTTTTTCGGGCGATTTTTATAATTTTTATGGTAACTTTTTTATGAAATCACACAATTATCATGCGCTCTTACTCCAGCTTGACGCACCAATTGACGAGCTTTTATAGGATCTCGAGCCACTATAACTGCTCCTACCGCTAATGCCCCTACTCCTGCTGCTATGATTAATGAATGGTCCTGACCAAATTGCACAACTCTTTCAGTAGATCTTTGTAGCCTACTAGAAAGTTCTACATCGCCTGCTGCGACTATCTCTTCAATTTGTTTCTCACGTCTAAACAAATTAACCTTTTTAAGCAATCTTTTTAGCAATGCTTCTGCTTGTACTGTTGAAGTTAGTTGAGTACCACAAAGATATAACGATTTCAATGCTTGCAGGCTTAGAAAGAATTCTGGCACTAGTTCTTCTAATGAATTATCCTCAAGATCTAACAATTCCAATTTTGGTAGACTTTCCAGCGCTTCTGGTGAAATTTTTTTTAATTTATTGTTAGAAAGATATAATGATTTCAGCACTGGCAGGTTTAGGAATACTCCTGGCACTAGTCCTTCTAATTGATTAAATTCAAGATTTAACGATTGCAGTGATCTAAGGTTTGCAAATACTCCTGGTGTGAGTTCTTTTAATTGATTACCTCCAAGATCTAACTCTTGCAGTGATGGCAGGTTTGCAAATACTCCTGGTGCGAATTCTTTTAGTTGATTGCTAGAAAGATATAACCATCTCAATGATGGCAGGTTTGCTACTTCTTGTAATCCATCAAGAGAGGTCAATGATAAATTCTCTAAGGACAAGACCTGCCTCCCCAAAAAATTCTGTTGAATTGCTACAACTGCTCCTGCATCCGTCAAATTTTTTATTGATAACGAATATTTAATTTTTCCTCGATCTATCAAAATGCCTAGCGCTGGATTAATCTCTTTATACTGTTCTAATGGTGATACTCTTTTATGATTTAATGGTTTTGAATATTCAAGAACTGCTAATCTTAACATATCACGAGTTAAATCAGCTTCACATGCTTTGAATCCTATATTGTGAATTTCTAGTACATTTTGAAATTGTTCAAATAACTGTTCATCGCCTTTAAGCTTTTTTTGCCAATAAATTTAAGCGCCAACATTTGTAAACTAGGAACTTGATCACCTATTTCTATCAGGTCTTCTGCTTGCACATCTTCCGGCATTTGTTCTGCCGATTTAACATATCCAGAGCTTAATAGACTAACTCCGGCTAATAATAAACCTAATATTTTCATTATTTTCTTTGTCATAACTTCTCCATCTATTTGCATTCTTAAATAAGCCTAACCATTCATTGTAAAAATTTTACAATTGCAATTATATTAGAATAACATAACTACAAATATTTATAAACATAGATTATATTGCAAAATTATAAGCTCACACAACCTTATAACAAAAAACTACTCTTTCTTCTTGCTTAGATCTTAAGGCCACGTTACACTTATTCTTAATTTTGGCTGTACTACTGGAGCATAAAATGTCTCAACTGATTTATATTAGAAGGCGTATTAAAGCCGTTCAAACAATAAAAAAAATTACTAATGCTATGCGATTAGTTTCCCGCTCATTACACGGACAGATGAATCAAAAACGTCCATTTCTCACAACGTATAAAGAATCTTTAAAAAAAGTTTTTCAAGAACGCGTAAATCCAGACTATCTACAAAATTCTTGTTTTTTTCCTGCTCAAGATTTATCGGAAAGAAAATTAACCATTGTTATTGGTTCACAAAAAGGACTTTGTGGGACCTATAATTCAAATATTTTTTATTGGTTTAATACTCATAAAATCTTCTTTAAACGTGACTTTCATGATATTATTACTATTGGAAAAAAAATTCAGGAACAAGCACAAGCAAATAATATTTCTGCAATAAAACATATCGAAGAAATAAAATTTAGCACCTTAGAAGAAACCACTGCCGAGCTACTTACTTTCATAGCAAATGCATCACCACACTACACGCAAATAAATGCGATTAGCAATTACAGCAAAACTTTTTTTTCTCATTTTCATAAAGCAACAGACGTTATACCTCTCAATTTTGGGTCGAAAATACCAGTTATACAATCTAATCCATCAACTGATTTCACTTGGTTTAATAATCAAAAAGATTTAATGGATAAGCTCGCTTTTATGTACGCAAAAACTATTATTCAAGAACTTCTTTTTGAAGCTCTTATGAGTGAACAAGCTGCACGATTTATTGCTATGGATAATGCTTCTAGAAATGCAAAAAATCTTCTAGACACCATGAAACTACACTACAATAAATTACGTCAAACTAAAATCACCAAAGAACTTATAGAACTTTCTGGAAGTTTTAAAAAAAACAATCAATCTTCATAAAGATTAATGTATGCCCCTAAATGGCGTAATTTTTTTTCAAGAGAGTCATAACCACGCTTCCAATGATTAATGCCTGTAATTGTTGTAGTTCCGTGAGCTGCAAGACCCGCTAATACTAATGCACATGATGCACGAATATCACTTGCTATAACTGTTGATCCATAAAGTTCAGTTACTCCATAAACAACTGCTAAATCGTATTGCACAATATCAACCTGCGCACCCATTTTTACTAACTCTCTTCCATGCATTAATCGATGTTCAAATACTGCCTCTCTGACCATACTTTTCCCTTGAGCAAGCGATAGCATAGCCATGAATGGCGCTTGTAAATCTGTAGGAAACCCTGGATAAGGAGCAGTTTTTATATCAACAGCACGAGGATCTTTTGTAGCTTTTATTTTTACACCAATTCCATTTTTTCCAATAAGCACCGTATGGCCTACTTCTTGTAGTTTCATCAGAAAAAGACCCATAGAGTGCGCTGGCGCCTGAGGTAGAGATACGTAGCCACCTGTGATTGCTCCTGCAAGCAAAAGGGATCCTGCTTCAAGTCTGTCATACATTAATGAGTGATTGACCGGGTTTAATTTATTGACACCAGTTATTTTAATAGTCATGGGAACTTCAATTTCTATCTGAGCACCCATTTTTTTTAACTGATCAAGGAAATCAAATACTTCTGGTTCAAGTGCCGCATTAATAATACGAGTAACACCTTTGGTTAATGTTGCAGCCATAACCAAATTTTCAGTTGCTCCTACACTTGGATATTCCAACAATAAATTTCTGTTTTGTAACTTGTTGGTAGTAGCAATGATTTCTTGATTATTTTCAGAAAATTTAACACCCATTTTTTCGAAATTTTTCATATGATAATCAAGAGGTCTTGCGCCAATAACATCACCGCCAGGAAAACCAAGGTGTGCTTGACCAAATCGCGCTAATAATGGACCCATTGCTAAAATTGATGCACGTGTTTTTTTCATTATATCAGCGCTCACATAAGAACCTTCAAGATGTGTGGTGTCAACTTCTACCATATGGTTATCTTGATCAAAAAGAATAGTTGCCCCTAATTCTTTTAAAAGCTCCATAATATTACGAACATCCTCTGATGCTGGAACATTATGCAAAACTGATTTTCCTTGAGTCAATATCAACGAAAGTAAATTAACCATGGCAGAATTTTTTGCACCATTAAGCGTAACTTCACCATCAAGCTTTAATGATTGTTCTACCACTATACATGCCGGTCTTTTTTGTTCAGGAATAATTGAAATTATTCCATCACTTTTATACATTACCTCATTTGACATTCTTATACCCATCTGCAATAGTAAGGAACTGTTTTATCATACATAATTTATTTATGTTCTTTAGTATACAAAACTTATAAATCATTTGAAAAAAAATAATTAAATAATACTTTTACCTGGAGTTTAGTTGTGTCTGAACAATTATCAACACGCAAAGGCAAGTTAGAAGTTGTTTGCGGTTCAATGTTTTCTGGCAAAACAGAAGAACTTATAAGACGATTAAAACGAGCTCATATTGCACGCAAAAATACGATAGCATTTAAACTTGCTTTTGATGATCGTTACTCTACTGATTCTATTGTAACTCATAGTGGCGCAAATATTAAGGCAATTGCTATAAATTCAGCTTCTGAAATACTTACTTTTGTAACGGCAGAAACTGAAGTTGTTGGTATTGATGAAGCACAATTTTTTTCTCATGATATTATTTCTGTTATATGTGATCTAATAGATGCTGGGAAAACAGTAATTATAGCTGGTCTTAATCTTGATTTTAGAGCTGTTCCTTTTGGCCCAATGCCAATTCTTATGGCTTTAGCAGACACGGTGACTAAACTAAGCGCTATCTGCATAATTTGCGGAGAAGATGCCTATTTCACTCAACGCATAGTTAATGGACAACCTGCAAAATATGCAGAACCTTTAATTATTAAAATTGGCGGACAAGAAGCATATCAAGCACGCTGTAGAAATTGTTACACTATTGATAATCAACGCCCGTGGCAGCAAAAAACAGTATAAGTTTTAAGTGCACTCAATGCGCTTACAATACTCCACGATGGCTAGGATGCTGTCCAAGCTGTAATGAATGGAATAGTTTTATTGAAGAGAAAGAATCCGGTTCATTTTCTAATTTTGGTTCTAAATCTAGCAAAAGTAACTCATCTCATAAACAGGTCCTTACTGAATTACATACATTAGATTCTGTTATTACTACAGATAAAGAACGTATTATTTCTGGCATTAATGAATGGGATACAGTGCTTGGCGGTGGCATTATGCCTGGATCATTACTTGTTTTAACAGGTGACCCTGGCATTGGGAAATCTACCTTATTACTTCATGTTGCCAATAAACTTGCACAAAATAATAAGGTTTTTTATTTTTCGTCTGAAGAATCACTTGAACAAGTAAAATCACGCGCTATCCGCATTAAAACCATCAATAATAAGCTTCTTTTTTCTGATCAAGCAACTATTGAATCTATTCTTTACACCTGCCAAACAGAAAAACCTGACATAGTAGTAATCGACTCAATTCAAAATTGTTATTTTTCAGAAACACATAGTTTTCCAGGTACAATTGCCCAATTAAGAGAAACATCTTTTGCTCTTATGCGATTAGCTAAAGAACATAGAATAGCCGTTATTATTACTTGTCATATTACCAAAGATGGCGTAATGGCAGGGCCTAAAACTCTTGAACATATGGTCGATGGGGTATTCTATTTACAATGTGAAGACCGCTGGAATACTCGAATTTTACGAAGTATAAAAAATCGTTTTGGTACTATCAATGAACTCGGATTTTTTAATATGACTGCTGATGGTATGGAAGAAGTTTCGCATATTAATACCTATCTTATTGATGAAAGTTCAGATGCAGCTGGTTCAGTATTGATGAGTACTCTTGAAGGTTCACGACCTCTTTTACTTGAAGTACAAGCACTTGTTATTCCTACAAAATTTGGAATCCCTCAACGTGTTATCACTGGATTAGATCATAAACGAGTAATCTTAATTGCCGCAATTATTGAAAAATACTTACACATTAAATTAAGTTCTCATGATATTTTTGTAAAAATTTCAGGAGGACTTAAAATGCTTGAAAGTTCATCAGACCTTGCAATTGCCCTTGCTTTACTTTCAAGCTATTTTCAACAACCATTACCTCCTAAAACAATTGCTCTAGGCGAAATAAGTCTAACAGGTTCTATTAAGCCAGTTCGTTCTGCTGATGTTTCATTAAAGGAAGCACAAAAGTTTGGTATAAAAACTGTTCTCATTTCTTATAGCCAAAATGGCAATTATCCTGATGCTGTACGTCTTAAAAATGTTTACCAACTATTAACCTTTTTCAGTACGCCCTAAATTTAGATTATTGGATTAAAACCACTTCCCTAATTTCCACCTAGTAAACCAGTTTCTAAATCCACTACCAGATTCTGTGTAATCAATAGCTTTTTTGCCAGAATTGTCTCTTAAATCAATTAACTCTTGACCACCTTTTGAAATTAATTTTGCAGCCGAAGTACTATTACGACTAATAGCAGCCTTATGAAGTGCCGTTTGTCCTAAATTGTCTTTTAACATAACATCTGCACCTTTAGACAATAGAAGCTCTACAAGATCGCTTAATCCTAATGATGCTGCTATATGTAATGCGGGAGCTGTTTGTGAATAAGTAATTATATAATTTGGATTTGCACCATGATCTAATAATACTTTTACTAACTTAGGACATGAAGATACTGCTTGTTGTAATGGTGTTAAATTACCCAATCCAGGGATTTTAAGAAGCTTTTCTTTTTCTAAGGAAAAATTATTCATCTGCTTTAAAAGAGCATCTGCTCCAACAGGATTACATGACAAAATCGTGAACATAAGAGGGGTATCCCCATGTTGATTACGAACATCAGCCTTTGCGCCAGCTTTTAATAAAGTAATAACAGCATCGCCTGACCCACTTGCTGCGGCAGAATGCAATGGAGTATTTCCATAATTATCTAATGTTGTCACTAAATAACCTGCCCTTAAAAGATTACTAATTGTTCCTGCTGATCCACTTTCTGCTGCAAAATGAATAGCTCCGCGACCATATACATAATCTTTACTATGTTGATTAGTAACGTCCTGCAATCCGCCAATAAAACGTGCTGTAGTTGCATGACCTGTTTTCAATAAAAAATCCGGATCTTGTAATAGAGTAAAAATTGTAGGAGGCAGGCCAGGGAATTTCTTTTTTATTGAGTCCCAACTTGTACCATAACTATTTATTACTATTGATAAAAAAGAAACTAAATATAATATATACTTCATAATCATAACCTCCTTTAATAAGTTCTTCATTTAAGAAAAATAATACTTAATTAAATCCTATAAAATCAATAAAAAGCATGAACTTCAACCTATTTAAGTTTAAAATTCATTCTTTTTATTGAGGCTTGACCTCTATAGTAATAATGGTTTTTTTAACAAAATCAGTATATTCTTTTACTTTTAAATAAAACTCTCATTACTTTAATTTTACTACCAAGGTATTAAAAATGCTTCAACTTATCTTTCTAAATTTTCTTTTTGCAAGTACTTTCACTTTAGCAAAAGATGCAGTGCTTCATACCCCACCATTACTTTTTCTTGGTATTCGTATGATTTTAGCTGGCTCATTATTTTTAAGTTTTTTACGTTTTTATAAAAAAGAGCCTTGCACTATAGCTCATGAACATCGTATTTGGTTTATAGCTATTGCTTTTTTTCATATTTATATTTCTTTTTGTGCTGAATTTATAGGGATGCAATATCTTACTTCAGGAAAAGTTTCACTTCTTTTTAATCTTTCTCCTTTTATCACAGCTATTTTTGCCTATTTATTCTTTAAAGAATCATTATCAATAAAAAAAACTATTGGATTAATAATTGGATTTTGTGGTTTTTTACCACTACTAGAAGAGGCTGCACCTCTAGCTGAATCAATTGGTTTTTCTTTATTAGGAATATCTGGAGCAGAATTAATGATTCTTACAGCTGTAATTTCATCATGTATTGGATGGATTATTATGAAAAAATTAACAAGCCATTATAAGTATTCTTACATTTTTGTAAATGGAGTAGCGATGCTTTTTGGGGGCATTCTTATGCTCATTAGTTCACAACTTACTGAAAAATGGCCACCATTATTAACACTATTTAGCACCTGGGGATTCTGGCGACCAATGATTTTATTAATACTTATAGCAAATATAATTTGTTATAATTTATACGCTAAATTATTACAAAAATATTCACCAACTATTCTTTCCTTCTTTAGTTCTATGATCCCCTTGTTTGGAGCGTTCTTGGGGTGGCTAATTTTTAATGAACAAATATCAAAGAATTTTTTCATCACTTTTTGTTTAGTATCATTTGGATTATATCTCTATTACCAAGAAGAATTACGCCAAGGATCTATAAAACATTAAGAATAAGGACTAAGAAGTATGTTTTTTGTAAAAAGAAAAGAAATTTATGATTACTTTATTATAAAAAACTCTTCCTATTTTACTCAAAAACTACTTAGTCCTTATTCTTATTTTCTTAATAGTATTATTCTTCAATGCAACACTTCTTTTTTTATATCTTTAGATTGAATACGCCTATATAGCTGTACATGTGCTTGATTTTAATTCACTTAATGCTTTAATTCATGCAAATTTTTAGGACGATGCTCTTCACTTTTTAGGTATATTTTTTGTACTTAAAATTGGGCTAATTGTAATAACTTCCCTTAATTTTTCACTATCTTTTGTTCTTATAGAAAAACTACAAAATAGAAAAGTATCACTACTACTCAAAGAAGTTGTCCGATTTGAATTTATTAGAGTATTTTGCTATCCAAAATATTGATTTTATATTATTAACCCGATAACACAAAACACCCACATTAAAGGACTTTTAGAAAACTTTCTTAAAGATGAATGCGGTAGATGCTTCTTATATAATAGGAATTTACTTTTTTACACTCATATATTTCAGATTATCTACAACATAATGCTAGTCTTTAGACTAGAACATTTATAATTTTTTTAATAATATTGATTCAAAAGAGATTATATCAATCGATATTTATATTTAAAAAAAAATTTATTTCTTAAGAAATAAACAATAAAAAAGGATCAATAACCTTACGATCATTGATCCTCAATTAAAACCTGGCGACACCTACTTTCCCGGTCCGTTGCCAGACAAGTATCATCGGCGATATAGACTTAACTACCGTATTCGAAATGGGAACGGGTGTGACCCTATACCAATCGTCACCAAGAAATTTTCATAAATTTTCTTATGATTTAAAATCATACTTTTATAAAGATAATTAAACTTAAATAATTACTTAATTTGTATAAATAATATAAAATAGATAAAAAAAAGATCAACAATCTTGCGATTATTGATCTTTAATTAAAACCTGGCGACACCTACTTTCCCGGTCCGTTGCCAGACAAGTATCATCGGCGATATAGACTTAACTACCGTATTCGAAATGGGAACGGGTGTGACCCTATACCAATCGTCACCAAGAAATTTTCATAAATTTTTCTTGTGATATAAAATAATGTTTGTGAAAACAAAACTTAACTTAAATAATTTCTCATTACCCAATTAATATAAAAGCTTTTATCGCAATTAAAACATTCGATCTATTAGTATCGGTTAGCTGAATGCCTTACGGCACTTACACACCCGACCTATCAACCTTGTAGTCTTCAAGGGATCTTAATGTATTGCCGAAGCAATACGGGGTATCTTATCTTGGAGCGAGTTTCCCACTTAGATGCTTTCAGCGGTTATCTCTTACGAGCTTGGCTACCCAGCGCTGCTTTTGGTAAACAACTGGAACACCAGAGGCTCGCCCATCCCGGTCCTCTCGTACTAAGGACAGCCCTCCTCAAATACCCTACGCCCACGACGGATTAGGACCGACCTGTCTCACGACGGTCTGAACCCAGCTCACGTACCACTTTAATTGGCGAACAGCCAAACCCTTGGGACCTTCTTCAGCCCCAGGATGTGATGAGCCGACATCGAGGTGCCAAACTTCCTCGTCGATGTGGACTCTTAGAGGAAATCAGCCTGTTATCCCCGGCGTACCTTTTATCCGTTTAGCAATGGCCCTTCCATA
>CAYSQM010000007.1:0-69836 GCA_964433415.1 uncultured Pseudomonadota bacterium
TAAATCTTTCTGGTAATCATGTAAAAGAACTCACAGTAGAAAACCTGCCATCACTAAAATTTTTAAGCTTTTTTGGTAATACAGCAGAAAAACTGATAGTAGCAAACCTGCCATCACTGAATGCTTTAGGTATTGATCGGAATCGTCTAAAAAAACTGAAGGTAGCAAACCTGCCATCGCTGAATGCTTTAGATTTTTTTAGGGATCATTTAGAAGAACTGATAGTAGCAAACCTGCCATTACTTGAATCTTTAAGCCTTTATGAAAATCATGCAGAAGAACTGACAGTAGCAAACCTGCCATCACTGAGAGTTTTATATATTGATCGGAATCGTCTAAAAAAACTGAAGGTAGCAAACCTGCCATCACTAGAATCTTTAAGCATTTCTATGAATGATACAGAAGAACTGACAGTAGCAAACATGCCATCACTGAAAGCTTTAAATCTTTCTAGCAATCATGTAGCAAGCCTGACAGTAGAAAAAGTGCCATTACTTAAAGAATTAAATCTTCCTAGGAATTATCTAGGCGGGTTGAGACCAGAAACACTAGCGAGTCTTTCATCATAGAAAGGGTTAGATTCTTATAGAAATGGTCAACATACACTGAGACTAGAATCGCTAAGATCACTGAAAGTGTTAGATCTTTCTTGCAATAGTCTAGAAGAAATGATACCCGAAACACTAGTATGTCTGCCATCACTGGAAAGTTTATATCTTCAAAATAATCAACTAAAAGAACTGACACTACAAGACCTGCCATCATTGAAAGCATTACATCTTCAAAATAATCAATTGACCGAAGAAGCACAAGGGCATTAATAAGATTAGGAATTAAGGATCTTGATTTAAAAGATCAACGTGTGCCGGATATGGGATAAATTGTAAAAGAGCTAGATGCAGATTTGCAGGAAGAATTGGTGAGATTAATTGGACTCCAAAGAGGTACTGAAAGAGTGCTATAATTTAATCAAGATCATCCATTAATAATAGCAGTCGGAGTAGGAACATTTGCAATTGGAGCAGTTATAGTGGCTCAAGACCCTGTAGGAGCACGTCAATTAGCACATCAAGCAGTTGTAAGAGCGCATGATGTTTGTGTGATTTCATAAAATTAAAATATAATTCATAAAAATCGCCTGAAAAAATGAAGGGCGATTTTTATGGTGTGTAAGACATGATATATAGTAAGGATATTAGAATTTTCTGCGGCAGAATAGCCCAAGTTGCATGGTTAGGTAAGATTAAGAGGGCTTTTTACTTTGTGCTAACACAAATACGAATCTTAAATTGACAAAGTTACTTAAATTGGTACTATTGATTCTCATTAAATGAGGTTATAATTCTTTGATTAATTTTTTGATAATGCCGGGGTAGCTCAGTGGTAGAGCATGTGCCTGAAGAGCACAGTGTCGATGGTCCGATTCCGTCTCCCGGCACCATATTTTTTTATCTAGTCTTTTTATTATTACTATTAATTTTCTAAAATTTTTTATGAAATTTATTTATTCTTATATATTTATTTATTATTTATCGTATTAAAATTGATTTGCAGCTTATTTATTTGTACGCTGACAAAAATTGGGTAGAGTACTTGTAATAAAAAGGGTAAATGCGTATGAAGCAATCTGCAGTAGAAAAAACGAGTATAGCGTGGTTTAAACTTGCAGAGTGCATTGAGCGCGGAGAAAAGGAGCGAGCTTTTAATCTTCATCGTCTTCTTATGCATTCGCATGGTGATGATGCTTATCGTAAAAAATTAGAGGCTGATTTATTAGTCTTTTTCGATAAAAAAAAATCATTAGATTATTATACAGAAGCAATCTTGTTATATAAAAAAAATGATGATAATAAAGAGGTTGTTTTTATTACTGAACAGATTATAAAACTTTTTCCTGAACAGTTAGATTTTCATAAAAACTTAATTATTTTGTGTCAAGAATTAAAATGGCATAAAAAGGCTTATTTTTATATGACTAGTTTAGTTTTTAAAATTATTCAAATTGATCAAATTAATAATACTCATACTAATGATGAAATTATTGAGTTATATATCTGTCAAATTCTTGAGTACTATTTGATTTCTGTGCATAAAAAAATGGATCAATTTTTGTCTGAGCTTCTTCTGATAAGTCCTTGTTGGCATCAAAAAGCTTGTATATTTTTAATGGATTTAAAGTAGTTATTTATAAAAAATATGAATTGGATCTATCTCTATTGCAGGGAATGTTGGACAAAAAGAGCTACATTTTCTACAATTGACATGTCTTTTTTTTTGTAAATAAAACTAGTAAGGGTTGGTGTACTAAGGTGGCTGAACGATTTAATTTTAATAAAGATGTTTTAAAGAAGTTTACTCCAGAAAAAATTAGAAACTTTTCAGTGATTGCTCATATTGATCATGGAAAATCTACTCTTTCAGATAGATTATTAGAAATTACTGGAACGCTTTCTATGCGCCAAAAAAATGAACAATTTTTGGATAGACTGCAGGTAGAAAAAGAACGAGGGATTACTGTTAAGGCCCAAAGTTCATCTATGGTCTATGTTTATAAAGGTGAACCTTATTTATTAAATTTAATTGATACTCCTGGGCATGTCGATTTTAGTTATGAAGTTTCTCGGTCTTTATATGCTTGCCAAGGAGCTTTGTTATTAGTTGATGCAGTACAAGGGGTGCAAGCTCAAACTATGGCTAATTTTTATTTAGCATTTGAACAAGATCTTATGATTGTTCCGGTAATTAACAAAATTGATATGAGTGCTGCAGATGTACCACGGGTTGCGCGCGAACTTGATACATTATTTGGATTCAAAAAAGAAGAAATTTTATTGGCTTCTGCAAAAAATGGCATAGGGGTTACCGAAATTCTTGATGCAGTTGTTGAACGCATGCCATCTCCAAAAGCAGATTTAAATAAACTGCCAAAGGCTTTATTGTTTGATTCATGGTTTGACGAATATCGTGGCGTTATCTGTTTGATTAATGTGCGTGATGGTATTATCAAAAAAGGTGATCAGGTAAGTTTGGCGCAAAATGGTAGTTCGTATGAAGTATTAGAAATTGGGCTTATGTATCCTGATCCAACGCCAACAGAGGCGTTATATGCAGGACAAGTTGGATATTTAATTACTGGTATGAAGACAGTTAAAGAAGCTCGTATTGGTGATACTATTTATTTAACTAAACAAAAGGTTGAACCATTTCCTGGGTTTAGACCAGCTAAACCGATGGTTTTTGCAGGGATTTATCCTGTTGAAAATAGTGATTTTGAATTATTGCGTGATGCTATTGAAAAGTTAACCTTAAATGATGCAAGTGTAACTTTAGAAAAAAAGTCATCTCCCGCATTAGGCTTAGGGTTTAGATGTGGATTCTTGGGTCTTTTGCATATGGATGTTTTTAAGCAACGTCTTGAACAAGAATATGATATGAATATTATTGTAACAGCACCAAGTGTTCGTTATCGTTTGAAAATGAATTCAGGTGAAACGGTTGATATCGAAAATCCTTCAGATTTTCCTGAACGTAATTTTATTCAAGATGTTGAAGAACCGATTATTAATGCAACTATTATTGTTCCAAAAATGTATTTAGGTTCTATTTTAGAGCTGTGTCAAAAGAAGCGTGGCCAACAAAAAGACATGACCTATCTTGATGAAGGACGTGTTATTTTACGTTATAAGTTGCCATTAAATGAAGTTGCTACTGATTTCTATGATCAAATAAAATCATTAAGTTCTGGGTATGCAAGTTTTGATTATGAAGAAGCTGGGTATGAACCGGCAGATTTAGTTAAGATGGATATACTTCTTAATGGTCGTTTAATTGATGCATTGACAGTGATTGTGCATCGTGAAAGTGCCTATAATTTAGGGCGTGATTTGACCCAAAGATTAAGAAAAGTTATTCCAAGACAATTATTTGAAGTAGCAATTCAAGCAGCTCTTGGCGGCGCTATTATTGCTCGCGAATCGGTTTCTGCTCTTCGTAAAAACGTTACTGCAAAATGTTATGGTGGTGATATCACTCGTAAGCGTAAACTTCTTGAAAAGCAAAAAGAAGGTAAAAAACGTATGAAGCAGGTAGGTAATGTTGAGATTCCACAAGAGGCATTCTTAACTATTCTTAAAAAAGATTAACTATGCTAGCTTAAAATCGTCTTAATTAAAAAAAGGGGATTTTGTATACGTTTACTTAATGTAACAAAAATTGTTTTTATTTGTTTATTATCTGGTGTAAATGGTCTAAATGCTATGGGTGTACCGCTAGCGGCAGTACCAGTAGTTGGTGCAGCGATTCCCGCAGCTCCTGCTCCGGTTGGGTTAGCTGTTCCTGTAGGGCAAAAAAATTTATTTTTAGATGATAATCAGTTATATAAATTTTCTGAACCAGGATTTTCTGAATTAATAGATCTTTTAAAACAACAAGAATTTAATAGTACTCATGCACCAGGTGAATTTGATGGAATTTTTAATGAGTTGGCTAAGGTAGTTGATGTAAATGGCTCTAAGCTTTATAAAGAAGTATTTTTGTATAAAAATGTAGTGGACCCTCTGTTGGTAGACATTTTTTTGATAGAAGATAAGAATGCTAGGACAGGTAATCCTAAAACGTTAAATAAACAAAATTCCTATAATTTATGTACCATATTAGAAGTAGAAAAAGATAATCCAGTGTCAGCTTCTATGTCAGTGATAGCTGGTGGGAAAGTAGCTCCTGTTCATGTAAGAATAGAAGAGATACCAAAGATTTCACTTTTTAATTTTTATAAAAAAGTGAAAAAGTTAGCAAAAGAAGAGTTTGATAATTACGATGGTATTTATCCTATGCCACAACCTGAATTTGACAAACTTATTGGAATTATAAAATCTAGAAAATTTTTGGCTGTTTTTTTTAAAGAAAATGCAGCTAACCCAAAGCTGTTAGAGGTTGTTTTAAAAGAAAAGCTTGATGGCTCAGCTCCTTTTATAACTATTTTATTATCCAAAGAAGCTTCAGATAAATTACGTGTTCTCCTAGAAGAAGAACAAGAGAAACAAGAAATGAAAAAAGATAAAAATCGTAGTACCGTTCGAGTTCCTCATAAAAATAGTTTAGGATTGTCAGATAGTACAAGTGGTCGAACAGCTAACTCCAAAAGGGGGGAAATTGCGACAGGTTCTGGTGATTTTGAAAATAGAAGAGCTGATGATAAAGGTTTAGCTAAAAAACCAAGACAAGGGTATGTTGGTGGGGGTAATCGTGGTTCAAAGGGTTATGATGGTGGAGGATATAGCGGTGGACGTGGGAACTATGGTAATTACGGTAGCGGCGGTAATTATGGCTCAACTCCTAAATCTGGCTATGCTGGTAGCGCTGGCTCCAATTATGGTAATCGGGGAACTGCGTATACGGGTAGTGGACCGGCGCCAGTATCATCTTCTGTTGGGGTTAAATCATTATCACCTCTTTCAATAAATAGAGGTGAAGTAATTCGTATTGATTCTGGTTCATATAAAAGAAAAAAAAGAAATAATCAGGAAATTCATAAGTTAGAAGATTATTTCTTTGGAATTCAGAATGAATCTTCTGGGGTAATTAAAAAGGAAAAACAACCAAATAGATATGCACAAGCAGTTCAACGATCTATTGAATTAGATGAACGTAAAAAAAGAATTCAACATGATTTATTATCAAATAATGAACAGTTGTTAGACTCGACAAATGAGCAAAAAGGCAGTATTGTCGCTGCTATAGGTGGTGTGATAAGTACTTGCATTATCGGTATAAAAGTTTTTTTTAACTGGTTGTACGAAAGCGCAGCAGCGTACTTTTGAAGTAAAATAAGGAAATGAGTATGTCAATGCAAGATGAAAATACTAAATTAGTAGATGAACAAGTTTTTACTGGGTCGATTTATCAGTTTTATGCCTTTGATATTGGTGATGATGTTCATTTAGAAAAAATAAAAAATTCAAAAAATGTTACTATTAAACAGCGCCCACTTTCTGATTATCTGAAAACATATCATAAACCTTTGACTATAGATATTAAATCGGTTTCAGATAAAGCTGAATGTATTTATGCAAACATTCACCATTTTGGCGTAATTTCATTTGTATATCATGTCCCTTTTAAAGGGACCTTAACTGAGCTGCGTGATAAGCTTAATAATATGTATGAAGAACTTCAAAGAGACAGCGTACAAGATGCTAAAGTAATTTTTGAAGTAATTAAACATGCAGTGACTCAGCCAGTTTTTTATCATTTACGAAATAAGTATTTTGTAGCACAAATTAATCCTGAACCAACAATGATTGATACTGCGGTATTAAGAGATAAATTTGGAGGAACTATTGCTTCAGCTCTTCGTTTTGAAAAAACAAACATTTCTACCTTTCAATTAGAAGATATTTTAGAATCAGCAACAGGTTATTATCGCAATGATTTGGTAATTATCGATACAGAAGCAGCTTTTGTATATGATAAAGACCCACAAGAACTTTTAGATTTTTTTGAAATTTCAATGGTTCAGCAGCTTGAATTACGTTATTTTGATAAATTATTGGATGGGAAATTAGATGCTATTTATAGTCGTACCTTAAAAAAGCCATCATTAATTGCCTATATGCCTTTTATTGGGACAACCTATGATCCAATTAGTGAACTTTCAAAATTAAGAGTTGATATTTCAGTGATTACTGAACGTCTTGAAAATTCTATAAAAACTGTTGGTGAAGCTTATTATTCAGAAATTTATAATCTTTTAGTTGAAAAATTAGAAATTGAATTATGGAAAAAATCAATTGAAAAAAAACTTTCTATTGTTCATGAAGTACGAACTATTTATCAAACACAGGTGAGTTCTATTCGGCATGATATGATGAATGTATTAATTATTATTCTTATTTTTATCGAAACGGTCGTTGCTCTTATAGAGTTAAGGTGACATTTAAGACCACTTATGCTAATTTTATCGCATTGTTTTAAATAATATATTGAAAGCATAAATTATGCTTTCAATATATTATCCTGAGGTAAAAAACAATCTATGTTTTGTGGGAAGCAATTAAAAATTTTTTTTATAATTTATTCGATTGAATCAAATAAATAAGGTATTTTCATGAACAAAAATAATGACCTTCAGGTCTTGCGCCATTCGGCTGCGCATTTGCTTAATCATGCAGTTTTAGAACTTTTTCCTGATGCAAAATTAACCTTAGCGCCAGCAACAGAAACTGGTTTTTTTTCTGATATTTTACCAACTCATAATTTTAAAGAAGAAGATTTAGTAATTCTTGAACAAAAAATGCATGATCTTGCAATGCGTAATTTGCCATTAAGACATAAAGAAATTACCAAACAAGAAGCACGTGAATTATATAAAAATAATCAATTCAAGCTTGAACTTATTGATGGGTTAGAAGGCGATATGGTTGGGCTTTCTGAGCAAGGTGATTTTTTTGATTTGTGTCGTGGGGGGCATGTTTCATCAACTGGCGATATTAAATATTTTAAGCTTACAACTATTTCAGGTTCTTATTGGCGTGCCGATAGAACGGGTACAGCTTTACAACGAATTACTGGTATAGCATTTTCTACTCAAGCTGATATGGATGCTTATTTGCAGCATCAAGAAGATATGATTAAATATGACCATCGTCGTTTAGGCAAGCAATTAGATTTATTTTCTTTTCAAGAAGAAGGTGTTGGGTTTCCTTTCTTTCATCCAAAAGGAAAGATTGTTTTAAATCAGTTGGTTGCTTATATGCGTAAAGTATTGGCTAATGCTAATTATTTAGAAATTGAAACTCCAATTATGCTCAGTGACGAGTTATGGAAACGTTCTGGCCATTATGAATTCTACAAAAATAATATGTACTTTTCAGTAATTGATGAAAAAAATTATGCAGTTAGACCAATGAATTGTCCTGGTTCTATTTTAATTTTTAAAGATCGTCCACGTTCATATCGTGAACTACCAATGCGTCTTTATGAATTTGGAAAGGTTCATAGGCATGAACTTTCTGGTGTGTTGCATGGATTATTTAGAGTGCGTACTTTTACTATTGACGATACTCATATGTATTGTACCCATGAACAGATTGAAGAAGTTATTTTAGTAAGTATTCAAAATCTTATGATGGTTTTAAATACCTTTGGTTTTGAGAATGTAAAAGTTGGTCTTTCTACTAGGCCAGACAATGCAATGGGGACTGATGAGTTTTGGGTACAGGCAATAAATGGGCTTAAAAGTGGCTTAGAAAAGGCTGGAGTTGCTTATGTTATTCAAGAGGGTGAAGGTGCTTTTTATGGACCAAAAATAGAATTTAAAATTAAAGATTCTATGAACCGTGAATGGCAATGTGGAACTATTCAGTTAGACTTGTTGCAGCCTGAGAACTTTGATCTGAACTATGTATCAGCTGGGGGGACATTAAAGCGTCCGGTGATTATTCATCAAGCAATTTTTGGTTCATTAGAAAGATTTTTTGCAGTATTACTTGAACATCATAAAGGTCATTTACCATTTTGGTTAGCTCCTGTACAAGCGGTTTTACTCACTATTACTGATGATCAGAAAGATTATGCGCGAGGGATTGCTCAGAATTTAAAACATGCTGGCATTAGAATTGAAATTGATGAAACATCAGACACTATTTCTGGAAAAATTAAAACTGCACAACTTCAAAAGACCCCATGGATGATTGTTGTGGGTAAAAAAGAAGTTGAAAATAATACAGTGACTTTGCGTTATGCAGATGGATCTCAGAAATTTGGAATCACACAAGAAGAATTAATTTCTTTGGCAAAAACATTAATACCTTCTATCTGAAAATAATTAATTGATCAAGTTATTCGATAAATTAGTTTTTTTCTTGTTTTTATTTTTTACAAAATAGGAATTAAATATTGACTTTTTGAATGCTGAATCTGTAATCTGAACATTAGAATACAACTTAGTTGTAAGCAACAGTTGGAAGGTAGATGAAAAACCCTGACTAAAATAAAGGAGAGGGTATGTCAGAATTAAAAGTAGAAGTGGCTCAAGAAGCTCCAAAGAAAAAAGCTAAAAAAAGAGTCGCTAAGAAAGCTGTAGCTAAGAAGAGAGTAGTTAAAAAAGCTGCTCCTAAAAAAGCTACAAAAAAAGCTGTAGCTAAGAAGGCTGTAGCTAAGAAGAGAGTAGTTAAAAAAGCTGCTCCTAAAAAAAGAGTAGCTAAGAAAGCTGTAGCTAAGAAGAGAGTGGTTAAAAAAGCTGCTCCTAAAAGAGTAGCTAAGAAACGCGTTGTAAAACGTAGAGCTGCTCCTAAAAAGCGCTAATTTTAATCTAATATAAAAAAGAGTCATATGCCGTTCTGGTATATGACTCTTTTTTATTGAATACGAATTTTAGGATATAATCGCGATAATGAGCATGAAACTCAACGAGGAAATCGCAATAAATAAATATTTTGCCTTCACATAACCAAAAATTTATTTTTGAAAATCCAAGCAATCTTAAAATGCAACTAATTAAATTAAGAAAAGGGTTATGACCATACCCTTCAACTATTTATAAAGTTTCTAGTATAATCAAACCCTTTATATTTTTTTAAAAATCCAATAATAAGCTTAAATTGAGCTTTTCTATCAGAATCTTTTTCCATAATTAGCAATCTAAAAAATTAGCTAATAGGAGGGAAAGTCGAAGCAATAAAACTCACTACTAAAAATGCTATATATTTAATATTCATAAGTTACCTCATATTGTTAATAGTTCAATTTATTCATTGAAGCCAAGTATAAAGAAGCTTATAATAAAGGTCAATATACTTTGGAGGTTAAATAATAGAAAATAGACTTGGATGATATCTTTGGCAGCTGATTTTAAAATTAAGCTGCAACATAAATGATTCTTTACAAAAAACCGTGGCGTGTTAAATTTTGTGGATATATTTGATCAGATTAATTAAGGAATAAAGAGTTTTTTTATGGAAGTACAGGTTGGTTCTTTTAATACTATTATAGCAGCATTAAGTACGATTTTTTATGAGATCAACAACTTATTTTCCAGCATGCAGTTTTTGCTTTATTTACAAATATTTGCAGTAACTTTCAAATTTGTTTTATTAAGTTTCTTTATTAAGCATACTATTTCAAATAAAAACATTCCACCATCATGGATTTATTTCTTTTTAGTTTTGGTGGGGTCTTGTTTTGAAGATATTGCGTGGATTGTTTCATTAATACGTTGTATAGGTTCTTTTGATAAGAATAATATTTTTGTTCTTACGATAATTCGTTTTTCATGGGCATTTGTTATCATTATGTATCAGGCACTTGCGTTATTTATAGAAAGTTTTACTCAGCGACATATTAGACCATCAAATCATCAGCTCTTTTTTTCAGTGATAAGTATTAGTTTTGTATTTTACGAAGTATCGCTTTTATTTTTTTCTGGGGGAACACGTACTTCTTTTGAATTTTTGGTTCAGCGCTATCTATCTAGCTATGTTTTATTTTTTTTAATGCCAGCAACACTTTTATATGTTTTTATAAAATTACAAAAAGTATATCTTCCAAAAATATTAAAGAGTCAGCTTGTTGTTTTTATGAAATATTATATTTTACCATTAGTAATTGCCAATATTGTTCAAATGTTCCCCTTTGCTTCAGATAGCACTAAGCAAGCAGCCAGTAGTTTGAGTATTGTAGCATGTTCTTCTATTGTATTGACCTTAGCATTGTTTTATTGTTTTAAAAGAATTATGGGGTTGCGATTTTTAAATTATCATGATCATGTTCATTCATCTGATGGTTTTAATTTTACTGATGATTTTAAATTGATTTTAGAATCTTTAGCTTCTGCAACTAATCTTCTTGAAATAAAAATGCTCACTCAACGATTTTTTAAACAAAATTTTCATTTGAATAATTCTAATGTCGCGCTTCACGTTCGAATTTTAACTAGTACTGTTTATTCAGATCATACAAAAGTAGTTTTACAAGAAAAAGAGGTATTAATTGAACATTTTCTTGAAATTAAGACCGATGATGAATCAATGCATAAGGCGATTTTAGAGTATTTAAAAAAATATAGAATTCTTATTTATGATGAAATTGAATACAATGATTTTTATCAACATCATGAGATTCGTGGAATTATGCTTAATTTTTTAAAAGAAATAGATGCGGATATATTTTTACCTATTTATGAGCAAGATACAGTTATCGCTTATATTATCGTAGATCGTTCTATGCATTCAAAAAAACTTTATAGCAATGTTCAACGTGATGAAATGCTAGTTTTCTCTCGCTATCTTTCTAATGTTATTAATTTATTACAAAATAGAAACCTTAAAGAGCTCTTAAAAGAACGTAAAGATATTTTGGAAGAACTTTATATTAAACATCAGGAAATTAATCAATACAAAGAAAGTATTCGTTCATTTTTACGTAATAATGAAAATAGTTCTGGAATTATTTTTTATAAAAATCATAAATTTGTTTTTGGTAATGAAATAGCACAAAAGTTAATTGGAATTAATCCTAATGCTCAGGAAGGCCATGTTTTTACACGTGCATTAAAATATTTGGTAAAACAGGCTCAGTTATATAAAACAACACAAACACAGTTTGTAAAAGATGATAATGGGCGCCAATTGGTTTTAACGGGTATTGCTCATGTTGATAATAATTTTATTACAATCATGATTCATTACCCTGAAATTTCTGATATTATAAAACAACAAATCGATATGATTAAAGATTCTTCAGATTGGGATTATTTATTATATCTTGAAACAACAGAGTCTGGTAAATTAGTAAATGAGCTCATTCCTGGTACAGGTGAAGTGCTGCTTAATTTTAAGATTAATCTATTAAAGCTTGCTCTTAGTAAAAAAGCATTAGTTCTTGATATTCAAGATGATGATTTAATGGCTATAGTTGAATTGTTGCATCATGTGAGTTTGCGCGAGACACTTTATACTTTAGATTTACAAAATCAGATTAAAAATTCAGACATTGCGATAAAACTTTTTGGTATTAATCCTTTGTTTGGTGAAAGTACTACGCAGCCACTGCTCGAAAAATTAAATAAAAAGGGTACTTTATTTATAAAAAATATTCATTTACTTGATCGTGAGTCTCAGGATAATTTGGCTCAGTTTATTCGTTATGGGTTTTATGCTATTTATAAAAGCGATAAACGTGTTCAAAGTGATGTTCGTATTATTTTTTCTACTCATCAGAATTTAGAAAAATTGGTAGAAAATAATTTATTTTCAGCTGCTTTATTTTCAGAGATTCGTACTGCTTCATTGAATATGCCGCGTTTGTTCTCTTTACCAATGGAAGAGGTGGGAGGGCTGGTAGATGGATTTACTCAACAGGCAGTGGAGTCTCATGATTTAGATAATCTATTATCATTAAATGATAAAGAGCGTACTAAAATTTCTATTCAACGCCCAGTAAGCTTTGCGGGTCTTAAACAACAAGTTAAACAAGTTGTTTTGAATAAATCATCAAAAATTAATAACAATTATTATGAAGCACATCTTGATTCTAGTAATAAAATTATTGATTCTGAACTTATTGGTGTAGCACAACTTGGGAAAAAAGCATTACGTGACCAAAAAATGTTAATGCTTTTATGGGATAAATTTCGCAATCAAAATAAGATTGCTATATTCTTGGGAGTTAATCGCTCATCAGTTTCTCGGCGATGTAAAGAATTTGGTTTAGTTGATTAATTAATTAGAAATGATCCAGGCTTATTTATTGCCTAATAAGCTTAAATACGTTACTATGCTTCCACAAGAAGTGATTAACTATTTGAGGAGAATTTTCTGGTGGATTACAAAGATTTTATTAAGTATGTTGCAGATTTTTTGACCTATGGTGAAGTTGAAAAAAATTTAACTAATAATACGTTGCGTTCTTATAAAAGTGATCTTTCACGATTTATTAGTTTTTGGAAACGCATTAATGAAACTGAAGGTAATGAAGTTTTTATTAAACGGGCATTTGAACGTTACTTTTTATCATTGTTTCATGAAGAATTTGATAAAAGCTCTGTTGCTAGGAAAGTGTCTTGTTTTACGTCGTTTGAAGAGTTTGTTCATACGCTTGGAATTCCTTTAGCATTGAATTTAAAACGACCTCATATTGATAAAAAATTGCCAGTTTATTTAAGTGTTGATGAGATTTTTTATTTGCTTGATACGGTTAAAAATGATCAATTACCAAGTAAAAGACCTTATCGTGATAAAGCAGTTTTTGAGTTGCTATATGCTACAGGTATGCGTTGTTCAGAATTGTGTTCTATTGAAATGCAGGATATTGACTTAGAAAATAAAGTTATTAAGGTCTATGGTAAAGGACGTAAAGAACGTTTGGCTCTTTTTGGTACAAAGGCAAAAGAACGGTTAGAGCAGTATTTTAAGCATGAGAGACCGCGTGTTTTTGATTATAAAGAAAAATTGTTTATAAATACGCAAGGTGAGCCTTTGACGCCACGCACTATTCAGCGTATTATTCTTATGTTTAGAAGATTTCTTAAAGGAAATAAATTAGTAACTCCTCATAAAATTAGACATTCCTTTGCTACTCATTTATTAAATGGTGGGGCAGATTTGCGTGTTGTACAGGAGTTGCTTGGCCATCAAACATTGGCAAGTACCGAAAAATATACGCATGTAACAGGAACTCGTTTAGCTGAAATTTATGACACAATGCATCCTTTAACTGTTATGAAGAAACTGAAAAAAGAAGCATGATTACTTCAAAAAAAGATTTTACACGACGCTTATTTTTATTAGGTATTTTTTTTATTGCAGGCTTATCTATTATTATAAGTCGTTTATTACATTTACAGATTCATCTTTCTGAAGATTTATTTAATAAAAGTAAAAGAAATTATACTCGTAAAGAACCTATTGTATCATTACGTGGTAATATTTTTGATATGCATGGAAAATTGCTTGCAACTAATAGGCCTGTCATTACGGTTTATTGGCAAGGCACTGGTAAACATGGATTAACCCAAGAACAAAAAGATACGCTTGAACAAATAAAAAAAATTCTTAACGAACCTGAAACTCAAGAGATTGCTGAAGATGCTTTAATTAAAGCAGAACGATTATCTCAGCGATTTTTATTAGCAAAAGATGTTTCATTTAAGTATTTAAGTAAAATTAGAGAATTTTTTCCTGAAAATGAAAATATTATCATTGAAACAGAATCTTCTCGCTTTTATCCTCATCAATCATTGGCAAGTCATTTGTTGGGGTATCTTGGTTATTTAGATGTTGATTTTGAGGGTAAGTCTGGACTTGAAAAAATGTATGAAGATATGTTAAAAGGTACTCATGGAAAAAGTTTACGCTTCATTAATTCATTTGGTAAAAATTTAGGAAAACAAGAAGTAGAGAAAGCTTCATCAGGGTCTGATATTTACACAACGTTAGATTTATCATTACAACAAATTGCAGAAGAAATTTTTCCTAAAGATATCCCTGGAGTTATGTTGTTAATGGACCCACAAGATGGTGCTATTCGTGTTTTTCTTTCGCATCCTCACTTTGATCCTAATATTTTTTTAAAGCACCTTGATAAAGAGACATGGGAATCGTTACAGAGTAGTTCTCGTCCTTTTTTAAATAGAATCTTTCATGCGTGTTATCCTCCAGGATCTTTATTTAAATTAGTTACTTTAAGTGCCGCTTTAGAACGGGGATATATTGGTCAGAGGCATGAAGTTTATTGCCGTGGTTTTATGAATGTAGGAAGACGTACATGGTGTCATAAGCATGAAGGGCATGGTAAAATTACTGCAGCACAGGCTATTGCTTTTTCATGTAATGTCATGTTTTATGAATTAAGTAAAATAATGGACGTGGATGTTATAGCGCATTATGCATTTTTATATGGTCTAGGTAAACAAACTAATGAGCTGTTTAAAGATGCAAAAGGATTAGTGCCAACACGTGCCTGGAAAAAGCAGGCTAAGGGTGAAAATTGGTGGTTAGGAGAAACTCTTTCTGTGAGTATTGGACAAAGTTTTTTATTAGTAACTCCTATACAAATAGCACGTATGCTTGCGAGTATTGAAACCGGTTATTTAGTAACCCCACGTGTAGTAGAACATGTGCCAGCAACGTGTGAAGTTTTGCCTATTCGTTATGAAACTCGTCAATTTTTAAAAGATGCTATGAAGACAGTAGCCGAAGTTGGTACTGCTCGAATACTTAATAATATGAAAGATTTCACTATTTGGGCAAAAACAAGTACTGCGCAAACAAGTATGCTTGAAAATCGTGATCTTGGGGCTGAGCATTTAGAACATGGATGGCTTGGATTAAATTTTAGATATAAAAATCATAAGCCAATGACTATGGTTATTTTAACAGAAAAAACTGGTACTGCTTCGTTAGCGCGAATGATTGCTAAAACGTTTTTTAATTATTATCGTAAAATAATGGTTGCGCGTGAAAAACGTGCAACTGGTCTTTGCTCTGAAGAGCTTTTAAATAGTACAATTAATGTTGAAGAAAATGTACAACAAAAAAACGAGCCTTCTTGCGAATAAGCCCGTTTTAAATTTTTTGTCTAAAAAAAGTAAATTACTCAGCTGATCTTTTAGCTGCAGCAACTTTTTTAGCAAGACGACCAACTTTGCGAGAAGCGGTGTTTTTATCTAAAACTCTTTTTCCAGCAGCACGTGAAATTTGTGCTTCTGCATCTTTAAGCAATAATTGTGCTGAAGTTACATCGCCTTTTTCTAATGCAACGATAACTTTTTTAACTGCAGTTTTAATTGCAGACTTTCTTGCTAAATTTCTTTGTCGTTTAACGACATCTTGCGTCGCTCTTTTTTTTGCGGATGCAATATTTGCCATAGAATTATACCTTTATTTCTATAAGACTTTTTGTACTTTATCTGCTTTCACACACTTTGTGCATACGTTACCGCTATAGACCTTATTCTTTTGGTCTTGTGTAACAGTGAAACGCATTCTGTGAACGTTCGGATACACCCAACGTTTAACTTTATTATTTGCCTTACTCACAAGATTTGCTACTTGTGGTCTTTTGCCGCATACCAAACATATTCTGGCCATTAAAAACCTTTCTTCATGCCTAAGAACTATAACTTTTTAAATACTGATTTAAGAAGGTAGAGCAATCATTATACTATAACCGAGCTGTTTTTCAAATTTGGGTTTAGTGAGTTTTGACTAAAAGCATTAATTCATCATAAATTGGATTAGTTGAGGCTAAAAATGTCTTATATTCTGGAGTAATTTCTTCCCCTTCAAAGTCAGTTACGGTACCGCCAGCTTCTTTTATTATTAAAATTCCTGCTGCTACATCCCACCAAGAAAGGCCTTGCATTAATAAGGCATCTGCTTTTCCTGCTGCAAAATAAGCTTGGTCAAGCGCGGCTGCTCCAAAGGTTCTGACCGTATATGCTTTATGAGCTACTTCGTGCATGTTATTAAAGAACTGTGCATTTTTTTTATAAGGCACTGCAAAAAGAATAACCGAAGCATTTAACTCTTTTTTTTGAGAAATCTTTAATCGGTTATTATTTAAATATGAACCATTGCCTTTAATAGCATAAAAAAATTCTTTAAGGAGTGGATTATAAATAGCACCAACTACGGGTAAATTATTTTTTGTGAGCGCTACTGAAATGCAAAAATAGGGTAGTCCTTGAGCAAAATTGGTGGTGCCATCGAGCGGATCTATAACCCATTGGTGTTCTTTTTCGCTATCTTGGCTACCAGATTCTTCTGCAAAAAAACCAGCCTCTGGTAAAAGTGCATGCAACTTTTCGATTAAGAATTTTTCACTTGCTAGATCTGCTTGCGTAGCAAAGCTTCCGTCAGTTTTATTAAAACGCTCTAAATTATTATTAAAATAGGTTAATAATAATTCTCCTGCTTCTTTTATAATCTCTTCTAGAGGTTTTATAAGTTTTTCATAGTTCATAACTTTATTCTTTTTTTAATGATAAAAAGGTGTTATTAAACTTACGCAAAATAACACCTTTAATTTTTATAGATTACTATTTATTTAGATTAAGCTTCAGTAAATTTATGATCTTCGCGTGAAGTGATTCCTAATAATTCGTAAATTTCACTCGCAAACATGGTTTCTTTTTCTAGCAATGCAAATGAAAGTTTATCAAGCTTATCGCGATTAGTAGTTAAAAGTTCCTTTGCATCTTTGTAGCATGCATCAATAATTGCACGTACTTCAGCATCAATAGTTTCAGCAGTATGTTGTGAATAAACAAATTCGCCTTCACGTTGTGAATAAACAACAGGCCCAAGCTTGTCTGACATTCCATAACGGCATACCATATCGCGTGCAATAGCAGTAGCAGCCTGGAAATCACTATAAGCACCAGTTGAAAGTTTATTGAATACTAATTCTTCTGCAACACGCCCACCTAAAGCAGCTTTAATAGAAGCGATCATTTCATCTTTATCGCGAGAATATTTTTCACGTTCTGGTAAAAAATGAGTAACCCCTAAAGCACGACCTCTTGGGATAATAGTCATTTTATGTAAAGGATCAGTTGATTCTGGCATTAAAAGACGAATTAATGCATGACCAGATTCATGGAAAGCAGTCATCTTACGTTCATCTTCAGAAAGCACTATAGTTTTAACTTCTTTACCTAATAAAATTTTATCACGAGCTTCTTCAAAATCTTTAATGGTAATATTTTCTGAATTGCTTTTTGATGCAATAATTGCAGCTTCGTTAATTAAATTAGCAAGATCTGCACCAGAAAACCCTGGGGTTCCGCGAGCAATTTTTTTAAGATCAACTTCAGGGTCCATAGTGACTCCTTTAGCATGCACTATAAGAATCTGTTCACGGCTTAATAAATCAGGGTAAGGTACTTCAACGCGTCTATCAAAGCGGCCAGGGCGTAATAATGCTTTATCAAGAACATCGGGTCTATTTGAAGCGGCTAATACAATGACTGGATCTTTTGATGTTTCAAATCCATCCATCTCTGTTAAAAGTTGGTTTAATGTTTGTTCGCGTTCATCATGACCACCACCTAAACCGCTGCCACGGTGACGTCCAACTGCGTCAATTTCGTCAATAAAAATAATAGAAGGAGCATGTTTGCGAGCTTGTGCAAAAAGGTCGCGTACACGCGCTGCTCCAACACCAACAAATACTTCGATAAAGTCTGAACCGCTGATGCTAAAGAAAGGACAATTTGCTTCACCAGCAACAGCACGGGCTAATAAAGTTTTACCATTTCCTGGTTCTCCAACTAATAAAACACCACGGGTGATTTTTGCACCAAGACGTTTATATTTTTCAGGATTTTTTAGGAAATCAACCACATCTTGGAGTTCTTCTTTTGCTTCAGCTGCACCAGCAACAGAAGAGAACTTTTCTTTGATGGTTGAAGGCATAAACATTTTTGCTTTGCTTTTACCCATGGAAAAGAGGTTGCTTCCACCGTTTTGACGAGAAGGTCTAAAGATAAAGTAAACGGCTATTAAAATAGCAACTAATCCAAGAATAAGTAAAATCATCCAGCTACTTAAAGGAGAAGTAGTATTAAGAACTGCAAATTCTACCCCATGTTTTTTAAGTAAATCCCATTGTGAAGGCATATTAGTAATAGTCGTTTCAAATGAACGGAGTCCATTAAGTGAATCAACTATTTTTCTGGTTGCAGTGAGTTCATTTTGTACTCTGTTGAGTTCTTCTTGAATGAGTTCCAGCTCTAGTGGGCTTGTTTTTCCTTCAGAAAGTGCTTGCACTTTAGCAACAGCTGCTTGTTTTTGAGAAAGAACTTGTGCAAGTTCATCTGGTGTTTTTATAAGCCCATATACTTGCGTGTCTTCTACACGAACTTCTTTGATTATGTCATGCTCAATCAGATTAATATAATGTGAGAAAGTAACTTCTCCACGATCTCTAATTGAATCAGTAACACGTGTTAACATAAATAGACAGCCCACTAATAATATAACCACAATGATCAGATTAGTAGGACCGCCATTTCCTTTGAAAAAACTCTTTTTTTTCATGAGAACTCCATAGTAATTTAGAAGAATATTTATAATAAAGAGTACTAAAAAACTCTCTTCCTGTCGACTATATCACTAGCTTATTTTAGAAAACAATGAGTGGGTCGACCAGGCAGGATAAGTGATTGATGAAGTTCCATCAGTAATAGAGCTTTGTTTGCCGGTTAACATACTGTGTACTACTAATTGTTTTTTATTTTTTTCTTCTGTTGCAAATAAAATATAATTCCCACAAGGAGACCAAGAGCATTCTTCTTTATGAATTGAATCAGTAGTGATCTGTTTTGTTGAATTGGTTTTAAAGTCATAGCACATTACTTGGCCACGACCTTCAATAAGTTTAATAAATGCAACTTTATTATTGGTTGAATTATAAACAGGTGATGTGCAAAATCCGCCATCAGAAAGACAGGCTAAATTTTTTCCTTCTTTGTCCATAATATAAATTTGAGGAGTTTTTGTTTTGTAATCTGAGCAAAAAACAATGCGCCCATCAGTTAGAATGGTGGGGGAGATATTGGTACCTTTGTTGCGAGTTAAAGAGACATATTCTCTACGCTTAGTTTTTTTATTGATAATAGAGCGATAAAGTTGGCTATTTCCTTCTGCTGAAAGGCAGACTACGACTTCTTTTCCATCAGGTGAAAAAGCTGGTAGCATATTAAGCCCATCAAAATTGGTAGCAATACTTTTATTACCTTTTAAGTCGGTTATCATTAAGCGTAAATTAGTAGCAGTATATTCAGAATATAAAATAAGTGGATTAAGTGGATCGTTGTTCCATCGCGGAGCAATAGCAAGTGTATTGAGTGAGGTGATTACTTTGATATTAGATCCATCGTAATCTGCAATACAGATATCGGTTTTATTCTTTTTTCGTTCACGACAAAAAACTATTTTACTTCCAAAGAGTGCTTCTTTGTTAGTTAAAATTTTTAAGAGTTCGTTGCTTACCTTATGGCCTAGCTCTTCTTGGTTTTTTTCTAACTTACTGTGGATTTTTGTCACTTTTAATGAGCTGGTATCATAAAGTTTTGCTAAAAAATTATCTCCTTCAGAGCTAATTGAAACAAAAAATGGGTAAGTTTTTGACCATTCTTTCATTTGTTCTACTGTGAATTCATGATTTTTTTGTTTTGGATCTATTTTTTGTAGTTCTTCGGTATTGATAGATGGGTTAAATTGGCCGGTGAAAGACAGGTTGCGTTTTATTGTTTTACAACAATCGTTAAGTGGTACATTTTTATTGATAAGCTCTATTAATAAAATAGATATAGCTTTTGTTTTTTTTGCATTAATTGAAACAGTTTCCTCTGTAGTTAATGCTCTAAAAATTAATATATTTAAAATTATGGAGATGCCTATTATTTGCTTCATTTTCTTCCTTTTTTATTGGCTTTTTATTTGTGAGTATAATTAATAGTATTAGCATAAAATTTTTATTGAACTATAACAAAAAAATAAGACACTATTTGTATCTATTATTTATAGATTATTTGTTTTAACAAATAAAAAGCCAATCTACTTAAGAAAAAATAAATCATTTATTTCCGCTTTTTTGCTCTTGATTGGGAAGCTGAATAAGTAGGATTAGAGCTCATATTTTTTGCTTTTAATTGAGAAGCTGAATAAGCAGGATTAGAGCTCATATTTTTTTCTCTTGATTGAGAACCTGAAAAAGCAGGGTTAGAGCTGGTAGAGTCTGGCGTTGCATTTGCAAGAGCAAACGCGATTAAGCTAAAACTTGCTAGATTTACTTGCCTTAAGTTTTCTCTTTTTTCTGAAAAAGAAGGCTTTTCAGAGCAAAAAATTGTTGATGAAAGGGATAAGGTTAAAAGTAATAGTAATTTTTTCATATTTTTACTTTCTTATATTAAGAATCCTATAAATTGTTTCCATCAAGATATTGTATATTATATTATTATTTTTAATAGAGAATCTTAATTTTTATTTTATTTAAATCTGGTGATAGCTTTAAATAAAATGATAGCTTTTTATAGTTAGATTCTATATATCTAGCTTTCTTAAATAATTATAGTTTTGTTGGTATTTCCTTGCTATGTTTGCAATAAATTTTAATAAAGATGTAATTATGTATATTTCAAATGTGAAATATTGAAATAATTGAAAGTTGGGTTTTTATAAAAATAATGAGGTCTGTTATGAATAAAAAAGAAATGAAAAAAATGATAAAATTAGGCTTACTTTTAGCTTTAACTATTTTTAAGATTAATCTGGTTAGTGCAGCAGAACAAGAAGTAAGAAAAATAGATTTTAGCTCAAGACAAGAAAGACTCTTGCAGGTTACTAGTTTGCAAATGTTAGCGCTTAAATATATTGAAAAGGGAATGTCTGAAAATAATGAAAGGTTAATGGATTCTTTTAAAATAAGCTTAAAAGAAAATAGCATTATTAAAATTATTTTTGAAAAAAATATGAGTCGCAGGTTGTTGCAATTGGCTTTAATTGAATGTAATAAGAGCACAGAAGATAGAAAATCTCCATTAGAAGTATATGAAAAAATGTCGCCAATTCTATCTTTTTTAATAAGCAAAAGAGAATTAGATTATTCTTTATCATTTAGAGATTTGATTGAATCAGGTGTTGATATTCGTAAGTGCATTAAAGAGTACTCTTATGAAAAATATGTTCTTTATCTGAATAATTTATCATTGACATCTTTGGATGGGTTGCAAGATGTATTATTCGATTCTAGGATTAAAGTTTTACATTTGCAAAATAATAATTTTAAAGTGCTTACAAGAGGAATTTTTGCAACATTGGGTTCCTTGGAAAGATTAGATCTTTATAATGCTGGATTAGAAAGAATAGAGGTGGGAGTATTCGCGGATTTACCATACTTGAAAATGATAGATGCTTTAAGTAACAAGTTTACTTTAGAAGCAAGAAGTGAATTGTTAAGTCTAACAGCCCGAAATTAACTAGGCATATTAAAAATATATCTAGTTGGCCTGATTAATTGTTGCGAAAGTTAAACTTAATAGTTAAGATTTAAAGCACAAGGTAAAGCTTTTGTTCCATAATTGATGTGGGAATTTAATTTCAGGTAGTGCGCGTTCAACAGTAGCATCATAAATGCGTACTCCAGAGATTTCTTCATAGATAGTTTCAATTAACTTGCCATCACGATTTAAAGTAATTCTAACTTTGCATTCTATATCTTGTCCCATGCCAGCAGGCGGGTTCCAAGCACTCGTTACTGCTTCTTGTAATGCTCCGCCAAGCTGTAATGCTTCCAGTTCTTTATAATCAACGTATAAAATATCTTCTTCTGAATCAGACAATTGATCAGAAGTTTGTGTAGCTTCTAGATTTAATATTTGCTCGTTTAAAGTAAGTTCTGGTTGAACGGCTTCTGGCTTTATTTTTTCTTGTTCTGTAGGCATTTTTGTTGTTTCGGGTACTACTTGAGCATGCTCTGGTTTTTTTATTAAACTAAGGTGAGGCATAATCGGTTTAGGTAATGTTTTTGCTGAAAATTCTTTTTTTAAAACACCTTCTTTTTGAATCTTTTTTTTTGATTTTTTTTTAGCGCTTTTTATCTGTTGAAGTTTGATTTTTTTTAGAGGTTCGCTTTTAATTACTGTTGATGGTTTTTTTTGCGAAGCTAGAAGAGGTTCTTTAGAGGGAGTATTGGTCTGAACTTCTAGTTTTTTGGTAGTACGTAAAGCAGAGCGTGAATTTGATTTTTTTGAAGGGTTAGATCTTTTAATTTTTTTTGAACCTCGATGTAGTCCTTTTATGCTTGATCCAAAAGGGACCAAGCGCACTTTTACATTTTGCGCATTGGCACGAACTTGTAAACTGGTTAAATCAGGTTGATGGTTTGTAGAAAAAACAAATAAAAAGAGACCTAAACAAACATGGATAACGCATGATGTGGCTATAAATAGATTTAAATTGCCAGCACTATTATGAGAGGTTGCCATTTGTTTATTACTTATTTTACTTATTAAATTATTAAGCCAGGGAAGATTTTTTAGGTTCTTGAGTTGCCAATGCAACATAACCGATTCCCCCTACTTGTTTTATATCATTAACCAGTTCTAGTACAAATCCATAGTTAATAGCCGTATCTGCTTTTACAAAAACTGTTTTTTTGTTTTTGGCAGTAGTTTGTTTTGTTAGTTCTTGAATAAGTTGTTTTCGTTCAATAATACGATCATTAAATGAAATTTTACCTGTTTTATCAATTGATACTACTAGTTCTTCTTCTAACGTGTCGCTTGTCTCTTTGATATTACCTTTTGGCAGTTCAATTTCTAAGGCATTTTCTTTTTTTAGCATTGGTGTTGCTACCATGAAAATAATCAATAAGGTAAGAGCTGTATCAATAAGGGGTGTAAGAACAATTTCAGGATTGCGTCTTGCCATTAAACGTTTAAGGCGATTATAACGAGTTTTCATCTGAGAACCCTTGTGCAAGAAAATGAACATGTTCTGAAATTTTAGTTAATTGATATGCCAAAAGATCAATTTTATTTTGTAAATAATTATAAAAAATTAAGGCTGGAATAGCTACTATTAAGCCAGCAAGGGTGGTGATTAATGCTTCTGCAATACCAGGAGCAACTGTGGCAATATCAGCACCTTGTTTTTCACTGATACTTAAGAATGCATGAGTAAGCCCCCACACGGTACCAAAAAGACCAATAAGCGGTGCTACTGCAGCAGTCACCGAGAGTAATGATAAATGTTTTTGTTCTTCTTGTATCATGTCATCGATTAATGAAAAACGGATTTCATCAAGAAGTGCTATTTGACGTTCAGTAAGATCAGTATTTGTGTCAGCATATTTTTTTACACCCATAAGTTGATGTGCTAGTAAATAGCCTGTATAACTGTTTCTGATAGTCTGTACAAAACTGTGTACGTTTTCAAGTGAGTGCAAAGTGCGTAGTTTTTTCCAGACTGTGTTAACCTGTGAAAACTTTGCACGTAATGCAGTTATTTTATAAAAAACAATAGTCCAACAAATTATAGATACAATTAATAGCCCAACCATAATTAATTGAGTTACAGAGTCTGAATGGCTTACTAATTGCCACAAAGAATTACCAAAAAATAGTTTCATTACGTTCCTTTCAAAAAATACTTTGATAGTGTAATATACTCGCCTATAAAATGAAATTAAAATTATATTTATAATTATACGTTAAAGCGAATATTTAAGAGATCACCATCTTGTACGGTGTAATCTTGGCCTTCGGTTTTTATTTTGCCAGAAGTTTTAAGCGCAGCTTCAGAACCGGCTGCAATAATGTCTTTGGCGTTAAATACTTCTGCGCAAATAAAACCACGTTCTAAATCGGAATGAATTTCACCAGCAGCTTTACGTACAGATAATCCTTTTTTGATAGGCCATGCATGAGCTTCTTTTGGTCCAACGGTAAAGAAAGTGATCAATCCAAGCATATCGTAACTCTTTTTGATGATAGTTTCTAAACCACTTAAAGTAACACCCAGCATTTCTTTCATTTCTATTTGTTCAGCTTCATCAAGCAGTGTAAGTTCGTATTCAGTACGTGCACACACAGGTATAACACGTTCTTGTCCAAAACGGGCAATAAGTGCTTGTAGATATTGATTGTTTTTGTAGTTTTCGTTGACAAAATCGTCTTCATTTAAGTTTGCAGCGATTAAGAATTTTTTTGCAGCAAATAGATCAACTGTGTTTAAACCTGCAGCAGCTGCCTTTTTTTGTACTGATTCAATATCTTGTTTGCCAAGTAATACAATAATTTCTTCAAGTAAAATTGATTCAAGTTCTAGGGCTTTTTTTTCAGCAGGTTTATTCTGTGCAGCTTTTAAAAGAGACCCAATTTTAACTTTACGTTTATCAATAGAATCAAAATCTTTTAAGATAAGTTCCAAAATAATGGTATCAAAATCATCTAGTGGTGTTACTGGATCTAAAGCTTCAAAGCATCTGATAACATGCAAAATTAAATCAACTTCTCTGATATGAGTTAAAAATTGGTTACCTAATCCTTCACCTTGAGAAGCTCCTTTAACAAGGCCTGCAATATCAACAAATGAGATAGTTGAAGGAATCAATTTTTGTGAGCCAAAAATCTTAGCTAATTGTTGAAGTCTTATGTCTGGAACTTCGGTGATTGCAAGATGTGGATCAATGGTGCAAAATGGGTAATTTTCTGCTGGTACTGATGATTTAGTAAGTGCATTGAAGAGTGTTGATTTTCCGACATTTGGTAGACCAACTAATCCAGCTTTGATACCCATATAAGTTCCTTAATTTTTCTGTATTTTATTTAATGTTCTCTATTTATATTTAATAGATATTTCTAGGGTAACAAAGCTGTCAAACTCTGTAAATTAATCATGCATTAATTATTAAGAAAACTATAATCACGCATCATTGCTTTAACCGTTTCGTATTTTTGATCAAAAGAAAGTGCAGGGTTTTTGAGGTCTTCAAGATCATTCATAAAGCGTAATTGCCATGTAGAGCTAATTTTTGAGCTTGATTCATTTAATTTTTCAATAAAATATAAAAGCATGCCAGTATAGTAGGTCGAAGAACCTTCTGTGCGCGCATGGTTTAATAACCGTTCACAATAGAGAAGATTTTTTTTGAGTTCAGTTAACGATGGTTTTCTGTTAGCAATACCATGGGCAAAATTAAAACTTGATTTCAGAGTGCTTTTAAGAAGACCGGTCATTTTATAAATGATATACCCAGTAATTAATGTTTTACCGGCAGCGTTGCAAGCTTCGGTATAATAATTTGCTTGGGCAACTATTGAATTAAGATATGCTTGATCCTCTTGAGAAAGAGGCTCTTGGTCGTTGCATACATAGTGTCCGCCACGGAAATTTTCCCACCATTTTGGTGTAAATCCTTTACGCACAGATTTAGCTAAGGTATAGCCTAATTTACCTTCAATTGCGTCAAAAAAATTAAACATATTATCACGAATTTTTTGAAGTTCGCTTATAGTTTTCCCTTGAAGGTCATTTGGAGTGATATCTGAAGTTGTTAGTATAGTGTCAAAAAGAGCTTCTTCGTAGTTGTTTCTTGCACTAATATACTGTTTTTTTGAATTTTTATAGTACTCAGTGAGTGAAGTTTTTAGTTCTTGAAAAGTAGGTATTCTTTCAAAAGAAGAAGGTTGCGTATTATTACTATAAAATTCTTGAATGTTTTTAATAATTTTTTTTGAATTGTCTTTTATGACGGTACATGCAGAAACGATAGTTTCATTTTTTGATGCACCATAGGTAGCTGCAGAAAGTGCAAGAATTGTTGCCCAGTTACGTATGATAAAAGATGACTTACTGTTCTGAGTAAGCACCTCTTCTATTTGTTTGAAAAAGAAAGTTTCTTCTTCTGGAGATAATGAGTGATTGCTTTCATAGTAGGATAAAGCAAGAGCAAGTAAAATTTGTACTTCTTTTAACGTTTTAACAGAAGTTTTTATTGTATCTTCATTATTCTTTGATGGGCTAAATAATTTTTTGATAGTTTGTACTGGGTTAGTGGTGAAAAATTTTTTTAATGGATTATATTCTAATTGTTTCCAGTATCCTTGTGTTTCTAAAGTTTCATCAAGAAGTCTGATGATATAATCTTTTTTTTCTTTTGAAGAATCTTGAGAAGTCTTAGTGGATTGATTTATAGAGCTTTTATTCTGTAAGGCTTTATATAAAGGGGTAGCCCAGTTTTGGGTGCTTGATAGTTTTGTTGAAATACTTATAAGAAGTATCAAAAAAATATTTTTTAATTGGAGCATTATTTACACTTTCTTTTGAGCTTATTTTTTCTAGAATTAATACCTAGCCTAACAAAACTGTATAATTTTGAAAGATTTTGAAAGACAGGACGAAAAAAATCTGGTAAAGTTGTTTTTTCATTAAGAGAAAGATTTTAGAGGCTTTCGTGCTTATTATCACGCAAGGATGATCAATATGATAAATGCAGTAGAATTTAATCGCTATGCTATTTTTAAAAATGGCGGCAAACAATATCAAGCAATCGAGGGTAAAACCGTAGAACTTGAAAAAATTGATGGCGAAGTTGGGGAACGTTTAGAACTTGACGGGATTTTGTTCCGTAAGCTTGAAGACGGAAAATTTGAAGTGGGTAAGCCAGAATTGCCTGGTACCATTAAGATTTCAATTGTTAAACATATGCTTGGTGACAAGATTACGATCTTTAAATTTAAAAGACGTAAAAAGTCCCGTGTTAAAAAAGGGCATAGACAACAGCATACCGTTGTTCGTATTGAATCGATTGTATAATCGACCTTCAATAATGATTTAATAAAAAAAATAGGCACATTTCATTATGTGCCATTTTTTTTGTCTATTTTTGTAAAATATTATAATCGTGCGATTTTAATTAAATCATCTTCGTTGCCAGAAAATAATAAAATATCATTTTCTTGAATAATATAATTAGGGGCAATAGAAATAAATTTATTATCAGATTTTCTGCCAACACAGGTGACTAAATAATTGTCATATAAGTGTAAAGCATCAGTAGTTTTGCCTACAAAGCGATGAGGAACTGCAATTTGGCTCATAGAAAATTCACCGGTAATTCTAAAAAATTGTTGAAACGGAGAACTTAGTCTTTCTGCAAGTTGAATACCAACATTGAGTTCAGGGATTATGGTTTCATCAGCGCCAGTAAGAGACACAATTTCATGATGAATAGTATTAATACAGCGGGTAATGACTCGTTTAACTTTGAGTCGTTTTTTTAAGAGTGTAGTAATTAAAATTGATTGTGCAAAATTTTCACCCATGGCAACAATTACCACATCCATATCTTCCACTCCGATAGAAAGAAGTGAATTTTCGTCCGTAATATTTATACAAATTGCTTGAGTAACGGCATCCTTAATAGAGCCAATTATAGATTCATTATTATCAACAGCTAAAACTTCAATATTGTGTTGGGCTAAAGTTGTTGCTACGTTGTAGCCAAAACTACCTAATCCAATTACACATACTTTCATAGAGTTTATTCCTTTTATAATGGTCTTTTTTTATTGGATTATGAAATCATAACTCGTTCTTCAGGGAAAAGGAATTCATTTTTTTCTTCACGTTTTCTTAAAGCAATCATAAGAGTAAGTGAACCGATACGTCCGGTAAACATGGTAAGCATAATTAAAAATTTACCTAAAGAAGAAAGATAAGGAGTTACTCCTAATGTTGCACCTAAATTGGTAAAGGCATTAGTTGCTTCAAAAAGTATATCAATAAATTGCCAACCTTGTTCTGTGATAAGCAAGAAGAAAGTAATCATTAAAATCCATCCGATACCTAAAGAAACAACTGCCAATGCTTTATAAACTTGATCTTTCATAATGCGGCGTCCTTTAATATTAACGGCTGTCTTTCCTTGAATTGCAGTATGTATTGCCGCTATTAAAAGTGCAGCTGTAGTAATTTTTATACCAGAACCAGTTGAAGCTGGCGCAGCACCTATAAATGAGTTAATCATAATAAGAAAGAGTGAAGCTTGCTGCATTGCAATCACTGGAATAGTAAAAAACCCAGCGCTTCTTGTGCTAATAGAAGTAAATAAAGAGGTCAATAATTGATGTGGCAAGGTCAATGATTCAAGGCAATGATACCGTTCAACCAGCCAAAAAACTAATGCCGACCCTAAAGAAATTATGAAAGAATAAGAAAGTATAATACGTGTTTGTAAACTTAAAGTAACACGCCTTTTATAATTTGATGAGTAGATATAGGTTCGATACAGTTCTTTTAACGTAATAAAACCGATACCCCCAAAAATTGTTAAAATGCTGCTGGTGATAAGCATAGAGTAACTATGTGCGCAAATATTCATTAGTTCTTCTAAAGGATAAATTCCTGCATTGCAAAATGCAGATACTGCATGAAATAATGAATAAAATAAAGCATGAGTAGGGTTGGCAATATGGAGTTTTAATGTTTGATAAATAAAGTAGGTGCCGGTCAGTTCGCATATTCCTGTTACTACTATAATAAAAATCAAGAGTTGTTTGGTGCCATTCCATGATTCTAAATCAAACATTTCACCAGTCATAACTTGAGCGGCAAGTCCTAAATTGGTAAATAAAGAAAATAAAAATAAGGTTAAAGTAATAAGTCCAAGTCCGCCAATTTGCATAAGAATTAGAAGAATCATGTGGCCAAATGTGGTAAAACTTTCAAATGGTACAGTAGAGAGTCCTGTAACGCATACGCAAGAAGTTGAAGTAAATAAAAGATCAATAAAAGGAATTACTTCAGATGTTGCTTGTGGGAGCATTAAAAGTGCAGTGCCTACCACAATAGCAAATGCCATTGAAAGTAAGACCATACGGCTTGGTGAAAAAAAATAGGTTTTCATACCTTTCCTTTAAATAAACATTTGTTATAAATGACCATAAAGCAGGTAACAACATTATTAATCTAAAAAATTACTGTGTGTAAAATAAAAATGTCTTACACTCGTCATTCAGAGCCGAAACAAAGTGTAGGCGTGGGATGACGAGTGTGTGTCTCTTTTTTTAAGTTACCATTGTTATTATATAAATTAGAGAATGACATATATTGATTTTCACTCTATGCATAAGATAAAAATGAGGTCAATATATTAAATTTTTCCTTTAAAATATTCAGGAAGTTTATCAAGAGCTATTCGTTCTTGTAGTGTAGTATCACGATGACGTACAGTTACTGCCCCATCTTCTTGGCTTTCAAAGTCATAGGTTACACAGTAAGGAGTTCCTATTTCATCTTGGCGTCTGTAACGTTTGCCAATAGAACCTGAAGTATCAAATTCAACACTAATGCCAGCGCGTGCAAATTCTTTATAAAGTTTTTCTGTAGGTTCGTTAAGTTGTTTTGAAAGTGGCAAGAATGCTATTTTTAAAGGAGCAATTGAAGGATGTAGTTTAAGTACTACGCGCGTTTCACCTTCAACAATATCTTCGTGATATGCATTAAATAAAAGTGTTAAAAAGAGTCTGTCAACACCTACAGAACATTCAACTACATGAGGGGTATACGATTCTTTTGTTTCTTCATCAAAGACTGCAAGTTCTTTACCAGAATGTGTGGTGTGTTGAGTAAGGTCAAAGTTGCCGCGATGAGCAATTCCTTCAAGTTCTTTCCATCCAAAAGGAAACTCATATTCAACATCAAAACACTGAGTAGAATAGTGGGCTCGTTCATCTGGGGTCTGTTCGCGTGCTCTGATGCGCTTCATGTTAATACCAATAGATTCGTAAAAAGCTAAACGTTGGGCTACCCAATTAGAAAGTTCTACAGGAGCAAGCGCGCCTTTACAGAACCATTGCATTTCCATTTGTTCAAATTCACGCATTCTAAATAAGAACTGTTTTGGGGTTATTTCATTTCTAAATGCTTTACCAATTTGTGCAATTCCAAAAGGAATTTTGGTGCGTGAGGTAGTCATTACATTCTTAAAATTTACATAAATAGCTTGTGCCGTTTCTGGGCGCAAATAAGCAACAGTTGACGCTTCTTCAAGCGCACCAAGATTAGTTTTGAACATCATGTTGAAATTACGAACGTCTGTCCATTCTTTATTGCCGCAGTGAGTGCATGGTTTTTCTAGATTGATATCGTCTGCCCTAAAGCGATGTTTACATTTTTTACAATCAACTAAAGGATCATGAAACCCTTCAACATGTCCTGAAGCTTTCCACATTGCTTCTGGACCAATTAAAGCACCTTCAAGGCGAACAATTTCTCCACGTTCATTTTCTAGAGATTTAAGCCATGCATGACGAATATTTTCTTTCATCAGTGTACCTAAGTGGCCAAAGTCGTACATTCCATTTACGCCTCCATAAATTTCTGCTGAAGGGTATACAAAACCTCTTCTTTTGCAAAGGGCTACAATAGTTTCTAAAGACGTTGGTAGATGGTTTTCCATAATTAAAGCCTTTTTGGTAAAAGTCACTTGAATAGACAAATTTAAATTTAGTTACATTCTTTAAGTTAATAAATCTTATAACAGTTTAATAAATTTTTCACTTGTTTCTTATTTTGCTTATTATTTTTTTTGATTTAGCCTTTTCAAAAATTGATAATTAAAATTTTTCAATGATTAATTAAGTTTAAATAATTAGATTTTATTGATAGATAAGTATCAAATAATAAAAAAGGAAAAATATGAAGCGATATTTTTTAAAATTAGGTTTTTTTTTATTAATGGTTTTTTTTGTTCATTGCGTTAATACAGTCCATCAATCAAGATTTTTACGTGGAATAATGCTACATGATAGAATTCATGTAGCAGGGTACGATTTGTATGTACCATTTGGAACATCTTTAGATCATTGGAATAATGTATTGGGTATAGGCATAGGAGATTATGCTTTTGGAACATTTATTGATGTTTATAAAAATAGATTTTATTGGGTTTCTATGAAAAATAATCTTTCAGAAGTTTATTTAACTCCTGATATTTGTCTTTCTGGTGGATATCGTATTGCCATGATTCATGGCAGTAATAAACGGAATATTTTTTTAGAAGATCAAAATGCATTATATATTCCGTTTCTTGCATTTTATACAAAACTTGCATGTAATCAGTATGAAAAAAATCCTTTTTTTGTAGAACTTTATGGAACTCCATTTAATGCAAAGTTGCATGGATCATTAGTTGTTTATTTTTAATAAAAAAAGAGAGCTGAATACGAATATTCAGCTCTCTTTTTTTATATTTTATAATCTGTTTTTTTTAAAATGAAGCACCTGTTTGTATGAAAAAGTGCCATTGATTAAGACTATTATTGGTTCCACCAAATTCATAGCCACTACCAATACCAACAAAAGGACTTATGAAGTCTTGTTTTTGTGCATATTCAAAATTGTAAAAGAAATGATGCGAAACTTCAGCAGGATGTAATCCACTTGCAATGTTTAAGTCTGCAAGAGTAATGGTTGCTGCAGCAGTAGAAAACGCAACTTTATTAGGTGCTCCCAATGCGCCATTAGAACCATCAATGCGGATATCGGTAGAAACATTGTCAATATCTGCACCGCCAAAGTTTGTGGCAGAAATAGTTTTCATTCCAATGACTGCTTCTATGTTGTCAGCCCACCCTTTATGATTTTCTTTAGTATTTCCAGAAAGTTGGTAACCAAGGTCTAATTTAAAGTTACCATTAGTGTATTGAAACATGGTGGTGACATTAAAAAGAAGATCGATATTAATTTTAGCATTCAAGGTAGTGTAATTAATTGCAGGTACTAAGTTGTCTGTTGCAGTAAAAGCGGTAGCAAGAGCCGGTTTCTTTTTTGCTAATAAATAGCGGCTTCCAACGCCATGTCTTGTTACATCGTAAGAACGTTTAGAAGTACGGCTAAAAAGATGAGTTAATTGTGCATCTGCATAAAAATCAATACTATAATCGGTGGTTTCTTTGCCAGAGCGTGTTGGAGTTTTTCTTTCAAAACAAGTTTGATGAGTGTTAAACCCAATACCAAGTCCATGTCTTCCTGCTGTGCCTACTACTGGTTCAAACCAGGTAGTTGAGGTAGTTGCACCATTACCATTTAAAAGAGCATGTCCTTCAATAGCAACACTGCAATTGTCGTGATTGATAATGTTCCATCCAGCTTTTATAACAGAATCACCAATTTTACTGTGCTTTGTATTTTCATTAAGGCGACCGTACGCAAGTGGTTCATTTATTTGCCCACCAGTACGTGTTCCTGTAAAATATTCACTCGCAAACCCATTGAAAAATCCAAGCCTTGCATTGTTTATATCACCAGCTTCAAATGCAATCTGAGTTTGGAAATTGCTGACTATTTCGTTTAAGCGAATGTTCCAATGAGTATGAACTAATGGAATGTTCCAAGATACATAAAGACCTTCTGCAATCATATCTAAGCTAGATTGTAGAGTGAAATGGGTGGTTACCGTGGTTATTTTTGGTTTTATTTTAAAAGTTGAATTATAAGGAAGACCAACAAAGAAGTTATAACCATACACATCCGTATTTTGACCAGCAGCTTTTGGTAAATAACTTATATTCATACTATCTGTGCCATTAAAAAAAAGTAATTTGCCAATGCCAGCGTGGTTACTGCTGAATGATTGCATATTTTGCATACTTAAAGTGAATGTTTCTTTTTGGCGTCCGGAAATTAAAAGACCATTGGCTGGATTATTACCAGTATGTCCTAGAGGGCCGCGGCCACCAAAAGTTGTAGCAAAATTATTTATTGGTAAAAAAAGTAATGCTATAAATAAATTTTTTTTATAATTTAAAAACATTTTTATAATTCCTCATTTTAATTAATTTTTTTAAGTTGAAATATTGTCAATGTTAAATTGTTTTTTAAAAATAGAATGTCTAAAAAATTTTAATTTATTTAGACATTTTCCCATCCTGTTAGATAAGCTAAACCATTTAATGCATTGCCAGTAAAAGTTATTTGAACAGTGTTGCCACCATCTAGATCAGTTGCAAAATAATCGTATTTATCGCTTGAATTTTTAGTTCTGTAATAAATGCCTTCAGTATCAGTATTTTTTTGCTCAGCTTTGCTTGGATTAAACTCTGCATTTGGAGTGTAGGTAATTGTTGTTTCTCCTGTAACAGAACCAGCTACTATAAAAACTCCAGCTGCTAATGCAGTTGCGGTAGAAATTATGCCAATGGATTCAAATGCTGTTCCTGTATCATCAGTTATTTTTTCTGCTGATTCTGCTGCTTTCACAGTTGAAAAATCTTCTTCAGCATCAGCATCAGCATCAGCATCAGCAGTAAGACGATCAGCATCAGCATCAGCATCAGCATCAGCATCAGCAGAAGTAGTAGCAATTATCTGTTCTACAAGCGAATTTATCTGAGCAGGAAGCTCAGCAGCAGCAGTAGTAGTAGCAGTAGTAGCAGGAGTAGTAGTAGCATCAGCTGCCTTAGTAATAGGTACACCGGTTACAGGATCGAAGACAGCAGTAGGTGTGGAACCAGCAGGAAGACCAGGTGTAGCCGGCATCATCTCATTAACTACCGCGCGTGTTTTTGGTCCAAAAAACCCATCAACTGGTTTGATACCCTTATCTTTTTGGAATTCTATTAGAGCCGCTTGAGTTTGTACTCCAAAATATCCCTTAGACCGCACAGCATAGGCGGCAAGATAACCTTGTTCAATTAAAAAATTCTGTAATGCTGTAACGTCGGCTCCTTGACTCTTCTCTTTAAGATCGTTTGTAAAGTTGTAACGAGTGGTAGAAGTATTACCAGTTGTACCTTGAAGCTCAGCAGCATGTGTTTTTGGAAAATTAAACAAACCTATTCCTATTATGCTTATCATTAAAAAACTTTTAAAGATGTATTTTTTGCTTTTCATACATTTTTTCCTTTTTTATAAAAATTAATAGTAAAACTCTCTTTTTTATTAAAATTTTTAATTAGTTCTATCACTCCTTTTTTTATAAATAAGCTTAATCATCTTGTAAGTTCTAGTCATTAAAAAATAAAAAAGCAAATTTAATAAATAAAAAGAAAATTATTGTAATAACGAGTAGAGGGATTTCTAGAGTTTTTGGAGTTAAGATTTTTTAAATGAGTTTTTAAATAGTCGATAAAGTTCCTTATTTTCCATTTGCAATAGTATTAATTCTATTTGAGCCTGTTTTTATGTTGTTGTTAGTCCGGTTGCAGCAACTATTTGGGGTTGTTATACTAATTGCATATTTGAATTGACCGTCAAAATGGGGCGGTTTTTGGAGTTATAATTATATTAATGTGAGGTTATTATGAAAAAATACAGTTTATTATTAATGCTTGGTTTAAGCTTAAACTTTTTAAGTTTTGCATCAGATGAAGGAGCAGGAAAGAGTGGTGTTTCTTCAATACATCTTAGGCTTGCAAAATATGTTATGGAGTCTATTTTACCAAAAAATAAAGTAGCTAGATCCGCTGTAAAAGTTATGTGGAAATATAAAAAGCCTTTAGCAGCAACAGCAGGCTGGAATATTATGTTAAGTACTGGTCTTTATGGAGTAAGTTGGGTACCTTTTTCTGAAACTGCTTTTAATGCTATAAAAAGTAAAATTCCTGGATTAAATAAATTTTCTAATAAACAGATTCGTATTTTTATAAGAGTATTGCCTTTAATTATCTATATTATTATTGAAGCAAAAAATAAGATTCAATCAGTGATAGCAGTTAAACCAGTTTTGCCTGCTGAAAATACTACTCATATTACTACTACCACTACAAGTAGAGCTGAAGGTGACCTAGTACAAGGTAGTAAACAAGAAATGACGGTTAATGGTGATCATATAGTAGGCAATCAGCATACATCATATCAACAAGTGATATTTGCGCCACTACATGGTCTGACTGTAGATACTTTGAAATTCATGATTAAATACCCTGATTCAGAAGTTGTAAAAATACTTTTAGCAGGAATGACTACAATTCCTTCTGCGTCAATAAATTCTAATGCAAGACAAGGGCTTACTTTTGGATCTTCTATAACTGAAATACAAAGTGAAATTTTAGCAATCCCATTATCAGAAGACTCTAAAGAAAAATCTGTTATTCAAGAAGATGCAAATCCTGAAGGAACATCACTATTTGTAGTAGCACAACAGCTCAGTACAGCCACTAAAGAATCATTCTTCGGTAAAGCTAGAAAGTTTTTAAATGGTATTATTGCTACTACTGAAACTAAAGAAAATCAAGAAGATGATGATTGTTAAAGCGATGATGAATAAAGTATCTATAACTAAGCATTATTGTTGTAAACTTTATGGCCAATAACGTATAATTACACTTTTATAGAACATGATAGTTTTAGGGAAAGGGGTGTTATGCGTGTGTGGTCATTAATAAAAAATAATTTTATACACAACTTGGTATGGACAGAAGGTAGAAATATTTTGATAGTAATCTTTGGGTTAGGGCTTTTTGGTTATTTTTTAGCGCCGTGGTTAATTTACCTGGCGCTCTTTTTCTTTCTATTTTCTTTTTATTTTTTTAGAAATCCAGAAAGGATTTGTACGCAAGCATTAGCTGATAGTTCTTTTTTAATCTGTCCAGCAGATGGAAAAGTGGTTGCTATTGAACAGGTTGATGATCCGGTATTTACTCAAAAAATTGCTATTTTTCTATCACCATTTGATGTTCATGTGCAGTGGGCACCTGCTGCTGGTCAAATTACTGAAGTTCTTTATCATAAAGGGCAATTTGCAATGGCTTTTTTGCCAAAGAGTTCTGAACTTAATGAACGTAACGATGTAATCATAAAAATGAATAATGGGACTCTTTTAAAAGTACGTCAAATTTCTGGGACCATTGCTCGTGTTATTGTTTGTTGGGTTAAAAAAAATGAGCTTATTAAAGCTGGATTTAAATATGGTATGATTAAATTTGGGTCACGTGTGGAGCTTTTTGTTCCTCCTTCTGTTACTATAGAATTGCATGTTGGACAAAGAGTCCATGGAGGACAGACTATAATTGGAAGGGTTAGGGCATGATGTTTTTAAAAAAAGGACTTTTGGCTAAAGATTTTAAGAAGAACTTTAAAGAAAAGCATTTAAAAAAGACTGTCATTAGCCGCCGTGTAAAAACTGGTATTCCTTTTATATTTACTTTTTCTAATGCGCTTTTTGGATTTCTTTCTATTATTAAAACTATCGAAGGCAATTTTATGGCTGCAGCCTTATGTATTGTTGCTGCGGTGATAATGGATGGATGTGATGGCCGTTTGGCTCGTTATTTTAATACGACCGGTGAACTTGGTTCTGAACTTGATTCATTATGTGATGCTATTTCCTTTTGTCTTGCACCTTCGGTGTTACTTTATAGCTGGTATTTACATAATTTTAATCATGTTGGGTTGTTTAGCATTGCGCTTGGGTTGTACTTGTGTGCAGGCCTTTTGCGTTTAGCCCGATTCAATACTTTAACGCATGACCATTCAATAGATCAATCGGTATTTTATGTTGGACTACCATCTACTATTGCAGCATTTTTTTTAGCAGCTTTAATAGCGTATGACATGGTTCTTTCTAATTCTGCATTTCATACATTGTTAACAGCAAGAGTGATGGGTGGATTAACTGCCTTTTTAGCCTTATTAATGATTTCCACTATTCGGTTTCCGGTCTTTAAAAAGATGATCTTTAAAGGTTTTTCTTTGTTATTTATTGCGCGGGTACTGTTACTCGGGTTTTTAGTTTCTTGGTGCATTTATCATGGGTATCCGGTAGTTCTGTTAATTATTGGCGGTTATATAATTGGTGCAGCAGTAAAAAGTGTATTCACTCTTTTAAAGAGACTCTTTATTTAGTTTTTATTATTAAATCTTATTATTTATTTCGTAATTATTTTTTTGATTCTTGTAAAGCTTTAATTTTAGCTTTTAAAGCTGGTTCTTTTTTTAATTGTTCTATTATTTCTTGAATTTTTGATGCAACAATGATCGTATTGATTTTACCGTCGTTAGTTGTTCCTGGTATTAATACTACGTTATTATAAATAGATTTTTGCGATTCTTGTTCAGCTTTAAGACTTTGAGCAATAATATTGGCAAGCAAAATAAAAGTAACTATAAGACTTCTTTTCATCATAATTCTCCATTTTTTAAAGTAGTATACACCTCTTTATCTACTTTAAATATATGCTAAAAAGAGTTGTATTATCTATAGTTTTTTAGAAATAAGTTTAAGAGTAAATCTTATTATTGATCTTAAATAAGCTTATAAATTTTTATAGAATCAATAATTTCTTTAACTTTTCCCGTCTTTGCTAATATAGGAACTTTTTTCTTTTGGATATAGACCATTTTAAGGTCATCCATTGTTTTAATATCTTTAAAACGTTCTTTTAGGTGGATTTCATGAACTATGCCATAATCGCTCGGTTCATACCCACGTGCTTCAATAATCAAATTGTCTTTAATTGAACTGATAATAATAGTATGTCCTTTCCAGACTATTATATCACCATTTTCTAGTTCATCATTATAACCAAGAGGGCGTAATTCGTGAGTAATAGTAGAGGTATTACCTGCATAGTAAGGGATTCCTGCAATTTGCGCAGCACGGGTAATAAGTTGTGAACAATCGATACCAGTTTGGATTTTATGGTCATAGCCAGGACGAATAAAGAAGAGTGTTTGAGTTGGGCCTATTTTTTCTAGCTTGAAATTGTTGGGGTATACTTCATCAACAAGGCTTGACCCTCCAAGTGCGTAAGGAAATGCTTTATTGTAAGGTCTATGCGCCCAATTATTAATTATATCAACAAATAATCGTCTTTTTTCTTTATGAGATTGGTCTTTATTTTCTTCAAGGCAAAAGTCTACTGGTATTGCTTGAATTTCAAATCTTTTTTTGAATGGATTAAAAATATAAACAATATAATGGTCTGGATCATTGTTATAAAAAGGGACCTTTAAAAAACGAGTACCTGCTGAATAACTTGTTGACCTTGAAGAAAAAACAGATTTTTTTGTAGAGGTCCAGGGTTCTTTTAAAACAATCGTATTTTGCCCGTATCCTGAATTACCTTTATAAGAAATTGGAGCCGGTATCTTTGCTCGTTCGTTTTCAGAAAGTGGATCTAATAGTTGTAAATTATTGCTAAGCATCCAAAACCCTTCAAGGACAGCTTTCTTTCCAATTTGTGCATAATAGCGGTTAGAAATTTTAACTCGACATTCTTCACCTTTTTTTTCAATAATTTCTACCAGTTCATGTAATAATAATTGGCCTAAACGAGGGATTCCTGTTTTTTTACTAAAACTTAAACAGGGTAAATTTTCATATGAATTAAAAAGAGAAGCGTGGTTATTTAAAAGTGGAAATGAAACTAAATCTGCAACAGGTACTTTACAAAAGGCATTGGGGTTAAATTGACCAGCAAAGAGTAATGATCGCAAAAATATGATAATGGTAAAAATGAGATAATGTTTCTTCATACTACACTTTCTTAAATTTAAGACTATTTTATGATTTATAGCTTAGCGATAGATTAAGTAGATATACAATTGTTTATTTTTGAATAACATAAAAAGCAGAATGTAATTCATTATTATTGACAAACTGAAACAAAAAGATTTAATCTGCTAAGTAGATGAGTACTCTGTTTGTTCCAGTAACATCGACTAATAATGGGGAGTTATGATGAATAGTTTTAAAATTTTAGTAGTATGGTCTAGTTTAATAGTTATGAGTTCAGTGCAAGGAGGTATAGTTCATCCTCCTTTAAAAATTGCTCAAAAAGAATCAAAGAATCATCAGGGTAAAATTAACGTAAAAAAAGTATACGTTCATGATGGTAATTTTAGTAGAAAAGTTATTTTACATTTTTCTAAAGAACCTGTAGTGACTTACACTCCAGAATCGGTTAATGAAAAAGAGCGTGATGCGCAAGGTCTTTTAAAAATGCATTTTTTTATTCCTCTTGCATGTATAAACGAAACAGTTAATAAAGAGGCACTTGAAGCACTCAGCGGTATGCATAGTTCTGATTATGGGCTCTCTTTTTCTGAAGTTTCAAAGCCTATGCAGGGGATAAAATGTTTAATAGCTTTTAATCCAGATAAGATAGGATTTGAGTATAAAACATTTCAATCAATCACTGGAGATAGTGGAATAATATTTCAATTTTACCATCAGAATGTTTTACGTAAGATGTCAGAAAATAATAATATTAGAATGCATGCATCTGCAAATATTTTTAAAAAATCTAAAATTGGAGATTTAAAAAAAAAATAGTTTTGGATTATGGTCATGGTGGGCGTGATTCGGGTTATAATGCAGGTGATATAAAAGAAAAGGACCTTAATTTACAAATAGGTCAAAAAGTTAAAAAAATTCTTACGGCTCATGGCATTGAAGTTTGTACAGTAAGGAATGATGACGAATATGTTCCTTTGGATGAACGCACAGCCCGTGTAAGAAAGTGCCATGGAGCTTCTCTTTTAGTTTCTATTCATACTAATGCTTCAGTGTCTAAAAATGTACAAGGTATAGAAACTTTTCATAATCATCATACGCTTTTTGATAATAAATTGAGTATGGGAAATGATAAAATAAAATCTTTTATTCTTAATTTTAATAGAGAATTAAATGATAAAAGTAAAAATCTTGCAGAATTGATTCATCAAAATATCCTTAAATATAGTTCAAAAAAAAATCCTAAAGTGATTGATAGAGGCATTAAAAATAGTGCAGTTCAATTACTATTTGGGGTAGAAGTACCAGCAGTTTTAATAGAATGCGGTTTTTTATCACATCCTGTTGAAGGAGCGCTTTTAAAAGACAATAAGTATCAAGAAAATCTAGCTACTGGTATTGCAAAAGCTATAGAAATTTTTTTTAATGGTCAGTTTACCTAGCTCTTGGTATCATGTATTCTAAATAAGAATTCAAAATAAATGTTCATTAAAAAATTAATTTTTTTAAAATTATCGGTATATAGGTGTTTTTAGGTGTTAGTCTTAATTTGGCAAGATTTTTTAACTATAGCAAAAGATGAAGCAGGGAGCCGTGTTGTTGAAACATGGCTTAAGGCTGTATCTTTGTATCGTTGGGACCAAGATACTCAAACAGTGTATGTAGAAGCTCCTAATGCATTTGTAAAAGAATGGATTCAGTTGCGTTATCAACAATTATTTGAAGTGCATCTGGGGCGATTATTACATGCCGATAATTTAAAAGTCATATTTTTTGCTAAATCTGAACAAAAAAATAATAAACCAGTTGATCTTCTTCCTACTATGCGCAAACAGATAGTTCCTGCTTTAGTTAAAAATTCATTAGTACGACGAGCGGCAAATTATACTAATGGTGGTTTGAACCCAATTTATTGTTTTGATAATTTTGTAGTTGGTTCAAGTAATTCATTATCATATGCAGCAGCGGTTGCCGTTGCACAAGATCCTGGTAAATTATATAATCCATTATTTATTTATGGAGGATCTGGTCTTGGTAAAACGCATCTGATGCATGCTATTGGTAATGAAATTCATAAGAAAAATCCAAGTGCTCATATTTTATATCAGACAACTGATTGTTTTGTAAATGAGTTTATTAATGCGATTCGCTTTAATAAAATGCATGCTTTTCAGCAAAAATATAGAGCTTTAGATCTTTTACTCTTAGATGATATTCAATTTATTTCAAACAAAGAGCAGACTCAAGAGGCATTTTTTCATATTTTTAATGTTCTTCATGATGCTCAAAAACAGATTGTTTTTACCAGTGATCTTTTTCCAAGGCAAATTCAAGGTCTTGCAGAACGTTTGCGTTCTCGTCTTGAGTGGGGATTGTCTACTGATATTCAAAAGCCTCAGTTAGAAACAAAAATTGCTATTCTTAAAAAGAAAGCTGCACAGCATGGTGAAACATTAGATGATGATATTGCAGAATATATTGCGCATTATGTGCATTCCAATGTGCGTGAGCTGGAAGGCTCATTAGTTCGTATTTTTGCATTTTCTTCACTTACTCGGCAATTAATGTCATTAGAACTTGCAAAATCTGTTTTGGGAGATAGTTGTGTTCCTGATAAAATAGTAGAAAAAGTTGATTTTAATAAAATCACTATGCAGGTCTGTAAGCTCTATTCATACACTTTATCTGAACTTCGCTCTACCAACAGAGCAAAAGAATTGTCTTTCGTACGTCAAATTGCTATGTATTTAATGAAAAAGATGACAAACAGATCTCTGCGCGAAATTGGATCCTATTTGAGGAGAAAAGATCATTCAACTGTAATTCATGCATTTGAGAGAGTAAAAGAAACCATTCAAAGTGATGAGGTATTGCGGTTGAGAATCAAATCATTAGAGGAAAATATTTTGCGGCAGTAGTTAAGAAAGATAAGGAATTGAGATGAAAAAAAAGTCTTTACTTATTGCCTTATGCATTGCCTTTGTAGCATGCAGCGAAAGCAAAATTTCTTTACCCAAAAATTTTAAAAATACCAACTCTAAACTTACTAATCAATCTATTAAAAATAGTGTAAATAATTTAATTTTTGATGATAATCTTGAAAATTTTCTTTTGGCAATGGTCTCAGATCAAGATGAAAAAGTTGAATTCAGAGGGTATTATAGTAAGTTTTTAAGGAAGCAAAATCGTCGTCATAGAGTAAGAAAGCGTAGATGTTTACAATCGTTGCGAGCTAAAGCTTTAAATGATATTGAAGTAAGAACTCCTGAACTTTATACTCAACTAGAGCCATATTTAATCGACCTTGATGAGTCTCCAAGTTGTCGTACTCAACGTTTATTTTTAACTCGTTATGCATTATTTGAAGAATTTAAAGAAAAACAAGCTATGAAGCAACTTAGTGTATGGGGAAAAACAAAACGATATGCTAAAAATGCAGTGTCACGTGTTGGCCGCTTTGGAAAGCGTGTGGCAGATAGATTTATTGAAGGGTAGTAAATAATAAAGGACATTAAATAATGTCCTTTATTATTACACCTTTTTAGAGAGAGGTAGTTATTTTTTAACTTAGAGTTCGCGAGTTGTATCACCTTTAGCTTCATTTTCTTTATTGAATTCAGCTATTTCTTTGTCTTTTTGTATTTTATCTTGTTCTTTTTGGTATTCTTCTTCGCGTGCTTTTTCAAGATCTGAATCTTTTTCGTAACGCTCAGTTGGAATATTTTCTGCAGGAATTACTGTAGAAGTAGCATCACCAGTAGTTGGATCTATTTCAGTATGAATAGTTTCAGCTTGACCAGTTTCTGAATTAATAATTAATGGATCAATAGTTATAGATCCACCAGTTGATCCTGCATTAGGAATAGAGGGGGCATGCTCAGCTATACGTCTATTTTCTGCTATTTCAAACTTTTCTTTTGCGTCAGTAAGATCAAGTTGAATAGTAGTAGATATTTCTAATTCAGCAGCTTTTATATCTTCTTCAATTCCATTAATATCTTCAGATGTTCGAGCTGCGGTAATTCTTTCTGTTAATAAATAATTTTGATATACACTAAGTTGATCTTGCGCTCCTTCTAGTTGAGATAATTTAGTACTAATATCTTTTTGCATTTTAAATGATAAAGTTTTAAATATTTCTGAATAAATATTATCTGATACGGTACTTAGTAAGGTAACTTGATCTTCCAATCCAATATTTTTAAATTTAGCAGAAACTTCATCAAGAATATTTGTTATAAATTCATTAATATTAGTTATAATAATTTGGCTATCTTGAATTATTAATCCATATTCTTTTGCTTTTTTAATAATTAAATCTTGATCTGTTTTTGGTAATGATAAAAATTCTTCTAATTGTTCTTTATATTCAATTAATTCAGCAATATTAAAAGTATCATTAGTTGGATTTTGGCTAAGTGCTTTACTAAGTAATCTGCTTCTTATTATTAATTCACCAAACGAAGAAAGCCCACCAATATTTTCTGCTTGTAGTGCTAAATCAATAAGTATATCGTCTGCAATAAATTCTTCTTGTTCTTGTTGTGCAATTTTTGCAGCTCTTTCTTCTAATGCTTTTTCTAATTTTAATTTTGTAATTGTTGCATCTTCTGATTTTTTGGTAATATTTTCTAGTTTTTTTTGTAAATCAGCAATTTGTGTTGGTAATGTTGCCAAACTTATAGTTTCTAGTATATATTCTTTTAAAATTTCCCGTTCAGATTCGGTAAGTGTTTCAGGATCTTTAGCAAATAAAGTTCCATCATCTAATGCTTCATAAAGATCAAATTTAATCATGATCTGTTCATTGGGAGAAAGTGTTGTATACCAATCAACTACTGATATTCCAGACCCATTATCATTTTTTTTATCATATTCTGAAAGTAGTGCTAATTTTTCTTGTAATGTTCTGCGGATTTCTTCATTTTTTACCATAGTTAGAGTAGGAAAAAAATCTATAGTTGAACTAGTCAACTTATATTTATTAATTGCATTATAAAGTGCGCTTAATTCTTTACTTGATAAATCTAAAATAAAAAGGGGTGATAATGTTGAACCATTATTAGACTCTATATATTTTTTTACTGCATTAAAAAGTGTTAAACTATCTTCATTGTTTAATTCTCTTATTAATTTAGCCCCTTTAAGTCGATCAATTTGATTTAATGCTTCAAGTTTTGATTGGCTTAACGAACTAACATAATTCATTTGATCGCGTTCAGCGGCTTCTTTTAGTGATTTTAGTTGCCCATCACGTAATGTATTAGTAAAGCCAGATGAAACAGTTTTATAGGTGAATCCTAAAGAGTCAGATGCTTTAAGCTTATTAGAGTTTATAGTGTAATTGTAAAATTTTCCTTTTTCATCTTTGTAAATTATATATTTACCTTTTATCATTACACTAAAAGTGTTGTCTTTTGTAATTAATTTATCAATTACAATAGTTGATCTAGATATATCATCCTTCATTTTTGATGGGCTTAAGATCATTCTTGTTAAAAAATCTCCCAAAGATTCGGTTAGTTCTTTTTTATTAGCTATTTTAGAAGAGTCAAAATTAGGAATACTAATACTTGAAAAGAAATACATGTTACTATCATTTTTAACTTGTATACCACCCATCTTAGTAGCACTATTCAAATTAGGTATATCAAATACAATTGGATTTAATATTGTATGACCTATAACCTTGAAGCCAAAAGGTTCTTGATTCATTTTTATTGTATCCTTTGAACTACGAGTAGCTAAAGGAGTTCCTCCTAATTCTGCTAATGTTACATCATCAATTGGATTTTTTGGAAAAAAAATTTGTTGGGCAGGATTTAATTGTGAACCTGTACTAGGATTAACTGGTGGTGCAAAAATGATTGAGCTTAAAAAAAATAATGGAATAGCCCCTAAAATTATTTTTAGTATTTTCATTAGTATAACCTCTCATTTTTGTTTTAAATTAATACTATTAATTAGCAATTGATTTATTTCTTACTTTTCATACTAACAATAAATATTTCTATTTTGCTATAATTTTAAATAATTAAGCTTAAAACTTAACTTAATAGGTTTAAGAGATTAGATTATGGTAAAGAAAATGGTGGTTTAGGGTTTGTTTGTAATGCTATCCTCTCTGACTTTGTTCTAAAAAAACTATCTTTTAAATACTTGAATACAAGATGGAGATACCATGAAGTATAAGTGGTAATGCGTGGTCGTTCTTTAAAGCCGACCAAAGAGGGAAAATGTTCAGTATCAATAATGATAATTTTCCCGGTTTCTTTTTCTACCATAAAATTATTAATATGTGGATCAATACGGCATAAGAGAAAGTTACTTAAGTCCATTGCAGTATGTCGATCTTCTGAATTGAAAAACTCAAATGTACGTTCTTCATCAATTGCTTGTGCAACTATTGCATAAATACTTGGCATTTGGAGGGTTATTTTTTTATGTCCGCCAATGTTATAGCCGGTTAATTGAATTGTTTTTTGTTTTTTTGGAAGCCAAAACCATTTCTCTGGAACATCAACACGATCAGCCCAATGATAATTTTTCAAAAGACGCTTTTTAATTGCCTTAGCATTTTTTATGCGAGTAAAGCCAACAAGATGTCTTGTAGATCCACCACCTATTACAAAAAAACAGGCAGGTTCAAAACCTTTATTATAAGGTCTAATAAAACTACGGGGTGTTTCCATAAAAAGCTTTACTACAAAAGGGTATTTTTTACTTTTAACAATTAAAAGACCAGCCTTCTTTTTGGTATTTAAATCACGATTTTTTAATATTATAAAATCTTTATAAATTGTTTTTCCTTCTAAAACTTCTTTTAAAAGATTTTCTATAAGGTTGCTTAAGACTTTAGTATCAACTGATTTTTTAGGGTTATTACGGTATGCAATAGGAGTTAAAGGAAGTAAATTATTTTGGATATGTTCTTTATCATAGAGCTTGAAAAGTGGAAATAATTCAAGGTGAGAGTCTCTAAAAGTATATAGTTTTGCATCGTCAGTCCATTGTGTTGTTATGTATGGAACTGTTGGGTCGATCTTTCTTAAAGCGCTTCTTGTATAAATAGAATCTGAAATAAAAACTATTATTAAAAATATAATAAACTGATTTCGATTTTGCATGATATGTCCTTGATTATAAATAATAGCTTCAAATGTTTTTAGCGTATAAAGAAGATAAAATAAAGTAAATAATCAAAAATATTGATTTTATTAAGAATAAATACGTATTTTTAAAGCTTGATAACCATTGTGTAATTCATTAGAAAAGAGGTAATTATGGAAGATTATGAAAAGCAAGAGCGAGCATTATTACAATGTTTAATTACTATACCTAAAAAAATGATGTTTGTGCATGGCATAGAAAACAGTGCTGAATTTCTTTTGCATTCATTATGTGCATCAGGATGTTTGAATTTCTCTAAGGCTGCGTTTTTAGTTGATAATGCTGATTTTGATCAATTAAAAGGTATTGCAGGGTTTGTTTATAATGAAGCATATCAAGGGGATAAAGATCATTGGTATGAACCAGAAAATTTTACTAAACATATGGGGTCATCACTTTTTAATCAAAAGGTTCGTTCACTGAATCACAAAAGCGTAAAAAAAGCAGGGCAAGGTCATACTGAGTCAGTAAAGGCGCTTGCACAAGAATTATCGTTTTCAAATCCTCTTCATGCATCATGGCCTATGAAGTATGATAATCATGGCTTATTGCTTTTTGAAGTGGATGAAAGTTCAAAGCATTTTTATCAAGACTATCTAGAAAACATTATTCATCTTTTTGGATTTTGTCCTGTTTTTTAAATAAATAATAATTTTTATTAAATAATGTTGCAAACAGTAATTTTTGTTTGTTATTATTCGGATAAGAGAGATTAACGAACAGTCTATGGGGGTGGGTTATGAAAAAACTATTGATTTTGGTGGTTATATTTATAGTATGTGATCGATTTATTAATTATAAAATAGATCAAATACGCACTCACATGCATGTCTGCAGAAATGAAAAACAAAAAACATTAGAAAAATCTTTTAGTAAAGATCGAAATTTAGTTAAAATAAGTTAATCCAATTAATTTTTTTCCTGCTAAATATTCAAGAGTTGCTCCACCACCTGTTGAAAAGCATTCAGGATGGTTAAGCACAAAATTATTTAATCCAAGTTTTATAAAAGATGCACGTGAATCGCTTCCTGCAAAGAGTTTTATTGCGGGACTTGCTATTAAGAGTTTGTAGAGTTCTTGTAGTTCTTGCGTGGTATCAGCATAATTGATATTACCAAAGGGCCCATTGAAAAATATCATTTCAGAGCGAGAAATAATTGTGGTTAAGGCATCAATAGTTGCCGGGCCTACAGATATTCCAGTTAGTTTATCCATATTTTTTGATTCAAAATCTTTAATAATGTGTGTAGCAATTGGATCATTAAAAGTACCTTTTGTTACGCGATAATCTAAAGGCATAATAAGTTTTGTAGTTGATTTTTGCGCAAGATTTATAATTTCTTTTGCCATAGTTACTAATGATTCTTCAACTAATGAGTTGCCAATCTTTTTATCTAATGCTTTTAAAAAAGTAAATACAAGAGCAGGTAATATAATTATATTATCTGCCTTGCCTAATAAATTTTTAATTAAAGGGAGTTTTGTTTTTAGTTTGTTTCCACCAAGAATGAAGGTGAGAGGATGCTTAATGGTAGCTGTGAATTTTGCTAAAACATGAAGTTCTTGTTCAACTAGAAAGCCAATAGTGCGTTTTGTTATTTCAAAAAGTGCAGGGAGAGTGGTCATGGAAGTATCTGCGCGATGTAATGTGCCAAAAGCATCTTGAACAAAATAATCTCCAAGGGTTGCTAGTGATTTTGCAAATACAGCATCTTGTGTTTTTTCTTGAGAAAAAAATCTTATATTTTCAATAATAATTATATCATGAATGGTGTCATGTTTTTTGATAGAAAGTGCTTCTTCTGGAGTATATGCAAAGCGTGGGCTAAAACCTTTATTAAAAAGCCAAGGTAAGAAATGTTCTGTTGAATAAATAGTTTCATTGTTTTTTGGTTCTCCCCAATGAGTAATTACTACTATTTTTGCACCTTGTTCTTGAATATATTTTAATGTAGGTAGTGATACAGTAAGTTTAGTGTCATCTAAAATCTGATGGGTAGAGCCTTCGGTTAACTTTATAGGTACGTTCCAATCTGTACGCACCAAAACAGTTTTTCCTTTAAGGTTATATTCTTTCAAATTTGATTTTAACATGTTCTTCTTTCTTGCTCTTCCTAATTATCCATCAAAACGTAAAGTATTAGTTATAGAGATACTTTGTGCTGTGCGTGCAGTCAAGAAGGTGATTATTAAACTAATTGATAGGGTGATAATAAGTACTATTCCTATGGTGACATAATTCATGCATATAGGGAGCGTAGATACGTAGTAAGAATCTGGAAGATGAATAAAAGGATAAGTTTGGAGAACCCATCCTATGGCATAGGCGCCAATAAGTCCGCATAAAGTAGCGAATAAAGTAATAAAAAATCCCATAAAAACAAAGATATTAATGATAGATTTTTTTGACATTCCTAGTGTTTGAAGAAGTGCTATATCAGTACGTTTATGGGTAATTTGTATAAAGAGCAGTGCAATAAGATTGGTGGTAGCAATAAGAACAATAAGAGCTAATAAAAAAAACATTACATATTTTTCAAGCTTTGCAGCCGATACTAATGCCGGGTATAAAGTTTTCCATGAATTAACTTCTGTTTTAAAATCCTTTTCAAGCGTTTGTGCAAATTCTGTTTCATTAATATGAGGGGATAGTCGTATCCCAATTTCAGTAACCAAGTCTTCACCGGTTATTGTTTTCATTAAGTCATGTGAACCAATTAAGAGATATTTGTCATATTGAATGATGCCGGTTTTTAAAATTTCTCCAACTGTAACTGTCATAGACTTAAAATTAAGATTTTTTGTGTCAAATTCATCTTCAGCGCTAAATAAAATTGTTATAGTGTCACCAATGCGTACGTCTAAGAAATCTGCAAGTGTTGTGCCAATAATCACCTTATTTTTTTCAAGTGCTGTAATAAGTGAATGAGAATAGAGTAATTTTTCTTGAAGACTAGAGACATTGTTTTCTTGTAGTGGATCAATTGCTTTAAAATAGACAGCCGATGCGGTGCTTGATCCACTTGATTGAATAACAATTCGTTTAGTATGGACAGGTGCGCAAGCTTGAATGGCGCCGGGATAGTTTTTGTTCAATAGATTTTTAATTGCATTAAATTCAAAAGAATTTTCTTGCGGTGCTTCAAGCATTAGTTGAGGATAAATACTTTGCATTTTTTGAGTTAATGCTTTATCAAAACCATCCATAATAAAAAGTTCAATAGTTAGACTGAGAGTGCTTATTGTTATGCCAAGAAAACAGACTTTTGTAAGAGTGCTAATGCTTGTATTGTTATATGATCCACGTATGTATCTCCATGCTAGGTATTGCGCAATTTTCAGACTCATAGTATTACCTTATAGATAGAGTTTTTTTGTAAGCTAAGAAATTTTATATAAGTTTATAGTAAAGAGGTACGAGTATGAAGAAATTACGTAATTTAGTATTGTTTATTGGCCTTTCTATTCTTCCTGGTTGTGATGGTGGGGTGACAAATTGGGTTAATGATATTTTTGAACAAGGTAAGACGCATCAATTTGATAAAAAACTTGTTAATAAATACTTAAAATCAGTCCGCGTGTATGATGAATTTAATACAGTAGCGCTTTTTGATGTTTTATGGCTCTCTAATGATATTCGTACTATTTATTCATTATTGCATAGTGATATGAATGGGTCAGGCAGAGAAGCTTCTAATGCATTTTTGCGACGACAACTTAAAGCAAATGACCATTTTTTAACGTTTTATGTTTTGAGTGCTCATGATATTCCTTTAAATGCAACGCCAGCATTGTGGAATACTTATCTTAAAATAGGTGAAAAAACTTACACACCTTTAGAAATTAAAATAGTTGAAATAACGCCAGAATATAGAGCGATCTTTGGATCAGTTTTAACTAATCATAAACGTCCTTATGAAGTTAAGTTTGATAGGAAAGATGCCGATGGTAATGAAATTCTTTTTTCTGGAACTAAAATGATAAGTTTTAATCTTAGTTCCCCAACGCATTACGCTAAGGTTGAATTTTTAGTAGAAGGTGAATCGACGCGAGTTAAAGAGCTTGCAATAGAATTGGATGATAAAGTTCAAGGGGCTAGTCTTCAGGAAAAAAAGGGGGAATAATGGTTATTGCTATAGGGTCTGATCATCGTGGTTTTCTATTAAAACAAGCCTTAATTAAACAAAATAAAATGATTGAATGGTCTGATCTAGGGACTTATTCTAGTGCTCGTTGTGATTATCCAGATTATGCAAAAAAGGTAGTTAAAGAAGTGTTAACTGGTAAAGCTGAATATGGAATTTTATTGTGTGGCAATGGTGTGGGAATGTCTATTGCTGCTAATCGTTATAAAAAAATTTATGCTGCTTTAGCTTGGAATATTGATGTTGCACGCTTAGCAAAAGAACACAATAATGCAAATATTTTGATTATACCGGCTGATTTTGTTTCGTTGGAAACGGCGCGGGATATGATTAAAATATTGATTGAATCTAAATACATAGGCGCTCATCACGAAGAAAGAATATTAAAAATAGACATTGAGTAAGCGTTTTTATTATGATTGCATCATGAATACAGATTTAAATTAAAGATTGAAGGATTTAATAATGAAATATATAAGAAAAATATTTGTACTTTTTCTTTTTTTAAATTTTAATTTTTCTATTTTTTCATCTGACGCAAAAAAATTTAATGCAGAAATTTCTTTTGTTACTATTATGAAGAAAGAAAGAAAAGATGCAGAATTGTTTGATAATGGATTAACTAGAGCATCTCTTAATAAGATTTCTCCTTATATAGAACAATATATTCTTAAAGGAGAAAATTTATGCAGGATACCGATTTCTAGAGTTTATATAAAATTAATTTATTTAATAACTCAACACTCTCATGATATTCCAACTATTGAAAAAATTTTTATTAAAGATGGTTTACAGAAATTAAAAAATAATAAAGAAAAAATTAAGTTCTTATTTGAATTGATCAAGTCTATTAGTTTTTTAGAATCGAATATCAATGAAGAAGTAATTGATTTGTTTTTTAGAAAAATTTTTGAATTAAGAGATGAAACAAAATTTGATGCCATTGAATTATTTAAAGAATTTGACACAGAAGAATATCTTTTAAAATATAAAGATCAATTTAAAAAATATTTGTTAGAAAAAATAAAATTTCAATATAAACCAGTGCCAATTGCTAGGGTTAATCTACCTATTTATAATGAAATATCTATTTTATTATTTTCTCCAGATTCATCATTATTATTAATTGATGGTGATGATAAATTTAATACTGTTATGTATGATGTTAATTCTTTTAAAAAATTATTTATTTTAACTATATATGATAAATTGCATATTATGACTAATCCTTATTTAACAAAATTTTCATATGATAGTAGATGGTTTGTGAGGGTATCGCCAAATGCTGTTACTCTTTATAATGCCAAGAATGGAAAAGAAGAGATTTTTTTATTAGAATCTGATGTGCAAAATGTTATTTTTTCTCCTGATTCTACTAAATTACTTCTGCAAAAATCTGATAATTTTTTAATCTATGATATAAGTAAGAAGAAAAAAGATGAAATTCTTTTTCAAATAAGCGCACAAGATAAACTATTTAATAAAATTAAAAAAATAATGTTTTCTCCTTCAGGTAATCTATTATTTATAGAATCTTTGAGTAAAAAAATTATTTATAGACCTAATAGCAAATTATGGTCTGAGTCTAAAGAGTCTATTAATAAAATAATTGTTATTAATATTAATACAGGTGAAAATCTCTTTTCTATAGAAAAAGAAGAACCTTTTTTCCCTGGATCATGTTTTTTAAGTGATACGCAATTATTGATAAATCATGGTCAAGAACTTATTAAATATGACATTCAAAATAGAGATGAATCACCTATAAAAATTAGTCAAGAACATACTAATATTAATACTGTTTTTATAGTGCCTAATAATAAGCTATTAATTAAATTATTAGATAATTGTATACTGTATGATCTTAATACAAAAAAATATTCATATATATTTAAAGAAAATTATTTTAATTTAGAAAATAAAATTCAAGAAGTTAAGGTCTCTCCTTGTGGTAGAGAATTATTAGTTCGATCTGAAAATAAAGTTATTGTGTATGATTTTGAAAAAAAAGAACCTATTCTTTTAATAGAAAAAGGTGAAGCTGATGAGCAACATAATAGAAATATTTTTGCTGCTACATTTTCACCTACTGGTGCACAATTAATTACTCAGTCTGTGGATAAAACAATAATTCATACTATTTCTGATCATCATGATATCTTTAATTATTTTATAAGAAATCAAGGATATTGTTATTCTTTATCTCTATCTAGTAAAGAAATAGAATTAAAGCGTTATGAAATTTCAACAATAGAACATCAAATTTCTTCTTTTGAAGAAGAGGTAGTAAAATTTAAAAGAAGATTGTTAAAGGAATTTAGCGTAGAAGATATTTACAATATTTTAAAATTTTTATTTTCTGAAAAAATGCCTTCTTATTTTAATTTACAATTAAATAAAGAGGAATTAAAAAAGTATGAAATACAATTAAATGAAGAAATTTTTGAAGAGAAAAAAGAAAAAAAGAAAAAAGAAAAAAATGAAAAAGAAATTAAGGAAAATATTGTTGCAGGCTCTTTTACTCCTGAAGAAAGAGATGAATTCTTTGCTTCAAAGTATGAATTGTTTAGGGGTGAAGTTTCTGAAGAGGCAAGAAAATACTCAGAACAAAAAGTTGTCTATGAACCAAGGGTTGAACTTTGGTATTCTGATCCTGATAAGCGAATTGAGCAAGATTATAATAGTCCTAATGCAGAACAATTTAAAAAAAACTTATTAAAAAAATATGGGAAAGATTCAATTGTTTTTAATCACCAATTTCCTAAAATATTGGATTATTTTCTTATTGGTGGATATGAACAATTTAAAGCCTTTTTTCATAAAAAAACTAATAAGTATTCTTTACAAGTGCCAGGCTATTATAATTCATTAATTAATCCTGAAAAACCTAGGCGTTTTGGTTTTTTTGAAATTACTTATGAATTAGATGGTAATATTAAAAAAGTTTATCATAGATTTTTTAGAGAAGTTGAAACATTTGATGATCTATTAAAAGCTAGGCAATCAACAATTACAGAAGAAATTATAATTAATAAAGAAGCTGATATACTTACTAAAGACTTTAATGGTTGGAAAATTGATAGAAAAGGTGAGGATGATTGGAAAGCCTATTTGATGAAAGAAGATGAAGGTATTCTTCTTTTTAAAAATCCTGTTATTGAAAATCCTTTTTATGTATTATTGCCATGTTTATTAGAAAAAGAATGAAAAACATCTTTTAAATGAGCTATTTAATTGATGTTGTTAGGGGAGTAGTTATTGAGTTGGTAGTAGTAGAATTTGTACCAATTTTTTGATAATAAACATTTTGTAAATAAGCAGAAATGAAATCTGTAAGAACTAATAATAAATCAGCCTCTATTTCCTTTAATGGTAATATAATTTTAGTATATATATTTACAGTTTCATCCATTTTAGTTTTTCGTAAAATTATCAATAATTTATCAAAAGTAAAATCTGGCGTATTAAGTTTTGGCACAAATTCTTTTGAAAAATTATCAAATTGATTTCTCCAAGCCCAGTAAGGATCATTAATGATATCACGAATTTGAGAATGTATTACATAAATTGCATCAAGATAGTTAGTTTTTGTAGCTTCTAAATTTGCAGTGATGCTCATGGGGTTAATGATATCATTTTTATATTTATTAAAATCTTTAATATATTTTTCTATTATATTTATCCTAATATCTTTAATTAATAATTCAGCTTTATCAAGATTTTTTGTAGCAATCTCTTGTTTTAAATCATTAAGTTTTTGTTGTTCTTCAGGCTTTAGTTGATAAGTTTGATTTGTAAGTAGGGTTGTATGAGTTGCGCTAAATTGTCCAAGAAAAAAACATAAATAATATAAAAATTTTTTCATATTTAACCCTCCTTTTAAAGACCTATAACCTAATATTACTTTAAATCAACTTATGAGGCTTAATCAATAGATTCTGCTTGGCGAGCTTATTTTTATCAAAAAAAGAGGTAGCAGAAAGCTACCCCTTGGTTCTTTTTATTCTTTTATTAAACAATAATTAAGCAGCATTAATTGATTGGCTATCATTGCTATAAAGATCAATTTTTGGCGTAAACAATAATGCTTTGCAAATAAGTTCTTTGCTAGTATCTTGAACTGGTTCAATTTCTTCAATTTCAAGAATTTCTTCAGTAGACAAAGAAGAACATTTCATAAGTGCTTCAATAATAGTAATTAATGTTTCTTTGTGGCTAGACAATAAGGAAAAGAGTTCTTTTTCACATTCTTCAACAAGTTTATACGATTGTCCAAGCTTAAGTTCACGTTCATATCGAGATACAGTTGTTTGGTTCTGTCCACGGAAGATAATCTTTTTTGCTAACTCAAGTGCAATAGTTAAATCTTCTGCATGACTTACGTAGTCCATCTCTAATACTTGCTGTCCAATATTGCCAGAAAGAGCAATTTTACATTGTTTAAGTTGTTCATTAGTTGAAATCATATCAAGCATATCTTGAGTGTAATAAGAAAATATCCCACCATAATTGATAGGATTTTGTTTCCCGTTTTCTTCATTCCACAGACGATGCGAAACATGAGTTTCACCAACATCTTTAATAACTTGTTCAATAGTAACAGAACAGAGCTTTTGATCAGGATTTAATAATAATGAAATTAATGCTTTTGAAGCAAAGCGTGTTGCAATAATACGTTTAGTTTTTTCTGAAATTTCTTGATCATATTTTACAATTTGTTTAATAGCATCATTTACGGCTTGAACAATATGTTTTTGACCAACAGGTTCATGCGATTCTTTTGCATATGTTAATACTTTATTTGCAGCAACTTGCATTACCCCATAAGAACAACCTTCGGTAGATCTGACAAGCATATCAATATTTAAATTAGTAGTATCCATTGCACGTTTTTTAAAGTAATGATTAAAATATATTTCTCTATCCTTTTTTAAAGGGAAAGGGAAATATATAATTTCACCAAAACGTCCAGGTTGACGTAATGCGTAATCGATATTTTCTGGCCTATTAGTAGCAGCAATTACAAAGACTGGTGAACGTTCATCTGATAAAATACTTTCATGTAATATTTGTAAACATTCAGCGAGCAATGTTGCATTTGAATCACGTTGAGCGCGTAAGTTATCAAATTCGTCAATAAAAATAATACAAGGAGCTTTTTCACGAGCTAATGCTACCCAATAAGCAACGCCAGCAATTTTACCAGATTTTGGATCAACTTCTAAAATATCGTGAACTGAAACGTGGTAAACGCGAAGCTTGTCAGTTCTACCCATTTCTTCAAGTTGACGAGCAATTTCGCCTGTTAAACAATCGATCAAAAAAGTTTTACCAGTTTGAGGTGGCCCTGCAAGAAGATAGCCACAAGGAATTTTTATACCAGCGCGAGTATAACGCTCTTGATGAACAATGTAATCAATTAGAGGGGCAAAGCGTTTTTTGATATGATCACGTCCCAACATGCTATCAAAATTAGTATCAGATTTTGCAGTGTAAGATTTTTTGGTGCTTTTACGTGCTTCAAGGGTATCACGCAGGTCGCTTATTAATTGTCCAGCTTTTCCTTTAAGGTAGAGGAAATCATTATAAACATATTTAGCAAAAAATGCTGCAATACCAATTTCTGCATATTTTCCATAATTAATACTAATAAGAGGATCGATAAGGTCAGTTAAATTAGTAATATAGGCTTTATTTTCAGTGCGATAGAGTGCATGGGTAGTATTACTTTCTATGCCGGTTGCACGTGCTAGATCTGCATAATTTTCAGAGAAAATAGAGGCATTTTCAGGAATTAAATGAGCTGGTATTTTTTCTCCTGTTTGACTATTTACAAATGTTGGGAGCGTTGCTTTTACGTCGAGATACTTACCATCTTGATTAAAAAGAGGGGTTCCGTTCTCATCGCATGGAATATCAACAGGTATTGTACGTCGTTTAATTTGTTCCTTTTCTTCACCTTGAGCGCCTCCAATCCATTTAGATTTCTTAAGGTTAATTAAAAAATTAGAAACTCGGTCAGGTAAGAAATCATTTTTAAGTCGTTCTTCTGGGAAAATAAAAAGTGTAAAAAGAGCCATGCCGGTGTACACTGCAATATGTTCTGTAATAGGTCCTAGTTTGTATCTTTTCCAAAAGCTAGTTACCGCTCTGGTTGTGTGGTTATACCAGGCAAGAGGAGCATTTATAGTGAGTTTTTCTAGAATATTGAGCATTACTTGATTGCTTTTTAAAAGTTCTTGCATGCTTTCAAGGGATACAAGGCCATCACGTTTTAAAATATTAGTTGGGTTAACAGCAGGGATAGCAACAAGTTTATTTTTTAATGCTTCAATAAGGACACTAGTAAATTCTTTTACTAAGCGTCCAAGCATAACTAATTGAAATTTATCAACATGCATACTTGAATGTGCTCTAAATTCTTCGAGGCTCTTTTGTAAAGCCATAAGTTCTACTCTGACTTTTTCAGGATTGGTTACTTTTTTGAAAAGATTGTTCTGTAACGCTTGTCCAATTGAGTTAAATATTGAAAGAAGCTGGTCAATTTGAGCGTGAGAAATGTCTTGAAATGCAGTAATTACTTCTTGTGGAAAAACTAATTGTTGAGCAATGCTATTTTGTGGAGCCCCTATTTTAGGGGCAGGAAAATCTTCTGAAGTTTGAAGAGTCTGTTCTTGCGAATAAGAAAAAAATGTGCTGGTTAATAATAAGCTGAGTAAAAACTTTTTTAAGAATGAAAATGATCCATTTATCACTTGCATCTCCTTTAGATCTTGAATGATTAATATAAAAACCCGAATTCCATTTGATTTAATCCTCCAATTTTTATTATGTTACTTGACGATAACCCTTTTGTCAAAATGGTTTTTGTACTTTTTTTTTATTCAGATCTTTTTTATTAAAGGTTTTTGGTATACTGCCTTAAAATTTATTAGACTAGAGAAAATTAGTATTATCAATCGAGGAGTATGCATATGTTTTGCCTAAAAAAGAAAAGCGTTTTGATTCTTGTGCTAATTTTTATGGCAGCAGGAGGAATTTTTTTCAGTTATAAATTTTTATTGAGAGATTCTGAAGATCTTTTAATCAAGAATTCTTATGATATTAATTTTGATTTAGTTTTTAAAAAGAAAAATGTAGTACCATTTTTAGTTTTAGGTTCTGGCCCCGCTTCATTGGCGGCAGCTCTTTATGGTGCGCGAACTAAAGTGTATACGGTAGTGCTCAAAGGGAATCAGCCTGGTGGAGCGTTAACGGGGACCTCTTATATTGAAAATTGGCCAGCAATTCGTAAAATTCGCGGTACAGAGGTTGTACAAGATTTTGAAGATCAAGCTGCACAATTTGGGGCAGTTATGATTGGAGATGTAGCTAAATCAGTTGATTTTTCTCAATGGCCTTTTAAGGTAGAGACTGAAGAAGGGTTGGAACTTTATGCTATGTCATTGTTCATTGGAACCGGCGCAACTCCTCGTCGGCTTAATATTCCTGGGGAAAATGAGTATTGGGGTAAAGGAGTAACGACTTGTGCTATTTGTGATGCGCCTTACCATAAAGGTAATGAGGTGGTAGTGGTAGGTGGAGGGGATTCGGCTGTAGAAGAGGCGCTTGAACTTTCTCCTTATGTAAAAAAAGTATTTGTTTTGGTGCGAACAGACAAAATGCGTGCTTCTCCTACTATGTTAGAAAAAATGAAGCAATGTACTAATATTGAAGTGGTGTATAATACCACCGTTTCTCAAGTCTATGGTGACGGGGCGCATGTTACTGCAATTGATATTCAAGATACTCAAACTCATAAAGTGGTAAAATGGGATACTATTAAAGGTCTTTTCTTGGCTATTGGTCATAGTCCAAATACTGCTTTATTTGATAAAAATCGTTTGGCCATTGATAATTATGGATATGTTAAGCTTATTGGCCGTACACAGGCTACTACAATTCCTGGAGTCTTTTGCGCAGGGGATGTTTCTGATCCTCGTTATCGTCAAGCGGGTGTTGCTGCAGGCGATGGTATTAAAGCTGGCCTTGACGCAGTGTGGTGGTTAATGGAACAAGGCTATAATAAGAATTTTGCGGACAAGCTTGATCCTTATATGTTTGACAAAAAAGCAAGTAAACATGTAAGTATTACACAAATTAATTCAATTTCAGAGTATGAAGCATTTATGAAAAAAGTTAAAAATAAACTAGTAGTTCTTGATTTTTATTCACCTTATTGTCCAGCATGTATGCATATGCTACCAGCAGTTGAGTGGGTTGGTGCTAAATTTTCTGATTCAGTTGCTTTTGCAAAGGTTGATACTTCAATAGCCTTTGATTTGGTTAAAAAGTTTGAAGTCCCGCAGATCCCATATCTTATTATGTTAAAAAAAGGTGCAAAAATTTCTTCATCATCTCAGGAACTTGATAGAGCTGGACTCTCTGCGTTTATTAAAAAAGAGCTTTAATTCTTAGAAATGGCTTTAAAAAAAAATGAAGTAAAAAAATTGTTGTATTTTAAGTAGTCCTTTTCCTAAACTTTACTTTAAAGGTTAAAAAACTATTAGTAATTTTTTGGAGAGTGATTTTATGAAAAATTTAAAAAATACAAAATTGGGACTCATTTTTTTTGCAGTCAGTCTCTTTTCTTTTATTGCCATTAATAATATCTCAGTTGCAATGGAAGGTGAACTAGGAGAAGCCTTTGGTGGGATGGATGTTGAAGCGCTGGGCAAAGAATTTAGTGAAGCTGCAGCAAATGCTGAAGAATTTGTTGATAAAGCTGCACAAGAAGGTAACGAATTTACTAGTAATAAAAACGTTGAACAGGAATTAGCGAACGCGCAAGAAGGTTTGCAGAGCCAGTCAGCTGTTAGCCCAGAAGATTCAGTTTCGTTTTCAAGTGGCGGTGACAGTGTTATGAGTAGAAGTATTAGTAAAGATAGTTTTTCTGACTTTCCACCACCGTCACCTCATATGACTGAGTCAGCAGGGTTGGTTCAAGAACAAACACCTATGCAAACAAAAGCTATTAATCAAACTACAGTAGAAACAAACACCCCACGATTAAATAACATGTCAGATCCAGTTGAGCCTGTTGCTAAAACAACAGATGCAGTAGGTGATGCTTTATTAAAAAAGGGACAAGCAGCTTTAGACGTTAAATCTACTACAGCTGATCTTGAAACGGCAAATGCGCAATTAAAAGATGCAAGTAATGCCCTAAAAGAAGCAAAAAGTAGTGGGGATCCTGATGCTATTTCTACTGCAAATAAAAATTATCAAGATGCCCTTGAGCAACAAGGTAAAGCTTTAGATGCGCAAGCTTCTGCTAAAGCCGCATTAAAAGATGCTGGCGCACAAGCGAGTTCTGCAAATGCTCATAATACAGACAGTTTGGCAAAGCAAGCATCAGAACTTAAGTCTCAAATGGGATCTAAATTAGAAAATGCTAAAAGTAGTCTTGAAGCAGCTCAATCTGATTTAGAGGCTTTTGAACAAACAAAACCAAATGAAGCTGATTATGAAAAAAATGATGATAATAATGCTTGGATTAAAGCTAATGATGAGTATGAAGAAGGTTTGCAATCAAAGCAAGCTGCCGTTGAAAAGGCTCAAGGAGAAGTTGAGTCAGCTCAGAAAAATTATGATGCAGCGTCTAAGGCAGCAGAAGGTAAATCATTTGCTGCTAAAGCATGGGATTTTGCAAAAGGAAAACTTGAATTTATTGCAGAACAACTTGTACAAAGTGTTTTATTTTCTATAGTTCCAGAAATTTTTCAACAATTAAGTCAAACTTTACAAAATAAAGCTTTATATGCAGATATCACAAGTGTCAAAACATTTGCGGGTATTAATATGAAAATACCTTCTGGTTTAGTGCCAAGTGAAAATCCTTTAGGTGGATTATTTATTTATTATGATGTGCAGCCAGGAAGTAAAATTACCAATGCCTACTTACGTGACCCAAATCGCCGTTGGTTTGTTTCTTATGATCCAACAGGATTTGCTGAACCTGGAACTTATTATATAGGTGCAAGTAATTTTCCAGACTCTATGTTGGAATTGAGTACAGGCCTTATCTTTGATGCGTCTGGTTCTGTAGTCTATCCTTCATATAGCCCAAGTCAATCAATGCCATTTACTATGCCAACATCATTACTTTTTAATGATACGAGTACTGTTTCCAATACTGCATTATGGAGTTCTTCACCTAAAATGTCTATTGAAGCTGCTTTAAATGGGCTTACTACAAGTGTTAATGGTTCTTCTAAGAGCTCTAGTTATGGTAGTCTTGATCCTGTTAACATTTTCTTTGGTGGAGCAGGTTCTTATGATACAGGCCCAGATTCTAATAGTAATCTTAAGTATTTATTTACTACCCCGTCTTATTATTCAGCTAATCTTTCTTATCCTCCAATAATGCATTCTACTCTTTTACAATATGTAACTCCTACAGAAAATGCATTAACTAATTTTGGACAACCTGCTGTGGGGCAAGTCCAAGGGGTGGCAATTTCTTTACAAGAATTAGCTGGGTTAGGAGATTTAGCAGAAATTTTTGGGGCAGCTTATTTTAATATATTTATTAACCAATCATCTTCTTTAAGTCCAGCAGATTCAGCTGCTTATTCTGCTAAATTAAAGAATTTTTATGAAGGTCTTGCGGCATTAAGATATGTTGATCCAGCAAAAGTTACCGATCCAAATGCACAGTTAGTAGGTACCACTTTAGAATTAACAAATAGTGCATCTTTGGATCATTTAATTTCTTCTTTAACAACTGCTACTGCTCAGAATACTAATGGTTTTGATCCGCGAGATCATTTGATTGCTCACGGTCTTCCAATTTATCAAACGGATAGCACTCCAACTGCACAATTTTTAAAAGATTTTGTATCAGCTACTTCAAGTTCTGTTTTGGCAAAATATGTACATGATATAGTAGTTCCTCTTGATACTAATAAAATGCCTACTTTAGCAATGATTCCTACTGTTACTAATGGGTCAGTCAGTTTTCAAGCAAATCCAGCTGTCCAATACATTACGAGTTTGGTTTCTGGTTTAACTTATCAGCAAAATAGTGGTTATAATATGCCGGTTCAAAGTCCTAATGGTGGTGCAGATAACACAATAGCATCGTCTATTCTTAGTTATATAAGTACACCTTCAAAATGGCCAGTATCCATTTTGATTTCTCAACAAATTTCACAAATTCGTAGCTTGTTTAATACTGCAATTACAGAAGGCCCTTTTAATTTAAGTGGTGGACTTCAAGCGTATCGCGTTTCTCTACCTGCAATGTTAAATGCAGTAGTAGATGGAGTTACTAATCAATCTTTAGTTAATAATTGGATTGGTAATGTAGCTGAACAGATACCAAATACAGCATCCTTTCCTGATTTTAATCAAAAAATGGCCTTGTTAGCAGATGCGTTTGTATATACTATTCCTAATGCATTGCAAGGTATTGCTTCTGATGGGGTGACTGTTATTTCTTTACCTGATTATGTGGTACCTATTATGCAAGATTTAGTGAATAAAGATTGTTATTTGATGGTGCCATTAGGTTGTCAGGCTTCCACTAATAGTATCGGTTTTGGAATGCCTAGTCAGCAAATATTTGGTTTGATAAGTTTGGTTACTTCTAAATTTTATAATCCTGATTATACATTAAAAAATGATCCAGTAGCTGATTCTTTAAAAATTGGAAATCCTCCTTCATTGCCTACAGTTTTAGGAACAGCATTTGTAGAAACTGATTTTAATCCATTAAACTTTACCAATACAGGTACTAAATCTAGCCCTGTATATACTCCTCTTAGCCCCTATATTGTTACTATTCCATCATTGTATTTCTTAAATCTGAATGCTTTTTCATTTTCTTTTGGATTGCTTCCTGTTCAATCAACAAGTTCAGAAGCAGGTACATCATCTGCTGGGGCTACTTTTATTACCATTGGAGGAGGAAAGCCAGCTCCTTTAGGTATTCCTTTAAATATGTTGCTTCCTCAAGGGTTTACTGGTATTGCTCCTAATTCAAATTCTCTTAATAGTACTATTCCTGGGTCTTCTACTCCTTCTACGGGGGTGACATCTTATACTAATGCACAATTGGTTTCTGCAGAAAGTGGAAATTTACCAAGTGTGAGTGCAGTACACGCTTCATGGTTTACTTATATGAATAGTATAAGTGCAGGTTCAATTATGTTAGAACTTGATCCTCAGTATATTTGTAATAATAATGGGTATTCAGATTGGACAATTACTGCTACTAATATTGCCGATGTTAAGAATGGTAATTATTTCTATACCACTAATCAAACTTCAGGACTATACGTATTAGCTACTTATGGAAATGGTGGTACTACTACTTCAGTAAATATTTCTGGAAAATCTGTGTCATTAAGTGATTTTTCTGGAATTGGTGCAAATTTTAGTGAAGCAGCAAGTAGTAATGCTTTAATTGATGTAGGAACAGGTTCGGTATTAGTTATAGTTCCTGGATCAAGTTCTTCTACTACCACTATGGCTCCTTTAATGCGTTATTCTGTAGCTAGTGGTACTAATTCTCCAGCATTATTAGCTCCTATTTTATTAGATCCACAAGCAGTTACTGCACTTGCTTTAAAAAATCAACAAACAAATGCTGAAAGTAAAGCTCCTTCTGCTCAATTATTGTCACGTATAGCTTCTTCTCAAGGAAATAGCACGAATACTACAGTAATGGGTCCTTATTCTTATGCTGGATATTCTTTGACTGTTGATAGACAGTTGTATAATGATGGAAATTATATTTACACAGCTAAAGATTCAACTGGTGCCATTAAAGACTACCTCATAACTTATGATTCTTCATCAACTCAAGTATATAATAAACCATTTTCTATCAATTCAAAAATGGTAAGTATGTTGAATGGAAGATTGTTTAGTGCGTCAGGAGTAAATAGTAGCACTAATGGTGGGATATTCTTTGGAATAAATAATTTTGATCTTTCAAAAGCTCCTGAAACGTGTGAAGGTTTAGTTGTAGGAGTAAGTGGTGTTCAAATTAATTCAATAACAGAACCAACTATTATAAATGATATTGCAACTCTTGCAGCAACGGTAAATAATGAGGTTATTAATCAAAGTAATATTATAGATGATTCTGAAGCTATTGAAGATAAAGTTTTTGCTCTAGCGCAAAAATTACATATTCCTTATGCTGCTCTTAATTCTACACAACCTATTGCGAGCATTATTGGTCAATCTGTCCAATTTAATGAAGAAAATGGTATTCTTACGGGGCAATTAGTTCAAGATACTAATGGGCAATTTTATTTACGTTCAGCAATTCCTACTGGTACGTCTTCAGTTAATGGCGCAACCTTAGCTTATTCATATTATCAATTTGATATTTCACAGTTGCCATCTGCAAAAACTTTAGATAAAAATAAAATTTTGCAAATGCCAACCGGTGTTTTTTATGATCAAAATGGTAAAGCAACTTCTGTATTAGTTGGTAATGCTGCTTTAAAAATGCTATCAGCATATGGTCTTGTTATTGCGCCTTCTAATCAGTTAACGCTTGGTCTTCCACTAGTCAGACAATCGTTGCCAATGACCGTAAGTGACTATAATGTTGAAAGTAATAGTTCTGCTTTATTAAATGGGGGAAATGGATTATTAATGCAAAGACTTCCAGGAACTTCTGTTATTAGTGGTTCTTCAGCTGATTATTATTTTTATAAAAATATTTTCCATGCAGGAGCATCAGCAGCACAGTTGGAAGCAGCTGAAAATAATGCGTATGGGGCTTATAACGATCCTTATTCTCCTTATGATCTTCTATTGCAAGTTAATCCAAAAGTTAATCCTCAAGCACCTTCAATTCCTGCAGGGGATCCTTATTTTGCAAGTCTTTTAACAGGAATTACTTATGGAATGGATGGAACGCAACTTTATGAAAATTGTGAACTATATTTCCAAAATATAGGAAATTCTTCATCTGCTCCTGCTTCAAACTTGCCATTAATAGTCTGGGGTGATGGAATTGCTAATACTCAAGCGATATTAGGTTCAAGTGATATTTCAATGGTAGATGGTATTCAAGTAGAAGGTACTGATTTTGTTAATTTTAATACTTATCAAATCGATCCTTTTGGATGGTCTTTTGAATATGTTTCTCCATCTGATGCTTCTAATAATCCAGTAATTTATACGCTTACTTATCAAGATCCAAGTTATTATTTAAGCGCGGGTAATCCAGGTTTTTCATTCCAAGCATACCCTCCAACTGCCGTACCTAATAGTGAAGGCGAGTATATTTCTCAACTTACGGATTCAAAAGGGAATGTCACTTATGTTATAGAAAATAGTGATGGTGAAAATACACCATTAATTCCAGGGCAAATCTTTAAAGTTGACTCTAATGGGGCACTTATTGCAACCTATGGAGAAACTGCAGTTATTCCTTCTGTAAGCTCAGCATTGTCTCTTGCTGATAATAATACAGCAGTGCTTTCTGCAATATGTAATGCTGTAGCAGAAAGTATGTATGAAGCATTAACTACTGGTCGTGGAGCTAATAATCCATTACCTACTCTTGGAACAGTCTATAAAATTTCAACAGGTCCTAATCCTACAGTACTTAAATCATATTATTTAAATGGCACACCAAATGCACCGGTATTTGATAAAAGTAGTTTTTCTGCTGGAGATATTGATGTAAGTACTGATGGTTCTTTTGCTACAACTATTATTAATCAAGGATATATTAATCTTGTTTTAGCCAATATGCAGGCTGCTCAGGCTGAAAATTCTACCACTGGCACAGTGTTTGTTGTACCAAGTGTAGCAGGTTCAGCTTTACCATCTCCGCTTAAAGCGTCTTATAGCATGCAATTAACAACTCCAGCTGGTTCAAGCGCTCCAACTTTAACGCAAATTGCAGGAGCTGCTGCTCAAAACATGATAAATGCTTTAAATGATGCAAATAGTGCAAAATTAGCTCAGTCACGTAAATTGATGAATATGACTAGTGTAATTAAGTATGGATCTACTCTTGAAAAAATTTTATTAGCTCAAGATAGTTTAGGGGTATACAGTATGTATCAATCTAATCTTCTTACTAATAATGGATCTGCCTTAGCTACCTATAGTTTACAACCTTCTGAGTTATGGAAAGCAAATATTTTAAGCTTTGTCGGAACGCGTCCTAGCTCAGCAGCAGTAGGTACATTGCCAGTTTATGATCAAACTAATGTTTATAATAATACTGTCTTAATAGAAAATGTATTAACAAAAACTTATGATACAATTATTTATGATAATTCAGTCTATCGCCCTGTAAAACCGGGTGGTGCTTTAGGAGTAGGATTAACTTCTGTTAATACCTTTAATATATTAGGTGCTTCAGCTCAACCTATACCAGAATCAACTCCAGTAACATATGCACCATTAGATTTTAGTAATACTGCAAGTGGTCTTTCTACTAATGCATCCGATTATATTACCTTAAATATAAAAAACTATGGTGATTTATTAAATCCTGGGAAGCTTCCTCCAATACAGTATACTGATTCAAATGGTAATTTAGTTAATATTTGGCCACAAAGTATGCCTGGGTTATTGTTAAATGATGCAAAATACGTAAGTATTAATGCTCCGTTTAATGCAACTGGGCCTCAATATAGCAATGGTAAATTTGTACCAAATCCAACTGAATGGATTTTCCAATATGTGTATCCATTAGTTGATCAGAACGCTATACCTGATTTATTAGGCTCGCTTAATATTGCATTGGTAGGTTCAACAAGCGGTATAATAACTCCCGTTATGACTCTTCCTGTTAATAATGGAGCTATTGCTTTAAATAGTATTGCAGCATCTCCTAGTGATGGTGGTCAAGCGCTTGCATTGGCTGCAATAAATAGTTCTTATAGTACGGCAACAACAAATACAACAACTGCTCAAAATAATTTAAATGCTTTAATTGCAGAAGTTAATGCTGATGCTACAAGTGCAGTTCAATCAGCTATTCCACAAATTCAAACGGGTGGAACATGTCCAGCAGGAACAATGCCAGTTTCTATTGCAGGTGCAAGAGGTCCAGCACAAACATATTGTGTTCCTGCAACGGCATTATCTTTAGTTGGGGGTACTACCAATGCTAATAAAAACACGAATAGCAATACTAGTGGAATTAGTTTAAATCAAAATAAAACTGTTTCACAACTTCAATCTGGTGTAGCGAATGCACAAAAAACGTTAGCTAATTTACAGTCGAACTTAACTGCAGTAACAACTCCATCTACCGGTCTTCTTGCTTCTCGTTCTGCCAGTCGTATGGCATTTTTAAATAATCTTTATTATAGAACGGTAACATCAGTTAATGAAAGTGGTAATTCTCCTTCTACTGTAGCTATTTTATATTATAAAGTGGATGCAAACACATTAAGTCAGTTATCTGCTACTACTAATGCAACTATTGGGTGTTATATTGAATATCCAATAGGTACGCAAGAAGCTGGGTATATTTATAATGGTATTGCTCCAACAGCTGATCAACTTGATTTGGCAGGAAAACCTATACCACCAGCAATTGCTTTAGGTGAGCCAACAGGTGCATCATTGTCTTCAGCTGATATGATAACATTAAAGAGTCTTGTGGGGACAACGCTTCTTTTAAACTCATCAGGAGTTCCTGTTTCTGCATTAATACCAGATCCTTCTCAAAATAGTATTATTACTTTGACTGCTGGTAATAGTCTTTTCAATAATTATTTCTACTTTGGTGATTTATTACCTGGTGGGTCTGCTTTTGTTGCTCCATCGGTATCGGCTCCATTATTAGGGGGTTTGAGTAGTCCTTCAAAGTAATTTTTTAGAAACTTTTTAAGGTGAAAAAAGGCATGAGAAATCGTGCCTTTTTTACTTCTTACTAGCTTTATGTTAAGGTGCATTAATATAATAATTTTTAAAATAGTGTGGTTAATGTCATGTACATAATAGTTAGAAGGTAAGGGCTTTTCTATGGTTAAATGTACCGTAAACAGTAAACCAATGTTAACACAAAAAGCGGATGCGTTTTTGTTTTTTGTAAAAGAAGGTTTTAAGTTCGATAAAGAATATGAAGCATTAGCAAAAGAATTTTTTCTACCATTAAAACAACAGATGGTAACAGGAAAATTTGAAGGTAAAAAAGGACAAAAGTTATCTATTCAAGGTGCTAATAAAGATGGCGTTAAATATCTTTTTTTTGTTGGTATAGGTGGTGGTAAAAAAGAAAAAGAATCTTATTTTAGTAGTATTGAGCAGTATCGACGTACTTTGGCAACTGCAGTACGTATGGCAGAAGCTCAAAAGATAACATCAATTGCTTTTGAAGCACCAGATGCAGCGCTTTTTAAAACAACACTTGATGAACTTGCTCAAGCAACAGCTGTTAGTAGTTTAATGGCGTCTTATTGTTTTAATGAATTCATTACAAATAAAGATGATCAGTTAATTACTTTAAAAGAGTTGTTAATTACTGTTGATACAAAAAATGCAAAAGCATTTAAAGATGGTCTTGCAACTGGTATTATTATTGGTGAAGCAATTAACAAGACACGTCATTGGATAGATCTTCCTGCAAATCTTATGACACCATACACTTTAGTAAAACATGCTAAAGAACTTGCAAAACAACATGGTCTAAAAGCAACTATTTTTGATGAAGCTAAGATAGAAGAGCTTGGCATGGGTGGTTTAAAAGCAGTTGGTATGGGTTCTCAGCATGATTCACATTTAATTATTCTTGAATACTCATGCAAGAAAAAGAATGCACCAACTATTGCTTTAGTTGGTAAAGGCATAACTTTTGATTCAGGTGGGCTTAATTTAAAACCAACTGGTTATATCGAAACTATGAAAGAAGATATGGCTGGTGCGGCAACAGTTATGAATGCAATTTCAGTACTTGCTCAACTTGAAGTGCCGGTAAATGTGGTAGCTCTTGCAGCTATTGCGGAAAATATGGTTAGTGGTGGTGCAAATCATCCTGGGGATATTATTACTTTTTATAACGGTAAAACAGCAGTTGTTGGCAATACTGATGCAGAAGGTCGTTTAGTATTAGCTGATGCGCTTGCTTATGCAAGTAAAAATTTCAAACCAACAGCAATGATTGATGTTGCTACTTTAACTGGTGCAGTTTCTCATGCAGTTGGACCATTTTTTAATGGCTTATTGACTCAAGATGATTCATTAGCATTAAAAATTGAAGAAGCTGCAAAAACTTCTGGGGATTCTGTATGGAGATTACCTTTAATTGATGAATATAAAGTGATGGTAAAAGCTGACATTGCGGATTTATGTAATGATGGGAAAACAAAATATTATGCTGGTCCAACTAATGGAGCTTGTTTTTTAAGTCATTTTGTTGGTGATACTCCATGGGTTCATATTGATATGGCAGCTACTGCTTATGATGTGCCAGATTTACCTTATGTACGTTCTGGTGCTACTGGGTCATGTGTTAGATTATTGATTGATTTTGTTCGTCAATGGAAATAAATTAAATTTTCTATAAAACTAAGAAAAATGATGAAATATTCATTTTTCTTAGTTTTATAGAAAATTTAATTTTATATTATTTTGAATATTTTTTTGGCCCTAAGTCTCTAGGAGACTTTCTTGTGTTTGATATTCTAAAGTTTTAAAAAAAGCTTCTATGTCTTCTTCTGTACTTCTAAAAACAGTTTCATAATCTTTTTATTTAGATGAGTCTTCTTTATGTTCACTATCATAAGATTCTTCATTGTGAATTCTCTTTATATGGTTTTTCAGAGTATTCAATTCAGCGAAAGCTTGATTGCATTTTTCATATGTGCATTCATAAGGTCTTTGACGAGTATGAGTTCCTTTATGGGAATCCATAGTATATTTTGTAGCGAAAGCTTTATTGCATTTTGTGCATTCATAAGGTTTTTCACCAGTATGAATTCGTGTATGTTTTTTTAAATCGCTAGATCGAATGCAAGAGTAATCGCATTCTGTGCATTTATAAGGTTTTTTACCAGTATGAGTTTGTATATGCCGTTTAAGAGTACCAGATTGAGCGAAAGATTTATTACAGTATGTGCATTTATAATGTTTCTTACCAGTATGAATTTCTGTATGTTTTTTTAAATCGCTAGATCGAATGCAAGAGTAATCGCATTCTGTGCATTTATAAGGTTTTTTACCAGTATGAGTTTGTATATGCCGTTTAAGAGTACCAGATTGAGCGAAAGATTTATTACAGTGTGTGCATTTATAATGTTTCTTACCAGTATGAATTTCTGTATGTTTTTTTAAAATGCTAGAATTAGTGCAAGATTTATCTTTTTCTACAGTGGTTTTAGGATTCATTGAACTAGAAATAAATTGCAAAGGTAATGAAAAGGTTGTTTTGGTCGCAGTAGTATTTGGTGGTAGTAAAATATCGTTATCAGTTTCTTTAGATTCGTTTTCTTGTTTTTGATATTTTAGCGCTTTAAAAAAAGCTTTTATGTCTTCTTCTTCGGTTCTAAAGATAGTTTCAGAACCTTTTGCTCTTTTATTGGTTT
>CAYSQM010000008.1:0-67110 GCA_964433415.1 uncultured Pseudomonadota bacterium
CTTGAATAAGGTTATTTAGATTATTCTTCTTCATATTCACTATCATCAGATTCTTCGTATTGAGCTTTGTCTGAGTCTTTATGTTTTGCTATATGTTTTTTTAAAGAATAAAAATGATTTGTATCATAATTACATCCAGTATGTGTGCATTGATAAGGTTTTTCACCAGTATGAATTTGTGTATGTTTTTTTAAATCGCTAAATCGAATGCAAGAGTAATCGCAGTGTGTGCATTTATAAGGGTTTTCACCAGTATGAGTTTGTATATGTTGTTTTAGATTAGCAGGTTGAGCGAAAGCTTTATTGCATTCATAAGGTTTTTTACCGCTATCTGTATATTGTAAAGCTGTTTTATGCTTTATTGAATTGGTAGCAGGTGAATCTAATGAAAAGGTTGTTTTGGTCGCAGTATTATTATCATTGTTTTCTTCTTGGCTTGCATACAGTCCAGTTGATAGCAAAAGGACGAGTAATAGTTTTTTCATAATAAACTCCATTAATTATAAATAGTATTTTTCTATATAATATATTATATTACAATTTGAATAATTGTAAAGTGGCCTTGAATAAGGTTATTTAGATTATTCTTCTTCATGTTCACTATCATCAGATTCTTGTGGATGAAGCCTTTTTACATGTCTTTTGAAATCAGAAGGATAAATGAAAGACTGATTACACTTTTCACATTGATATTTTTTCTTTGCAGTATTAGATTTTTTTCGTTTTTCTTTATAGTTTTCTTCGCTTTCATTAGAAGAATCTTCACTTTCACTTTTTTCATTAGAATATTTGCCCTTATAGGCTTCATGAGCTAATCGTTTTTTAGCCAAAGTAGATAGCTGTACATTTTTAGGATTCGTTATTGGGCTATTTTGATCATCAGATTCTTGTGGATGAAGCGCTTTTGTATGTCTTTTTAAATCGTGAAGATAATTGGTAGAATAATCACATTCTTCATATTTGCATTTAAAAAGTTTTTTATTATTATGAGTTAGTGCATGTTTTTTTAAATGATTAGGTTTAATGAAATAGTCATTGCATCCTTGATGTGTGCATTTAAAAATTTTTTTACCACTATGAGTTTCTTCATGTTTTTTGAAATCAGGACGATAAATGAAATAGTCATTACATCCTTGATGTGTGCATTTAAAAATTTTTTTACCACTATGAGTTTCTTCATGTCTTTTGAAATCAGAAGGATAAATGAAAGAACGATTACACTTTTCACATTGATATTTTTTCTTTGCAGTATCATCATTTTGAGTTGAAACCACTTTTGTGGTGGTATGAGCAGTAGATGTTGAAGTTTTTGGAAGAGCAGTATTAGATTTTTTTCGTTTTTCTTTATAGTTTTCTTCGCTTTCATCATAAGAGTATTCGGTCTCATCAGAAGAATCTTCGCTTTCACTTTCACCTGAATATTCACTTTCGCTTTTATCAGAAGAATCTTCACTTTCATTTTCATTTTCTTCATCAGTGCGCTTATAGTCTTTATGAGCTAATCGTTTTTTAGCCAAAGTAGATTGCCGTACATTTATAGGATTCGTTATTGGGACATTTTGATCATCAGAATATTCGTTATCTCGGGCTCCGGTGCTAGCATTTTGTATATAGCTTAATTCTCTACTCCCATCGTGGAGAGTCATTAGATCAGTAGGAAAAGCTGCATTAGAATTTAGATCGCCTATAAGAAAATCTGGATCAAAATTTCTATCAAATGTGTCATCATTGTTTTCTTCTTGGCTTGCATACAGTCCAGTTGATAGCAAAAGGACGAGTAATAGTTTTTTCATAATAAACTCCATTAATTATAAATAGTATTTTTCAATACTATTTATTATATTGCAATTTGAGTAATTGTAAAGTGGCTTTGAATAAGGTTATTTAGATTTGCCCTATTCATGTTTTCTGTCTTTATCGTTCATGATTTATGGATAATAATCTTATTTATTGTAAATTCATTGTTTTTTTTCGGAAAAAAGTTACCATTAATCTTTTACAGTCAAAGGAATTTCATGAAAAAATTACAAAAAATATTTTTATTATTCTTGCTTTTTATTGGTACTAGTTATGCTAAACCAGAAATGATTAAAGAAGACCAAAAAGAAGTTCAGTTAGATATGACGCCTATTAATAAAGCTTTTGAAGATAATAATGCATTAAAATTGGCAATGCCATATTTGCCGCTTGCTCGTTTATTAAGTCCAGACATTTTATATAATGCAACCGGGTATACTCAAGAAGAAATTGAAGAAAAATTAGCATTAAGTCAAAATTTCCTTAAAGCGTCTCTTCAAGCTAAAGCGCGTGATTATGCAGATAAAGATCATATGCTTGAAATTCAGAAAAAACGTGTTTGGTTTCGATCAGTTTTTAGTATATCTACTTTTTTATCAGGATTTTCTTATTACCATGTTGTTGTTGAAAGCAAAAAAGAGTATGCAGCTTTAGCAGCATATTCAATGCTTAGCTCATTGATTTTTGGAATGTTAGAAATACGTAGAAACTATAAAAAAAATTCTCTTGAAAAAGAACTTGAAACATTAAAAAAACAGGAACGTTGCTTAGGGTTAATTGGTGGTGGTGCTTCCTTGGAAGTTATTAAAAAGGAAATTATGCAGCAAAATATTGAATGTAAAAATAAAGGTAATAATGTTAAAAGTTAATTATAGATTTTTATTAGTAAGTCTTGCAATTATAGTAGGAAACTTTGTTAAGGCAAATGATAATGCGACTATAGATAAGTATATGCCTTTATATGAAGCTCTTAATCGTATTGAACAATTAAAAAAAGATACAAAGTTTGAAGAAGAAAAACGCGATCTATATGTTAAAAATCTTAACAATGCAGTATCGTGCGAGCAAGCTAAACGTGAAATTTTGGTAAACACTTTACAGTGTTGTGCAGCTACTTTTGAATTTAAAAACGCAACTGAAGAAGAGAGAAATGTTTTTTACAAAAGGTCTTTAGCCGCATATTTATCATTTAAGGGTTTTCTATTATTAAAAAATGGTATTAAATTTTTTAAATTAAAAAATAAAGAAAATGATAATGATGTTGTAATTCAAAATTATCTTTCAACCATGCATGCTAAAAATGTCTTTTATAATCTAGCAAAAGTGAAGCCTGCTCTTAATAGTATTAGTCTTAATGGTATTATTACTGTTGATTGGGATGATTTTAATGGTTTTGTGCCTAATGATCAGAGATTTTCAATTTTAAAAGGTGAAGATTTAATAAATATTTGTAATCAAAATATTTCCATGATTAATGATGTAGTAAGTTTTGTTAAATTTTTTACATCTTCTAAAGGAAAGATTTTTTTTCATGATAAATATTTGCTAAATCCTTTAAGTGATTTTTTGCTTTTACTTTCTAAAGAATTTGGTGTAGTTAAAAATATATCATTAAAAGAAAAGCTTATTTCGCAAGATTTATCTATTTTGTGCCCACTAAAAAATTTAGAACCATCTAATACGTCTTTTGTTTTAGGCTTATTAGGGTCTTTAAATGTGTTACTGAAATTGCAAGAAAATAATCGTGCTGATCCTAGAATTGTAAAGATAGGTGCTGAAGCATTGCTGCCTTTAATTGTAAAAATAATTGTTCCTTTAGTAATAAAACCATAAAAAAAGAGAAGTATAAATGAATAGTCTTGAGCAATTAAAAAAATCATTACAACAGTTTGTGCATAGTCTATATGGCGTTCAGACTGATTTGGAAAATGTAACTATTGGATTAGTTTTAAATACAGATCCTCATAAAGCAGATTTTGGAGATCTTTCTAGTAATTGCGCTTTGATACTTTCTAAGCCTTTAAAAAAAACACCGCGTGTTATTGCGCAAGAAATTATTGATGGTTTTAAAGATCCATTAGTCGAAAGAATAGAAATAGCAGGGCCAGGATTTTTAAATTTTTATTTGACGTTAGATGCTTTTAAAAAAATGGTGAGTGAACTTTTTGAGCAAAAAGATTTGTTTTTTAAAAGTGAGAAAGCTACTGATTCTTATAATGTTGAATTTGTAAGTGCTAATCCTACAGGCCCATTACATTTAGGCCATGGTCGTGGGGGGATTATTGGCGATGTTTTGACCAATGTTTTACGTTTTACTGGGTATCAAGTAGTTAAAGAGCATTATATTAATGATGCGGGTGCTCAAATGTTTAAACTTGGCAATTCATTAAAAATTCGTTGCCAACAGGCACTTGGACAAGAGATAGAAATTCCTGAAGGTAGTTATCAAGGTGACTATTTAAAAACATTAGCACAAGCAGTTCTTGAAATTTATGGTCCTGATATTTTACAAAAAGATGATTCATTCTTTGTTGAATACGCCTATAAAACATTACTTGCAGAACAACAACAAACCTTAGCAGCCTATGGCATAATTTTTGATGTATGGTTTTCTGAAAAAACTTTGCATACCCAGCCAATTGAAGAGGCTCTTGAGCGTTTAAATGCTTCCGGTGCTACTTATGAATTTGAAGGTGCATTATGGTTTAAATCAACTGAATATGGTGATGATAAAGACCGTGTTTTAAGAAAAGAAGATGGTTCTTATACTTATGTGGCAGCTGATGCAGCCTACTTGTGTAATAAGGTTTTACGCGGGTTTAATAAACTGATTTTAATTTTGGGGCAAGATCATCATAGTTATCCAAAGCGTTTAGATGGAATTCGCCGTGCTTTAGGTTTTGATAACATAACGCTTGAATGCATTTTATATCAGTTGGTTTCTATTAAAGAAGATGGCAAGCAGTTGAAACTTTCTAAACGGGCTGGGCGTATTGTTGATCTTGGAGACATTATTGAAACGGTCGGTATTGATATTGCTCGTTTCTTTTATTTAAATCGTAAAGCCGATGCTCATTTGGAGTTTGATCTTGGGTTAGCGCTTTCTCATACTGAAGAAAATCCTGTTTATTATTTACAATATGCGTTTGTAAGAACAGGATCTATTTTAGAAAAAGCTGCACAGTACGATCAATTTAAGAATATAAATAGTGATGATATACAATTTATTACTGATGCAGAAAAATCGCTTATTAAAAAAATAGTAGAACTCAAAGAGTTACTTGATGGTATTACGGTACATCATCAGGTTCATTTGATAGCTTATTATTTACTTGAAGTAGCTCATTTATTTCATAATTATTATCATCATAACCGAGTCATTGAACCAGAAACAGTAGGTCAAAGTAGGGGCCGTTTAATTACAACGTTATTGGTTCAAGAAACATTTGAAAGATGTTTAAAATTGATGGGGTTGGCTCGTCCTTCTAAGATGTAAATCTAGGAGTAGAGAAGCTTCTTATTGCCAAATTTACCACTTTTGGCATACTGATTGTCATTGAAAGATTATATTATTCCGATTGAGGAGCACTGGATGTCAAAGATTAGTTTAGATTTAATTCAAAAGTTACGTGAACGTACCAGTATGGGTATGATGGATTGTAAGAAAGCGCTTACAGAAGCTGAAGGCGATATGGATAAAGCTGTTGAGCTTTTACGCAAAAAAGGTGCTTCAGTTGCTGCAAAACGTGGTGACAATGAAACCAATCATGGTATTGTACATGCCTATATCCATCCAGGAGCTACAATTGGTGTTCTTGTAGAGCTGAATTGCGAAACTGATTTTGTGGCAAGCAGCGAAGTAGTAAAACAGTTTGCTCAAGATCTTGGTTTGCATATTGCAGCAATTAACCCTCTTTTTTTAAGTCCAGAAGAAGTTGATACTAATTACTTGGAAAAAGAAAAACAGTTGATGAAAGAGCAACTTGAAGAACAAGGTAAAAAAGGCGAATTCATCGAAAAGATCGTTGAAGGTAAAGTAGCTAAGTTGTATGCAGATGTCTGTTTGCTACAGCAAAAATTTGTAAAAAGTGATAAGCTTTCTGTTGATGAAGTATTAAAAGAATTAATAGCAAAAGTTGGCGAGAACATAAAGATACGCCGTTTTGCTCGTTACCAAATTGGCGCATAAGAACAGGAAAATTATATGATTAATATGACGCTTGTTGAAGGCTCATTAGCTCCTTTTGAAAAAGCAGTCGAAGAAGAAATGCTTAAAACTATTAAGCATTTTGAACATGAACTTTTGGGTATTCGTAGTGGTAGAGCGCATGCAGCAATGGTTGAAAATATCAAAGTTTCTTGCTACGGTGGAGATTCTGAACTTCCTTTGAAAAATCTTGCTTCTATTTCAACTCCAGAATCACGCCTTATTCTTATTCAACCTTGGGATCAAGGTACAATGAGTGATATTGAACGTGCTTTAAAGGAATCAGATTTAGGGGTTACTCCTTTAAATGACGGTAATGTTGTTCGTATTCAATTGCAAGAAATGAGCAGTGAACGCCGTGAGGAGTTAATTAAAATTTTAGGCAAAAAATTAGAAGAATCACGCGTTGGTATTCGTAGTGTACGTAAAGATTCTCAAAATTTTGTAAGAGATTCTGAAAAAGATAAAGTTGTTTCAGAAGATTTTGCAAAGCGTCTTAATGACACTTTACAAAAGATCACTGATCGTTGTATTAAACAAGTTGAAGATTTGGCTACAAAGAAAACTACAGAACTTAAATCATAATTCTTTTTGTTTTTTATAAGATTTTAAAAGGACGAATTAAATTTCGTCCTTTTTTTATTGGTATTTTGAAGAGAAATTATATTTAGGAGTTGCTTTTATAGTAGGTGGTAGTACACTTACTGAGTACTTTTATAAAAGTATTGTTCACTGAAATTGTTAATGAATTATTTAAATTTATAATTCTTACTTATTAAGTAAAAGATTTAGCCGTAAAGCAGAGCAAAAACTTAAGGCCAAACGAGTCTTAAATTAGCATTGCCTTTCATAGTCCTTTTGGTACACTATGTATAGGTGTTGTTAGTGAAGAAGTTTGTGCGGGCCGTTAGCTCAATTGGTAGAGCAACAGACTCTTAATCTGCAGGTTGTTGGTTCGATTCCAACACGGCCCACCATCTTATTATGATTTGTATGTGCGAGAGTGGCGAAACTGGCAGACGCGCTGGACTTAGGATCCAGTCCCGTAAGGGGTGTGGGTTCAACTCCCTCCTCTCGCACCAGAATTTTGAAGGAAGGTGGGTAGTTTATGGAAATGCATCCGAGTGGATTTTCATTTTGTTTGAAGCAGGTTGGTACTCATTTTGGTGATGCTTTAGTAGAAATATCTTATCAGCATATTCAGAAGCTTTATGCAGAAGCTTCTTTAGCGCAGCAATCACATACCTCTACTCAGGGGTTTTTAAAAGGTGATACTCCAATTTCTTATATTGAAAAAAATTTTAAACCACATTTGTTAGAGCATATTAAAGAATTTGTTTATCGTTATTTTGTACTTAATCAATTGTGCAAAGAAGTGACCGAGCGAAAAATTTTATTAGCTGGAGAACCACGATTAACCGATATACATGTTCGTCTTGAAGAAAATGCACGATACTGTTTTTCGTTGCCTTTAATGCAACAAATTTCTTTACAAGGGTGGAAACGATTACCATTTAAGGCTCCTAAGCGTAAAAATTATAAGGATCTTGATAAGCAGGTAGAAAATTTTTTAAAAGATGAAGCGATTGCTCAAAAAAAAGCGACAACACATCATGTTGCTATTGGTGATTGGGTTCAATTTTCTGTTGCATTGCTTAATCGTGACAAGCAATATTTATTTGGTAATTATAAAGAAATTTTATGGATTAAAGTTGGCGCAGAAGAGATTGATCTTCCCTTACAAACGCTTTTTGTAGGTAAGCGTAAGGGTGAAGTGATTATAACAAATTCTTCTTTCTTGCAAGAGTATTTTAGTAGTCATGTTGATACCCATTATACTTTTGAAGTAATTATTTTAGATTTTGTACAACAATCATATTTTGATATTGAGCAATTTAAAAAACATTTTAGACTACGCAATAGTAAAGAGTTACATCAAAAACTTATTGAAGTGTTTTCATTTAGAAATGATATTTCTCAACGAAGAGCAATGGCAGAAGATACTTTAAAATTACTTTTACAGCGCCATCAATTTGAAGTGCCTAATCATCTTATCTTGAGGCGTCAAAAAGAGCTTCTCGATTTAATTCATGAAAATCCTGATTATCAGGTTTATAAAATGCAAGAAGATTTTATGGAAAAAATAAAAATGCTTGCAACAAAACAGGTTAAAGAAGATATTTTTGCTTTACAATTAGCTTTGCATGAAGAGTTAGAAGTAACTAATGAAGATATTAAAAATTATCTTAATTTAACTAAGCGTCAAAGGATGCGTGAATTTATTCATTTTCAACTTCCTTCTACTAAGTCTCAAGGACAAGAGTTTCCTTTGTCTCAAGCAGTGATGATTCATTATTGCTTGCGTGAAAAGGCATTGAATTATGCAATTTATCATCTTACTAAGCAACGAATAGCCACAGTATGACAGTACCATTGATTCATGAAGTTATTATTATAGGTTCGGGCCCTGCAGGATTAACAGCAGGTATTTACACCTCTCGTGCTTTTTTAAAACCATTAATTATTGAAGGGGGGCAACCTGGAGGTCAATTAATGGGGACAACTTTAATTGAAAATTGGCCTGGAGAAAAAAGTATCTTTGGGCCACAATTAATGATAAATATGAAAGCACACGCACAGCATTTGGGAGCGGAAATCCTTTCAGAGAGAGTGATAGAGGTTAATGTTAAAGTTCGTCCTTTTGAAGTGACTACGCATAGCCAAAAGAAATTTTTTACTCATTCTCTTATTATAGCTACTGGTGCTTCTCCTAATAGACTTAATTGTCCAGGGGAGCAGGAGTATTGGGGGCATGGAGTTACTACATGTGCAGTTTGTGATGGCGCGTTTCATGTGAATGAAAAGGTGGTCATTGTTGGTGGTGGTGATACTGCAATGGAAGATGCTTCTTTTATGACCAAATATACGAATGATATTACGATAGTTCATATTCTTGATAAGCTTACTGCTTCACCAGCAATGCAACAACGTGTGTTGAATAATCCTGCAATTAAGGTTATTTATTGTCACACGGTATCATCTATTAATGGCGATGGTAAAAAAGTTCAATCTGTTCTTATTACTGATCAAAAAACAGGTCAACAGCACACTATTTTAGCAGATGTAGTTTTCTTAGCTATTGGTCAAAAACCAAATACTGCGCTTTTTGTTGATCAACTTGAGCTTGATAAAATGGGTTATATTAAGCTTATAGAGGGGACTAGTGCTTCAGTTGAAGGGGTTTTTGTAGCAGGAGATGTGGCTGATTATAGGTATAGACAAGCGATTACTTCTGCAGGTACCGGTTGCATGGCAGCTTTAGATGCACAAAGATACTTAGAGAAAAACAGATAAATCACTTGAAAAAAAGCTATTTCAGCTCTACACTATTGACTACTATTAACTCAATTCTAGATTTTTTAATGAGGTAAGGCATACATGTCAGTTACATTTTTCAGAAAAAGTAAATTAAAAAGAAATAGAAAACATGGTTTTCGCAAACGTATGTCAACTAAAGATGGCAGAAAAATTATTAATAAAAGACGCGCAATCGGAAGAAAACGTCTTGCAGTACGTGCATAAGTTATCTTAGCATGTCCTATTCTTCTTTTACTAAAACAGAAATTAGTACGCTTTTTAAACAGGCAACAATGCGTGTACGGAGCAATGGTCTTAGAATTATGACTGCACCCACTAGCGGGCAATTGTCACGTATTTTAATGATAGCATCACGTAAAACAGGTAATGCTCCGCAAAGAAATCTGTTTAAAAGGCGTCTACGTTCTTTGTTTAGAGAAGAAAAATTTTTTGAAAAGAAGGTAGATTTCATTGTTATTACTGATAAAACAGGTGCAGCGCTTCCTTTTCAAAAACTTAAAGAACTTGTTAGTAGTGCTTTTGAGCGTTCTCATAAGGCTCGTTAGTTTAGCTATTTTTACTTTTCGTCCGTTACTTGGACCCGCTTCTTGTAAATTTTCTATAGGATGTACTCAATACGCATTATTGGAATTAGAAAATCCTAATCTTCTTGTTGCTTTCAAAAATATAATCTTTCGATTACTTCGTTGTAATCCCTTTACATCTCTTTAAAAAATGTGCAACTCTACTTGCATCTTAAATTTTGTAAAAAGGGATCATAATGAAGAAGCTCTCTATTCTCTTAATAGTTTTTAGTTTTTATTCGTCATATTTTATTCAAGCTACGTATGAAAAGTCAGAAAAATCATCTTGTAATTCAGAGCGTAGCCTGGAATCCAGGATAAAATTACCAGAGAATTTTTATCAGCTTGATGATATTCAGCAGATAATGCCAGCAGAGGATAAGTTTTTTTATATAGTAGTTCCTGAATGTAGTGCGCGTCCTTCAAAAGATTTATATAAGCAAAATGTATTAAAAGATTTTGTTAAATCAATAGTAATTCCTAAAAATTTTTTTGAGCCAGGTGTTCCTGCAACTTCTGTTAAGCCGGTGAGTATATATTTTGACTGGCAAGAAGAAGAGAGTGCTAAGACACGTAAACAGGCTGGAATTTTGTTGGCGGTAGGTTTAAATAAATTAAAGCGTCGTTATAAAAAGAGTAAGTTTATACTTGTTGGTATGGGGCAAGGTGGTAATGTTATTCATAGTGCAAGTCATGCTATTAAAGAGCCATTAGATGTAGTAATAGAGCTTGCTACGCCGGTGTTTCCTAAAGATGGAAGCTTTGTGGATTATGAGATTAATAAGACTATGATTAAACGTGTATTTTCTTTTTATACAGAACAGGATTTTAAGTTGGATCATCCTACTTTACATCCTTCGTATTTGCATTATAACAATGTGAGTACGCATCCATTATTTTCTACTATTTTACTTCTTATTAATAATAAGCATCCATTTCCTAGTGAAATGATGCAAGGAATAGTGGGAAAACGCTTAATAAATTTATGTAAAAAAATTCAAGATACTTATTCACATTATAATCATTTAGTTGCTCATATTAGTACGCTTAAACCATCGGTTGATCTTGTGGTTGTTTTGCATGATAATAGCGTGTTTTGTAATAAAAAAATTGACCAGAAAAAGGCTGCACAAGAACGTTTATTAAGTACAGTTCATATTAATCGATTTAAAAAAATATGGGGTCGTTCATTAGCTATTAATTTAAAAAACTCAGAGCAACCATATATCAAACTTAAAGGAATAAATAAAATTTTTACTACTCAAGCAAGTTGAAAATAAATCTTAAATTTTTCATTCAGAATCAAAAGTAGTGAATAAGTCGATCAATAAAAAATCAAAATAAAAATTCTTACTGAGCTCTAATTATGATAGAGTAGCTCCAATAAAGATGTAGCTGGTTTATATTCTTATTTTTTACGATAGATTATATTTTATAAGAGTGGTCTGGTACCTTTTTTAAAAGGAGTTGCAATGAAAATATTATTATTGTTTGGATTCATTTTTTTTGTCTCAGGTGATGTTTACCCTAGTGAAATAAAGCTAGTAATTGCTCCAATGACTGTGGAAAATTTGAGAGAATTTGATGGTATGCCTAAAAAGAGTAAAAAACCAAAAGCTATTGAAATTGCTTCTGTCTTTGCACAATGTGAAGAAGAAGAGCGGCATGTAGTTGAAACTAAAAAGAAGAGATCGTATTCAAAATCTTCTTCATATTATCGTAAGTAGTGATTATTAATTAAGGTAAAGATAGAAGTTATTGTAATTAAGTAGTTAAGGCTTATTTTAAGCTTTAGTCGATATTTATATTATATAAAAACCTTTGAAAAAGATTCTAATTGTATTTTTTTTCTTTTTTCTATGCTATAATAATAATTTATATTCTTTAAAAGATGATTGATTTTATAAAGAGGTTATTATGAAAAAAAATTTAAATTTTTTTTGGGTATTATTATTTTTTGCTCATAGTTTTGTTTATGCAGCAGAGTGGCCAATAAATGAGAGATCAAATGTTCTTGAAAAAGTAGCTTTTAAAGAGCTTGAAAAACCTGAACTTTTTTTTGATATTAGATTTGAAAAATTTGTGATTAATACTATCAGTAAAGAAAAAAGCCTACCCTTAAATTCTAAGGAATGTTTTACGCACACTTTTGATCTTTTTAAACAATTTGTTTCTTTAGAGCCAGACAAAGAAGTTTTTAGAGGTTTTGTTGAATATTTTGCAAGACAAGTATTGGTTCCTGTAGGTGAAGAGTGTGATTTGTTTCCTGATAAATGTATTTTAGAATTACCTATTGATCAGTTATTGACTATTATTACAAAAGAAATTACTACAAATAATAGTAGGGTTAGAAGTTCTTTTTTTCGTTCTTCGCTTTCTAGTAGTAGTGAAATTTTTGAAAAATTAAGTGATGAACAAGTATTTAATTATTGTGAATTTGCTCACATAATATGTAAAAATTTTTATCATGTTACTAGATATGTTAAAGCAACTTGTGATGCTGAATATACATTAAAAAAAGAGGCGTTGGCTCAATTTAGATTAGACCAAGATCGAGTGGCTGCGCAAAATAAATTGGCTCAAAAAGAATCTAGTTGTGATGTAAATTCTAAAGATAAAAAAAATTTAAAAGCTAAACCTAAACGTTTAGTAAAGAAAAAGAAGCGAGAAGAAGACTGTGAAGATCGAGAAAGGCTTGTTTATTTTAATGATGGATGTGGGTTATTGCCTGTGAGTTATAAAAGTTATTCTTTGATTAGTGAAATCTTTAAAATTTATGGTGAAAAAGCAGGGTGCATTGATTCTTTTGGTAGTATTGATGACCCTATAAATATAAGTTCTATTGCTGGTATGAGATTGTTTTTAATTTTATTGGACTCTATTAATTCTAAAGAGTTAGGCTCTGATTTTGGAGATATTATTGATATTATTACCGATGGTAATTGGACCGATGAAGAGCGTGTAGAAAAGTATTGGCAACTAGCAGGGTTAGTTTTAAGATATGCAGAGACTATTGCTTTTGAAGGACAATTACTTTCTTATTTGTTAGTTCTTCAGCTTATTAATTATCTTTATTTATTTGCTGAGAATCTAGGTGAAAGTGCAGCTCAAGATCTTACTCTTGGTTTATTGTCAGAGAATTTTGACTTAATGGAAAAGTATAAAGAATTATTTGAAGAATTTTTACCGTAATTGTATTAAAGTCTTTTTATAAATCAAATTTTAATTTATAAAAAATCGCCCTATAAACAAGGGCGATTTTTTTGTATAAAAAAATTTATTTTTACATTAATTCGCCAGCAAGTTGGCTGAGAACACTTCTTTCGCTATGTTCAAGATAAACGGTTGCAAAGAGGTCTTGTCCTTTAAATTTATCACTAGATACTACTAGTCCATTACTACTAAAATCTAAGTAAGGTGAGTCAATTTGGTAAGGATCTCCGCATAATATAATCTTACTTCCTTGGCCAACTCGGCTGACAATAGTTTTGACTTCATGAGGACTTAAATTTTGCACTTCATCAATCAAAATAAATTGATATGGTATAGAGCGCCCACGCATATAAGTAATAGCTTCGAGACTTAATTTATGTTTATTGATAAGGTCTTGTACTGATTCAAACCCATAATGATTATGTGGGGAATGTTTATGATCTTTTTTCCTACCATTTTTATTATTTTTTTTGCCTTCATATTTATCATGTTTGACTTCGAATTTGTCAAATTTATCAAAATTGTTTTCATGATGCTTGCCTTCATAAGGTGCTGGCAATAAAGGTTTACTATTTTCGTCTTTAATAAATCGGCCTTCAAGTTCTAGTTGTTTTAAATGATTATTAGTTGTTGAAGCATGTAAAATAACATCAAGGTTGTCATAGATAGGTTGCATCCAGGTGTGTAATTTTTCTTGTAAATCTCCAGGTAAATAACCTATATCAGCGCCGAGTGGAACAATTGGTCTTGAGATGAGCATTTTGCGATAAAGGTCATCAATAATAACTTGATGGAGCCCTGCAAGAAGTGCAAGAAAAGTTTTACCGGTACCTGCAGGTCCAAGTAAAGTGACAAATTCAAGGGCAGGGTTAAAGAGTGCGTCCAGTGCCATAAGTTGTTGAGGATTGCGTGCGGTTAAACCCCAGTGAAGTTGTGGATGAATGACTGGTGCAAATACTGTTTTTCCGCCAATGTATCTGAATATTTTATAATTAAACGCATTGTGTTGGCTCTCTACTAAAACATATTCATTGGGTATAAATTTATAATCTTTTGCAAAAGTAAGAAGATCATCAGGGATCTCTTTTTTTAACTGAACAGCGGGAACAGAAAGTTTAATCCATCCTTTATAGAATTCGTCTCGTGGTACATATGATTTTAAATAATCTTCTGCTTCGATACCAAGAACATCTGCTTTTACGCGGGCATTAAGATCTTTAGTAATGAATTTTACATCCATTCCATTGTTTTTACAGTCTAATGCAGTAAATAACATAATATTGTCAGCAATAGAAAGATCTAACGTTGATTTACTTTTATCAGATGGAGTGAAAATAATTTTTACCGTACCACCATTTTCTAATTTTACTCCATCGGCTAATGAGCCACTTTTGCGGAGGTCATCAAGATGACGTATTGATTCGCGAGCATTTTTACCACGGTCCGATGTTTCACGTTTAAATTTATCTAGCTCTTCAAGAACAATAACTGGTATTCCAACTTGCGCACCTGCAAAATTAAAAAGTGATTCAGGATCGTGAAGTAGGACATTGGTATCTAAGATATATATTTTTTTTTGAGTATCTTTTTGAAAAGTAGCAGATTGTTTTACCATTGTTTCCCTTTTTTTAAAAGTTACACAGCAGAAATTCATGAATTCAAATTAAATTTAGCATGTGGTTTAAATGGTAAACAATAGAAAGTGAAAATATATATTTTATTTATTTAAAAATTAATGAGCTATTGGATCTTGACTGCTTTTATTTTGTGGGTTTTTAATTTTTAGTTGGTCTAAATCATTTGTAGCTGCAATTAGTGCGCTACGTACTAGATTTTTTTCTATAGGAAGCAGTGTTGCATATGCAGCATTTGAAAAATTTTTTAATTTTTTAGAATCAGTAAGGTTGGTGCTGTAATTTTTAAGTTCAGTGCCAAGTTTTTTGAGGGCTACTTGATTGCAATCTAATAATAAATGACTCATTAATATTTTAAGTTTTGTATCTTTTTCTTCGTTAGAAAGAGCGGGATCTTCTATTGTTTGTAAAGCATGTTTAATATTAAATAATGCTAGTTTAGCAAAATTGTGTGATGGAATTGTGTCGATGTTTTCTTGAGTAAGATTTGTTATGGGTAATGAATTTTTTAACAATTCATTACATTCTTTAAGAAAGAGTTTATAGCTTGTTACTTCTTGTTTTTCTGAAAATTCTTTAAATGAATTAATAAATTTTTTAAACAGTGATCTAAGAGGAATTTTTTCTTTTTTAGTATTCTTTTTTGATGATTTTTCTCCAAAATTTTCTATCATAAATGCAGTAATCGTATCAATCTGTTTTTTAAATAGTTGGGTGCAAATTTTTGTTTGAACCTGTGCGTGATCTGAAAGAATTTTAAGTTGGGTAAGGTTTTTTTCTAAAAGTAAAATAAAGAGTTTTTCAAAATTAACAGTAATTAATTTTTGACTTTGATCTTTTTCAGAAGTTATAAGTTTGTTGTGTGTATTTGTTTTGGTGCTAGGTGTATCGCATTTTGGTTTTGCATTAAGTATAAATGAACAACTTAGTATGTTTAAAAGCAAAAGATGTTTAAAGTTCATGGAGTTATATCCTTATTAAAATAAGAGTGACAAAAGACACTCTTATTTATTTATTATCTTATTAATACGCTTGCTTCCTGCTTCACTGCTTTTGCGATTTATTGAGATTATGAGTGTAAGGCTTTATATTAATATAAAGCCTTACACTCATTGTATCTTCTTAGCGTTAGATAGTTTACTCAGTTATCTCAGCATCAATTGATTCATCATTATGACCAGAGCCTGATTGTTCTGATGGACCTTGTTGTTGACCTTGCGCAGCACCTTCAGCTTGCTTTTCTTTATATAAAAGTTCAGCAACTTTTTGTGAAGCTTTGATTAATTCTTCGGCTGCTTGTTCCAGTTTTTCACCGTCTTGAGCATGTTCTTTAAGAATTTCTTTTGCTTGAGTAAGTGCTGCTTCAACTTTAGTAACTTCTTCAGCTTCAATCTTTTCTTTGTTTTCGCTAATAGTGCGTTCAACATCAAGAATTAATCCATCAAGTTTGTTGCGTTTTTCGATAACTTCGCGAGCTTGTTTATCTTCCGCTTCATGTTCTTGAGCATCTTTTAACATTTGTGCAATATCAGCTTCTGAAAGACCGCTATTGCTGGTAATAGTAATGCGTTGTTCTTTGCCAGTGCCTTTGTCTTTAGCAGAAACGTTTACAATGCCGTTTGCGTCAATATCAAAGATAACTTCAATTTGAGGCACTCCGCGACGAGCTGAAGGGATGCCGTCAAGTTTAAAATGACCAAGCATTTTATTATCTTTTGCTAGTTGGCGTTCACCTTGATAAATAACAATGTCTACAGCTGTTTGGTTATCTTCAGCAGTTGAAAAGACTTGTGATTTTTTGGTAGGTATAGTGGTATTGCGTTCGATAAGTTTTGTTAAAACGCCGCCAAGTGTTTCGATTCCTAAAGAAAGAGGAGTTACGTCAAGCAATAATACATCAGTCACTTCACCAGCAAGAACACCACCTTGAATTGCAGCGCCAAGAGATACTACCTCATCTGGGTTAACTGACTTATTAGGTTCTTTACCAAAGAAATCTTTTACAAGTTGTTGTACTTTTGCAATTCGTGTCGAACCGCCTACTAATAATACTTCATTGATATCAGAAGCGCTGGTACCAGCATCAGCCATTGCCTTTTTGCAAGGTTCTAATAAACGAGTAAACAAATCTGAACATAAAGACTCAAGCTTTGCACGAGAAAGCTTAATAGTTAAATGTTTTGGACCATTTGCATCTGCAGTGATATACGGTAAATTTATTTCAGTTTCATGTAATGTTGAAAGTTCACATTTAGCTTTTTCTGCAGCTTCTTTGAGTCGTTGCAATGCCATTTTGTCTTGTTTTAAGTCGACGCCTTGTTCACGTTTGAATTCTGCAACAAGATAATCGATAACGCGTTGGTCGATGTCATCGCCACCTAAGTGTGTATCGCCATTGGTTGCTTTAACTTCGATAACACCATCGCTGATTTCAAGAATAGAAACGTCAAAAGTACCGCCACCAAAGTCAAAAACTGCAATAATTCCTGCTTTTTTCTTATCTTGTCCGTAAGCAAGAGCAGCTGCGGTAGGTTCGTTGATTATTCGTTTAACATCAAGACCGGCAATTTTGCCTGCATCTTTAGTAGCTTGTCTTTGTGAATCGTTAAAATAAGCAGGAACTGTAATAACTGCTTCAGTAACTGTTTCGCCAAGGTAATCTTCTGCAACTTGTTTTAAGTTGCTTAAAACGGCAGCAGCAATTTCTTGAGGAGAATATTCTTGTCCTTGAGCCACAATACCGACATCGCCATTTGCGCGGGCAACAAGTTTATAAGGTAAATTAGTAGCATCACCTTTTACTTCATTGAAACTATGCCCAATGAAACGTTTTGCAGAAAAAATAGTGTTTTCTGGGTTGGTTACTGCTTGACGTTTTGCCACAGTGCCGACTAATCTTTTTCCATCTTTGGTAAATGCTACAATAGAAGGGGTTGTATTATTGCCTTCTTTGTTGGGGATTACTTTTGGTGATCCACCTTCCATAAATGAGACTACTGAATTGGTAGTTCCAAGGTCGATCCCTATAATTTTTTTAGCCATAAAATTGTCTCCTTGTGTTGCTAATTTATTTAAACTTAAAATTATTTATTAGTCAGCTTATTTATAAACTAATTATTATTTACTGTCAATAATACACTAAAATTTCTTTAGTGCAAGTGACTAAGATTATCTTCTTTTTAATCGTAGAAAACAGCTTTTAAATTACTTTTTACGTAAACTTTATTAAAATAAGCTTTGAGCTTATTTATCGCATTTGTAATGTCGTGTAACGATAAAGAGATTGCTGAATTTGTTTTTATCAGTTTATCCTAGGTTTCTCATTGTGCTTTGTTTGCCCATTGAAAGATGGCTTTTTGAGTTTATTGTCGCATAATTCAAGCTTCATTGATTTTGTTTATTCTTTCTCTTTTTAATTCTAATTATACTAGGCGCGTGCGATTATTTTTAAGGTAGATGGACATTCGGTTATTGCTGGGGGTATTTCTGCGCAGCGTAACAGGCGGAGTTGTTATTAAGAAGTCGCCACAGGACTCCGTCCTTCGCCAGTCAGGCCTCATACCTCTGAGGGGTAACTATGGGCCTGACTGGCTCGACTTCGTCTTTTAAATTGGATTCTTATTGATTCTTATTGATTTTTATACGTACTAAGATATTTTTGTTTCCTTTTATTCTTTTTGATTTTAATTTGTGTATTTTAATCTGTATTTTAAAACGATTTATTAAACTTATTTACTCTCCTCTTTTTTCTTCTTGCATACAGAGACCTCTACATACACTCACGCTCTCCCACGTAAACGTGTTCCTTGCACACACACCTAACCAATTGCACGGAATTAACAAACCTTTATATGCGTACCATCAGACGTTGCTTATTATTACAAACCATGACCCATTTTTATTAAAATGAGATTTTATATTTTTTAAAAAATCATCATTAAAGGGAAAATGGCGGCGGTTTTGCTAAAGAGGGAGTAGTTATTTTGATAAAGTTTAGGGAAGTATAAACTATTGCATTTACTAGCCTTACTTAACTACCTTTAATCTAATGTTTGAGACTTAATTCTTTAAGAAAGAGAAAATAGTGAAAAATAAAGCAACACAAATACTTCTGATTTACTTTCTTGCTTCAACCTCATTACTATTATCAGCGCAAACGTGCAATGAAATAAATGTGGCAACAGGATTTTCAGTTAATAGTATGCCAAGTAGTTTTTATACTGGTTACTTTGGTAATCGGTATACTTTAAGCAAAGCAGTAACAGCTGTAGCTCCTCATGTTATGGTTAGTCTTACTCATACATGGCAAGAGATAGTATCACCTTTTACCGGTAGTCCTCATGCACAGTTTTCATTGAGTCTTACTTTTTATGGTGCCTGGTCAAAACAAAAATTTAAGATGAACTTAAGTGATGATTCAAACGGCGCTGCAAATCTTTTTGCTCAACAAGACCTTGTTGATACTCGTTTATATGTACTTGGTTCTTATCAACTCTGGCAATCAAATAATGCATCAAACGTATTTGGGGGGGGAATTATTTCTCACTAGCGGTATTGGCCTTTCATTCAATCTTCTAAAAAACTTCACCTTGTATGAAGAAGACAACAATGCTGCAATAGGTTCTCGTCTTGATGGTACTTCAGCACCAGTAACAATTGCTCCATTTGTAGGGCTTGATTGGCAGCATAATTTTGGTGATGATTGGGCTCTAAAAATATCTTATGCTTATTCTTATGCACGTACTCGTTATCAACCAAGTATTACTACGTATCAACCAGACGCTGCTGCAAGTCATGATTACCAAATTGATTATCAAAGAAACAGATCTTCTCTTGTTAATTTACAGTTGCCTCCTGAATTCACGGTACATTCACAGATATTTTCTTTTGGTATAACTAAAAAATTCTAAGAATTATAAATTAAAAACATGAAAGAAATACTATGAAAAAACTATCATTTCTAATGATTTTCTTGGGATCTTGTTTGGGGTTAGTATCTCAATTAGTGGCATTTACCACCATAACTAATGAAAGTGTTGATAAATATGGCGCTACGGTTCATGATGGAGGTGCAATAGTAGTTGATGATGAACTGCTTGTAGGAACTCCTTTTAATAATTTGACCGTAAATAGTGGGGGAATTTTGACTATCACTGGTAATAATGTAGATCTTACCATTGAAAATGGTGCCTTTTCAGGTGTCTCAATTAGCGGAACAGTCACTATTACTGATAACACAGCTCTTACTACTATTAAAGAATTTGCTTTTTCAAGAACTGCTATTAATACTGATGGAACATTTACTATAACTGGTAATGCTGCGCTTACTACTATTAAAGAATTTGCTTTTTCAAGAACTGCTATTAATACTGATGGAACATTTACTATAACTGGTAATGCTGCGCTTACTACTATTGATAGTGTATTTATAGACGCAATGGTTAGTGGAGATCTTATTATTCGTAATAACACAGCCCTTACTACTATTGGCGCTGTTGCTTTTCGAGATTCAACTTTTAGCGGAACAGTCACTATTGCTGATAACACAGCCCTTACTACTATTGGCGATGCTGCTTTTCGAAGTTCAATTTTTAGCGGAACAGTTACTATTACTGATAACACAGCTCTTACTGCTATTGGTCATGATGCCTTTCGAAATTCAACTTTTAACGGAACAGTCACTATTACTGGTAATACTGCTCTTACTACTATTGATACTGCAGCTTTTCAAATAGCGACTATTAGTGGAGCTTTTATTCTCTCTAATAACACAGCTCTTAATACTATTGGATATCGAGCTTTTCGCAAATTAACTATTAATGGAACACTTACTATTCCACAAACTTCCACCATTTTCCCTATTGATACTTATATTTCAAGCTACATGTCTTCAAATGATATACCTATTGCCGGAACTCAAACATTAGATTCTCTTGCTATTGCTTTGCCTACTCTCCAAATGTATCAATATATGGGAATGCAAAGAAAAGCATTTGGCTATTAATACTAAATTGTTAATCAAGCAATAAAAGTTGTTTGGCATAAAATCGCATGCATAGACTGCTTATAATTCTGCTTATTTGAATAATTGGAAGATAGATAATGAAGTTTATTTTGAGCATTATTAATGCTGCTGTGGCACAAGGAAAAATAATAATATACGGGCAATAGCTTTTCCATAAAGCACTGTATGAAGCCTTTGTCTCTAGTATTCTTTCGTAAGGTGAAAGGATTATTTCTATGCAATAACTTAGTATGAAAATAAAAGCTATAAAGATCATAATGGGTGATGTGTAATAGGTGTTATAGAAGAACATAAAAACTACTAAGCATAGCAATGGTAGTGTGATTCTAGTGATAGTGTTGTAAAGCAATAAGAATGCTATTTTTATATTGTAAGGTTCTTTAAATTGGGTTTGCGTAAGCAATGTTGTATCGCTTACTCCAATAGTTTTAATAATAATTCGTTGAAATAAGAGCGTTGAATCGTGACTTATTTTAAAGATATTTGCAGTTGCTGGCCCTGAAACTTTAGTAAGTAATAAAAGTAAGAAATTGCGTTCGGAAAAAGATTTGAGGAGCGTTGCTGCCCACATAATTAGAGAGTGCTTGGCAAAAGTTGTAAAAAGAGAAGTTAAAGATAGTTCAGGGGTCAATAATGAATGCTGTTCATGGTTATTATTGGCATTAGTCTGGTGTTTGAAAAGTAGATTGCGTTGTTTGAGGAGCATATTGGTAGTTGAAAGTGATGCAATAATAACAAAGGATCGAGAGATTATTTTATTGGTTAACAAGGTAACTAATAAAAGCATTTGGTTGGGATAAGATGAAGAGAATTTAAGTACTGTGATGTTGGCAATAGTTTCGCCAATTAATGCGATAATATGAAATAACCCAAAAATATTCTGTAAAAAATGTGCTTGATATACAGTATTTATTAATGAAAAAAGACCTTCAATTAAGAAGATGGTAATTATATAAAAAAATAAATTATTAAAAAGAGAAGGTGGAAAAAAATAATGGCTGCATGCAGTTAAAAAAGGGATGCCGATAATTAGGAGTATTGAAATTTGCATTACAAGTATTACCATAATAAATAAAGCATGCGCTTGTTTGGTATAGCTAAATAAAGGGATAAATCGAGGTATTGATTTGCGTAATCCGACATCTAAAAACAATAAGACAAAAAATACTATGCTATGTAGTAAGGCCCAGGCAGAAAATAATTCAGTTGAAAGTGTCTGGTAAAGTGCCAGAGTAAAAATAGTATAAGTAATTTTATAGAAACTATAAGAAATTCCATTCCATGCAAGTGCATTAAAAAATTGAGACTCAGCTATTTTTTGATGATTTTGCATACGTATTTGCTTATTATTGAGGCCCATAATATTTATAAAGCTTACTTTAAACTAAACTTTTCAAAAAGTGTATAAGGGGTTAATAATAATTATGCTTAAAATTGCAGAAATAAGCTAGTATATACAAATAGAACTAAATGTGCAATAATATAACTATTATTAATGGTTAATCTTAGTTGTTAAGATTGCTAACAGGATAAATAAAGGTTTAAGTGATGAAAAAATTATTATTATTATTTTCTGTTTTTATATCAGGGTTTTTCTTGATAAGCTCCAATGAAAAAAAAGTTGATGCAGTGCTACAAAGAACTAATGCAATTAAAAGAATTAAATTACCAGTTTGCGATTTACCCAAAAAAACAAAAGCTGAAGATGATTATGCTCAAATTGAGTATGTTGATGGCCAAGAAGAAACTCCCTCTCGAAAATTATTGCATTCTAAGAATAGTCCGTTTAGTTCACCTAAAAGAAGTAAATTCAGTACTGATCAAAAAAAGACTGATAAAGTTCTTTTTCCTCCAAGATTAGATGATAATTATGCTCTAATTAATCTAGATTTCATTAAACATAAGCTTCTTCTTCCTCCGGGTTTAGGCGATGATGATAACTATGCTCTAATTGACCCTAATTATATTGATCATGGTTTTCTTAATCGTGATGCAACAACAGATGAAACAATAAAAGAAGAATCAATTTATTTTAATGAACAAGTTGGTGAATTAAATGGTGTGCCACCAGTGTTTAAAAAACAACCAATTTCTGAATCAATCTATGAAGAGCCAGTACCGCTTTCTCTTAGTAGACAAGTGAGTAGGTTAAGCGTAAGTGAATCTCCTTCGTCAGAGATTGCATCTATAAAAACTAAATTATCATCTGTAAGAAGTAGTATTGATCTTTTTTCAATGCACCCTAGTTCAAATCTTACTACTCCTAGCCCAACACGAGTTTTTTTGGCGGCTCGTAGTAGATCGGCACAGCATCTTTTTTTATTGCCTCAACCAAATACTAGGCTCACTTTAGCTAGAAGTAGTAGTGTAAATAGTTTAGAGGATTTTGAGGCTGATTTATTTATCAATCCAAAAGAAGAACAAAAAAAATAAAGTTATTAATAATAAAATTCATTTTGAAAAGTATGCCGTTTAACAAGTGTTTTTTAGAATTGCCCTTTTTATAAATAAGTAATATTTATTTAACGATGTAAAACATTATCTATATTGGTCGTATAATCTTTTAAAGAGCGTTAAAAATAATAAACGACTTGCAAGGCATAGTGAAAAAAGCAATACCAATGACCCGTTCTTCCAATAATACGATAGTAAAAAACAAAATAGCCCGTGACCACTATTAAGATAGACTAGTAAATATGCCTTTTCTTGCACTATAAGCAGCTTTTCATAGACTATGAAACTGCTTTCTACTAAATGAACTAAGAAAAAAAGCACTATTAAACTTATCGCATGAGTTGATAATTCTTCTGTGCTTAATTGTATAAAATTAGGAATATTTATAAGAAAAATAATAAAAAACAAGAATGATGCTTTATGGCTAGTTGAAGTAAGCCAGTTAAATACGTGTTGTTTGTTTTCTGATGAGTCTTGAGTGTGTGCAAATAATGTACTACCAACTGATCCAAAGATTCGTTGTATTATGCTTGCACTTGTATATGTTATTCCATTTATCAATGTTACTAGTCCAGCATTTATAATCCCAATTTTTAAAGTGAAGAATGGTAATAAAAAGTTTCCTGAAAATAAAGTACGAATAATTTGGTTAATAAAACTATAAACACGAGTTGTGAAAAAAGTATTTGTAATAATTTTGTACTCAAATAATTTTAAATGTTTATTTTTTAAGAAATCATGAGAAATAGCATAGTGATATAAAATTATAATTAATAATACTAGAGTAGTAATAAATGATACTCCTAAAAAAGAAATTATAATTAAAGGGATGCTGATAGTTAATCCATAAAAATATGATCCCCATATTAATCCTACGTAACCTATAATATTACAAAATTCAAGTGTAGCTAATATTTTATAGTGTAAAGTTAAATGCAAAAGCGCTCGTAAGTTTTTTTTAGTTCCTTCGCATGCAACTAAAAAACTAAATAATAATAATGCTTTATAATTTAAAAAAATTAGGCTCCAACTTGGTACAAGATAAATAAAATAATATTTTAAAATTAAACCAGTTAAGAACGGAATACTAAAAAGTATAAAAAATTGTATAAATATTTTATTGAATAAATAGTTTTTCCCTTCAGCTGTTTTATTAAGAACAGAAAAAACCGGAATCATTGCAAGTTCAAGCGCACCATTACCTATGGTGATAAAAAGATAAAGAATTGCAAATAAAGATCCTTGAATACTATAAAAAGTAGCATCAGTTTTAAAAAAAAGAGCTATCAAATGACCTGTCAAAATAAGATAATAACTTAATGCTTCTATAGTGCTCCAGGTAAGGGCCCAAGAAAATAATTTTTTAAGCTCAATTAATTGTTGATTATGCATTTTAAATTATTCCTATTTTTTGGGTAGCTTTAACCCGCTTAATCTCTTTTAATCATTATATACTATTTCTTCTAAAGGCGTTAATCAATGAATTTTGGTGGCGGATTTAAGCTAAAAATGCTTATGAATCGATTTTTTTTTATTAATTTCTTTTTATATTTTTAATCTATTTACTTGGATATGTCGGTTGTGTTATTGTTTTGCCAAGCTTTTGAATCAATCAGTAATGATGAGTTGTTTATAAAAGCGAAGGAATGAATTTTAAGAGGGGTATGCTTTTTATCTCGTATGAAGTAATGAAATAAAAACCTTGCGATGGTAAAAAGATTTTCGAGAAGGGGAAAGTATGTTCTCACTTAATCAGAAAGTAGTCTATCCAGGACATGGTGTAGCAAAGGTTGTTAAAATTTTTGAAAAGAAATTTTCTGATCAAATTGCTACATTATGCGAATTGAAATTCACTAATAAGGATATGACTGTAATGGTTGCAATGGATAAATTTGAAGAGATAGGTATTCGTAGATTAAGCTCTTCAGAACATATACATGATGTTTTTAGTTCTTTTATAAAACCAGCAAGGCGGATTAAAGATCAAGATTTTTATACAAGCAATTGGAATAGAAGAAACAAAGAATATCAAAATAAATTAAAAACAGGTTCTCTAAAAAATATTTCTGAAGTTTATCTTGATCTGAAAAATCTTTCTATAGAAAAAGAGCTTTCTTTTGGAGAAAAAAATTTATTACAAAAAACCGAATTATTATTGATAGAAGAGATCTCTGCCGTGGAAGATCTTGATGTAGTTACAGCGATGGAGCGGTTAAGGCTGTTTTCTGGTTGTGATCAAAATTATTATTTTTAATAAAAAACTGTTGTTAGATTGTTTGGTAAATATTTTGCTAGATACAGGCGAAGTTAGATCTGCTATACTTTACTCCAGTTTTATAATTATTTAAAAAATATAAAGTTGGATGTTTTTGCTTATGAATGAGCGTTTTATAGTAATAATGGGTCCAACTGGTGTGGGCAAATCAGATTTGGTTTTGAATTTGGGTAAAGCATTTGATATTGAAATAGTAAATGGCGATATCGGTTCGTTTTACGAACCTTGTACGATTGGTACAGCAAAACCAGATTGGAAAAATTCTTTAATCCCGCATCATTTATTTGACGTTATTACAGAACCTCGCGATTGCACTGTAATGGAATATCGTAAACTTGTCTTAGACCAGTTTGCATTGACGTGGCATGAAAAAAAGATCCCAGTGCTAGTTGGTGGTTCTGGGTTTTATTTAAAATCGATTTTTTTCCCTCCACAAGAAATAATTTTCACCGATGATATTTCAAATTCTCCTGTTGAAGGAAGCTGGCAAGATCTTTACAGTAGAGATCCTGAACGCGCAGAAGCTTTAGATAAGAATGATTTTTATCGTATTAATCGTGCTCTTTCGTTGATACAAAAAACTGGTAAAAAGGCATCAGATTTTAAACCTTTTTATAATCCACCAAAAGGGAGAGCTCTTATTGTTTTTTTAACAAGAGATAGACAAGAATTGTACCATCGTATTGATGACCGTGTAAATTTGATGATAAAACAGGGATGGATTGATGAAATTGCAACACTTATCCAAAATGGTTGGACAAGTTTCTTAGAAAGAAAAAAACTTATAGGGTACAATGACCTTGTAGAGTACCTTAATAATAGTAAAAAAAATGATGCTTCTTTAATGAAAAAAATGATAGAAACTATTCAGCAAAAAAGTCGCCATTATGCAAAAAGACAATTAACCTTTTGGCGATCTTTTAATAAAATTTTACAACCATTTATCAATAGTGAAAAATTGTTAATAAATGAAATAAATTTATCGCATAAAAATGGTTCAAAAGATTTTATGCATAGTGTAGAAAAATTCTTGACAGATTAATCGAGGAGTAACTTATGAAACATAATGTTTCAGAAAAAGAACATTCAGCTGAATATCTTTCAGTAGAGTCTAATTGCGCTTGTAAAGATTCTAAAAAAGGACTATTTATTCCTCATCGTGAAGTAAGTTGGGTAGTTGCTGTAATTGTTACTACTACTTTTTTTATTTTTATTGCAGGCTATTTTTGGGGACAACGAAAAGCAGTTTCTTCTTTATTAGAAAAAATAGATAAAGAATCGTTTTCAGATAAAGTAACCTATTCACTTTATACAATGAATGGTAAGTATCAAAATGATACGGATGAATCTGAAGAAGATGCAGATAATGACGAAGAAGAAGAAGATACTAGTGAACTAAAGCCAGTTGATTCTGTTGCGTTAGTAGCACTAGAAGAACCTCTTGAAGAAAAAAATGAAGTTTCTATCACCTATATGGCACCACTTGTTGGGTTTAGCACACTTGCTCCAGCAAATCAATTCATGCAAAAAATTAAAAAATCTGGTATAGATGTATCAGTCAAAAAGAGAGTAAGTAAAACAGCAAAAGGGAGAACGGTTGCATGGTACCAGGTAGTTACTGGTGAATATATTGATAAGAATGAAATTGAGCATGTAGTTATGCGATTAAGCGAAAAAGAAAATCTTAAAAACGTGAAAATTATAGAAATAAAGAAGGGATAACTTCATGTTAATAATAAAAATGAGAGATATTATACAAAGCAAAGTCGGTAAATTTTTTATGATAGTTTTACTACTTACTTTTCTTTTAACTGGCTTAGGTTTAAGTAAAATTTTTAATTTTGGTAAAAATTCGTTAAATGGCATTGCCAGTGTTAATGGGGTAGAGTTGAATGAAAATACTTTTAAAGCTTATAAACAACAAGAAGAAGAGCAACTTTCTTTCTTGCGTCAATTGGTGCAAGCACAAGCTGGAGGGCAAGACGTTAATGCATTGCTGCGTTCACTTGGTGTTAATCCTGATGCAGCTGGTAAAGCTTTAGAAGCTATGATTCAAGAAGAACTTCTAAATCAGGTAGGAGATGCTATTCCAGTTCATCTTTCTTCTGAGTATATTGCTTTAAAAATTCAAGATAAGAAGTTTCTTGCTCAAGCTCTTCAAAATAGTGTGCCAGGTATTATAAATTATGATGGCAGTATTAATGAATCTATTCTTAATAAAGTACTTGCTACTTATGATGCTTCATCATTAGAGCTTTTATTAACCGATCAAATTAGAAGAAATGTAGTAGAAGAAATAGTTGCAGGGGCCTTTGTGTTGCCTTCATGGATTGTGAAAGATTTTTATAAAGAACATAATCTTTCAAAGAAATTTTCTATTGGAACTATTTCATTTGACGCTATATTAAAACAGGTTAAAGAAAAATCAGTTTCTGACGATGAATTAAAAAAATTCTTTGATGAACAAAATGAAAAACATAAACGTTATTATGTCCCGGCAAAACGTAGTGGTGACCAATGGGCTTTTTCAGCGCAGGATTTTGGTATTCAAGTTACCGATGAAGAGTTGCGTGATTATTATGAGAAAGTAAAACGTTCACGTTTTATAGAAATTCCTATGCAAGTGCAAGTGAGAGAAATTGTATTTAATAAAGTAAAAGAACATGGTTTAGTAGAATTAAAAGCGATGGCTGATAAGGTTCATGCTCAAGTAATTTCAAACCCAGATGATTTTGCTAACGCGGCTAAAGAAAACTCGCAGAATGCCACTGCTGCAAAAGGTGGTTTAGTTGAGTTTTTTAAACGTGGTGATCATGATGCAGCATATGATAGAGCGGCATTTGTTAGTTTAAAGAATGATGGTGATATTTCTGAGGTGCTTGAAGTAAAAGACGGGTATGTGATTTTACAAAGAGTTGCACGTAAAGATGCAACTTTTAAATCTTTTAACGTAGTACAAAAAGATTTAGTAATTTCCTTAGTTGATCAAAAATTTAAAACAACTTTTATGAAAGAAGCAGGAAAAGTTTTACGTAAAAAAGATGAAACTGATGCTACTTTTCAAGATTTTGTAAAAGATAAAAAAGGTGCAATGAGTTCTATTCCAGCAGTTATTAAAGATGCATCACCTATTTCATCTCGCTTGTTTAGCATGTTAAAATCCGGTGATCGTATAGCTTTTATACAAGAAGGTAAAGGTATTATTATTGAATTGAAAGATATATTAAAGAAAGTGTTGCCCCCATTTACTATGCTTAAGTCTGTGATTCAAAATGATTATCATGAATATTTAGCCTATAAAAAATTGCAAATCTTGGTTAAGTCAGAACGAGAATCAGTTATTTCTAGTCAAAAAATTTCTGATACAGCACTTATGAAGGTGTCGACTACTGATTTTATTAATCCTGAAGATGCTGAGCAAACAAAAAAGTTTACAGAAAAAGGGTTGCCACCGTATTTGCTTTCAATGGATGCCATTGGTGCTGTGGTTAGTTTTATTGGTCAAAAAGATGGTTATGTAGTAAAACTTGATGCCTTGTCTGAGCTTAAAGAAGAAGCATTTAAGGCTAAATCTCAAGATATTAAAAAGAAACTTTATACAAGTTATAAGCAAATGCTTATGCGCTCATTTATTGCTTCTTTGCGTAGAACTGCTACAATTGAGATCAATTCATCGTTTGACAAAGTGAAAGATTTATTATGAAAACAAAGACATCTGGTAGTACAGCATCTATAGAAAAAATTAAAGAGATAGGCTCTCCTGAGCTTACTCAAAAACAAAAAGCTCTTGAAGTTACTTTTGCCCAAATTGATAAACAATGGGGCAAAGGAGCTGTTATGCTTCTTGGTCAATCACTAGGGTCAAAAGTTGAATCTATTTCAAGTGGTTCAATTTTAATTAATCAAGCTTTAGGTATTGGTGGTTATCCAAAAGGAAGGATCATAGAAATTTTTGGTCCTGAAGCTTCTGGAAAAACAACTTTAGCTTTACAAGCTATTGCTCAAGCACAAAGTAGAGGTGGTATTTGCGCTTTTATTGATGCTGAACATGCACTTGATCCTGAACATGCAGCAAAATTAGGTATTAAAGTTAATGAGCTTATTATTTCACAACCTGATTATGGCGAACAGGCACTTGATATTGTTGAAATGCTTGTGCGTTCAGGAGCGGTTGATATAATAGTGGTAGATTCGGTTTCTGCTTTAGTGCCAAAAGCTGAGCTAGAAGGTGATATGGGTGACACTCATGTCGGTTTGCAAGCTCGCTTAATGTCGCAAGCATTAAGAAAATTAACTCCTATTGTTCATAAATCAAAAACGGTGCTTATCTTTATTAATCAGCTTCGCCAAAACATTAATGCTATGGCATTTGCTAATAAAGAAACTACTTCTGGTGGAAATGCTTTGAAGTTTTATTGTTCAATTCGTATTGATGTCCGACGTATCGCTAGTTTAAAAAAAGGTGAAGTCAACATTGGTAATAGAGTTGCTGTTAAGATTGTTAAAAATAAGGTAGCAGCTCCGTTCAAACGCGTTGAATTAGATCTGTTGTTTGAAGAAGGTATAAGTAAAGAACTTGATTTGTTAGATGCTGCAATGTTTTATAAGATTATTGAACAACATGGGTCTTGGTATTCACTTGATGGCATTAATTTTGCCAATGGTAGAGATCAAGCATTGCAATTTTTAAAGAAAGATCAGGATTTTTCTGATAAATTGTTTAAGCGTATAACAGAAAGTCTTGTGGTTGCTGTATAAGGTGAAAGTGAGGATGTACCATTAAAAAGCGTAATAATCTTCCTGAAAAAGAAGGAAGGGCGTCTGTAGATATGCCTTTGGCTAATGAAGAAATTCGTGCTGAAAGTTTACAGCTTATCTTGAGTGATGGGCGTAACATTGGAAAAGTGTCACGTCGAGAAGCTCTTGATTATGCTCAAGAGGCTGGCTTAGATCTGGTAATATTGGTAGAAAATGGTCCTGATGGGATTCCTGTTGCCAAAATTATGAATTACGGTAAAGAACTGTATACTAGAAAAAAGAAGTTGAATGAGTCTAAGAAGCATCAAAAAGTTGTCCAAATAAAAGAAATCAAGATTCGTCCTAAAATTGGTGAACATGATTACCAAACGAAGATGAATCAAGGAATTGGATTTCTTGAAGAAGGAAAAAAATTGAAAATAACGCTTTTGTTTAAGGGGCGTGAAGTTTCAAATAAAGAAGAGCGCGGTAATGAATTGTTTGCTAAAATAGACCATACGTTTGAAGAGCGCGGTATGCTTGAACGACTTAATGAGGAGAAGGATCTCCGCGTTGGGTCTGCGTGGTCTAAGATATTTTCTTTAAAAAAGGTTTAAGGATCTTATATGCCAAAAATGAAAACAAACTCAGCTGCAAAGAAGCGTTTTAAAAAGCTTAAGAGCGGTAAAATTAAGAGAGCAAGCGGCTTTCGCCGTCATATCCTTACTAAGAAGACTCGTAAACGTAAAAGAGAACTTCGTAAGGGAGGTTACATTAGTAAAGTAGACTTGAAATCAGTTTTGAAGTTGCTTCCTAATTAAGTGTTTACGAATATTTTTACAGTAAAGGATTAAACAATGACTCGTGTTAAACGCGGTACGGTTGTAAAAAAAAGACATAAGCGTCTTTTAAAATTGACAAAAGGATTTTGGGGACAGCGTAGTAATGTTTTCAAACGTGCAAAAGAGACTTTGCTAAGAGCAATGGCCTTTGCCTATAGAGGTAGAAAATTAAGAAAACGTGATATGCGTTCTCTATTTATTACCCGTATAAAAGCTGGTGCTTTAGAAAATGGTATTACTTATAGCAAATTCATCCATGGTTTAAGTAAAGCTGGTATTGAACTTAACAGAAAAATGTTGAGTCAGCTTGCAATTTTTGAACCACAAGGCTTTTCGCTTCTTGTTGATACTGCTAAACAAAACCTTTCTTGACATCAAATCTTGATTCTCTGTAGACTCTTAAACGATGTATTTTTACAGAGGAGAGGGATATGGAAATGTTAGGTGTTTTAGAAAAAAAAATAGAAAGCTTGGTAGAGTTACTTAGAGAGTTGAAAAATGAAAATTCTTGTTTAGAAAACGAGAATTTTTCTTTGAGAGAAAAAGTTACTCAATTAGAAACTTCACTGTTAAATGAGAGTGAAAAAAACAGAGAAGAAAACAGTTCTGTAAAGAAAATTGTTGATAATTTAATTGCTGGGATAGATTCTCTTATTGAATTAGAAAGTCGATAGAGATGACTAAAAAAACTCTTGAAGTCACTTTACTTGGCGAATCTTATAAGTTAGTTACGGATGATTCCGATGAGCATGTTTTACATGCAGCGCGATTAGTAGATACTTTAATTCATGATATTGAATATTCAGGTGTTAAAGATCAAAAAAAAGCTACTATTTTAGCTGCCTTGCAATTAGCAAGTAAGTTAATCAAGTTAGAGCAAAATTATTCAACTATGCATGGTGATCTTGATCATATGCATAGTTGGATTGAGCATCAAGTAGTTAAGCTTTCGGAAATTTTTTAACACCTTTCTTTTTTACGTTCCCTCCGCATATACTATTCTCTAGAAGAATACTTGAGTACAATTAGAATTGAGTAGTAATTTATTTAGCATACAAGAGTGGGAATTGCATAATGGTAACAATATTATTTATAGTCGGGGTAGTAGTAATAGCTGGTGCCTGCGGGATGCTTTATTTAGCTAAAAAAAAGATGACAGAGGCTCATGATCTTTTAAATCGGTCTGCCGAAAAATGGAAGGGCATGAAGCGTGACATTGAAAATGAACGCAAAGAAGCATTGTTAAAAGTTAAAGATGAAATTTATAAAAAACGTTCAGAAGTTGAAGTTGAGTTTAAGCGTGAACGTCTTGAATTCGATAGACAACAACAAAAGCTTAATTCAAAATATGAGCTTGTAGAAAAAAAAGAAGAACAATTAGAAGCGCTTAAAATTGAAATTCAACAAAAAGAACGTAAAGTTTCACGTATCAGTGAAATTTTACATGCAAATGAAGAAAAATTAAAATCTATTTATAATGAATTATTAAGTAAACTTGAAAATGTCAGTGGCTTTAGCAGAGATCAAGCAAAAAAAGAACTTGGTGAAATGCTTCATTCTGAAGTACAATTATCAAGTCAAAAGTGGATAGCTAAAGTTGAAGAAGATGCTCGTCAAATAGCAAAAGAAAAGTCTGTTCAGATTACTGTCGCTGCAATGCAGCGGTATGTTGTTGATCAAGTGACCCCACATTCTTCTAGTATTGTTCATCTTCCTAATGAAGAGATGAAGGGGCGTATTATTGGTAAAGAGGGCCGTAATATTAAGTCTCTTGAAATGGCTACTGGTATGGAATTTGTTATTGGTGAAACTCCAGAAATTATTACTATTTCAGGTTTTAATCCGATTCGCCGTGAAGTTGCTCGCCGCACCTTAGAAAAATTAATTAATGATGGTCGTATCAATCCAACACGCATAGAAGAAACAGTTCTTGCGTGTGAAAAAGAAATTGATGAAATCGTTGAAGAATATGGTAAAAAAGCGATTTTAGAATTTAATTTACAAGGCGTACACCCAGAAATGGTTACGTTACTTGGCAAGTTACACTTTAGGACTAGTTATTCTCAAAATGTTTTAGATCACGCAAAAGAAGTTGGTTATTTTGCACGTATGATTGCTGAAGAATTAGGTCTTGACCCTCAAATTGCACTTCGTGCTGGATTATTTCATGATATTGGTAAAGCAGTTACTGCAGAAGTAGAAGGACCCCATGCAACCATTGGTGGCGACATTGCAAAACGTTGTGGTGAAAATCCGTTAGTGGTAAATGCTATTGCAGCTCATCATGAAGAAGTGCCATTTCTTTCTATTTATGCACCGATTATTATTATTGCTGATACTATTTCTGCATCACGCCCAGGTGCTCGTCGTGAAACATTAAGTTCTTATGTTAAACGTCTTGAAAAACTTGAAGAAATTGCACACTCTTTTGATGGCGTAAAAAAGGCCTATGCTTTACAAGCTGGCAGGGAAGTAAGAATTATTGTGGAAGAAGATTATCTTGACGATGAAAAAGCCGCAATACTTGCACGGGAAGTTGCTATAAAAATCGAAGCAGAGATGAATTTTCCTGGTCAGATTAAAGTTAATGTTATCCGTGAAAAAAGATCGATTGAGTACGCACGCTAATGGTATTAATTTTTTTATTTTATGTAATTATTGCTTGTGTAATGATTGTTGGCAAGCAAGTAGGGATGTATAGTACTCCATGGTTTTTAGTTGCTATACGTTTAATGCCAGCAGGGGTTATATTTCTATGTGTTGATTACTTTAAAAATAAAAAATTACGTTTGCCTACGCTCAAAAGTTGGGATTCGTTACTCATAGTTTTGTATTCTTTTAATATTTTATTTGTAGATTTTACACGTTTAAAAGGGTTGTCATATATTCCATCGTCCAATGCGGCCTTGATTTCTATGACAGCCCCATTTTTTGCGGTGTTTTTTTCTTGGAAATTTTTTGGCGAACATGTCACTGCTAAAAAGATTGGTGCATTAATTTTGGGTGTTTGTGGGGTTATGCCTTTAATTGTCTCTCATATGCAACTTGGGCATCAATCGATTACTGATATTATTCTTGGGTATGGATTTATCTTGTTAGCAACCGTTGGTATTATTGTGAGCGGTATTTTTGCAAAACACCTTATTGCACAAAAGGGCTATCAGCTGTTTACTATTACTGGACTTGTTATGCTTGGTGGTGGATTTTTGGGATTAATAAGTTCTTTAACATTTGATCAATGGACACCAGTTCCTTTATCAAACTTCAGTGTTACAATTCCTCTTATTTTATTCTTGTTCTTTTCTCATAGTCTTGTTGCTTTTCCTTTGTACACTTATCTAGTACAAAAATATCCAATTACGCTTGTTTCATTTGCTCAATGCATTATGCCGTTTTTAACAGCTATAATGGGATGGTTTTTGGTTGGTGAAGTAATATCGCTTATGTTCTTTCTCTCTTTCTGTATTTTGATTTTGTCTCTTTATATTTTTTATCAAGAAGAGCTTAAAGAAGGTTTAATTTCAAAATAATATAAAATTCTAACCTTAATTTTATTTTAAATAACCCTGATTTTAATTAATTTTTAATATGTTATTCTCTTTCTAGAGATAATAAATTAATTATTTTTAATGGAGAATTTATGAAAAGAAAATTATTATTTAGCTTATTTTTAGCCTTTTTAGGCTATGCCAATGCAGCAGAGCAAATTAGATCAAAGGAAGAGCTTTTATCTAATGTTGAAAGTCTTCAACTAATAGCACTAAAATTTATTCAAAAAAAATCTATTGCTTTTGGAATTAAAGAAAATTTTTTAGGAAGGCCTTGTCCGAGTGATGTTAATAGTTATGTGAATAAACAAATTGCTAGAATTGCGGTAGATGAATTTAAAAAAGAATCTAACTTTAGATTATGTCCTTATGAACAATTCAAGAGAGAAAATCCTGATATTGCTCTTTTTTTAGAAGCTCGTAAAATTACTTATTCATTGTCCTTGGGAGATCTTTTTTCTATGAAGGCTAGAATGGATTTTGAAAATGAAGAGTATGGCAATGACCCTGATGATTACTATGAAGAAGAAGATCATGAAATAGATCTATCTACTTTGGGATTAACTTCACTTGAAGGAATTGAATCGGTTGGTGTTTTAGGTGATATACTTAATTTAAATGTGAGTAATAATCAATTAACGACGATAGAGCCAATGGTATTTCAGCTATTCAATCTAATATTTTTAGATTTTTCATATAATTATTTAGGTGAAAATTTAACTTTAGATCCATTAATTTTTACACAGCTAGGACATCTAGAAAGATTAAATCTTTCTGGTAATACATCGAAAAAAGATTATTCTCAGCATAATTTTTTTCACTCTGATAATTCAGATGATAATGAATATTGTAGTGATGAAGATGGTTATAATTCTAAAAGGCTATGTTTTTCTAAATCTCCATCAATTTATAATAGTGAAAATGATGATTTTTCAGGAATTAAAGATGAAGATGTTTTATAAAAGAAAAAAATAGAATTATTATTTAATTTATTTAAATAACCTATTTCATCCCTTTTTATCACCATATTTAATAGTAGCGTAATTTTGACCAGAAGCTGTTGCGACAGGGTATTTGGCTTTAGTTTTTTCCAGCTTAGATAAAAATGCTTGTTCTAAATCGATTCCAGTAGTATCACAAAATAATAAAAATGCTAAAAATATATCGCCCACTTCTTCAGTAGCAGCTATTCTAACTTTTTCAAGTTGGGCATAACTTTCTTCTGGAGTGCCTGACCATAAAAAAAGTTCCAAAAGTTCAGTTGCTTCACAGACTACATTTGCAGCATCGGTTTTTGGATTATGGAACTGTTGCCAATTTCTTTCTGTAAGAAATTGACGTGCAATATCCATAAATTCTTTAATTGTTAAATCTTTTTTTTCTGAATTATTTGTTTGTTTTGTTGGGTGAGTGTTCATGTTATTTACCTATTTCAGTCTCTATTGTTTTTACGATTTATGTTTTTTAAGATATAATATAAGAAAAATAAGATATTACTTTTATTAATTAAATAAAAGTTTAATTAAATTTAAAGAAAGATAGTTTTTATGAATTTTCTAAAGAAAAAAACCTGGTCTCCTTATGTGAGTGGCATACTTGTTGGACTTCTACAAATTCCTTCATTTTTATTAGTGAGCACCTCTCTTGGAACCTCACGTGTATTTACATGGCTTTCGTGTACTGGAGATTATTCTGTTATTCCTGAAAAAACAGTATGGCAAATAGGCGTAGGTTTTGGGATAATTATTGGTGCTTATTTTTCAAGCAAACTTTCACAAACTTCGCGGCCAGTTATAGCTCATTTTTGGTCAAAATCTTTTATAACTAATTCATATAAAAAACGATTTTTAATGGCTTTTATTGGGGGCATGGTTTTTACTCTTGGTGCACAACTTGCTACAGGCTGCACGAGTGGAAATGGTGTATCTGGAATAGCATTATTGCAAGTTGGGTCATTTATAGTTATTGCTTCTATGTTTGCAGGTGGAGCAATAGTTGCTCTCTTTTTACCAAAAGTTTAGTTATCTATTTTTAAAAATTTGTTGAAAGTTTTAATTATGAATTATGTAATGCTTATATTTGGTGGCTTATTTACGGGTATTCTTTTTGGTTTTGCCTTAGAAAAAGGGCGAGTTTTAGATCCAGAAGTTATAGTGGGGCAATTCCAGTTTAGAAAATGGCTCATGATGAAAATGTTTTTGTCTGCAATTATTACGGGACTTGTTATTTTTTCTGTTTTTTTTACCTTAGGGTTTGAACGACTTTCTTGGAAGATAATGATTTTATCTACTGATATTATAGGTGGTTTATTATTAGGTGCCGGTGCTGCTTTGGCTGGTGCATGTCCTGGGACTGTATTTGCTCAAATTGGTGCTGGGTATAAAGATGCTTATATAACACTAGTTGGTGCAATTGCAGGAGCTCTTGCTTATGTATGGGTAAAACCAGTTATTTTAAATTTGGTTCCAGTATGGCCAAATCAATTAATAACATTGGAAACCTTAATGAATCAACCATTTTGGGTTATAGCTCTTTTATTAGTAATTATTATGATTTTACTTCTAATTGGTTTAGAAAAATTATTCCCTTGGCGTAAAGAAAAACTTTCTATTTAACCTTTACTAAAAAATTATTTTCAAATAAAGGTTCCTTTTACAGTTAAGGTAGATTATCGTATAATTATTTTAATTTAATAAGTAATTACAAAATATAGTTAATACTAAAAATTTCTTCTTAAGAAAGATGTAAAGATGAGTAAACTTCCTGATATAAAGACAAATTTTCCAGAATGGTATCAAGAGGTTATTTATCAAGCAGAAATGGCTGATCAAGCACCGGTTCGTGGGTGTATTATCATTAGACCTTATGGCAATGCAGTGTGGGAATTAATTAAAAATCATCTTGATGAAAAAATTAAAGAAACTGGCCATGAAAATGCGCTTTTTCCTTTGTTTATTCCTGAATCTTTCTTTAAAAAAGAAGCTGAACATGTCGAAGGTTTTGCTCCTGAGCTTGCAATGGTTACTCATGCTGGCGGAAAAGAGCTAGCCGAGCCGTTAGTTGTTCGTCCAACATCAGAAACCATGATTCATTTTATGTTTGCTAAATGGATAAAATCTTGGCGTGATTTACCTTTAAAAATTAATCAATGGGCTAATGTGGTTCGTTGGGAAATGCGTCCAAGAGCATTTTTAAGAACTACTGAATTTTATTGGCAAGAAGGTCATACGGCTCATGCAACAAAAGAAGAAGCTGAAGAAGAAGTAGCATTGATGTTAAATATTTATAAAAATATGGCAGAAAATCAATTAGCTATTCCAGTTATTACTGGTAGAAAATCTGAAGGTGAAAAGTTTCCTGGCGCAGAAAGAACACATACTTTTGAAGCATTTATGCCTGATGGAAAAGCTTTGCAAATGGGTACATCACATTTATTGTCTCAAAGTTTTGCTCATGCTTTTGAAATGAAGTTTCAAGATAAAACTGGTGTGGTGACTTATCCTTGGTTAACCAGCTGGGGTACCACTACTCGTAATGTTGGCGCAGTAATTATGACGCATGGTGATAGCAAAGGGTTGGTGTTGCCACCACAAGTTGCGCCATATCAAGTAGTTATTATTCCAATTTATAAAACAGAAGAAGATCGCGTAGCTGTGCTTGAAGCGGCTAAAATAATAAAAATTTCTTTACCGCAGGTGAGAGTATTGATTGATAAAGATGATCAAAAAACTCCTGGTAATAAGTTTTTCCATTGGGAGCTTAAAGGGGTACCGGTAAGAATAGAAATTGGCCCTCGGGATTTAGCACAGAAACAGGTAGTTGTGGGGACTCGTTTTGATGGTGCCAAAAAAACTATGGTAATGGATGATATTGCAAAAGAAATTCCTGCATTATTACAACATATTCAAATTACCATGTTAGACAATGCTAGAGCGCGTTTAAATAGCATGCGAGTAGAAGTTACAACGCTTAGTGAAATGCTTAAGATCTATGAAACTTCAGTAATGCAAACAGGATATTGTGGCGGGTCTGAGTGTGAAAAAGTTTTAAAACAGTATGCTTTGTCTATTAGATGTTTATTGGAATGTAAAAAGGCTGAATTTTGTTTTTCATGTGGCAAAGAAAGCATTGACGATTGTATTATTGCTCGTTCGTATTAATTAGTAAGAAAAAGTTGAAGTAGGGTAGGGTGCAAAGAGATAAAAACAGGAGATTATATTGATGAAGCTTAATGAAGCAGTTACTAATTATTCGAGTTATTTACTTTCAGAGCAATGCGTCTCTCGTAATACTTTTGATGCCTATTTGGGAGATCTAAAACAATTTGTAGATTTTTTTTCTTCAAAAGATTTGATAGAACAAGGTGTTGTTATCTGGTGCGGGCAGATAACAACAGACCATATAAAACAGTTTTTAAAATTTTTACAACAACATGAGATTTCTGCAAGAAGTAGATCGAGAAAGATTTCTTGCCTGAGAAAGTTCTTTGAATATGTAAGTAAGCATGAATCTTATGGAGTTGTAAAAAATCCGATGAGTTCAATTGTTTTACCTAAACTGGAGGCTAAATTACCGGAATTTTTGACTGAATCAGAAACTGAACAGTTATTAAAAACAGCTTTTAATGCAAAAACTCCTGCAGAAATTCGTAATAAAGTTATGCTCTATGTACTTTATACGTGTGGTTTGCGGATTACCGAATTAGTAAGTTTACGTACTTGCAACGTAGATTTTTCTTCTGGGTTTATTACCATTAATGGCAAAGGCGGTAAAGAACGGTTGGTTCCTTTACAAGCTGATGTTGCTCTTTTATTACAAGATTATTTAGAGAATGTGTACCCACAACTAGGTTCGCAAAAAACAGATCGCTTATTGTCAGATTTATTATTCCCTGTCTATTATGGCGGTGTAACTAAAGCTCTTACTCGACAATCATTTTGGATCTATTTAAAAAAACTTTCTAAACTTGCAGGAATTCATAAAGAGATTTCTCCTCATCAATTGCGTCATTCATTGGCAACTCACCTTATTAAAAATGGTGCGGATTTAAGATCACTTCAATTATTATTGGGTCATGAACATTTGGAAACGGTGCAAATTTATACCCATCTTGAAACTACCCATTTACGTAAAATTTATGATGCTAAACACCCTCGCTCTTAATTTTTTCTATGTGATGTTTTTTTCTGTGAGTTCTTTGCCAGCAATGTATACCTTAAATGTTCAAATTGAACATGTGCAAGATATGCGAATTTCAGCAGTTATTACTACATTAAAAAAAGTATTAGCTGGCCATACTATAAGTATTTCTATGACACCGGAAGTAGGATTTTTAGCTTCTTTATATTCATTATTACCATTTCCTAAGGCTTCTTTAAGCAAAGGATTAGGTGTTTCTATTCTTTCTTATTGTTCTTTAGTTTTTATTATTTATCGAGTCTATTCTGTTGTTAAAACGGTGGGAAGTTTTATTCCGTTTATGTCGCAGCCACATTCTTTGGTTAAAGAAAATTTTGAGCAAAAACTATCATTTAAAATCTATTTTAATCTTGTGCAAATACTTAATAAGCTTAATATTCGGTTTCTTTTTCCTTATGATAAAATTTTAGAAGAACGTGCATTATTTGTTTACTCTAAAATTTTTGCTGATGAATAATTTTTGTTATACTATCAAAGAATAGGTATGCAAGCGTTGTTAGAAAATTTTATGAAAGTGTAGAAACATGAAACAAACATTTACTGTAGAGCAAAAATCATTACTTTCGATTCTTTCTTCTATGCAGCCTATCTGTTCAAAACGAACAACCTTAGATGCAACTACTTCAATACTTTTTAATGTTGGATCACGTGAATTAGTGCTTAAAGGTACCGATCTTGAAATCAGTTTGCAGGCTATTTATCCATTGTCACATAGCTCATTAAGCGAACAACAGACTTTTTTAGTTAATGGTAAACGTCTTTTTGATTTAGTTAAAGAACTTGATGGCACCATTGTTTTTACTTTTCAGAATAATCAACTTTCACTTGATTCTCATGGAATTAATCTTTCTCTAAATATTAAAGATGCTCAAGAGTTCCCACCTTTTCCAGAACGTATTGAAAATTTGATGCAAATGGACTCTCGTTTTTTACTTACGTTGCTTGATAAAGTAGGTTTTTTAATTCCTCAGAATAATGGGAACCCTGCTTTAAATGGTCTATTATTAGAAATCGATTCTATCTCTTTTACCATGACTACTACGGATGGGCATTGTCTTGCGCAAATTAAAACAAATAATTATTCTCTAGAAAAATCTCAGTCATGGTTATTGCCAAGACGCGCAGTCCTTGAGTTAAGAAAAATTTTGGAAGAATCAAAAGATGAACAAGTATTTTTAGGAACTTGTGGTAATCAATTAGTATTTTCTGGTGAAATGTTTAATTTTTTTACTAAATTATTGGCCTCTCCTTTTCCTGAATATAAAGCTATTTTAGAAAAAAAAGGATTTATTCCTGCAACAGTTGACCGTAGTAGTTTGGTTAAAACATTACGTCGATCAACCTGTTTACTTTCTGGACAATTTATTGCAACATCATTTGGCTTTAGTTCAAGTGCTATTAATGTCTTAATGCATAATAAAGAGGTAGGTAAACTTGAAGAAAAATTAGTAATGCAAAATTTTGTAGGTGATGATCTTTCTATGAGGTTTTATGCACCTTACTTATTAAGTGGTTTAAATGCTTTTTCAGATGATTCAATAACCTTTTATTTACAAAACGCTTCAAAGCCAATCATTTTTGAAAGTACCACAGTAGATAAGTATCAATTAACGTACTTAGTTATGCCAGTATCACCAACTACTGCCCAAGTATCGTGACTATTTCTTGTTTAAAAACTATACATTTAAAAAACTTTAGATGTTTTACCACGGCTTCATTTGATCTTGATGGGGAAATTATTCTTCTTCAAGGAGTAAATGGCTCTGGTAAAACATCAATTCTTGAGGCGTTACATTATGGGAGTAACTTGCGATCATTTAGAACTCGTATTCCAAAAGAACTTATAAAGTTTGGAACGGATTGTTTTTTTATTCGTATTGCTTCAGAGATTCAAGAAATTAGTGTTGGTGCTACGGGTTCCAAACGTCAGGTTAAAATCAATCAAAAATCGGTTGTCTCTTATACTGAACTACGGACCTTTCATACTATTATTACGGTAACAGAAGATGATTTAATCTTAATTAAGGGCTCTCCAGAAGAACGAAGACTTTTTTTAGATAGTCTTTTGTTACTTTTGGACCCAACATTGACAACACTTTTTAAGGATTATCGTACGATAGTCAATAATAGGAATGCCTTATTATATAAAGGAACCTATTCATTTGATGAACTTGTAGTGTGGACTGAAAAATTATGGGAACTTTCTAAAATTATTCAAAAAAAACGAATTGAGCTTATCGACCAACTTTCAATTCAAAGTAAAGAGTTCATTAAAGATCATTTTGATGATGCTTATCAGCTTAATTATGAATATATATCTAAATATGTTCTTGAAAATCTTTCATGGCAAGAGTTTTTGATGTTTTGGAAAGCAACTATTTTTAATCAAGAATGTCGTTATAAGCGTACCTTGTTTGGTAGTCATACTGATGATTTAATTATTTCATTTAATAAAAAACCAGCTCGATTTTATGCTTCAAGAGGGCAACAAAAGCTAATGCTTATGCTTATTAAAATGTCTCAAGTAACCTTATTAAGGTCATTATTATCAAAAGATAAAGGAATTACCTTTTTAATCGATGATTTTATGACAGATTTTGATGAAAAAATTATGGAAAGAATTATTTCAGCTGGAAAATCACTCAAAATACAGCTTATTTTCACTTCTCCGGTCAAAAAAGGCCTGGATGAAATGCTTTTAACCCGTTATGGGGCACGCTTAGTGGATGTTTCTACTTGAAACAAAGAGTGGTTTTAACGGATGATTTTCTTTTTATGGCGTTTGACATTGTGGAAACATTTGTTAGAATATAAAAACAATAAGTACTGGTTTCTATCCTCTGTTTTATAATTCTGGGTAGTTTAGTTTAAAGTGCTTATCTTAATTAGGCTTCATTACTACTCTCCTTTTTTCCATCGCATTGATGAATTTCAGTGCGATGGAATTTTTTTAATCGATTTTTATTTTTAAATTTTATCAAAACGTATATCCATTAAAAATCATTTTAAAATCATTGTGTAATATTTTTAGTTCATTTACGGTACTCTTACTATAAGTTTTCTTATAAAAAGGCTGAGATGATTTTTTTTATATTTTATTTTTTGATATTTATTTTTAATAGTTCTTGTTCTTCAGATAAAATTATTAAAACTGATATTAAAGTTTATTTCTCTTCTCTTTCTAAGCATCCAACTATTGCTTTATCTTTAGATGCTGTTGAGTTATTAAAAAATAAGAAGTTGAGTTCTTATTATGAACATCAAATAGATTTATTTAAAAAGAGTCTTGGGTTATTTCCTACATTTGTTCAAAAGGGTAAATTAAAGAATTTAATGGCCATCTATGATTTTGTAAAAAAAATTGAGCCAACGGCATTCTGGTATCATTTAATACCGACTACTGGGTTGACAGAGGAGCCATATAATCTAAATAACTTAACCTATCCTTTTTTACCGCATGCTTTTTCTTTACATGAATTAGCACCAAAACGTGGAAAAGGGATAACTATAGCATTGCTTGATCGTATTCCTGATGAGATTTTGTCTTCAGGTAATTCTTTCAAAAAAAAATCTAAATCTAGTGGTGTTACTTTTAATCCTATTAATAGTTATAGTAAAAGTCATGGTTTACATAATGCAGAAAGCGCTGCGGGTAAATTTGGCATTGCGCCTTGTGCAGATCTTATTATGATAAATATTTTTGATAATCAGAACAAATCATGGCCTTCTTTATTAACAGCAGGATTAAAAAAAGCAGTTTTAATAAATGCTGATGTGGTTAACATAAGTGCAAAGCTTACGGATTATCTTGATCCTTTAAGTGACTTATCCCATACGTTAGAAATCTATTTAAACATACTACCGTATGTTGTAGTAGCTTCTGGTAATTCTAATAAATCGCAGGCAGATTTGATTTCTGTTGAATCATACCCAGCACGCTTTGATACTATTCCTTTTGATGTTGGGTCTTTTGGTTATGAATCAAAAAATAATACTTATCCTGTTTCTCCTTTCTCTCAGTATGAAAAAACTATTGGTCCTAAATTTTTAGCACCAGGGGAAAAAATTTTAAGCCGTGGTATTATCGAAGAATTTACTAATGATGAAATTTATTTATTAATGGATGGTACTTCAATGGCAGCACCCTTAATGAGTGGTTTTATAGCATTAATGCTTTCTGAATTTAAAACAGATTTCTCACGTAAAGATTTATTGAAAGCATGTTATCGTTCAACGGTGCATTTACATAATAATAATGATTGGAAAGTTAAAACATTATTAGGTGTACTAGATATGCGTACAGTGCTTTTTTCTCTGCATTGCGTACGTACTCTTAGACAAGAGGGAAGTCTTAAAAATCATTCATTTGATGCATTGTTTGAACTTGTGCATAATGTTTTATTTGGTATGGTTGCTGAGTATAGTAAAAAACAGTTACAAAACATATCTTTTAAAGATGCTTTTATTGATTATTTTAATGTCTCTAAAAAAATAACAATAAAATTACCGGCTTATTTTTATAATTTAAATGATGCTCTTAATTACGTAAAAAAAGTAATTTTAGATGGTAAATACCTAATGACTTTAAAACAAACATCATTTCCTCATAGAATTGAGCAACTCTTTACAGTGAGTAGGCAAAGTTCTTCACTTTTTGTGAATAATCCATCATTATATTTTAGTAATGAAACTACTATTAAAAATGAAATTGATAATTTTATTAGAAAAACACAACCACTTAGAGAGTATTGGAAGCAGCAAATTGATTGGGTTTAAAGGAGAGATTGGTGAAAAAACTTTTATATTTTTTTATTTTATTTTTATTACAACAGACACAAGTGTTTACTGATGAATATTTATATCCGGTTGATTTTGTTGGTACTCGTTGCTGTGTTATGTATCAAAAAGATTCAAGTAGATTAGAGTTATGGTTTTGGGATCCTTCTACTTTTTTGGCAACAAAGGGATTACTTTCTGCCTATACACCAGCTGGTGTTTGTATATTGCCACATAAACAAGCTTTTAGTTTTATTGATAATGATAGAATTCGTATTAAATTTTTTGATAAACGATCACCTAAAACACTCGACTTTTATGGACCTTATGATCTGAGTACTTTGCAATGGTTAGATGATGAAAATTTTTATTTTTCAGCTTGTGAACGGAATCATTTTAATCTTTTTCATGGAACAATTGATGGGGATCTTTACCGGCTTACTAATAACAAAGAATATAATTATCTTTATCCTCAGAAAATAGATAGTGAACTTTTCTTTATAGAAGAAAAAAAAGAAAATTCTTATGCATTGTGTCAAACTCTTTATCCTAAAGAATTATTAACTAAAACAATACATGAACACGAGAAAGAATCATTAGAATCTTCTTTAAAAGCGATTTTAGAAAATTCCTATACATCTATGGAAAAAATTTATATTGAACGAGCGGCTATTAATAGGTTGTTTGTGGTCAGTAATGATAGGGTAATTGCCTTTCTTAAAATGGAAAATCGTTTAAATGGTTATTTTATAGAACATCCAGCTTTGGTGAATCGTACGGATGAAACTATAGAATTTTCATATAAAAAATTTTCTTATGTAAATGATGAGTGGGTAATAAAAACATTGTTTAGTTTCACTTTACCTTTATATTTGTTTATTACTAAAAGTACAAGTCGTGAACGATTATATGAGTCAATTTTACCATTATTGCCAGTGCATAGTTGTACTGACATAGTTTATAATATTTATTATTCCGATTTTAATTTTAAAACAGGTGCTATTAATATTTTTTGTTATTCTCAATTGACTGGAGAGTCTATACAAAAAACATTTGGCATTTGTTCTGAAGATCTTTATTTTGCGCCAATTGTGCATGATGGTGTTGTTTTTTATGGCGGACGTTTGCATAATTCTGATAAGAATCAGGAATTATTGCCACAGATTTTTATAGAACTTGATGAACAACAACATTTTAATTTTCCTTATTTTGATTTTTAATAGTTTCTTTAGAAGATTGAAATATTAAAAAAAATATTCTTGTTTGCAAAATGTTAACATAATACTCATTATCAGCGTCAAGACTATCGCAAAAGTTGACTGGGTCGTTGCTTATGTTAAACGTATTCTTTGATCCCACAAACCACAAAGTGTGACGGCTAATGCATCAGTGACATCTTCTTTAAGATCTTCAATTTTAATACCTGGAAAAAGTTGTCCAATAACACGTGCAACTTGTTCTTTGCTAGCGCCACCAGAACCAGTAAGGCTTAGTTTAACTTGTCGTGGGGCAAATTCATGCAGTGTAAGATCATATTGAGCTGAAAGAAGATATAAGAGCCCTCTTAGATATCCTAGTTTTAAAAAGTTTTGAGCATTTTTACCTAAAAATGGTGTTTCAAGAGAAAGATGAGTTACTTTATGAGTGATAATTTTTTCTTTAAAAAATTCATAAAATATCTTAGTACGTATTGCTAGCGATTCTTGTGCTGGTAATTTCAGGAGACCATAATCGAGTAAAAAAGTTTTAGTGCTATCTTTTTTTAAAATGCCGAATCCAGCAAAAATAAATCCTGGATCAATTCCCAATAGTACCATTTTTTTTTCTTCTTTTGTTTAGTAATGAGAATCCATGTCTTCGAATTTAGTAAGTTCACGCAAGAAGGTTAATTGAACAACCCCTGTTGGCCCATTACGTTGTTTACCCACAATTAATTCAGCAGATGATGGGTGTTCTGTATCTGGATTATATACTACATCGCGATACAGAAACATAATAAGATCAGCATCTTGCTCAATAGCACCAGACTCACGCAAATCAGAAAGCATTGGGCGTTTATCCATTCGACCATCTACGGCACGTGAAAGTTGTGAAAGTGCAAGAATAGGAATTCCTAATTCTTTTGCAAGTGCTTTTAATGCACGTGAAATTTCAGAAACTTCTTGGTGTCTATTTTCATGTTTTTTATTACTATTTAAAAGTTGTAGATAATCAATTACTAAAAATCCAACATTTTCTTTTATTTTTAATTGACGGGCTTTTGCTCGTAACGCCATGATATCAATACCAGCTGTATCATCAATAAAAATTTTACGTTCGGCTAGACGTGCGGCAACGTTAGTAAGCTCTACCCATTCATCAGAGGTAATTGTCGCATTACGAATGCTCTGATGCGAGATACTTGATTCAGTAGAAAGTAGACGTAAAGTTAATTGTTCGGCTGACATTTCTAGGGAAAAGACACCAACTGTTATGTCTTGGGCTGCAGCATGTGCTGCGATGTTCAGTGACAATGCTGTTTTACCCATAGAAGGTCGAGCTGCTAAAATAATTAAATCACCCGGTTGAAAACCAGAAGTCATTAAATCAAGTTTATGATAGCCAGAAGGAACACCAGTAACGCCCCCACTTGAACTTTTAATATCTGAAAGATGTTGAAAAGTTTTTTTTAACCAAATATTAAGTTGTACAAAATTTTGATCAGAGCGTTTGTTTGCTATTTTAAAAATAGTTTTCTCTGCAGCATCCAATAAAGCATTAATATTTTCATCATCTTGAGTGTAACAAGAACTTACAATTTCTGTTGCAGAACTAATTAAGTCTCGTAAAATAGATTTTTCTTTAATAATATTTGCATGTTGAGCAACTAAACCGATTGAAGGGATATCTTCTTGTAAGCTTAACAAATAAATAAGCCCTCCAACCTCTTCTAAAATATTTTTCTTTTCTAGTTCATTTTGAAGTGTAACAAGATCAGCACGTTCTTTACGATTAGAAATATCAAGGAGTGCTTGATAAATTTTTCCATGAGCCGGGGTATAGAAATCTTGAGGAACAATAATTTCTATAATTTTAGGAATATTTTCGTCATTTAAAAGTAATGCACCAAGAACAGCTTTTTCTGCTTCTATATGGGATGGCAATCGTTTACCAACTAATGTTTCTGTACGTGTAGTAGAGCGACTTGGTGTATTATAGATCATTTGATTTATTATTCCTTATTGTCTTTTTAAGCGTGTTGTTCTTCAGCAACAACTTTTAATTGAAGTTGTGGCTGTAAAGACGAAGTTAATTTTACAATAACTGAAAAAGTGCCACGTTCTTTGATTGATTTATCAATTTTGACTTGGCTTTTTGAAATACTTACGCCTTCAGTTGCAAGTAAATCAACAATTTCTGCTGGGTTTACTGCAGCGTATAATTTACCATCATTATGGACTTTCTTTTTTAGCGTAAGTCTTAACCCTTTTATTTTTTCAGCAAGTATAGATGTTTTAGAAGAAATTACTTCTTTGCGATTTTCAACTATTTTAACTTTTTGACTATAGAATGCTTCATTTTCTGAAGTGATTTTAATGGCCATTTTTTTGGGGAATAAAAAATTAACTGCATACCCTTCAGTTACTTTTACTATTTCATTAGCTACGCCAACGTTTTGAATATCTTTAAGAAGAAATACTTTCATAATAAACCCTTTGTATTCATAGTTGATTTATATTTTATAACTCACTTTTTTATTGAGAATAAGTATATCGTAAAATAGAAGACTTGAAAATTAAAAAACCCAACGAAATTATTTTTCGTTGGGTTAGGACATGGTTTAAATAGTAAAAAATGTTCATTGAAGCAAATAAGCAATGTTAATCTATGATTTTGCAATAGATGTAAGTATAAAACCTTCTTATTTCCACCATTTTTTAAATCGTTTTAATGTTGTTTCGGTTTTATTATTGATTTGGTCAGTGGTGCTTTGTTTTATTGCCAGTCCGCCACCTTTTTTTGTTTGAGTAAAAAGGTGGAATAAAGATTTTGCTTTATAAATACATGTTTTTAAAAAATTTTTCATTATAAGCTCCATTTAAATCAATAAGATAAATTCCTTATTATGTATAATTAATCATACTTTTAATACATTATATTATTCAATAATTAACTAAAATTTGGCTTATTTTTTATTTATTTTTATAAAGGTTAAGTCCTTATAAAAATAAGGATTATCAGAAATAATTAATGTGGGTTTATTATCAAAAATGAGCTTAAATTGAATACTGTTTTTTATTAAAATATGCCAAGAAGTATTGTTAAACCGATTTAGTTTCATAAAAGTTATTCTTAAATTCATTTTTTCATATGCTTGATTATTAAAAAATAGTAGTTCCGAACAGATTAAAACTGAATAAGGATTAAGTGAATATTCATTTAATAAAGGGAGCGAGTGTAGCGAGCCCCTTTTATTAAATATAGTTTGATCTTGAGAAAATTCCTTTTTATTTTTTAAAAATAAATCATTTAAATATTTAATAGTAGCTGGTAAAGCTACTATTCTTTCGAAGAAAGGAATAAGGTGTTTTTTAACATAAGTTTGAATTATGCGACATTTATGGATCAAAACAACATTATTGTAAACATTCTTTCCTTTTTTTAAATGTGTACCACAAAAAAAATATTTTTCTTTGTGCAAAACATTCTGTGTCCATAGAGAAACAAAAGTAGAATATTCATTTAAACAAAACGGAAACGCTGATTCAGGGGCAAAGAATATTTCCACTTTGGGAAAATCTTGTTGTGCTTGCTCCATTTTTTGGCATAGGTCTTGTGCTCGTTGATAAGGTGATAGGTCTTTATTGTCTGATGGCACCACCACTACTATCTTTTCTAAGAATTCAAAGGTACTAGCTTCTTGCTTTGATGTAAAGTCTGGCAGCGCAAACCCAATAAAAAATGGAAATAATGAGCTCAATAAAAGAACTAATAAAAATAATTTTTTTTTAAAAGTAGATTGACTAAGAAATATAATGGATAAAAAATATGCACTTAATAATTGAATATTTATCATGCATATCATTAAAAACCACTTTCCAACTATTGGTAATAAATATAAAAGTTTTGGCAATTGCGCACACGCAACTAAAGGAAAAACAATAGGATACCCTTCCATTGCTCCAAATGGACATAACAGAAAAGTGTCTATACTCCAAAAGTACAGAAGTGTAATTATAATAATACTTACTATGCGCAGAAATTCTTGCTTAAAAAATGATGCCTTATGTAATAAGTAAAACCAGGCACCACTATACAATGCGGCATAACCTATAAAAATAAATGGTGTTAATATAAAGAATACTCGTTCTTGTCCATGCCCTTCACGAAGCAATAAAATAAAAAAAGTAAATGAATGTAAAAAATAAAACCAAAAACCCCATAAAAAACCATTTAAAAATGGTTTAGCCGTTTGATCCCTCAGCTTTAAATGATCAATCTTTTTATAATTAAATATTTTCAAGTAAATTGGAATTAACCATAAAAAAGAAAGCCACCAAGCGGTGGTCAAAAGAGAAATTGCAAAAAAAGAAGCTGCAATAAAGATTAATATAAAGGAAGAACTATATGAATATTCAAAAAAAATGGAGGCATAATGCCCCCATAATTTATTAATGCTAAAAATGATTAATCTTCATCATCTTCATCTTCATCGTCGAAATCGTCGAAATCTTCGTCGCATTCGTCGTCGCAAGTGAATTCATCTTTTTCATCATCTAGCCAAAAAACTTTCATAAAGTCTTCCTCTTATTAGTCAAAAGGTCTTAAACATCAACTACATGGTACCTTCTCAAATAAAAAAAAACAAGATCCCTTATAAAAAATTATTATTTTTAGTATTTTAAAAAGGAATTTTCGGAGGAAATTAATTTAAAAGGATTATTTTATGAATTCATCTAACAATTTATTACTCTCTCTTATGACTATTATCTTTCTTAGTCTTAACAGTATAACATCTTTAAATTGTGCTGATGGTGGACCTGGCGCAGGTGGAGGTTTTGATTTTTCTGATTTTGGTTCTGGTGCCGGAGCAGGTGGATTAATGGCTCCTCCTACAGAAGAAGAACTTAAGCAAATTGAAGAATTTTTACAAACTCTTAGCGAAGATGAATTAAAAGAACTGGCTGATATTGGAAAACAGATTATGGATACTGCTGAACAACAAGGGGTCCCTGTATTTGGCCCTGGTGCTGGAGCCCAATCAGAACCTAAACCTACAAAAAAGCCTACTGAACGTAAGCCAGAAAAAAAAGAAATAAAACCAACTCCAAAAGAAGAAAACAGTGCTTTAAAATTCAAAAAAGTTATAGCAAGACTTATAGATGTAATAACGGCTATCAGAAAACAAGCTGCAACTGAAGAAGAATTTAGTGATGAAATATCCGTTTTTGATAAGAACTTAAATAATCTTGTTTATTATTTGCATGTTACTGATGATGAAAAGATTTTAAAAAATATACTTGAAAAAGAATTTGATGGATTACGTACTACAATAGAAACACTTACTAATAATCTAGAAAAATATAACAAAAATTTTAATATCCCAACTAGTGTTTTATTAGAATTCGAATCATCTAGAAATCGTAAAGAACATACAAAGCAACTAAAAGTAGCTCAAGATGTTTTTGATTCTATCGCTGCTCTTTTGACTAAAGCATTTACTCAAGATTTAATTAATGAAGAATTAGAGAAAGTACTCAAAAAATACGAGCCAGAGGCGTTAAAAATTAAACAAGAAGAAGAAGAAAAACAAAAGAAAGCTAAAGAATTCACTAAAAAAATTGAAAATTCTCCAACAAATAGTGGTCGCGGAAGCAATTATTATTCCCCTTATAGTAATGATTATTATGCATCTCTTAATCTACTACCACATATAGAAACACCGGGCAATTCAATGGTTACTGATACAATCAAAAAAAGTTTACCAAAACAACCAGAATTAAATAATAAGCTTTTAGCAAACAATGATAAAGCAGTTAAATCAGTTTCTTCAGAAGAAGCAAAAAAAAGTAATAAAAAAGATTTAAAAAAGAATGTCATTTCAAGCCCTGCCGTAACTATTGCAGAATTAGAAAAATCTATTCCTTATTACTTGGCGGATGTTGAAGAATTTTTAAACCCTAAATATAATACCATTATTAGTTTTGTTGATGGATATAAACAAAGCCCTTCAGAAGGCCCTCTTTCACCAACATTAAGAGAACTTACTTTTAGACTTGATAAAGCAAAAAAAGAAGTTGGAAAATGGGTAGCATTACTTGATAAAGAAACAAATTTCAGTCAATTCAATACTTCAAAGCAAAAAATGAAAGATATTCTTGTTGATGAAAATCACTTTCCAACAGTCAAAGAACTTCACCAAAAAACAAAAAAAACATCAAACTTAAAAGATAACTTAAAACATTTTCATTCGATGATGAACTTCATAGAAGACAAGTGCTGCTAAAAGCCAACTATTTTTCTTTCCAGTAAAAAATGCTTGCACTTGTCATCCAGAAGAAGCAAAGCGACTGTGAGATCCAACAATATTTAATAAAAAGGCCTACTTTTAAAGATGGGCCTTTTTTCTTACTTTTAACTTTATTTAATAATAAACTCACTGGACTATAATTTTATTATTAAATAAATTATTTAAAATGATGCCTGAAATGCTATAAATAAACTATGGTATCTTGGTGAGTTTTTACCAGCAATTGCATGTTGACTACCAATACTAAATAACTTATCAATACCAAATGGATACGCAACGCACCAACCAAATGAATGAGTGCGTTGGTTGGTACGTGCAGAAACTACATCAATATTGTAAACCCCTACTGGAGCCCATGAAGCAACTTTAATGGTATCACCTAAACGTTGATGGAAATAGTACCAAGTATTTAATATTAGTTTGTCGTAATAATTGATACTATTACCAAATTTTACATCAAAAATGGCACCTAAAGTGCGTTCAACAGGTATTGCAGTATCTGCAAAGAAAGGAACGTCAGTTTCGTAACGGTCAATTGCAGTATTTAATGCCATACCTATTGATGTTCCAGTTGTCGTAGCTGATCGATGTATAATTCTTGTTTGAGCCATAGTTTGCCCTGCTGCAAAAGTATATTTACGCGGCACGCGTTGCGATATTGTATTTGCAAAACTCCCTAAAACTCTGCAAGAAACGAATGGATTGAAAAATCCATTCCTAAACCAAGTAATATTACTTATAGCACCTAATTGCCATGCGCCACTTGATCCACGTTCTATAGGCCACACCACACTACTATCGGGTTCTGAACCAGTAGGCAACCCAAGAATTACCCCAATTTGCATTTTTTCAATCTTTTCATGTGCATAATTACTTAAATCAAGTAATCCAAAAAGTTCTGTTGCACCAACCCCAAGACTGCGTTGAAACTCTTTAAATACTAATCCTTTAAGCCCAATTACATCACGATAGAAAAATGATTCTACGGTGCCATAATTTGCAAAAAAAACATCATAATCACTAGAGCCTGTTCCACTGTCTGCTCCTAATTCAGCATCGGGAAAATCAACATCTAAATGATGTTCATAATATTCAAATGGCAAACTAAACCCAAGAATAACTTTAACTCCATCATTACTATTTTTTGGTAAAGTCAATGAACCATTAAACCCAAATCTAAAACATTTTTGGACTGATTCAATATCAATCTTTGCATCACTCAGAGTAGCTAACCACCCTAAAGTATCAGTTGGATTTGCAGCAGTTGATTGTAATTTGGCTTCTTTTGCTAACTTAGATTGCAAATAAACATCTCCAATAGTTAATTCTTTACCAAAAAGCATTGTATCTAGTTCTACTTCATTATGATTAGCATCAAATGCTTGCGTAGCAACGTGGTGCTGCCCAAAAGGGGCAAGCACCGATACTGTTTTACCAGGAACATCTACACTCGTTGTTTCCATATAAGGCTGCCATACTGCATAAGCAGATGACATACTTAATAAACCTAAAAAGCTCAATTTTATATTCATTTTTTTAGAAATCCTTTATTAAATAGAGATATTAAAAAGCTGATCTAGTAACAGGGCACCTTCTTTAAGCTAAGAAAATACTTTTCCTGTTGCATCAGTTCACTTCCTATTACAATTTTTTGACCAGCACGCGTTGTCCATCGTTTTACAGATTTACAAAACTATTGAAACCATATTTTTTTAAAATACAATGAGTCAAGATATTAAATTTTTATAAAGAAAATTTAACAAGATCATCATCTTTTATAGATGATTCAAAATCATACAAGGAGAATAAAATGTCTATATTAAAATTAATAATAAATAACCTCATAATATTTTTTTTAATTAATACTGTTAATATCGTCCTTACTAGTGAATGGGAATCAACACATTTTTTATGGAACTTTGGACTCATTCAAACATGCAATAAAGGAGTAAATAAAAATCCATATAAACTCTTTTCTTGTAATTTTAAATTTGACGAACAAACATACAAAAATATAAAAAATAACGATATTGTTTGGGTTAAATGCTGTTTTATTCAAGAATTTTGTGAACATATTTTACCAAAACTTACCGTACCAATTATTCTATTAATAGCTGATGGTGATGAGAGTTTTCCTTCAAATTGTACTATAAACTCAACAATAAATAATAATTTTGATATTAAAGTACTCCTTAATAATTCTCTCATTATTCACATATTCGCTCAAAATAATGATTATGCTGGCCCAAGCAATAAAGTAACAAGTATTCCGATTGGTATGGATTTTCATACTTTAGCTTATACAAAACAAAGAAAAGACTGGGGAGAAAAAAATTCTCCCCAAAAACAAGAACTACAACTAATAAATCTTTTAAAAACATTAACTCCTACAAATCAAAGAAAGAAACGTGCTTATGTTGATTTTCAATTAAATGATAGTATGCACGGGAGTTTTAATCGTTATTTAGAATTTGGTGAAAATCGTACTATGATTTTTGATACTCTTTTAGACACTGGATTAATTGATTATGGACCACCAATAGGTAGATATGAATTATGGAAAAAAAAGGGAGAATATGCTTTTTCTATAAGTCCACACGGAAATGGGCTAGATTGTCATCGCACGTGGGAGGATTTAATTTTAGGCACTATTGTTATTGTTAAAACATCGCCATTAGATTCTCTTTATCAAGAATTACCAGTAGTGATTGTAAATGAATGGTCAGAAATTACTCAAGAAAATTTAGATAAGTGGCTTTTAAAATATGGCGATGCATTTACTAATAAAAATTATCGTGAAAAACTAACCAATGCTTATTGGTTAAATGTTATAAGGAAAAAAATGGATCCTTTATCACCTCAAGATGGCGATTTAAGCCGTAAATAAATGGGAAAAGGCTGTTAAGTATTTGCTCGTGTTTCACCATAAAATTGACTAAATGCATGGCCAAACTGATCGGTGCCCGTAACAATCTCTTGACCAGTAAATTCTGTTGAACGCTGTATCGATCGATCAGTATTATAAATAGTATAACTAAAAAGTGGATCAATAGATGAAGCTGCTTTAAAATCTCCATTTGCATCAACCCGAATAGGATTAATAGGTTGATTATTTTTTGGTAACGTAACAAGTGTTAATCGTTCAACTAATTGAGCAGCGCCAATTGATTGTTTCTGATCTAACCCATTTAATACTGCAAAAATACCACCACTCCCATTAGCATCCATAAACTGCATATTAGTATTTCCAGTACATTGAATATTTTTAATAGTTAAAAATGTAGTACTTTCAATACCGGCTGTTTCATCATTTGGTGCAATAATAAAAACAGGAATATTTGTTTCTGAAGAGCCAACTATTTTTATTTTATTTAAAGTAAATTCAACTAAAGAACTCCCAATAGTTGGTCTTAAATCGAGATCCATATTAATAAGAATTTGACCGCCTAACGTAGTATCAATACTTGAACGATTATTCATCGTAATTTTATTTTTCCCATATGCAAAATTTATTATTGATTTTAATCCTTGCAACTCTATTTCACCACCATCGCCTACTAAATTTAATTCATCAACAGTACTGGTATTTTTTGAGCCAAATTGTAATACTGCATCATCTTCAATAATAATAATACCATTTACCCCTGCAATTAATGACATTTTACCAGTACAAGTTAAAATACTACCAGATTTAATTATCAAACGAGCACCATTTTCAACTTTTATTATTGTGTTATCTACTATCGATGATTGAACAAGATTTTTAATAGTTTCAGGCCCTTCAACATGAACATATCCACTTATAATAATGTCTCCTGGGCCAGAACCAAGAAGTTCCATATATTGCTGCAAAGGATACCTTACAGGTTTATCAACATCATCAGAACCATTAATATAAAGAGGTGTACGTGAACCATTAGAAGAACGTTCAAATAAATTTTTTTGCTGTTGTCCTTCTGTTAATACTTGAAATGCTGAAAGCGAAAGTATAGATTCTTTACGAATTGCTTGTTCAATATTTGTATTTGAAATGGTTAATTTTGATTGATCAATCAAATTATTTTTAGAACCTAAAAATAATACTGAATTACTAATTTTATCAGCAACAAAACTATATCCTTCAGTGCTTATAATTTTTGTTGCCCCTTCATCTAGAATACGTAATCCACCAAAATAAATAATACTATTATCTGTTTTTATTTCAATATTGCCAGGTGCGACACAATCAACATTCCCCGAAATTTTTATATTGCAAGAATCCAAAACTAACATACTTGTTGAATCTGCAAAGGTAATTCCTGCCAATTCATTAATCATTTTATCTTGAGTAAAAGCTCTTCTAAATGTTTTCAATCCTGATAATTCGCCATTCTTTAATGTCAAACTAACTCCAGGGCCAATTTTAAGATTTCCAGTTGAAGGAATTTCTATTCTATTTTTATTAAGATCTATTTCCAATGAATGAGTAATGTCAACAGGAACAATAAAACCTAAATGGTTAGTTAATTTTAAAAATCCATTTCCAAAAGCACCATACCCTTTATTTTCAAAAGTATATAAAAGAACTGATTTATTCAGTAAAGAAGAGTTAAGAACAAATCCGTCAGAAATTAATTGATCACCTGATGGAAGAAATTTTGCAGATTTAATCGAACAACCAGAATTTAATTCTGAATAAAATTCATCGTGTTCAACTTCATAAGTCCCATGGGCATGAGAATATGGTATAAAAACAAGGCCATTCTCTGTAGAATTGACTAATAAATTTCCATCAGGATGCCATTCTATACTATTAAATATAGTAGGCTCAATCATTGATGTATAGGTATTTTCTATCCTTTTAATAAAACCAAGATTATCAATCTTACTCATTTCAATACCACCATAATGCATAAAATCACCATCAAAAAATTTATCATGAGCAATAATAATTAATGTTTCATCATAAGGATGTAAAGAAAATAAAGCTGAATAAGGCAAATAATATTCCATAATTTTTTCAAATTTTTCATCTTTAAAAAAAACTTGTATTACACCTTTATCATTTTCAATTGTACTTAATAATAAAAATTTACCATCTATAGTCCATTGTAAACAATTACCTTTAGACGAAAATGGACGATTAACCCCTCTACTAAATCTTATTATTTTATCTATAGTATTAACAATTTTCCCAGTATCAAAAACTTGATAATTTCTTAATTCATAAGAATTATCATCACTATTTTCCACTATAACTGTAAATTCTTTACCATTAGGATGAATAGCTAAACCATGTGATTTATATGCTTTATCAAATTTCACAAATGAAGTTAAATTTGTTTTTAATATTCCAGAAGCAGTATCGTTAAAACTATTTAGGCTCATCCTTCCCAAACGATTAATATCACTTTCATTCTTCTGGCCTATTTTATTATAATCAGCAGCGTTTTTAGGATCAAAAATATCTTTTTTATAAAAATCCTGATTAATATCTAATTGATATATCTGAATACCATTAATATCAAAATCATTTCCTCCATAAAGAACTAATACATAGTATCTATCATAATAATTACCATCCTCAACTACTTCTAATGGTTGAGTTTTTAAAAACTTAAAATCTATAATTTTTTGCAATGAAGAAGCATTATTAAAATCTAGTTCAACACCTTTAACAAAATTTTTAGTGTAAGGATTAACAATTCCAAAAACTAATTTTGCCGTGTCATTAAGACCTTTATGTAATAATCCTATAATAGGCAATTTAACATCTTCTGTAGTAATAATTTTATCGATACTAAAATTTACAGAATCTAGCCCTAAAGGGACTTGAGGAATAGGAGTATTTGTTGAAAAATCAATGAATAGATTTGTTGTGCTTGGATAGGTTCTACAATTAAACAACATTGTATTTCCACCAAAATCAACTTTTGCAGCATTAGAAAAGCCACCACCTCTAAAATCAATATCACCGTTCATAGTAAATATATTCCCAAAATTAGTACATGCAAGAATCGGAATTTTTCCTGAAAATGCTTTAACATCAAATTCTAAATCAACATGCTCATGAAAAACATCTAAAATTTTACCCTCTGTTCCAAGTCGAGAATAACTATCCATAAATTTTATATGCCCTTTATTAAAAAAAGATTTTTTTTCTTTTGGAATAATAATAGATTTTTCAAGTATTAATGCAGAATGAGAATCAACAGTTTCTTGCAAATCAATTCCGGTAATAATTGAATAAAATTTTCTATTTTCTACTTTTTCAACAACACTTTGAACTTTATCTAAAGTTACATTTTTCAAATGCATAATTGAACCAGCTGTAACAGCAATTTTACCATAATCCGAAAAAGTAATTTTATGACCATTTCCATTAATAATTACATTCTCATTAATAGTTAATGTAGTATTTAAAACAATATCTCCATGAAGATTTAATATAATATTTTCTAACACACCTTGTTGACTACTATTTCGTGGAAACATCATTTGATACTTACTTAAATCTAAAGATCTCATAGCAATATTTGCCTGATCTAAGACTCTTTCATTTGAACGAATAGTTCCCAATGTATAAAAATGCCCATCACCTTTCAATACAAAATCCGAATTTAATTCAAGAATCCCATTGCCTTTCATATCAATAGAACATTCAGCTGGGAAAACACCTTGCCATTGAGCTTTAAAATTATTATTATCAGCCCATTTTAAACATGAACCAGGCTTAAAATAAGTAAATGGATTAATAAAAATTGATGCACTATCAACTAAAAAATTAGCACCATTCTGAACAATAAATAAAAGTTGATTAGAAAGGCCTTCAATATTATTAATCAACAGATTAGAAATAATAGAAGAATCGATAGCCCCTAGAATCTTACTTCCATCAATACTAATAATTTTATCATTAGTTACTGATCCATCTGCTATTTTTGCTGTTGTTATAGCTCCATCAGCAATTTGTGTGGTTCCAAATGCTCCAGTTGTGATCTTAGAAACATCTAGATTTGGTATCTGTGATGTTACTAATGTCCCTGTTATCTTTGTTGCAGCCACGTCATTAATTTTACTATTTGTTAAGGCAGAATTTGCAATCTTTGCATTAGTTACCGCAGAATTTGCTATTTGAGCTACTGCAATAGTGCCTGTTATTTTGCTTGCAGCTACATCATTTATCTTAGAATTTGTTACCGCTAGATCTGTAATTTTGCTAGTGTTTATAGTACTATCAGCTACCTTTGCTGTTGTCACTGCCCCATCTGCTATTTGCGCTGTTCCAAAGGTTCCTTTTGTGATTTTAGATGCATCTAATGCAGGAATATCTTCAGCAACAAGAGTAACTGTATGTTTATGATCAAATTTAACGCCAAGTTCTTTAAAAGATAAGGCCGTTCCATCAGTATTAAGCTGACTGCTAGTACTTGGCAATGTTTTTATAGATTGCCCTAACAATAAAAAGATAGAAAGTATAAAAACATAAAAATAACCACATGCTCTGTGATTTTTCATGTTTATCCTTTCTTAAGGGAAATGAATTTTTTGAAAATATTTTTCTAATAAATAAGGTATAAAATTATAAAAAATAACAAGTCAATAAAGGTAAATTGATAATAAAAAATGTATAAAAAAATAAGTAAGATTTAAAAAAATTTAATCTTACTTATTTTAACATTTAATAAAAAATATTTTTAATTTGTTTTTGCTACCACTGATTGACAACGTGCACACAATCCATGTTCATGATCAGTGATTTCCCACTGCCAACAACGAGGGCATTTAGTCCCATCAGCATGACCAGCTTTAACTATCATCCCTGAATCAGGCATTAATGAATCAGCAAAATATTCAACACCATCTTCATCAACAATAATTTCATCTTCTTCTGTATCATTTTGTTCAAAAATTTCAACACAACACTCAGAAACAATAAAATATTCTTTTAAAAATTTTTCTTTTGCCTGTCCGTTTTTTTCAACGTCCATCAAAAGTCCGTGTAAAACTTGAGCGGTTTCATGCGCAGTGTTCATGGCAACTGTTACCTTTGCTTCGAGTGAATGTTTAATGCTGCCTTCCTTGCGCAATAGCTCAATAGCTTTTAATACTACTGAACGAAACTTACGCAAAACTTCCCACTGCTCTTCTTTTATATCGCTTTTTATTACTAATGAATCAACTAATGGAAATATAGTTAAATGTATTGATCCTACTTTATCTACCTGATAACAATCAGATAATTGCTCTGCAGTAAATGATAAAATAGGTGCCATTAAGCGTGTTAACGTATCTAAAATAAGCCAACAAGCTGTCTGAGCAGATCTTCTTGTATGTCCATTAGCTAAATCAGTATACAAGCGATCTTTTACAATATCCAGATAAAAAGAACTTAATTCTACAGTGCAATAATCAGTGAATAGATGGTATACACCGGTAAAATCATACTTTAAATAAGCTTGTTGTACCTCTTTATTAAATCGATTTAAGCTCTGTACTGCATACTGATCTAAAGCATTAAGTTTATCAAGCTCAACTGCATCTTTTTTAAAGTCAAAATCATATAAATTTGAAACTAAAAAGCGACATGTATTTCTTATTTTTCTAAAAACTTCTTGTACATTGTTCATTAAGGCATCAGAAACTACTGCATCACTTTCCATATCAATACTGGAAGCCCACAGCCTTAACCCATCGGTTCCCACTTTTTTAATCATATCTTCAGGTAATACCACATTGCCTAATGATTTAGACATTTTATGACCTTTTGCATCTACGGTATACCCATGAGTTGCAATAGTTTTGGTAAATTGTTGTCCCTCTAATACAACTGAAGTTAATAATGAACTCTGGAACCAACCGCGATGCTGGTCAACCCCTTCAAGATACATATCAGCCGGGAAAGATAATTCAGAATTACGTTTTAATACAGCAAAATGACTTACTCCAGAATCAAACCATACATCTAAAATAGCTTGTTCTTTCGCAATATTTACTGACTCACACAATGGACACCTAGCTGATGCTCCAAGTAATTCTTTAACTGTAGCTGAATCCCAATATTCCATACCCTGTTCTTCAATTTTTTGGGTAATCATATCAAGAGCCTTATTATTAACCCATCCATGATCACATGCTTCACAAATGAAGGCAACTATCGGAGTTCCCCATACTCTTTGACGAGACAAACACCATTCAAGACGTCCACCAACAGAAGCTTTTAAATGATTTTTAGTACGTTCAGGAACAAAAGTTGTTTTTTCTATAGCTGCCAAAGCCTTATCCCGTAACCCTTCATGAGAAAGATCACAGAACCATTGTTTAGTTGCTCTAAAGATCAATCCGTTACGGCAACGCCAACAATGAGGGTAGGCATGAGTAATACTTTCTTTATGAATAAGCGTACCGCACTCTTGCAATTTACTAATTACCCAACCATGAGCTTTAAAAACTTCTATACCTTCAAGTTCAGCAGGAATAATTGATGGCCCATATTTACCATCTTCGGTAACTGGCGAATAGATTTCTAGTCTATTTTTTAGACCAACGTCATAATCTTCTGGACCACAACCTGGTGCTGTATGAACACACGCAGTGCCTTCACCTAATTCAACAAACTGGTCACTAATCACTGGTACCATAAAATCTTGAATAAACGGATGTTCAACTTGATGTCCAACTAACTGTTCAGCGGTACATGACCCTAAAACTTTCTTTTCAATACCAAGTTTTGCACATACTTTATCAGATAATGCTTTACCAACAATTAAACATTTACCCAATATTTGACGCGCATCAAGAAGTTCATATTCTGCTTCTGGACGCAAGGTAACTGCACGGTTCAAAGGCAAAGTCCAAGGTGTTGTTGTCCAGACTAATAACCCTGTAGGAACATCTAAAAATACATCAGAAAAAACTTGTGACAGGCTATTTTGAGGCAGTTTAAACAATACATATATTGATGGGTCTTTACGGTCATATTTTTCTATTTCAGCAATTGCTAACACTGTTTTACATGAAGCACACCAAGGAACTGTTTTATTTTTACGTGCAATATAGCCCGAAGTTACAAACTTACCAAATGCACGTACTGTATCTGCTTCATAACGTGAATTCATAGTTAAATAAGGATTATCCCAATCCATAATCACACCAAGTTGCTTAAACTGTTCACGTTGAACGCCAACCCAATGTTGTGCAAATTCACGACATTTCTTTTTTAATTCTAAAGTAGAAAGACCAGGATTTTCTTTAGTTACATTAAATTCAATAGGTAACCCATGACAATCCCATCCTGGTGTTACTGGCACATGCTTACCCATCATACGCTGAGATTTGGTAACCATATCTTTTAAAATTTTATTATAAGCGGTGCCCAAATGAATATTAGCATTTGCATAGGGAGGACCATCATGCAAAATATATTTAGGAGCGCCTTTGTGCAGTAAAAATGCTTTTTCATATAATTTTTCTAGCTTCCAACGTTCCAAAATCTTTGGATCATCAATGTTAGATTGCGCACGAATTGGAAAATCGGTGCGCGGTAAATTAAGGGTGTCTTTATAACTTATGGCTTGAACGCCATTTTCTACTACTTTATCTTCCATGGAAACCCTTTGAAAAACTTTGAAAAATTTAGGAAAAAACACCTATGCTATTCACTACTCAAATAACCTGCAGTATACTCATTTTGGCTAAATTCACAATATGACCACACTATCTAAGGACACGATGGAAATTAATAATCAACTACCACCAATAAAAAGTAAAATTGGTATCTGGGGCTTTGGTGTGGTAGGTAAAAGCGTTTTAAGTTTTTTAACCAAAAAAGATTATACCCTTTCTCTTCTTGAACAACGTGAACTTACTCCTTTGGAAGTGGCACTTGTCACTGGACATAATGTCCAATGTGTAGACCAACATTACTTGCCACAGTTTCTTGAAATGAATGATTTTATCATCGCAAGTCCTGGCATTGATCTAGAACCTTATAAGGGTTACGCACATAAATGGATTACAGAACTTGATCTTTTTGCCGCTGAAAACAATATACCAGTTATTGCAATTACCGGCTCTGTTGGAAAAACTTCAATAGTTACATTATTAACTGGTCTTTTAAATGCGCTTGGAAAAAGAGCTATTGCTCTTGGTAACATAGGCACCCCTATGTTAGACATACTTGAGCAACTAAACTTTTCTGAAGACAACAAGCTACAACCACCGTATGATTACCTTGTAATGGAACTTTCTAGTTTTCAACTTGAACATACTAAGCACTTTAAACCAACTATTGCTGCAATTACCAATCTAATTCCAAACCACCTTGATCGTCATAAAACTCTAGAAAATTATCTCTTTGCTAAGAGCAAAATTATAAAAAATCAGACTGAAGAAGATAGGGCCATAATTCCAATGGAATTTATGGATATCTTTTGGCCATTTGTAGGGCAACAAAAAATAACATGGGTTGGCGAAGGTAAATTTGATGACATAGCATTAGCGTTATCCGACATAACCTGTATGCAAAATTGGAATCTCATTTTTTCAATCCTTGAAGCCCTTAATTTACCAATTGAAGAAGTTACAAAATATGCCTATAACATTTCAATGCCAAAACATCGCGTAGAATTGGTACGTATTTTTAAAACTATTAGATTTTATAATGATTCAAAAGGAACCTTAATTGAATCAACACAACAAGCAATTGGTCGATTTAAAACAGAACCAATTCTTTTATTCCTTGGTGGACTATGTAAAGGAGTTGATAGAAAACCTTTAATAGAATCACTACCAAGTAATATTAAACAGGTCTTTTGCTTTGGCAAAGAAGCAGATCAACTCGCACAATGGTGCATAGAAGCTGCCATTACCTGCTCAATACATGAAACGCTTGAATCGGCATTTGAAACTTGTGTAAAAGTGATGAAAGATAATGATATTGTTCTTCTTTCTCCTTCTGGTTCAAGTTATGATTTATTTAAAAATTACGAAGAACGAGGAAAACGATTTGCTCAGTTAGTAAACAATTTAAAAGAGTAAAAATGTGTATAAAATAAAAACAAAATTAACCAAAAATTTAAATGTTCTCCTTGGAATAGTTTCCACCTTGATTATTATTGGAATGGTATTTATCTATTCTTCAAGCTCGATTTTTTCATTAGAAAATTATGGCACGGGACATTACTTTATAAAAAAACAACTCTTTGGTCTTCTTATTGGTTTAATAGCTTTTTGTTCAGCCCGTTATATTCGTTTAGAGTTACTTTTTTCAAAAATAAGTTTTTTCTTTTGGAGTTCATGGATACTCACTGGACTTACTTTAATACCAAAATTTGGTGTACGCATTTACGGATCAAGCCGTTGGTTAAAATTAGGACCAATTACCTTTCAACCCAGTGAATTATTAAAAATATCTTTGATACTTTATATTGCCTTTTTTCTTGCTAAAAAAGAAAACAAGCCCTTCACTTTTGTGTATTCGTACTTACCATTTCTAACTATCATGGGTTTAATAAGTGCAATACTTTTAATGCAACCAGATTTTGGACTCACCGTCACCTTAGTATGCACTTCATTTATTTTATTATTTATTGCTGATTTTCCGTTTAAATACCTACTTTATACCATACTTCCACTTATTCCAGCTCTTGCATTTTTAATACTAAAATATCCTTACAGATTAAAGCGTGTTTTAATTTTTCTAGATCCATGGTCAGACCCTCAAGGTGCAGGATTTCAAATTATTCAATCATTAATTGCAGTAGGCTCTGGTAGTTGGTTTGGAACCGGCATAGCCCATTCAAAACAGAAATTTTTCTATTTACCAATGCAACATACTGATTTTATTTTTTCAATTATTGCCGAAGAGATAGGCTTTATAGGTTCATCTATTATCATTGGATTATATATTTCCTTTTTATATTTTGGATTAAAAATTGCTTGGCAACTCAAAAAAACAATGCATATCTATACAACACTTGGCTTTATTTTATTAATAACCCTTCAAGCAATTATCAACCTTGCAGTTGTTACTGGATTATTACCAACCAAAGGAATCGGCTTACCTTTTATTAGCTACGGAAGTTCATCATTAATTAGTAGCATGATAATGATTGGACTTATTGCTAACATTGTACGTACATATGAAAAAACTTCATAATTTTAAAGAAAGACGAACTCCTCTTAAAAGAGTACAAAACATTTAACTGCTAGCAAAATAATTTATTATATAGAAAAATACTATTTATAATTAATGGAGTTTATTATGAAAAAACTATTACTCGTCCTTTTGCTATCAACTGGACTGTATGCAAGCCAAGAAGAAAACAATGATGACACATTTGATAGAAATTTTGATCCAGATTTTCTTATAGGCGATCTAAATTCTAATGCAGCTTTTCCTACTGATCTAATGACTCTCCACGATGGGAGTAGAGAATTAAGCTATATACAAAATGCTAGCACCGGAGCTCGAGATAACGAATATTCTGATGATCAAAATGCCCCAATAACGAATCCTATAAATGTACGGCAATCTACTTTGGCTAAAAAACGATTAGCTCATAAAGACTATAAGCGCACTGATGAAGAAAATGAAAATGAAAGTGAAGATTCTTCTGATAAAAGCGAAAGTGAATATTCAGGTGAAAGTGAAAGCGAAGATTCTTCTGATGAGACCGAATACTCTTATGATGAAAGCGAAGAAAACTATAAAGAAAAACGAAAAAAATCTAATACTGCTCTTCCAAAAACTTCAACATCTACTTCTCATGCCACCACAAAAGTAATTTCAATTCAAAATGATGATACTGCAAAGAAAAAATATCAATGTGAAAAGTGTAATTATTCTACCAGTCGACTTTACGATTTTAAAAAACATACAGGAATTCATACTAGTGAAAAAAATTTTAAATGCAGACATCAAGGATGTAATTATTCTGCAAATCGGAAAGATTCTTTAAATGTCCACATACGACGAATTCATACTGGTGAAAAACATTTTAAATGTGAACATGAAGGATGTAATTATTCTGCCATTTATCCTTTTGAACTCAAAACACATGCAGTAACTCATACTGGTGAAAAAAATTTTAAATGCACACATCAAGGATGCAATGACTATTTCATTAAAGCTAATTATTTAAAAAAACATGCACTAACTCATGCTAATGAAAAACTTTTTAAATGCAAATATGAAGGATGTAATTATTCTACCAATTATCGTCAAAATTTAAAAAGACATACAGAAAAGCTTCATCCACAAGAATCTGATGATAGTGAACATGAAGAAGAATAATCTAAATAACCTTATTCAAGGCCACTTTACAATTATTCAAATTGTAATATAATATATTATATAGAAAAATACTATTTATAATTAATGGAGTTTATTATGAAAAAACTATTACTCGTCCTTTTGCTATCAACTGGACTGTATGCAAGCCAAGAAGAAAACAATGATAATAATACTGATGACGAAAAAAAACGCTTAGCTCATGAAAATTCAGACAATGAGTTTTCCGAATCCGAACAAACCAATAAAAGAGCAAAAGGTTCTAAAATTATCCTTAGAACTGAAAAAGACATAAAAGATTTTTTAAAAACCTTAGAATATCCAACAGAAGAAAACGAATCTAAAACAACTCATAACCATTTACTATCAACTGGACTGTATGCAAGCCAAGAAGAAAACAATGATGACACATTTGATAGAAATTTTGATCCAGATTTTCTTATAGGCGATCTAAATTCTAATGCAGCTTTTCCTACTGATCTAATGACTCTCCACGATGGGAGTAGAGAATTAAGCTATATACAAAATGCTAGCACCGGAGCCCGAGATAACGAATATTCTGATGATCAAAATGTCCCAATAACGAATCCTATAAATGTACGGCAATCTACTGTGGCTATAAAACAATTGGATAATAAAGCCCATAAATACAGAGGTTCTCATAACACAAGTCAAAGCGA